>QBMB01000045.1:0-23107 GCA_003241965.1 Burkholderiales bacterium | reverse complement strand
GCGGGTGCAGTCGGCGCAGAAAGCCAAACCCCAGCATGCGCCCGGCGACCTGGGCCGGGCCGACCAGGGCGCCAATGGCCACCGCCCCGGCCAGCGTGGCACCGCTGGCCACCAGCAGTTGTGGCAAGTGCGCGGCCATGGCCGTGCTGATGAACCAGGTGGCGGCGAACACGTAGGACAGGACCCAGGCGGTGTGTCTGGGCGGCGGCGTGTGGGGCACGGCGGTGGGGGTCTCGGCGTCGAGTGCCTGTGGCGGCGCGTGCAAGGCCGAGGCGCGCGGAATGCTCGCGTTCAGCGGCAGCCCCACCAGCAGATGCAGGCCCGCCCAGGCCAGACACGCACCCCGCCAGCCAAACTCGGACTCCATGAGGCCTGTCAGCGGCCAGCCAACGGTGCTGGCAAAACCGGCGAGCAGCGTGATGCCGGTGATGGAAGCGCGGGCGCTGGTGCCCTGCAGTCGCACCAGTGCGGCAAACGCCGCCTCGTACAAACCGCTGCCCATGGCCATGCCGATGAGCAGCCAGGCCAGCATGAGGCTGGTGCTGCCCTGCACCTGCGACAGGCTGGCCAGGCCGAGTGCAAAGAGCACGCTGGTGCCCATGAGCACCGGGCGACCGCCCCAGCGGTCGATGGCGCGGCCGGCAAACGGCCCGAGCGCGGCCGAGGCCAGCAGGGCCAGCGTGAAGGCGATCCAGATCTTCGAGATCGGCAGGCCCAGGCCGTCGGCCATGGGGCGGGCGAGCATGGCCGGCAGGTAGTAGGTGGAGCCCCAGGCCAGCGTTTGCGCTGTGCCCAGGCGCAGCACAAGAGGCCAGGTGCGGGGGGCGGGCATGCGGATTCGGTGGTGGACCCGCCTGGCCTGCGCGGGTCAGGCGATGTCGAAGGCGTGGAAGCCGAAGCGCCCTTTGCGGCGGTCGGCAAAGTAATGTTCCAGCGTTTCCTTGACGGTGCGAAACGCGATCTCGTCCCAGGGGATCTGGTCTTCCGTGAACAGCCGGGCTTCGATGGTTTCGTGCCCGGGATCGAACACGTCGCTGAGCAGGCGGGCGCGGTAGTAGATGTGCACCTGCCCCACGCGGGAGACATTCATCAGCGTGAAGATCTCGCCCATCTCGAACTGCGCACCGGCCTCCTCGACAGTTTCGCGGGCCGCGCCTTCGGCCGTGGTTTCGTTCAGCTCCATGAAGCCGGCGGGCAACGTCCATTTGCCGAACCGCGGCTCGATGTTGCGCTTGCAGAGCAACACGAACTGGCCTGTGTCGCCCCAGACTGGCACCGTGCCGACCACATTGAGCGGGTTGTCGTAGTGCACCAGGTGACACGCCGGGCAGACCGCGCGGGGTTTGGTGTCACCGTCGTCGGGCAGGCGAATGTCGACTTGGGTTCCGCAGTTGCGGCAGTGTTTGGCGGGTGGTCGGAGCATGGGTTCAGTTTACTGGGCTGTTGTGTCGACGAAAAAAAACCGGGCCATGGCCCGGTTTCTTCAACAGCATTGGCTTCAGGCCTTCTTGCCGTGCTTGACGATGAGCGCCTTGGCTGTGTCCAGCAGTTCCTTGCCGTTGAAGCCGCGTTTGTCCATGTCCTGCATCCATTCGATTTCCACCAGGCGCGCCTTGCGGCGGAACTCCTGCGCTTCGGCCGCCGGGATGGTGTAGATCGTGTTGCCCTGTTTGACCGCCGACTCGCGGCCAGCAACGTCGCCGGCTTGTTGGGTTTTGCCCAACCAGGCCGAGGTTTCCATGCCGGAATTTTTGTCGATCACGGCCCGGAGGTCGGGCGGCAGGCTGGCGTATTTCGCCTTGTTCATGGCCATCACGAAGGTGGTGGTGTAGAGAGCGCCGCCAGCGGGGTCGAACTCGCTGTGGAACTTGGTGAGCTCCTGCACTTTCACCGAAGGCACGACTTCCCACGGGATCACGCAGCCGTCGATGACGCCTTTGGACAGCGCATCGGGGATCTGCGGCAGCGGCATGCCCACGGGCGTGGCGCCCAGGTAGCCCAGCATCTTGGTGATCTGGCGGGTGGGGCCACGCACCTTGGAGCCGCGCAGGTCTTCAGCGGTCTTGATCTGCTTGCTGCGCATGTGGAAGATGCCCGGGCCGTGCACTTGCAGGGCGAGCGGCTGCACGTCCTTGAACTCGTCCTTGGCCACGGTCTGCACGTATTCCCAATAGGCCTTGGAGGTGGCTTCGGCGTTGTTCATCATGAACGGCAGCTCGAACACTTCAATGCGCGGGAAGCGGCCTGGCGTGTTGCCCGGCAGGGTCCAGACGATGTCGACCACACCGTCGCGCGCCTGGTCGAACAGCTGCACCGGCGAGCCGCCGAGCTGCATGGCCGGGTAGCCCTCGAACTTGATGCGGCCGCCCGAATCCTTCTCGACCCGGTCCATCCAGGCCTTGTGCATGTTGATCCACACGTTGGACTGCGGGGCCATGAAGGTGTGGAACTTGAGCGTGACGCTTTGCTGGGCCATGCCCACCAGGGCGGGTGTGCCGAGTGCCACGGCGGCACCGGTCTTGAGCAGCGTTCTGCGTTGGATCATGTGAAAAATCTCCTGGGAGCTGTGGAAAAGACGGGCAAAGCGTACGCGTTGAAACCGGGGCTGGGCAGAGGTCTTACCCTCGGGTTCAGACCACCTTAACGGAGATGGGGGTCAGCCCATCCACGGCGCCCAGCATGGTGTCACCGCGCACCACGGCGTTCACGCCTTCGGGGGTGCCGGTGTAGATCAGGTCGCCGGGTTGCAGTTCCCAGGCGGCCGAGAGGTGTTCGATGGTCTCGGCCACGTTCCAGATCAGCTTGGCCACGGTGCTGCGCTGGCGATCAGCGCCATTGACCTGCAACCAGATGGGCGCGTTGTTCACGTCGCCAGCGTCGGCCGCGAGCGTGATCGGGCCGATGGGCGCCGAGTGGTCATACGCCTTGCCGATGCACCAGGGGCGGCCCTGTTTCTTCATCTCGCCCTGCAGGTCGCGGCGCGTCATGTCCAGGCCCACGGCATAGCCGTAGATGTGTTTGGCCGCGTCCGCTGCCTTGATGTTCTTGCCGCCGGTGCCGATGGCCACCACCAGTTCAATTTCGTGGTGCAGGTTGCTGGTGAGGCTGGGGTAGGGCGTGCTGGCGGTCTGGCCGGCCTCGGCCACCACGATGGTGTCGGCCGGCTTCAGGAAGAAGAACGGTGGCTCGCGCCCGGTGAAACCCATCTCTTTGGCGTGTTCTTCGTAGTTGCGGCCCACGCAGTAGATGCGGTTGACGGGGAAGCGCTCGGGGCTGCCGACCACGGGCACGGAAACGGTGGCGGGTGGGGTGAAGGCGTAATGCTCGGACATGGTGCTCGGGGTGTGGGGGTTGAAGGTGAAGTCAGTGTGCCATCAGTGCTGGGAAGCGGGCAGCCGCACCACCATGCCGTCGAGCTCGGTGGTGAGGCGAACCTGGCAGCTCAGGCGGCTTTGCGGCACCACCGGGCTCGATGCGAAGTCGAGCATGTCGAGTTCGTCGGGCACGGCCGTGGGCAGCTGGTCGGACCACGGCGCGTCGATCATGACGTGGCAGGTGGCGCAGGTGAGGCTTCCACCGCAGTCGGCCTCGATGCCCTTCACGTTGGCGTCCACCGCAGCCTTCATGAGGCTGTCGCCGGGGCGGGCCTGGATGTCTTGCTGCGTCTGGTCGGGTTGGATGAAGCGGATGGAAATCATGGGTGTGTTTCAGGTGCGTGCGAAGTACTCGCGGCGTTCAAAGTCGGCCTTGTCCTCGGCCTGGGCATGGCGCTCGATCTCGCTGCGTTTGAGGCGGCAGAAATGGTGCACCACATCGTGGCCGAAGCCTGCGCACAAGACTGCGTCGGACTCCAGCGCCTGCAGTCCCTCGGGCAGTGAGTTGGGTATTTTCTCGCCTTCGACCGCGTAGGGTGTTTCGCTGGCGGGCGGCGGTTGAAGCCGGTTGCGCAGGCCATCCAGCCCGGCGTGGATCTGTGATGCGATGTAGAGGTAGGGGTTGGCGGCGGGCTCGCCGATGCGGTTCTCGATGCGGGTGGCGTTGTCGCCCGCAGCCCCCACCACACGCAGCATGGCACCCCGGTTGTCGCGGCCCCACAGCACGGCCTGCGGCGCCAGTGCGTTGGGACGAAAGCGCGCAAAGCCGTTGATGGTGGGTGTGCACAGTGGCGTCATGCCGCGCGCGTGGGTCAGCAGGCCGGCGAGCCAGTGGCTGGCCACGTCGGACAGCGTGTGACGCGCGTCCAGCGCGGTGGTGTCGGGCGCGGGAGCATCGCGCACACAGGCGTTGCGCCCGGTCTTCAAGTCAACCAGCGACTGGTGCAAATGCCAGCCGCTGGACATGATGTGCGGGAACGGCGGGCGGCACATGAAGGTGGCATGAAAGCCGGCGCGGCGCAGCGCCTGGCGCACGCCGTTGCGAAACAGCACCATCTGGTCGGCGGCGGTGAGCGCGTCGGTGGCGTCGAACACGGCTTCCACCTGGCTCGGGCCGAGTTCGATCTCCAGCGACTGCAGCGGAAGACCCAGCGCCTGCGCGGTGCGCTGCACGATGCGCAGCGGCTCGTCGCTCATGTCCACCATGGCTTCGGCCTGCAGGTTGTAGCCGGGGTGGATCATCTCCACCGTGGGTGGCAGGCCGGGCCAGCCGGCGAGTTCGGGGTCGAGCTGGGGCTGGGTGCTGGTGATGCGGTAAATGTGGAACTCGACCTCCAGCCCGGTCTTCAGACCGTAGCCCGCTTCACCCATGCGCGCGAGTGCGGTCTGCAGCACGCGGCGCGTGTCGATGGGCACCGGTGTGCCGTCGTTGAACCAGGGCTGGCAGCGCAGCCAGCCGGTGTGCGGCGCCCAAGGCAGTTCGATGAAGCTCTCGGGGTCTGGCAGCAGCATGAGGTTGGCCGCGCCGGCGAAGCCGGGCAGGTCGGCGGCACCACCGGGCTCGAACACTTTCCATGCCGTGCGGTCGGCGGTGTCCTTGAGCATGAGCGTGCCCACCATGCCCACGCCGTCCAGCAGCGCGCGCATGGCCGCCGTGGCGGTGAGGGTCTTGCCGCGCAGCATGCCGTGCGTGTCACACCAGGCCATGCGGACGAGATCAACGCCGCTGGCCTCGATGCGTTTGACCAGACGCACGCAGGCGGCCTCGCGCGCGGCGGTGTGTATGCCGCAGCGTTCGGCGAACGTCATCCGGTCACTCCCGTTCGCCCTGAGCTTGTCGAAGGGTTCACCAGCACCTGTGGAGGGGCTTCGACAGGCTCAGCCCGAACGGAGGTGGGCTCAGCCCGAACGGAATTGGTGCTCCACGGGGCAGCCTCGCGCCGTGTGCGCACCTCCTCCTGCCACCACGCCTGCCAGCCTTCTGCGGGTGCAATGCCGTCCACGGTGTCGGGGCCGTTGATCTGGCTGTGCAGCGCAGGGTCTGCGATGCCCGGGGCCGTGCCACCTTGCTCGACGGTGTCGATCGCCTGAATCAACATGCGGCGGTTGGCCATGATCACTTTGTCTGTTGTGCCCAGGTGTTCACGCGTGCGGTCCTGGATGGCACCCATGCTCTCGCAGGCCCACTGGTCGTGCACGTTGATGTCGTCCTCGCCCATGCCCAGGTAGGTGCGGGTCTGCTGCTCTTCGGGGTTGAAGCCCCAGTTGTTGTGGCGCCCGGTCTTCGGTATGTAGTCGGGCAGCGTCACAGCGGCCAGGCGAGGTGCGCGCATGGCGTCCTTGTCCACTGGATTAGTGAAGCTGGTGAAGAAGGCGAACCAATGGTTGTGCGTGTCGTCCACCGGCACATGCATCTGCGTGATCGTCATGGTCTCGGAGAGCGGGATCACGAAGGTCTGCGGGAACACCGCGTTCGTCACCCGCACGTGCGCCAGTTCGTCTGTCATGGGGCGCAGGGCGGTGAGTTGAAGGCCAAAAGGTTTGGCCTCAAACGTGATCTGCGGCTGGCCGAACTCACGCAACACGCGCGTCATGGGCCAGCGCTCGCCGCCCACGTCACCCGCGCTGGCGCCACGGAACTGCTTGCCGTAGCTGTCGTCCAGTGAAGCGTCGTTGAAGAAACGGTGCAGGTACGAGGCGTGCGCCGGATCGATGCCGACTTCAAAGGACTGCAGCCAGTTGCAGTTCCACAAGCCCTTGAAGGCGAAGGTGTGCGTGCCGGGCGCGGTGAAACAGTCCAGCGCGGGGAAAGGCGGTGGTGTCTGGCCCTCGGGCCCGAACCAGCCGAACAGCACACCGCTCTTCTCCACCAGCGGGTAGCTGCGTTGTTGGATGCGGGTGCACAGCGTGCTGCCCGCAGGCTCGGCCGGGGTCTCGATGCACTGGCCGGCGGTGTCGAACTTCCAGCCGTGAAAGGGGCAGCGCAGGCCGTCGCCTTCGTTGCGGCCAAAGGCCAGATCGGCGCCGCGGTGCGGGCAGTCGCGGTCGAGCAGGCCGTAGGTGCCCTGGGCATCGCGGAACAGCACGAAGTCTTGCCCGAGCACGCGCACGGCCTTGACCGGGCGCACGGCCATGGCCGGGTCCAGCGCAGGGTCGAATTCGTCCAGCAGGGCGACCGGCTGCCAGTAGCGGCGCAGCAGCGCGCCACCGGGGGTGCGGGGCCCGACCTGGGTCAGGCGCTGGTTGAGTTCGGCTTTCATCGGGGCTCCGGCAGGTGGATTTCAAACGGTATCCCGTTTATATTTTTCAGTGTACAGTTTGTGCCATGAGCCTGCAAGACACCGTTTTGATGCAACTGCGCGACCTGATCCTGAGCGGCCAGTTCGAGCCCGGGCACCGCCTGGCCGAGCAGCAGCTGGCCGAGCGGCTGGGTGCGTCGCGCACGCCGGTGCGGGCTGCGCTCGTGACGCTGGAGCAGGAAGGCCTGGTGGAGGCCAACGACACCGGCAAGTACCTGGTGCGCCAGTTCACCGCGCAGGAAGTGGCCGACGCGATTGCGGTGCGTGGGCACCTGGAAGGCATGGCCGCGCGGTTGGTGGCCGAGCACGGCATGCCGCGCCAGCTGCAGGGCCAGTTGCAGGCGTGTCTGGATGAAGGCGACCGGTTGCTGGCCGACAACCCGCTGACCATCGAAAGTTACGGCGCGTATTCGGTGATGAACGACCGCTTTCACGCGCTGCTGCTGGAGGCCTGCGGCAACCGCGCCCTGCAGCGCGCCGTGGCGCTCAACGACAAGCTGCCGTTCGCGCCCGCCTCGGCCATGTTGCCCATGCAGGGCACGGTGGCGCTGGACCGCGACTGGATGCTTTACGCGCACCGCCAGCACCACATGTTGTTCGACGCGCTGCAGCGCGGCGAGGGCGCACGCGCCCAGGCGCTGGCGGTGGAGCACACCGAGGTGGCGCAGATGAACATGCGCCTGGCGCTGGAGCGGCGCGCCGAATCCGAGCGGGTCATGCCGGTGATGCGCCTCGTGGTGGGCTGACACGGCGCCGGTGTATCGTGCCGGCCATGAACAAGACGAACACTGGCACGCTGCTGTGCTTTGAAGACGAACAGGGCATTGCCCGCGCCACGGCCGAGGCCGCCGGCCTCACGCTGGCTGTGATCGAATGCCACCGTTTTCCCGACGGCGAGATGCGCCTGCGGCTGCCCGCCGCACTGCCCGGGCGCGTGGTGCTCTGGCGCGGCCTGCAGCAGCCCAACGAAAAACTGGTGGAGGTGCTGCTGGCCGCGCAGACTGCGCGCCGGCTGGGCGCCCGACACCTCACGCTGGTGGCGCCCTACATGGCCTACATGCGCCAGGACATCGAGTTCAACCCCGGTGAAGCCATCAGCCAGCGTGTCGTGGGGGGATTTCTGGCGGGTCTGTTCGATGCCGTCATCACCTTCGATCCGCACTTGCACCGTGTGGCCACGCTGCAGGAGGCCATGCCGGTGAAGGACGCGATGGCGCTCAGCGGTGCGCCGCTGCTGGCCGATCACATCGCCTCCCAGCGCCAGCAACCGCTGCTGATGGGCCCGGACGAAGAAGCCCTGCAGTGGGTGGAAGTGGCTGCCGCCCGCCACGGCTGGGACTTTGCCGTGTGCCGCAAGACGCGACGCGGCGACCGCGATGTCGACATCGAACTGCCCGCGCTGCCCGTGGCGGGACGCGCTGTGGTGCTGATGGACGATGTGGCGAGCTCGGGCCACACGCTGGCGCGGGCGGCGGTTCATCTGCGCGCAGCCGGTGCAGCTTCGGTGGACGTGGCGGTGACGCATGCCTTGTTCGTGCCCGGCGCTGTGCAGCTGGTGCGCAGTTCGGGCGTGGGCGAAATCTGGAGCACCGACTGCATTTCGCATCCGTCAAATGCCGTCAGCATCGTCCCTGAGGTGGTGGCAGCGTTGCAGGGTATCTGACTGGTCGGTGTTGCGTTGAGGTTGCTGAACGCTGGCGGTCCGTTGATGCTTGGACTATGCAGGCATGGAAACGGCCTCGTTGTCGTGCCTGAACGCTAGGCCGACGAAGGGGCCCATCAGCACCACACATTCTTGCCACCGGCTTGGTGCCAGCAGGTTGATGGCCCGGCGGGACCATGCGTTTCTCCATCGACGAGTGCCGCGGCTTGGTCCATGCGTTTGAGACTTATCGCGCCTACCAAAAACATCATTCCTTGCTCTACTTTGAGAGCGGTGGACTTTTTCTCTACTGAAGTTTTTTCTTAGGGGAAGTTTCAGGGGAGAAGAGGCAAACACTTTGAACCGCCTCGGGGCGGTTCACCTCGTACGAGGGGTCAACAAAAGAGAGTTCTATTGAAGTGTGCAAACAGTTTGTCAAAAGCTTGGGGTGCTACTAAGAGTCAGAGGTCAATGTCCAAAACATAACTAATGAAGGAAATGTGCATCGAAACTACAAAAAAAAGCAAATTGCGCAAGAAGGGAGGTGAGACCCCTTCTTGCTTTGCTAGGAAGTCAGTTGGTATTGCTCCTCACAAAAATGCTTTGCTGGATCTTTGTGAAAGCATCCTGATAGGCACCCGGATCTTGAATGGGAGTATCCCGTTCCCCGCGCATGCCATATCCGCTTGAAGTCTGCTGAGACTTGACAAAGCTGAGACGTATTTTAGTTCTGTTAGTACCAATTTGCTCTACAAAAGCATTCGCTTTCTCGTCGGTCATACGCTGTCCGACAAAGGGAACGAACTCCTGTATTGTCGGGCTCTTTGCAGTAATAAGCCCAGTCTCAAGCGACGCCGAGTTGACGACGTAGCCCAAGTCTTGAAAAACTGACAATACAGAAGTGAACGCAACTTTATGGTTTGTAGAGAACTCTTTTACTTGAATAGCCTGAAGTTCCAATGCAGACTTCTGCTGAATAGGCTGCGTAACGCAACCCGTCAAACCCATTGATGTAGTTAAAGCCAACGCAGCAAATCGTTTCATTTTTTCCCTTAAAAAGCCGTTGAGTTATATGTAAATTCTTTAACCGCAGCGTTCGCAAACTTAATGATGATTGTTAAGGTTCGCTGAGTTCGACTAGATGCACCTGATGCTTGGGATGCGCCACCAAGCCCTGCTCCACTTGATCCAATTACTAAACCTGCAACACCTCCCGAACTTGTTGAGTATGCAGTATCAGTACTAAATTTATCGTAAATCCAAGTTTCAGTCCCACTTCTATCAGTTGTCACCATATTGGGAGACCCCAATGCCGAAGCAACTTCTGCTTGTGACATTCCAACTTTGATAGTTCTTTGCGCAGTACCGAGGGTTAGTTTTTGTTCGGAACTGTCTTTGACCGCTTGACGATGGTCAGCAACGTTTGCACAGCCGACAAGTACTAGTAAGGTCGTTAGTCCACAAAGTTGTTTGAACATATATTTAGGCATGAAGGAAGAGTGACCATCTTACAGTCGTTTACATGTTTGGTCGAATGACATATCGGCTAAGTGGGTGACATCTGAGGGGCAGTTGTGATTTTGTTGATGTCCTTGGCTGCATTGGTGGCTCGCCCCGTTCTCACGATCGATCGCAACAATGCCTCTGCACGCCTAAAAGGGCCCGTAGACTAAATGAGTAAGGGCGCCCCAGCACCAAACCTCATCAGATGAAACCTGGGTACGAAAGACCGGGAAATCCCGGCGCGTCAGTGATGGCAAAGTTCTGACTTCAGGTTGGTACCGCTGGTGGGGGCAGGTCACCAAGACGCAGGCAACTGCAACTTTTGCGACGGCGGGTCGTGCCGCTTGCACATTGTCGGGAAGTGACGACGAAGCCGGCGCGGACCCGGACAGTGCGATGGGCTGCTTCCAAAACGCAGCGATGCCTACGGGTAATGAGTGATGTCTGGCTCGTAAGGATGGGTATGGGGGAATACTCACGTCTTCTCTTTGCTCCTCCAATAGATCGCACCCTTTCCATGACCACCACCTCGCTGTTTTCACCCTTCATCGCCGGCAGCATCGCGCTGGCCAACCGCATCGTCATGGCCCCGCTCACGCGCAACCGCGCGCCCGGCGCCGTGCCCACGCCGCTCATGGCCACCTACTACCAGCAGCGCGCCAGCGCCGGCCTGCTGATCACCGAAGCCACCGCAATCAGCCACCAGGGCCAGGGCTATGCCGACGTGCCCGGGCTGTACGCGCCCGAGCAGATCGCAGGCTGGAAGGCCGTGACCGCAGCTGTGCACGCCGCTGGCGGCAAGATCGTCACCCAACTCTGGCACGTGGGCCGTGTGTCGCACGTTGACCTGCAGCCCGGTGGCGCAGCGCCCGTGGCGCCGTCGGCCATCGTGGCCAAGACGAAGACCGTGCTGCTCAAGGACGGCGCCCCGGTCTTTGTGGAAACCTCAGTGCCGCGCGCGCTGGAGACCAGCGAGCTCCCCGGCATCGTCGAGGACTACCGCAAGGCCGCGCTGGCCGCCATTGAAGCGGGTTTTGACGGCGTTGAAATCCACGCCGCCAATGGCTACCTCATCGACCAGTTTCTGAAGACCGGAAGCAACCAGCGCACCGACGCTTACGGCGGCAGCATCGAGAACCGCGCCCGTCTGCTGGTGGAAGTGGTGCAGGCCGTGACCGACGCCATCGGCGCAGGCCGCACCGGCATCCGCCTCTCGCCCGTGACCCCGGCCAACGACGTGATCGACGCCGACCCACAGCCGCTGTTCTCGCATGTGGTGCACGAGCTGGCGAAGTTCGACCTGGCTTATGTGCACTTCATCGAAGGCGCCACCGGTGGCCCGCGCGAACTGGCCGACCGCCCGTTCGACTACGCCGCCCTGCGCACGGCCTACCATGCAACCGGTGGCAAAGCCGCCTGGATGGTCAACAACGGCTACGACCTGCCAATGGCCAAAGACGCCGTGAACGATGGTGCCGATCTGGTGGCATTCGGCAAGACCTACATCGCCAATCCCGACCTGGTGGCCCGCCTGCAGCAAGGCGGCCCCTTCAACGAGCCGGACAACAAAACCTTTTACGGCGGCGGTGCGCAGGGTTACACCGACTACCCGGCGCTGAAGGCGGCCTGAGGCCGATTCGCCGACTGACCAAAGGGGCCCGCGAACAAGGCGTTCGCGGGCCTTTTTTGCGTCTGGACACGGAGGGGTGCTTTATCCTCAAGCCCATGAAGCTCTACAACTACTTCCGCTCCTCGGCCTCGTTTCGTGTGCGCATCGCGCTTGCGCTGAAGGGCATGTCGTACGACTACCTGCCGGTGCACATCGCGCGCGGGGACCACAAGCTGCCCGCCTACACCGACAAGGCGGTCGAAGGCCTGGTGCCGCTGCTTGAGCTGGACGACGGCACGCGCCTGACGCAGTCGATGGCCATCATCGAATACCTCGATGAGGTGCAACCCGCACCAGCCTTGCTGCCAGCCGACGCGCTGGGCCGTGCGCGCGTGCGCGCCCTGTCGCAGATCGTGGCCTGCGAGATCCACCCCATCAACAACCTGCGCGTGCTCAAGTACCTGACGAAGGAGCTCAAAGTCGAGGAAGAAGCCAAGAACACCTGGTACCGCCACTGGGTGCGCAGCGGTCTGGAATCTTTCGAGCGCCAGCTGGCACTGCAGCCGACATCAACCTACTGCTTTGGCGACACGCCCACCCTGGCCGACTGTTGCCTGGTGCCGCAGATCTTCAACGGTCAGCGCTTCAACACCGACTTCAGTGGTCTGACACGCACGATGGCCGCATTCGACGCCTGCATGAAACACCCGGCGTTCCAGCAGGCACAGCCCTCGGCCTGTCCCGACGCGGAGGCCTGATGCTGCTGTCTGACGACGGTATCCAGCCGGATTGGCCCGCGCCGCCGGGTGTGCGAGCGCTGTTCACCACCCGCACGGGCGGTGTGTCGGTGCCGCCTTTCGACAGCTTCAACCTGGGTGACCACGTGAGCGACGAGCCGCTGGCCGTGGCGGGCAACCGCGAGCGGCTTGCGGCATTCACCGCACCCGCTCGCCCGGTGTTTCTGCAGCAGGTGCATGGCACGCAGGTGGTGCACCTGGCGCCCGACACGCCCGATGGCACGGTGGCCGATGGCTGCGTGGTGCAAGTGCCAGGGCTGGCCGCCACCATCATGGTGGCCGATTGCCTGCCGGTGCTGTTCGCGCATTCCTCGGGCACTGCGGTGGCTGCGGCGCATGCCGGCTGGCGTGGTCTGGTTCATGGGGTGCTGGAGGCCACCGCGCGCGCCTTGCGCGATGCCGCAGGGGAGGGCGAGCTCATGGCCTGGCTCGGCCCTTGCATCGGGCCGCAGGCGTTCGAAGTCGGGCTCGAGGTGTGCGAGGCGTTCGTCGCGGCCGACCATGAGGCCGCGGCGCATTTCTGGCCGCTCGGTGACGGCAAGTTCCTGGCCGATCTGCCCGCCCTGGCGCGTCTGCGGCTGCGCAGCCTGGGCATCACCGACGTGCACGGCAACGACAGTTCACCGGCCTGGTGCACCGTGACACACAACTCACAGTTCTTTTCGCACCGGCGCGACGCCGCTGTTCTCGGCAGCACCGGGCGCATGGCGGCCTGCATCTGGATCGGTTGAGGTCGCTGCCTCAGGCGCTGCGTTGGCCGCCAGACGCGCCATCTGCGCCTGGTGTTCAGCGGCTTCGCGGGCCTTGATCTCCTTGCGCCGCGAGGGTGTCCTCATCAGGTAAACCACCAGTATCACGGGCAGCAGACCGTAGAGAAAAAAGGTCACAATGGCCCCGAGGATCGACCCGTTGGTGTTGGTCGCCTCGGCCACCGACATCATCAGAACAACATACATCCAACCAATCACGACCAGGTACACAGCGATCCTTGCAGGCCGGGAAAAAAGCGTCAGTCTGCTGGAAGCCGCCACACAGATACTTGAGAAAAGCCGGACATCTTCTCCCACGCCGGGAATGATAGGCCGCACACAAAAACACAGGAGACCAGCATGACATCGGGCAAAACCCCACCCACCGACTGGCTGGCAACTGCAAACCAGTTCCAGCAAAACCTCATTCAACAGTGGACGCAGGTGGCGCAGGCCTTCCCTGGGGCCGCAGCTGCCCCGCAAGCCGGAGCCAACGACCCCTTTGCCGCCTTCAAGGCCTTCATGCCGCAGGCCGGTGCCGCCAACCCGTTCGGCATGCCCATGCCCACCGCGGGTGCCGCCTTCCCCGGCATGCCCGCGATGCCAGCCATGCCCGGCATGGGTGACATGTTCAAGAACGCGTCGGGTCAGCAGGTGAGTTTTGATCCGGCGAAGTTGCTGGAGATTCAGAACCAGTACCTCACGGACGTGACCGGTCTCTGGAACCAGGGCCCCAACGTCAAGCCCGCGAGTGATCGCCGTTTTGCCTCCGACGCTTGGGCCAGCAACCCGATGGCGGCGTTTTCCGCGGCGGCCTACCTGCTCAACGCGCGCACCCTCATGGCCCTGGCCGACGCGGTGCAGGGCGACGCCAAGACCCGCACCCGCGTGCGCTTCGCGGTGCAGCAGTGGATCGACGCCAGCGCGCCGAGCAACTTCCTCGCCTTCAACGCAGAAGCGCAGAAAAAAGCCATCGACACCCAGGGCGAGAGCATCGCCAAGGGCATGGCCAACCTGCTGCACGACTTGAAGCAGGGCCACGTGTCCATGACGGACGAGAGCGTGTTCGAGGTGGGCAAGAACGTGGCCACCACCGAAGGCGCGGTGGTGTTCGAGAACGAGCTGTTCCAGCTGATCGAATACAAGCCACTCACGCCCAAGGTGTACGAGCGGCCGTTCCTGCTGGTACCGCCTTGCATCAACAAGTTCTACATCCTGGATCTGCAGCCCGAGAACTCGCTGATCCGCTACTGCGTGGAGCAGGGTCACCGCACCTTTGTGGTGAGCTGGCGCAACCCCGACGAATCGCTGGCCCAGGCCACCTGGGACCAGTACATCGAAGACGCGGTGATCAAGGCGATCGACGTCACACAGGACATCACCGGCGCAGAGACCATCAACGCGCTGGGCTTCTGCGTGGGCGGCACCATGCTGGGCACGGCGCTGGCGGTGCTGGCCGCGCGCGGTGAAGAGCCTGTGAACTGCGCCACCTTCCTCACCACGCTGCTCGATTTCACCGACACCGGCATCCTCGACGTCTTCATCGACGAGAACTTTGTCAAGTACCGCGAGGCGCAGTTCGCCCAGGGCGGCCTCATGCCCGGGCGCGATCTGGCCACCACCTTCAGCTTCCTGCGCCCGAACGATCTGGTGTGGAACTACGTGGTGGGCAACTACCTCAAGGGCGAGACGCCGCCCCCGTTCGACCTGCTGTACTGGAACTCCGACAGCACCAGCCTGCCCGGTCCGTACTACGCGCACTACCTGCGCCAGATGTACCTGGAAAACAACCTGGTCAAGCCCGGCAAGATGACCGTGTGTGGCGAGAAGATCGACTTTCGCCAGGTCAAGCTGCCGGTCTATATCTATGGCTCGCGTGAAGACCACATCGTGCCCATCGGCGGTGCTTACGCTAGCACCCAGGTGTTCCCGGGCAAGAAGCGTTTTGTCATGGGCGCCTCGGGCCACATTGCCGGCGTGATCAACCCCGCGAGCAAGAAGAAGCGCAGCCACTGGATCGGCTCAGCCACCAAGTTCCCGAAAGACGTGAACGACTGGATTGCCAGCGCCGACGAGCAACCCGGCAGCTGGTGGACCGACTGGGCCGCCTGGCTCAAGCCGCAGGCCGGCAAGCAGATTGCAGCGCCCAAGACCTACGGCAAGGGCAAGGCCTACGCGGCCATCGAGCCGGCACCGGGCCGATACGTCAAAGCGAAGGCATGAAGCACCCCCGCAGCGCTTCGCGCTACCCCCTCAAGGGGGCGACACCTGAGGCCCGGCAAAGCCGGTTCCTCGGTGTCTCTGAAGGAATGCACGTCGCGTCGCGATGATCCGTTTTTTTACACAACAAGGAGCAAACCCATGGAAGACATCGTCATCGTTTCAGCCGCCCGCACCGCTGTGGGCAAGTTTGGCGGCTCGCTCGCCAAAACCCCCGCCACCGAGCTCGGCAGCATCGTCATCAAGGCGCTGCTGGAGCGCACCGGCCTGCCCGTCGACGTGATCGGCGAAGTGATCATGGGCCAGGTGCTGGCCGCCGGCGTGGGCCAGAACCCGGCCCGCCAGGCCATGATGAAGGCCGGTGTGGCCAAGGAAACGCCGGCGCTGACCATCAACGCCGTGTGCGGCTCCGGCCTCAAGGCTGTGATGCTGGCCGCGCAGGCCGTGGCCTGGGGCGACAGCGAGATCGTGATCGCCGGTGGCCAGGAAAACATGAGCGCCAGCCCGCACGTGCTCAACGGCAGCCGCGACGGTCAGCGCATGGGCGACTGGAAGATGACCGACACCATGATCGTCGACGGCCTCTGGGATGTGTACAACCAGTACCACATGGGCATCACCGCCGAGAACGTGGCCAAGGCCAATGCCATCACACGCGACATGCAAGACGCGCTCGCCCTGGGCAGCCAGCAAAAGGCCAGCGCCGCGCAGGATGCCGGCAAGTTCAAAGACGAGATCGTTGGGGTGAGCATTCCACAGCGCAAGGGCGACCCGGTGGTGTTCGACGCCGACGAATTCATCAACAAGAAGACCAGTGCTGAAGCGCTGGCCGGCCTGCGCCCCGCCTTCGACAAGGCCGGCTCCGTGACCGCTGGCAACGCCTCGGGCCTGAACGACGGCGCCGCCGCCGTGATGGTGATGACCGCCAAGAAAGCCGCCGCGCTGGGTTTGAAGCCGCTGGCGCGCATTGCCGCCTTCGGCACCAGCGGCCTGGACCCGGCCACCATGGGCATGGGCCCGGTGCCCGCCACACAGAAAGCACTGCTGCGCGCCGGCTGGAAGGCCTCGGACGTGGACCTGTTCGAACTTAACGAAGCCTTTGCCGCCCAGGCCTGTGCCGTCAACAAAGCACTGGACATCGACCCCGCACGTGTGAACGTGAACGGCGGCGCGATTGCGATTGGTCACCCCATCGGTGCGTCCGGTTGCCGCATTCTGGTGACGCTGCTGCACGAAATGGTCCGGCGCGACGCGAAAAAGGGTGTGGCGGCGTTGTGTATCGGTGGCGGCATGGGGGTTTCCCTCGCGGTCGAACGCTGATTTGCCGGTAGATTCGCAGGCAACACAAACACACCAGAGGAGAACCCACAATGAGTCAAAAAGTAGCGTACGTCACCGGTGGCATGGGTGGCATTGGCACCGCCATCTGCCAGCGCATGCACAAAGAAGGCTTCAAGGTCATTGCCGGTTGCGGCCCCACGCGCGATTTCACCAAATGGCTGGACGAACAGAAGGCGTTGGGCTTCACGTTCTATGCCTCCGTTGGCAATGTGGGCGACTGGGACTCAACGGTTGAGGCTTTCGCCAAGACCAAGGCCGAGCACGGCAGCATCGACGTGCTGGTCAACAACGCCGGCATCACCAAGGACCGCATGTTCCTCAAGATGAGCCGGGAAGATTGGGCCGCCGTCATGAACACCAATCTGGATTCCATGTTCAACGTGACCAAACAGGTGGTCGGCGACATGGTGGAAAAAGGCTGGGGCCGCATCATCAACATCTCGTCGGTCAACGGCGAAAAAGGCCAGGCTGGCCAGACCAACTACTCGGCGGCCAAGGCCGGCATGCACGGCTTCTCGATGGCGCTGGCGCAGGAAATGGCGACCAAAGGCGTGACGGTCAACACCGTGAGCCCAGGCTACATCGGCACCGATATGGTCAACGCCATCCGCACCGACGTGCTGGAGAAGATTGTGGCCACGGTGCCGGTCAAACGACTGGGCAAGCCCAGTGAGATCGCTTCCATCATCGCCTGGCTGGCTTCGGAAGAGGGTGGTTATGCCACCGGAGCCGACTTCTCGGTCAACGGCGGCCTGCACATGGGCTGAACCCGCCCGGTGCCGACGACCAACCCCGCTGCGGCGGGGTTTTTTGTGGGTGTTTGCGGGTGGTTTTCGGGTGACTGTTTTCTTTCGACTGCGTATACATTGCCACCATGTACAAGCCGCTGCCTCTGGAATCCCTGGCGCTCAACCAGCCCGTGCCCGTGAACATCTGGGACCCCAAGGGCGTGCTGTTGCTGCGCAAGGGTGAACCCATCACCTCCGAGCAGCACCGTGGCCACCTCATGCTGCACACGCCCATGGTGCTGGCCGCCGACTGGCAGGCCTGGAGCTACAGCTACACCGCCGCGCTGGACCGCATGGTGCGCAGCAACGAGTCTCTCAGCCGCATTGCCGAGCTTGATGCCATGGTGCCGGTGCAAGCCCGGCCAGAGGCGCGAGACGAGCTCGCCGCCACCGTTGCCTGGCCCGACATCCACGCCGCGCTCACCACCCTGCTGCACCAGGGCGCCGAGGCCAGCCAGTTCATGGAGCGCCTGGACCGCCTGGTGGCACGGACCGACAAACTCTGGCGCGAGCACCCGGACGACAGCTTGCTCGTGCTGGTTCAGCTGCTGTTCGACCCGGGCATGCACTACAGCGCCACGCATGCGCTGCTCAGCGCCGGATTGTGCGCGCTGGTAGGTCCGTCGGCCGGCATGTCGCAGACCGACCAGCAAACGCTGTCTCGCGCGGCCCTGACCATGAACATCGGCATGACCCGGGCTCACGACGACATGGCCCGCCAGGCGGGGCCGCTGTCGGAGCCGCAACGCAAGACCGTGCGCGAGCACCCGCAGCGCAGTGCGCAGGCGCTGCGCCAGCTCGGCGTGGCGGATGCGGCCTGGCTGCAACTGGTGGAGGAACACCACGAGCGCCCCGATGGTCAGGGCTACCCGGCAGGCAAGCCGGTCAACAACACCGCCCACCACCTGCTGCAGATGGCCGACGTGTACGTGGCCTCCATCAGCCCGCGCAAGAGCCGTGGCGGCCTGCTCTCGCAGCAAGTGGCGCGTGAGCTGTACCTCGGGCCCGACCTCAACCCCGATCCCCTGGGCGCGCTGTTCATCAAGAACATCGGCTTCTACCCACCCGGCAGCTATGTGCGCCTGGCCAGCGGCGAACTCGCCGTGGTGGCGCGCCGCGGCGCCAAAGCCAACGCACCGGCGGTCTTCGCCATCGTCGGCCGCCAGGGCCTGCCGCTGGGCGAGCCCACCTTGCGCGACACCACCGACCCTGCCTTCGAAGTCAAGGCGAGTCTGGCGCCCGGCGATGTGAAGGTGACGGTGAGCGTGGCCAGGCTGCTGGCCCGTCTCTGACTGCCGAGGCACGCGGTACAGTCTCAGGCCATGCCCGTGAGCGATCCCCCCGATGACTGAAGACAGCACCAACCATCCACAACCCAACCCATGGCGCCTCTCGGTGGCGCCGATGATGGATTGGACCGATCGCCATTGCCGCTACCTGCACCGCCTGCTGACCAAAAACACCTTGCTCTACACCGAGATGGTGACCACCGGTGCACTGGCGCACGGCAGTGTTCAGCGCCACCTGCGCTTCAACACTGAGGAGCATCCCGTGGCCCTGCAGCTGGGTGGCAGCGACGCGGCTGAGCTGGCCATGGCTGCCAAGCTGGGTGAGGCGTGGGGCTTTGATGAAATCAACCTCAACTGTGGCTGCCCGAGCGACCGGGTGCAGCGCGGGGCCTTCGGCGCCTGCCTCATGGCCGAGCCGCAGACCGTGGCCGATGGCGTGAAGGCCATGGTGGATGCGGTGTCCATCCCCGTCACGGTGAAGCACCGCATCGGCATCGACCGCGTGGAGAGTTACGACTTCGTGCGCGACTTTGTGGGCACGGTGAGCGAAGCGGGTTGCAGTGTGTTCATGGTGCACGCGCGCAATGCCTGGCTGGACGGCCTCTCGCCCAAAGAGAACCGCGAAGTGCCTCCGCTGCGCTACGAGCTGGCCTACCGGCTCAAGCGCGACTTTCCCCACCTCACCATCGGCATCAACGGCGGCATCACCAACAACGCGCAGATTGCCGAGCACCTGCAGCAGGTGGACGGCGTGATGGTGGGGCGCGAGGCGTACCACAACCCCTGGCTGCTCACCTCGTGGGACGAGACCTTCTTCGGCGCTGCACCCAGCACGGTCACGCGCGAAGCGGTGGAAGAGCAGATGGTGACCTACATGGAGCGCGCCTTTGCCGAAGACGGCTGCCCCTGGTACGCGATTGCGCGCCACATGCTGGGCCTGCGCCACGGCCTGCGCGGCGCACGCCGCTGGCGCCAGATCTGGAGCGACCACCGACTCAAGCCCCTGCCGCCGCGCGAAGTCTGGGCCATGGCTCAGGAAAGCATCGAGGCTGAGCGCCAGCACGCACCCGCTCCGGTGGCGTGACACCACCCCACTCACCAAGGTCTCCATGTCTGTATTGCCCCTGGCGCTGGATGCCGAACGTCTCGAGATCGACACACCCGCTGGCCGCGTGAGCGCGTACCGGGCGTGGCCGCAGGCGGGTGCAGCCAATCTGCCGCCGGTGCTGCTGGTGCACAGCGTCAACGCATCGGGGTCGGCGGCCGAGGTGGCGCCGCTGTTCGAACACTGCCGCCGCCGGCGCACCGTGTACGCGCTGGACCTGCCGGGTTTCGGGTTCTCCGAGCGCAGTGACCGCGTCTACACGCCGCGCCTGATGACCGATGCGATCCACGCGCTGCTCTCGCACATGCGGCAAACCCACGGCGTGGAGGCCATCGACGTGCTGGGCCTGTCACTCTCCGGCGAATTCGTGGTGCGCGCCCAGCAGGAGGCGCCGGACACTGTTCGCCGCATGGCCCTGGTGAGCCCCACGGGCTTCAGCGGCCGCACGCGCCGCCACGGCGCGGCCGGCAGCACCTTGTTCCAGGCCTGGCTGTACAAGCTGCTGGCCTGGCCGCGCTGGTCGGACGGGGTCTACCGCAACCTCACCCGCCCGGGTGTGATTCGTTACTTTCTCGAACGCACCTGGGGCTCCAAGCGCATCGACGAGGGCCTCTGGCGTTACGACCTGATCACCACGCGACAGCCCGGCGCCAAGTACGCACCGCTGTACTTTGTGTCGGCGGGCCTGTTCAGCCGCGACATCAACACCCTGTACGAGAGCGTTGCATGCCCGGTATGGGTGAGCATGGCCACACGCGGCGACTTCACCGATTACCAGGGCAAGGTGACGGTGGAGCAGCGGCCCAACTGGCAGTTCCACGCCATCGAGGGTGGGGCCTTGCCGTACTTTGAAGACCTCGCGGCCTTCACCGACCAGCTCGATCCGTTCTGGGTCTGAACGGACTACGCGGCGCTGCTGCGCGGTTCACAACGCTGTGATCAAGCGCAAGAAAGATCGAGGGATTCCGTTTCTCCTGCCCCGGCAGGACACCCCAGGAGTTCATCGATGCCTTCAAACAACAGCCGCCGCGCCTTCATTATCCGCATGGCATCCGTTTCGGCCACCCTGGCCGCAGGCGGCGCCATGGCCGAAGAGCAACTGGAGGGACTGGGATCTGCCGCCAGTGCGCGGCGCGACGGGCCGGTGCGGTTCGACTATGGCGTGGCCAGTGGTGACCCCTTGTCCGACCGCGTGATCCTGTGGACGCACGCCCGCCGCCGTTTCACCAACCTGCCGGTGGTGATGCGGTGGGAAGTCGCCAGCGACCCGGGCTTTCGCCGAGTGGTATCCGCCGGCCTGGTGACGGCCCGCGCCCAGACCGGCTACACCGCCAAGGTGGACGCCAAAGGACTTCATGCCGGTCGCACCTACTACTACCGCTTCCGAACCCTGTTCGACGTGTCGCCGGTGGGCGTGACCCGCACCCTGCCCAGGGCGGGTGTGGAGAGCGTGAAGCTTGCGGTGTTCAGCTGCTCCAACTACCCAGCGGGCTACTTCCATGCCTATGGCGAGGCGGTGCACGCGGGCGCAGAGTACGCGGTGCATCTGGGCGACTACATCTACGAATACCCAGCCAACGGCTACGCCTCGCAAGACGCCGCCGCGCTCGGCCGCACCAGTGTGCCGGCCACGGAGATCCTCACGCTCGACGACTACCGCCGTCGTTATGCCCAGTACCGCAGCGACCCCGACCTGAAGCAGTTGCATGCGCGCGTGCCGGTGATCGCGATCTGGGACGACCACGAGATCGCCAACGACAGCTTCGTGACCGGCGCTGAAAACCACGACGAAGCCACCGAAGGGCCCTTCGATGTCCGGGTGGCCGCAGCCCTGCAGGCTTACCACGAGTGGATGCCCATCCGCACTCCCGACCGCAGCGATCTGAAAAAGGCCTACCGCAGCTTCGATTTCGGCGATCTGCTGTCGCTTCACATGCTGGAGACTCGCCTGCTGGGCCGCGAAGAACCGATCAGTCTGCTCGACCTGGTCAACCCCGCCACCGCACCTGCCGCACTGGCCGAGTTCGCGTCGCCCGACCGCCAGATGCTGGGGCAGGAGCAGGTGTCGTGGATTTCGCAGCGCCTGTACGAGTCCGACGCCACCTGGCAGGTGTTTGGTCAGCAGGTGTTGATGGCACGCATGGAGTTTCCGGTGTCGATCCTACAGGCGCTCAACCCGTCCAACACCAGCCCCGAAGCCATTGCGGCCGGCGCCCGCGCGGTCAACGATTACCTTGCGGCCAAAGCCACCGCCGCCATCAACCCGGCCTTGCTCACCCCGCAGCAGCAGGCCTTGCTCAATCCGCAGATCAACCCCAAGCTGGGCTACAACCTCGACGCCTGGGACGGCTACCCGGCCGCGCGGGAGGTGTTGCTGGGTACCGCGGCAGCGTTGGGCAAACGCGTGATCTCGCTGGCGGGGGACACACACAACGCCTGGCACAGCGACCTGACGCTGCTGGACGGCACCAAGGTGGGTGAGGAGTTCGCCACGCCCGGCGTGAGTTCACCGGGTCTGGAGGAGGCGCTGGCAGCCTTGCCGCCGGCACAGACGACCGCCATCTTCCGCGGTGTGATCGACACGCTGAAGTTCTGCGACACCTACCGCCGGGGCTTCCTGCTGATGACCTTCACCGCCCAGTCGGCCCAGGGCCAGTGGTACTTCCTGAACACGGTGAAGTCTCCTACCTACACCGTGGCGCAGGATTACACCGCCAGCCTCGCGGCCTGATCCGGCATTCAGGCCGCGGCTTCCAGACCGCTCTGGAAGTGCTCGCGCATGCGCTGCACAGCCAGCGCGGCGTTGCGCTGTGACAGCGCCGCCACGATGGCCCGATGTTCGGCCAGCGACTCTTCAATGCGCCCGGTCTTGAGCAGGGAGTTGTGGCGGTTGAGCTTCATCACCTTGCGAAGGTCGGCCACCATCTGCTCGCGCCAGCGGTTGCGGGCCAGCTCCAGCAGCCGCATGTGGAACTGCTCGTTGAGCGCAAAGAAGCGGTCCCGCTCGCCCACGGCCGCTTCCAGCGCGTTGTGCAGGGCGTGCAGCTCGGCCAGTTCGTCGTCGGAGGCCTGTTGCGCCACCACGCCGGCCGCGTCGGACTCCAGCAATGAGAGCAGGTGGTAGACGTCGGCCAGGTCTTTCTCGGACACTTCGGTCACGTAGGCGCCGCGGCGCACCTTCATTGTCACCAGACCTTCAGCGGCCAGCACCTTGAGCGCCTCGCGCAGGGGCGTGCGGCTGATGCCGTATTCCTCGGCGAGTTTGAGTTCGTCGATCCAGCTGCCGGGCTCCAGCTCGCGCTTGAAGATGCGCTGGCGCAGCAACTCCGCTACTTCTTCGTAGAGGGCGCGGGGGGCGAGGGACAGGGCGGACATGGGCGGGATTGTAAGT
>QBMB01000044.1 GCA_003241965.1 Burkholderiales bacterium | reverse complement strand
CGCCCAAGACACCGCCGCCACCACCGCCACCCGAACAGAAACAGGAAAAGATCGACGTGCCCAAACCGGATGCACTGCCCGACCAGCCGTCTGAAGCGCCACCGCCCGGCCCCAACCTGGGTGTGGACGCGGCCGGCAGCGGCACGGGTGACAACTTTGGACTGGTGGGCAAGCCCGGTGGCGGCGACCTGATTGGCAGCGGTGGCGGGGGTGGCGGCAACCCCTTCGCCCGGTACGGCTCACTGGTGAAGGAACTCATCACCGATGCTGTGCAGCGCGACAAGAAACTGCGTGCAGCCGCGGACTACCAACGCGTGGTCAATGTGTGGGTCAGCAGCAGCGGCCTGGTCACCCGGGTCGAGCTGGTGGGCGCCGGTGACAAACCCGAGCTGGACGGGGCGCTGCGCCTGGCCCTGCGCAATCTCCCGGCGGTGCGAGAAGGCGCGCCGGGCGACATGCCCCAGCCCATTCGACTGCGCATCACCACACGCTCGTGACGTCTGTATTCCTGAATTTCATCCAAACACCTTTCCTTGCCGAGACATCCCATGAAACGACCTTTGCACCACGCCATGCGCCAGGTGAGCCTGGCGGCCCTGATGACCGTTGTTGCGGCCACGGCCCAGGCCGATGAGCGCGAAGACCTGGAAACGCTCAAGCAGACCACGCTGAACCTGATCCAGGCGCTGGTGCAGCAGGGCGTGCTGCCGGCGGACAAGGCCGACGCGCTGGTGAAGCAGGCCGAGGCCAAGGCCAAGGCCACGGTGGCCGAAGCCAAGAAGACCGAGCAGACCACCGTGCGTGTGCAGTTCGTGCCCGAGTCGGTGCGCAAGCAGATCGCCGACGAAGTGCGCGAAGAGGTCGTGGCGCAAGCCAAGTCGGAGCGCTGGGGCGACGTGAACGCGGTGCCGGAGTGGGTGGACCGGTTCCGGTTCGAAGGTGATCTGCGGCTGGGTCTGCAACGCGACATGTTTTCCCAGTCCAACGCGCCCGAGGTGTTCTTTCAGGTGCAAGGCCAGGACATCGACAACACCACCGAAGACCGGGACCGCGCCCGACTGCGCGCCCGCTTCGGCTTCACCGCTCGCGTCACGCCCGACATCACGGCAGGCCTGCGCCTGGCCACGGGCAGCCAGTTCGAGCCGGTGTCGACCAACCAGACGCTGGGCAATTTCAACAACAAGTCCAACTTCTCACTCGACCGCGCTTTCCTCAAGGGCCGCTCGCAAGATTTCCTGCCCTGGCTCACCACCACAGCCGGGCGCATTCCCAACCCGTTCTTCAGCACCGATCTGGTGTGGGACGACGATCTGAACTTCGACGGTCTGGCGCTGCAGTTTGACGATCCCGCCTCTGCGGCCCGGGTCTGGCGGCCGTTCGCGACGCTGGGTGTTTTCCCGCTGCAAGAAGTACAGCGTTCAATCAGCAACCAGGCCAAGAGCAAGTGGCTGGTGGCTGCACAGGGCGGCATGGAATGGGTGCCCAGCAACGATCTGCGCGCCAAAGTAGGACTGGGCTTGTACGACTACCGCAACATCAGTGGTGTGCGTAACGCCTTCAACAGCACCACCACCAATGAGACCGCGCCCGACTACCGGCAGAAGGGCAACACGCTCTTCAACATCGACAACGACGGCAATCCCAACACCAACCTCTACGGTCTGGCGGCCGACTACCAGGTGCTCAACCTCACGGGTGCGGTGGACTTCAACCTCTACAACCCGGTGCACCTGATCGTCAGCGGCGACTATCTGAAGAACATCGGCTTCAGCAGCAGCAAGGCCCTGGCGCGCAGCGGTCTGAATCTGGGAAGGGAAGACACCGGCTACATGCTGCGTGTGGCCGTGGGCATGCCCGCCATGTTGCTCAAGAACGACTGGCAACTTTCGCTGGCCTACCGTTACCTGGAAGCCAATGCCACGGTGGACGCTTTCACCGATTCGGACTTCCACCTCGGCGGCACCAACAGCAAGGGCTTCATCGTGGGCGCCCAGTATGGCCTGAGCCGCAACACCTGGCTCAATGCGCGCTGGCTCTCCAGCCGCGAGATCAGCGGCTTGCCCCTGTCGATCAACACCTTGCAGGTTTACCTGAATGCGAAGTTCTGACCTGCGCCTGCGCCCCGCCCGGGCGCTGCTTGCGGGCGTACTCTGCGCCAGCTTGTTCGGCTGCGCGCAGCACGCGCCCGAGCAGCTCGCGCTGCGAGATCGCATCGAGCAGGGCGGCCTCACGCCCGAGGACAGCGAGCGTTTCTACACGTCGGAGCGCCAGCAGCAGGCGGCTGTTGCCAGTGCCAACGACCCGG
The DNA here is from genome assembly GCA_003241965.1 of Burkholderiales bacterium. GTDB lineage: Bacteria > Pseudomonadota > Gammaproteobacteria > Burkholderiales > Burkholderiaceae_C > Hydrogenophaga. The sequence goes on along the minus strand of QBMB01000044.1, from coordinate 33,934 downwards.
TGCTGCGCCTGGCCAGCGGGCTCGATCAGCAACTGATCCGCGCCGCCGCCGGGGCCGATGTGGGCGCCGTGCGCGAGGCCATCAAGGACGGCGCACAAGTGAATGCGGTGGACGAGCGGGGCAACACCGCCTTGCTGCTGGCCGCGCGCGAGGGCGATCTGGAGACCGCGCGCACGCTGCTTCGCGCCGGCGCCGATGTGGATGGCCGCGCCGGACCGCTCACCCCGCTGGGTCAGGCCGCTTTGCGTGGCCACAGCCACATGGTGCGGCTGCTGCTGCGCGCCGGTGCGCAGGTGGACGCCACCGGTCTGAACGAACACACGCCTCTGATGAACGCCGTCAAGCTCAACCACCCCGAGGTGGTCAGCCTGCTGCTCAAGGCCGACGCCAACACACAGGTGAAAGACCGCACCGGTGCCGGCCTGCTGCTGGTGGCCATCAACGACAACCTGCCCCGCGTGCTCGCTGTGTTGCTCAGCCAGGGCCTGGACCCCAACCAGCCCGATGCCGACGGGCTTACACCTTTGTATTGGGCGAACCAGCTCAAGCGCGAAGCTCTGGTCACACAGCTGGTGCAGGCGGGTGCCCGAAGTGACCGGCCACGGCAGGTCACGCGCGCGAGCCGACCCTATTCCCAGGAGGATTTCTGATGTTGCCCAACGTGATGCGTGCCTTGCTGCTCGCTCTGCTCTCCACCAGCCTGGCGCTGCCCGCCATGGCGCAGGACGACAAGCGGGCCAGCCGCGAGCGCGAGGCCTTGCGCCGCGCCCAGCAGCAGGTGCAGAAGTCCACCCAGGACCTGAGTGCGCTGCAACAAAAGTTCGACGCCGCCGAGCAGGAGCGCGCCAAACTGGCCGACGAAGTGGGCGGCGCGCAGACCCAGGCAAAAAACGAAGCGGCGCGGGGCCAGCGCTTGCAGCGCGACCTGCAGACCGTGACCCGTGAACGCGAGGCGCTGCAAGCCAGGAGTGCCGAGCAGGAGCGCAAGCTGCAGGAGCTCACTGCCAAGCTGGCGCAGCTGGACCGCGACCTGGTCAGCGCACGGCAGCGCGGCCAGCAGCTCGACACCCAGGGTGCCGGGCTGCGCGAGCAGGTGGCGGCCTGCGAGAACCGCAACACCCAGCTCTACGCCACCGGACGCTCGTTGATCGAACAATGCCGCGACCGCAGCGCCAAAGACACCTTGCTGCGCCTGGAGCCTTTCACAGGCATGGGTCGCGTCGGCATCGAAAACATGCTGGAGACGCACCGAGACAAGCTCGACGAGCACAAGACGCCGGCCCGACTGCCCGCGAACTGAGCCGGAACAGCCATGCACGCCACACCGACTTTTGTGATGCGCGTGCAGCGCCCGTGTTGGGCGTTCGCCGTGGCGCTGAGCCTGCTGGGTGGGTGTGCGTCCCTGTCAAACGACGATGGGGATGACGCCGATGATGCCGCCCAGCACGCGGTGCTGGAGGCCGAGGCCGCCGAGCTGTCGGGGTCGGGCTGGGCGCAAACCAGCCAGCTGGTGGGCGGTGGCGCAGCGGGCACCTGGGTGCACCGGCGTTACGGAAACAACAAACCCACCCGGTACCTGCCCACGGTGCATGAGGGGCGCCTGGCGGTGCATGCGCAGAGTGATGCGGGCAACAGCACCCTGCGCCTGCGCCTGCCCCCTGAAGGTGCACCCGCGCCTTCCCGGTTGGCGTTTTCGTGGTTTGTGCCTGCGCTCAATGAGCGGGTCGACCTGCGCGATCAGGACATCGACGACGCGGTGGCGCGGGTGATCGTCACGTTTGGGGGTGACCGCGACCGCTTGAGCGTGCGCGACAACATGCTCTCCGAGCTGGCCAACCTGGTCACGGGTGAGCCGCTGCCGTTTGCCACGCTCATGTATGTGTGGGACCACCGCTACCCGGTGGGCAGCGTCATCCCCAACCCGCACACCCAGCGCATCCGCATGCTGGTGATCGACTCGGGCCCAGCGCGGCTGAACCAATGGGTCGATCACGAGCGGGACATCCAGGCAGACTACCGTCTTGTGTTTGGCGAGTCGCCGGGGCCGGTGAGCGCCGTGGGCGTGATGACCGATTCCAACAACACCGGTGAGCGGGTCAGCGCCTGGTTCGGCCCGCTGGTGTTGTCACCGCTCTCTCCAGCCAACGCGAAAGTTGCCAGCGAGTGAACGGTCTTTCGGTGGTCAACCGAAGTTCATGCCGATCTTCAGGTGGGTTCCCCAGCCAGTTCCGACGCGTGCAACGACAAATCCAGCAGCCGGCCCTTGCTGCTGTAGTAGCGGTCCAGTCGCCATTCCGACAGGATCTCCAGCGCCAGTTCAAACTGGGAGAAGTTCAAGGTGTAGAGCTGGCCCAGGGGAAACGCCTGGTCCGACTCCAGCGCGATCACCAGCGCTGAGAGCACTTTGGCAGCCGGGCTCTCGGGATCGGTCTGGATGAGTTTTCGGGCTTTTTTGACGGCAAGCATGGGGACTCCTCGTGGAACAAAGGGGGGACGCATGGTGCGGAGCGAATGCCCCTACCCCCCTTGTTCCTATGCTAACGGGTAAACCCTTGCCCGCAACCTGTTTCAGACCGCCCGATTCTTGCGACGGCGTGAGATGGCTCCCATCAACCCCAGACCGGCCAGCAGCATGGCGTAGGTTTCTGGCTCGGGCACGGGCGTGGTGACGGCGGTGTACTGCAGGCTCAAGAAACCGTTGCCGTTGAACGGCAACTGCCAGCCCTGACCGGGAATGGTGCTGAGGTAAGCGTTGCCGATGCCAAAACCGGTCGTGTCCAGCGTCGTCTGGGTGCGCGACAACTGGATGCCCGTCACCAGCGGATCGGTGCTGGTCAGGTAGGCGACGTACTTGGTGCCGGAGCTCAGGTTCAGCCCGAGGTTGTCGAACGTGAGTGTGGTGAAACCGCCAACCGAATTGAATGTCTCGACGGCACCCGAGGTGGTCAGCAGGGACGGGCCGACGACATTGACCGACTGATTTTTGGCGTTCGTGGCGGGGTTCCACTGGGCCACAGTGAGCTGCAAGGGAGCCAACACGTTGCCGAGAGCGTAAAAGCTGAAAGACGACAAGGTTTCTGCCGAGATCAACGAGAACACCTGGCCGACCTGGGGAGAGTCCCCGCTGGGATTCGGGGAGTTGCCGAAGGATGCGAACGGCGAACCTGTGTTCGCGCCACTGGGTACGTTGGTGAAGGTGGCGGCCGAGGCGCCTGCGGCTGCGGCGACCAGGGTCAGGACAAGAACAAGCTTTTTCATCAAAGACTCCAACAGGCAGGAAAACATATTCCTGTTGTAAGTTTGCTTACGGTGTGTTGCGCGGGTGTTTGCAGGCAGTCGGCACGGCATTGATCCGTTTGGAGGATGCCCGACGCTGCCGAGGCCTCAGGGGTTCGTCAGCAGGCTCACACCCACCACCGCCTGGGTGCTGGAGAAAGCGATGCCCGGGCGGTTCCCGCTGCGTTGCGTGCGCTGCAGCGAAGCGTTGAGCGAGAGGTTGCGGGTGGCGTTCCAGCGCAAGCCCAGTGAGGCGTCGCGGGTGGCGTCGCGTTGTGTGTCGGGCTGTTGCCCGGGCGGCGCGCCCAGGTAACGGCGGCGCGATTCGCTCACGCTGGCTTGCAGGCTGGTGCGTGCCGCCACCTGCCACAGCCCGGTGGCGGTGAGCCGTTCGGTGCGGGCGTAGCTGGCGTTCGTGGTCTGGTAGCTGGAGAGGTCGGAGGCCCATTGCAGCGTCCACAGCGTCTTGGCGGTGGCGGCCCAGCGCAGCGAGAGCGCCGTGTTGGTGCCGCTGTAGTCGCGCAGGGCCAGGCGGGCGTGGGTGCGGTCAAAGTGCACCAGGTTGAGCTCGGCGGTGGTTTTTTCGCTCAGCAGCCAGCGCACGTCGAGCACCTGTTCGCGCTGGTTGAACTCTTCGTCGCGCAGGGTGGAAGGAAGCACGGCACCGTTGAAGGTGTTGCCGCTGCCGTTTCGCAGCCGGGCGGTGACCGAACTGCCTGAGCGCGCCTCGTAGCGCAGGCCCATATCCACCGAGCGCAAGGTGTAGCTGTCTTCCCCCACCAGGGGCTGCTCGTTCTGGTTGCGTGTGCTCTGCACGCCACCCACCAGACGCCAGAGGCCGTCCAACTCGTACTGGGCGTCAAAGCCCTGGTAGCGTCGCACGCGCTGGTTGCCGCGGGTCAGCACGCTGGTGTCGTTGAAGCTGTTCACACTCTCGTCCCGCTCTGCCACCAACGTACCGCGCAGTCGGGGCGTGAGCGCCCAGCGCCAGGTGACGTCGTAGTTGGTGGCCAGCAGATCCAGGCGGCTGTAGGTGCGGTAGCGGTAGTCCACCAGGCTCACGCCCAGCTCGATGCGCTGAAGGCTGTGGCTCTTGCCGTAGCGCAGCCCCACGGACGAGATGTCGATGGTCTCGGCCGCACTGGGGCGCCCCAGCGCGGCTTGTGCGTCCACGCCATCGGGCAGGCGAAACAGGTTGTCGTCGTGCCGCAGTGAGTAGGCTGCGGTCAAGGTCAGACCGTCCGCGGTCTGCGCCAGTGCCACGGGACTTGTGCAGATGACCAGCAGTGCGAGAACCCTGCGCGCAGGGCGGCTTGAAAAACGGAGGTGCATGTTCAGAAGGCCGACTGGTCCTTGAACACGAGCCGAACGGTCTTGAGGATGATCAGCATGTCCAGCTTGAGCGACCAGTTGCGCAGGTAGTCCAGGTCGCGTTCGATGCGGCCTTCCATTTTTTCCAGGGTGTCGGTCTCGCCCCGGAAGCCGTTGACCTGCGCCCAGCCGGTGATGCCGGGCTTGACCTTGTGCCGGACCATGTAGCCCTTGATGAGCTTGCGGTAGAGCTCGTTGTGAGCCACGGCGTGTGGACGTGGGCCCACGATGCTCATGCGGCCCTGCAGCACGTTGATGAACTGCGGCAGTTCGTCCAGCGAGGTCTTGCGCAGGAAGGCGCCCAGGCGCGTGATGCGCTTGTCGTCACGTTGGGCCTGGCGGATGTCGGGGCCGTCTTCGGCCACCGTCATCGAGCGAAATTTGTAGACCACGATCTCTTCACCCTCCTGGCCATAGCGGCGCTGCTTGAAGATCACGGGCCCGGGCGAGCCCAGCTTGACGGCGAGCGCGATCACCAGCAACAGCGGCGCCAGTGCCACCAGAATGAGCGAGGAGAGCACCACATCGCTGCCGCGCTTGAGCAGGCCGTTGACACCCTGGAAGGGGGTGTCACAGACCGAGATGACCGGGACACCACACAACACGGTGGGTTTGCTCTGGATCAGGTCGGTCACGAACATGTCGGGCACGAAGTAGATCGATGCTGTGGTGTCCTTGAGGTCGTCCAGAATCTTCAGGATGCGCGGCTGGGAAGCCATGGGCAGCGAAATGTAGATCAGGCTGATGCGCTGGCTGTTGATCACTTCGGTCAGGTGATCGAAGCGTCCCAGCAGGCTGAAGCGGGGGTCGGCCTGCAGCCGTTCGCGGCTTCGGTCGTCGACGAATCCCACCACCTCGATGTTGTTGAACCGGGTGGCGCCCAGGTTGTCCGCCAGCGCCAGGCCCTGGTGGTTCATGCCCACCACCAGTGCCCGCTCCGGCGGACCCTGCAGCCGCACCAGCGCCGGCGCCGTTCGCTGCAGCACGAACCAGGCTGCGCCATCGACCACCGGCGTGATCACGGTCCAGGTCGAGATGACATCCAGCGAAAACGCGCGCATGTAGCCGGTCACCCAGCCGGCGGCGAGCAGCAGGCCCATGGTGGTGCCCCAGCTCAGCAGCACGTCGATGAGGGTGGCCCGCGGCGACAGCGTCAAGCGCGAAGGTCCGGGGTAGGTGAGGGCAAACACCCCCAGACCCAGCAGGAAGTATTCGGTGTAGATGCCGCCATCCATGCGCAGGGCCAGTGCCCAAAGGCAAGCCACGCCCACCAAGGGGCTCAGGGACGTTTCCAGCGCGCGCAGCAGGCTGCCGCGGCTGGAGGCGCCTCGCGCGTCGCGGTGGATGTTGCCGGTGGATGAGGCTGAAGCGGATGTGTCGGACAAGGCAGCTCCCTCGGTGCAGCAAGCTTCGCAGCGAACGGAAATCGGTCGGTCTGTGATCAAGGATGCAGAACTGGGATGCCGAGTTTGATCGCCGTTTGTGACATCTTGAATGCGGTGTCGGCCAGAGATGAGCGCTGCCTCCGTTGTGTCATCAGGCGCACACGCAGGCAACCTACATTGGCTTTTTTTTGGCGGAGACCCCATGACTTCCCTGACCGTCCTGCCCGTGGTGCTCTCGGGTGGTTCCGGCACCCGGCTGTGGCCGTTGTCGCGAGACCAGTATCCAAAACAGCTGCTCTCCCTCATTGGCACCGATTCGTTGCTGCAGGCCACGCTGCGCCGGGTGGTCGATCTGCCGGGGATGAACGTGGCGCCCCCTTTGATCGTCTGCGGTGAGGGTCACCGCTTCGTGATCGCCGAGCAGTTGCTGCAAATGCAGCGCCCGGGCCGCATCGTGCTGGAGCCCATGGGGCGAAACACCGCGCCGGCCATGGCGCTGGCTGCGCTCGAAGCGCTGGAGGAGCACGAAGACCCACTGCTGCTGGTGATGCCGGCCGACCACATCGTGCAGGACACGGAGGCCTTCGGCCAGGCTGTGCAGCGGGCGGTGCCGCTGGCGCTGGCGGGCGCCATGGTGACGTTCGGCGTTCAGCCCACCTCTGCCGAGACCGCCTATGGCTACATCCAGTTTGGCGAGGAATTGCCCTTGGAGCCAGGGGCGGCTGGCCTTGCGTGGTCGATCCGGCGGTTTACTGAAAAACCCGACAGCGCGACGGCCGGGAGTTTCCTGCAATCGGGCGATCACCTGTGGAATGCGGGCCTGTTCATGGTGCGGGCTTCGGTGTGGATGTCGGCGTTGCACATCTGCCAGCCGGCCATGGCTGCGGCGGTGGAAGCCGCGTGGAGCTCGCGCAGCACCGACCAGGATTTTGTGCGCGTGCCGGCGGCCTTGTTTGCCGCCTGCCCGAGCGACTCCATCGACTACGCGGTGATGGAGCGCCTGGTGGGCGAGGGCGCGCGGCACCCGGCACTGCCCGCCGGTGTGGTGGTGGCACTGGAGGCAGGCTGGTCCGACGTGGGCGCCTGGAACGCGGTCTGGCAAGCGCTGCCCAAGGACGCGCAGGGCAACGCAGTGGCCGGTGACGTGGTCATGGTGGACTCGCACAACTCCCTGGTGCTGTCGCAGCGGCGTCTGGTGAGTTGCTGCGGGGTGGACAACCTGGTGGTGGTGGAGACGGCGGACGCTGTGCTGGTGATGCACAAGGACCGCGCGCAGGATGTGAAGCAGGTCGTGGAGCAGCTCAAGCGGGACGGGCGGGGCGAGTGGCAAATGCACCGCAAGGTTCACCGCCCCTGGGGCTGGTACGACAGCGTGGACGCCGGGCCCCGGTTTCAGGTCAAACGCATCCTCGTGAAACCCGGCGCGGCCTTGTCGCTGCAGATGCACCACCACCGCGCTGAACACTGGATTGTGGTGAAGGGCGCCGCCCAGGTCACCTGCGGTGAGCGCCAGTTCCTGCTCACCGAAAACGAGTCCACCTACATTCCGCTGGGCCAGGTGCACCGGCTGGAGAACCCGGGCCGCTTTGACCTGGAGATGATTGAAGTTCAGTCAGGTTCGTATCTGGGCGAGGATGACATCGTGCGGTTCGAGGACGTGTACGGACGCAGCCCGGTGGTTTGAGATGGTCCGTTTGGCCCATGGTCGTCATCCGTTCGGATCATCGGGCGGCCGCGGTTTTCGGGTGGGTGTCACATCGGCGGCGCAGCATGCCTGCACCGCTCGCTCATGAGCTCCGAACAGACCTGCACCATGAACATCGCCATCTTCCCCGGCCTCTTTCAAGGCATCTTCCAAGGCCGCACCCTGCGCACCGCGTTCTGCAGCGCCGCACTGGCCTGCGCTTCCTTCCTGATGGCTGTGCCCGCCACGGCCCAGACCGCTGCGCCAGACACCCAGGCACTCTCCGCTGTGGTCGAGCGTCTGGTGGGTGCCAAGGTGGAATCGATCGCACCGTCACCCATCGCGGGCCTGTTTGAAGTGATCGTCAACGGCAACATCCTGTACATCGATTCCACCGGCACCCACCTGGTGGATGGGCAGGTGGTGGAAGTGGCCACCCGAACTTCGGTGACGGCCCGGCGCAAGCAAGAGCATGAAGTTGCCACCACGCCGGTGCTGGACATCCAGCAACTCGACCTGGCCGATGCCATCAAGATCGTCAACGGGCGCGAGCTGCCGGGCCGTGTGCTGGTGACGTTCGAAGATCCGCGCTGCGGGTTTTGCAAGCGGCTGCACCAGACGCTCAAGGATGTGCCCGACCTGGTGCTCTACACCTTTCCGGTCTCTTTCCTCGGGCCGCAGTCGCGTGCGATGAACGAGGCGATCTGGTGCGCGGCCGATCGCAGCAAGGCCTGGAACGAGGTGATGAAGGACATGCCGCCTTTGATGGACTCGGCGAAATGCGACCTGCAGGCGCTGGACCGCAACACCGCGCTGGCCAACAAGTACCGCGTGAGCGGCACACCCACCATGTTCACGCCCAGCGGCCTGCGCATCGCCGGTGCGGTCGGTGCACCAGCCATCGAGCAAGCGCTGCAGGCCAGCGTCCGTTGAGCTGCGGGTGGGCATGAGCCGATCGGACCATGCCCGTGGAACAGTTGACACATAACAAGGCCAAACGCCAGCGGGCCTGTCACCGTGGTTTCAATGCACCGCGCCAAGCTGACACCTGTGTCCAACCCCACGAAAGTCAGCTCCATGTCCGACCAGCAACCCGAACTCTCCCGCCGCAACCTGTTGATCGGTGGCGGTGCCGCAGCCATCACCGCAGCGTTCACCGGCCCCGTCACCGCAATGGCCAACACCATTGACCAAGGCTACGGCAGCAACTGCGCGCCGGCCGATGCGTCCTCCGTGGTCGCCAGCCCCTACGGCCCCACGGCGCCTGTGAACGACATCACCACGGGCCTGCCCCTGATCGAACTGCCCGCCGGTTTCACCTACAAGAGTTACGGCTGGCGCGGCGACGTCATGAGCGACGGCCTGCCAACACCGGGCGCACACGACGGCATGGGCGTGGTGGTGTCGCGCCGTGTCGGCCGCAGCAGCGAAATCATCCTGGTGCGCAACCACGAGCAGGCCCTGTCCACCAACGCCAACAACATGATCGGCGCTGGCCGTGCCGCCGTGGCCAAGTACGACACCGGCTTGACCGGCGGCAGCTACCAGATCGGTGGCAACACCAACCTGGTGTTCCGCGACGGCAACTGGGTGGAAAGCTACGCCACCTTCGGCGGCATCTACCGCCCCTGTGCTGGCGGCTCGTCGAGCTGGGGCAGCTGGCTCAGCAACGAAGAAATCGGCAGCAACAGCATCAGCACCACCGGCAAGAAGCACGGCTACATCTTCGAGATCCCGGCCGATACCAGCCAGAACGCGGCCAATGTGACCCCCATCGTCGACATGGGCCGCATGGCGCACGAAGCCAGCGCGCTCGACCTGGACACCGGCTACTGGTACCTCACGGAAGACCAGGGCAGTGCGAACACCTTGTACCGTTTCCTGCCGAACAACATCAACGGTGGCCTGGGCTCACTGCACGAGGGTGGCCGCATGCAGGGCCTGGCCGTGCGCGGACAGCCCGGTGCCGATCTGCGCTATCCCACGCTGTGCCAGGAGTTCCAGTGCGATTGGGTTGAGATCGCCGATCCCGATGCCGACCGCGCATCCATCAGCACCACGGCGGGCACCGTTACGGGCAGCGGCCCGTTCCGTGGTGCCTATGCCAACGGCGGCGCCATCTTCGGCGCCAACGAGGGTTGCTGGGTCGCCAACGGTGTGGTGTTCTTCACCGACAAGGCCACCAGCTCCGCCACCGCCACGGCACCTGCCCGCGCCGGCGTGATCTGGTCGCTGGACCTGGCCACCATGGTGCTCAAGGCCATCTTCGTGAGCCGCGATCGTGTGGTGGGCAACTCGCCCGACAACATCTGCATCAGCCCGCGTGGTGGACTGCTGTTCAACGAAGACGGTGGCGACGGCAGCCCCACCAGCGCGGCCATCGTGTCGCAACACCTCAAGGTGCTGGCGCCCAACGGCCGCAGCTACATCTTCGCCAAGCACAACTACAACTTCACGCGCGCCCAGCTCGACGCCGTGGGCAAAACCGGCGCTACCGCCGGCAACCAGCGCAACACCGAATGGGCGGGCAGCGTGTTCAGCCCCGACGGTCGTGTGCTGTTCGTCAACCTCTACACCGGCGTCACGCTGGCCATCACCGGCCCGTGGACCAAAGGCACCCTGTGAACCCAACCAAACCAACACCGAACACCATGAACAAACACCTCCTCGCCCTCGCTGCAGCCCTGTCTTTGGCCGGTCTTGCTCCTGCCCACGCTGCTACGTTCACCGGGGTTGTCGGCAGCACCCCGGCCACCGTGGCCGACTACAGCGTCGATGGCCTGATCTCCTTCGACATCGACTTCTCGTCCATCACCTCGGCCACGCTGGGTTACACCATCGGTGCCATGGACGTGGGCGGCCTGTCGCTGAACGCCATGCTGCGCAACTTCACCGGCGCCGGCCTGGAGGGCTACACCTTCGGTCTCAGCTCGGGCAGCTTCGGCTCATTGGGCACGGTGACACGCCAGTTCGGCGGCACCAGCGTGATCGACTTCAACGGTGGCAACGCCACCGTGTCGTTCTCCCCGCTGGAGTTTCTGGATGTCGAGATCGGCGACCCGCTCTTCGCAGGCGCTGGCCGCCTGGACTGGACCATCCTCGGCCTGAACGCGGGCGACACGCTCAACATCACGGTCTCGGCCGTGCCGGAGCCCGAGACGCTGGCCCTGCTGCTCAGCGGCCTGGGCATGGTGGGTTGGATCACGCGCCGCCGCCGCCAAGCCTGAGTTCTGCAGGGATGGTCCATTCGGACCATCTCTGCGTGGGAACTTTGTCAAACCGCCGTTGCATGCCTTGCTTAGTCTCGCAGGGCATGCACGGCGGTTTCGCCATTTCATCCCATCCCTTCAACAAAGGCACCCATGTCACTGCGTTCAACACTCTCCTTGTCCACCCTGTTGTCGGCCCTCGTGCTGACGGCCACCGCCGCCAGCGCACAGGTCCGCATCACCGAAGTTGCTCCGTGGAGCAGCGGCAACTCCGTGGTGGCTGCCGACTGGTTCGAACTCACCAACCTGGGCGCGTCCGCTGTTGACATCACGGGCTGGAAAGTGGACGACAACTCCAACGCGTTTGGTTCGGCACTGGCCCTGACCGGCGTCTCCAGCATTGGTGCGGGTCAGTCGGTGATCTTCATCGAAAGCAACGCCGCCACCGCCAGCAACTTCCTGAACAACTGGTTCGGTTCCCCGTCGTATGCCGGCGTGGTGGTGGGCACCTACAGCGGTGCAGGCATTGGGTTCGGCACCGGCGGCGACGCGGTGAACATCTACAACGCTGCTGGTGCACTTGAAGCTCGTGTTGACTTTGGTGCATCCGACGCCTCGTCGCCCTACCAGACCTTCGACAACTCGGCCGGCCTGAACAATGTGACCTTGAGCACACTCAGCACGGCAGGCGTCAACGGCGCGTTTGTGATCGCCTCGGGGTTGGAGATCGGCTCACCTTCGCTGGTGCCCGAGCCGGAAACCTATGCCATGTTGCTGGCCGGCCTGGGCCTGATGGGCGCGGCTATTCGTCGCCGCCAAGCTTGAACGCGCTCAAGCACACCCATGAAACTCATCTCCAGTTTGCTGGTCGCCACGTGCGTCTTCAGCTTCAACGCGTTTGCGGCCACCAGCATCAACCTGTCGGCCTACCAGGTCACCGGCAACTACACGCTTGACGTCAACCCAGGCAACGGGGTGTCGGGTCTGGAGGCCTCGGCCGTCACGTTCGCGCGCGACCGTGGCACCAACGGCACCCTGTTCTTCGTGGGTGACGAAGGCACCGGCGTGGTCGAAATCTCGCTCACTGGCCAGACGCTGAGCACCATGTCGTTCAGCGGTGGCACCAACCTGGGCTGGCCCACCACCAGCAGCAACCGCGACTCCGAAGGCTTGACCTACCTGGGCAACGGCGTTCTCGTGGTGGCCGAAGAGCGTCTGCAAGACGCTTTTCGGTTCAACTACGTGGCGGGCGGCAGCGTCAATCTGGCCAACGCACCGTCGGCCTCGATCAGCAACGACACCGTGGGCAACTTCGGCCTCGAAGGTCTTTCGTACGACCCCCGCAACGGCAGCTTCGTGTCGGTGAAACAAGCCGCACCCCAGGCCGTGTTGGGCGGCACGCTGAACTTCACCACCGGTGCGTCCACCATGGGTGCCTTGTTCGATCCGGCGCTGCTGGGCGTGGCCAGCTTGTCCGATGTGCAGACGCTCTCACCTGTCACGGCACTGGCCGGTACCGACGGCGCCGACAACCTGCTGATCCTGAGCCTGGATTCGCGCAGGCTGCTGGAAGTGACCCGCAGCGGGCAGGTGCTCAGCAGCCTGAACCTGGCGGGCATCACCAGCCAGGCCATCGAAGGTGTGACGGTCGACGATCTCGGCAACCTGTACCTGGTGGCTGAAGATTCGGGCACGGGCAATTCGCGCCTGTTTGTATTGGCAACACCCGTGCCGGAGCCCGAAACGTACGCGATGCTCCTGGCCGGTCTGCTCTTGATGGGTGCCACGACGCAACGCCGGCGCAGCAGGAAGTGACACAACCGCTCAGGTGAGCGGTTGGTTGTGCGATCAATCGCACAGCGGTGGCGAGATCGACGAGGCCGCACGCTCGATCGTGGCGCTGGGTTTGGCCAACACTTCGCTGTTGGCGTAACGACTACTTCGTCACTGTGGCGGCAGCGTAGATCTCTTTGTCCCTGCACGAGCTGTTGTGCAAGCCTGCCACTCAACATGGCTTGAGGGGCTTTTGACACGGGTTTCCCACAGCCCACTTCGCGCCGATAACATTCGGGCCGGCAAACCGGTCCAGATCACGCCACGGTCACTGTCGCCCATCCCTTAACGACACGCCGCCCTACAAGGTGGTTCAGGAGGCTCCCCTTGAAGACAGTCATCACCACCCTCGTCGCGTTGGCGCTGTCCGGCTGCGCCAGCCTTGGCCCGCAAACACCGTCTCCGTCGATCCTTGTCGACCTCGACCCGGCCAGTGCCGATCGAACCGTGATCATCGAGAGCATCACGGCCAGCAAAGGCGGCCTGCTCTACGTGGCAGACCGCGTGTCGGGCAACGTCATGCGCATCGACCCAATGAAGCCGCAGCCTGTGGTGGTCGGCCGCATCGCTGCGCGCCAGGTCAATGGGCAAAACACGGCTGCGAATCCTTCGGGCATGGTGTTCAACGCGCAGGGCGACTTGCTGATTGGAGCCTCTGCGTTCGGGGAGGTTGTGCGGCTGCGCGCCGCCGAGCTTGACCCGGCCCGCCCCGGTGTGGCCCAGACCTTCGCCACGGGCGCACCTGGGGCGAACGGCGTTGAGATCGATCGCCAGGGCCGCCTGTACATCAGTGGTGGGGCCAGCGGCAACATCTTCCGTGTGGGTCCCAACGGCGGCGCGGCAGAAACTGTCGCCACCGTAGAGCGCTTCACCCGCACACTGCCGGACGGGCGCACCCAGCAAGCCATCGTTGCCAACGGTCTCGCCATCGACAAGGCGGGCGTTGTGCACGTCGCCGACACTGCGCGTGGCGCTGTGTGGCGCATTGCTTTGGACAGCGACGGCCGGGCGCAACGCCCGGTGCTGTGGGTGCAGAACTCCACCCTTGAGGGCGCAGACGGCCTGGCTTTCGACGCGCGAGGCCACCTCTGGGTCGCGGCCAACGAACTCAATGCCTTGGTGCGCATCAGTCCCACGGGCGAGGTCACCGAAGTCGCTCGCAATGGCGCTGCAGGACCGCTGGAGTTTCCTGCCGCGCTGGTGTTCGTGGGCGATGCCGGCTATGTCGCCAACTTCGATACCCCGCGCCGGGTCAACCTCGATGCCGGCAGCACGACAACAGCACGGGAAGGCATCGGCGCATCAATCGCTCGCGTGACCCGCTGAGCAAGCCAGGGGCGCACGAAGCAATGGCTGGATCGGTTCCAGGCAGGAAAGCCCAGCTTGCGCCTGCGGAATTGCGCACTCCGTGCAGATGACTTGGAGCTGCCCAGACCGGGCTTGAACAAGTCACCAAGGGATTTCCGACCCAGCCGGCTTCCATGCCGAGGTATCTCAAGGTTGATGCCGGCCTGGGGTGCCCGAGGAGCTACTGAACTGCAAACAGGATCCTTGTGTGCGCAGGCTGTTCGGGTTTCCATGGGGTCTCATGGCAGTCGTCAACTCAATGTCTCTGCAGAGACAAGTCATGCCTTTGGCGGCCGATAGGATGCGCTCACCATAAGGCAATCAGACGGCGATCTGAGGCCACTTGGGGCCGCTCGATGGCATCACTGAGCGCGCGTGAATCTGATCATCGTCCCCTGTTGTCGTTTCACGGCAGGGTCGCACAGGTAGTTAAAAAATCAGGAGACAAGTGATGAGACGGAACAAACTGTTGGTGAAGCTGTCGGCGGTCGCTGCGGCAATGTTGATGGGGGCCGGCTTGTCCACCCAGGTGCAAGCGCAGGAAACTTTCAGGGTCGGTATTGTCAGTTTTCTCTCTGGGCAGGCGGCGGACAGCTTCGGCATTCCTGCTGTGAACGGGGCCAAGCTGCTTGTTGAGGCCTTCAACAATGGCCAGGCCCCTGCACCCTACGACACCAAGGGCTTTGGTGGAATGCGAATTGAGGCCGTCTACGTGGACGAGGCCGGCGGTGCAACCAAACAGGTGCAGGAACTGCGCAATCTGTACGACCGCGAAAAGGTGGATGCGGTGGTGGGTTACGTCGGCTCGGGCGACTGCCTGGCTGTGGCACCCGTGGCCGAAGAAATGAAACGTTTCCTGATCCTGTACGACTGCGGAACCCCCCGCATTTTTGAAGAGCGTGACTACAGCTATGTCTTCCGAACGGCCGCGCATGCCGCGATGGACAACGTCTCGCTCGGTCGCTACTTGAAGGCCAAGAACGCCAAGGTCGAAACCATCAATTACATCAACCAGGACTACGCCTGGGGTCACGATTCGCTCAAGGACTTCCAACTGACGACTGAGCAACTGTTCCCACAAGCCAAAACGGGCCAGGACCTGCGTCCCAAGTTTGGTGCCGGACAGTACGGCACGGAAATCTCTGCGCTGCTTTCCTCGCCGGCCAGCGTCACGCACTCCAGTCTCTGGGGTGGCGACCTGCAGTCGTTTGTTCTGCAAGCCGCTCCGCGCGGTGTAATGCGGCGCTCGCAGCTGGTCCTTTCAGCGGGTGACCATGTGTTGCCGGGGCTGGGCGACAAAATGCCCGATGGTGTGATCCTGGGTGCTCGCGGTGCTTATGGCCTGATGTCGCCTGACACCCCACTGAACCGTTGGTGGTTCAAGCTGTACGAGGACCGCGAAAAGGTCATCCCCGTGCAGGCTCCTTACCGCATGGCTCAAAGCCTGATGGGCCTGAAGCTGGCAGTTGAAAAGGCCATGACCGCCAACGGTGGCAAGAAGCCCAACCACGAACAGCTCGCTGCAGCCCTGCGCGGCTCCTCCTGGGAGTCTCCCGCCGGCATGATCCGCATGGCCAATGGCAAGGGACAACAGGCCATCCAGGACACCGCCATCGGTACCACCAAGTACAACCCGGAGAAGAAGCGGGTAGATCTGGTGGACATCATGCGATTCCCCGCCGAGTGCGTGAATCCGCCAGCCGACATGAAGACCGAAGACTGGATCAAGAGCGGCTTCAAAGGCGCCAAGTGCTGACCTGAGTCGTTCAACGACATTTACCGATCATCTGTGCCGTGCCCCTCTGTTCGCAGAGCGGCAGGCTCAGACTCGTGAGTTGTCCCGGCCGGCAGCGATGGTGTTGCGTCCGGTTCCAGCGGTCCTCCACTTGGAGCGGAATCCCACATGCTTGCACTCACCATACTTTTTGACGGCATTATTTATGCCTCCTGGCTCTTCATTGTGGCCTTGGGGCTGACGTTGATTTTTGGCGTCCTGAAAATTCTGAACATTGCTCACGGCAGCTTCTACGCGGTCGGGGCCTACGTCACCGCTTCCTTTGTTTCCTGGTCGGTGGGTGCCGGCAT
The DNA here is from genome assembly GCA_003241965.1 of Burkholderiales bacterium. Lineage (GTDB taxonomy): Bacteria > Pseudomonadota > Gammaproteobacteria > Burkholderiales > Burkholderiaceae_C > Hydrogenophaga. The sequence continues at coordinate 17,744 of QBMB01000044.1, read as the reverse complement.
GTCACCTGCCTGGTCCCTGCTGTTGATGCTGCTGGCGGCCCTGGCCGTGTCGCTCTTGCTCGCCCCCCTCGTCGAGAGGATGTTGCTGCGCTCTTTCTACGGACGCGATGAAGTGTTGCTGGTGCTGGTCACTTACGCGCTGTTCCTGATCCTGGAAGACGTGACCAAGCTGATCTGGGGCGCGGTTCCGTACTACGTGACCGAACCCTACATGCTGTTCGGTGTGGTCGATATCGGGCTCATGTCTTACGTGGGCTATGACTTCATCCTGATCGGCTTCGCCATCATCTGTGGTCTGGGTGTTTGGTGGGGCCTGAACCGCACCCGCACCGGCAAGATTGTTCTGGCTGTGATCCACAGCAACGAGATTGCGTCCAGCATGGGCATCAACGTGTCCCGGGTCTGCACCCTGGCGTTCATGTTCGGCATCTTTCTGGCGTCGCTGGCCGGCGCCCTGACTTCGCCCATGATTTCCGTCCAGCCGGGTCTGGCCTCGGGCGTCATCATCGTCTCGTTCGCAGTCGTGATCATTGGCGGCCTGGGCAGCATCGAGGGCGCGGCGATTGGTGCTGTGATCGTCGGGCTGGCCCGTGCACTGGCGGTTCACACCTGGCCTGCTGCCGAACTCTTCAGCATCTACATTGCAATGGCCATCGTGCTCATGTTTCGGCCTGAGGGTCTGTTTCATCGCATCCAGGCGAGGAAAATCTGATGACCAACAGCTTGAAAAAAACGCTGCTGATCGGCGTGCTGCTGACTGTGCTGTTTCTGGCTGCCGGGCTGGTGATGCCCAAGTGGCTGCTTTTCTTGTCGACCATGGCGCTTTCGCACGGTCTGGTGTCCTTGGGCATTGTGCTGCTGATGCGTATAGGTGTGGTCTCTTTCGGCCAGGGCTTTGTGTTTGCTGTGGGCGGCTATGCCAGCGCCATGGCCGCCAACCACCTGGGCATCACCGATGCCTTCCTGATGGTCCTCATCGGTGGCGGGGCAGCGGTGCTGTGTGCGCTGCCGTTCGCGCCCTTGCTGTCGCGTTATCGGGGCATCTTCTTCGCCATGTTGACGCTGGCTATATCCATGGTGCTGTACGGCATTCTGGTGAAGACAGAAGCCCTGGGTGGTTCGGATGGCTTCAATGTCAGCCGGCCCACCCTGTTTGGCCAGAGCATTGCATCCGAGCAGTCCAACTGGTTGCTGTACAGCGTTGCTGTGCTGGTGGTGGGGGTGCTGGCAACCTTGGCGCGCATCTACGTTGACTCGGTGCGCGGCCTGGTTTCGCTGGCGATTCGTGAAAACGAGTTGCGGGTGGAATACCTGGGCGCATCGGTGTCCCAGGCGGTGGCGCTCAACTACTTGCTGGCTTCGTTCATGGGGGGCGTCGGTGGCGCACTGACACTCATGTCGTTGGGTCATATCGAGCCCAACTTTGCCTACTGGACGACTTCAGGCGAGTTTGTGTTTGTCGCCATTCTGGCCGGACACCACAGCATGCTGGCGGTGTTCGTGGGTTCGTTCGTGGTTGAGGTGGTGCGTTCGTTCTCGAACCTGTATTTCCCCAACACCTGGCAGCTGGCCATGGGGCTGTTCTTGCTGGTCGTCATCCGCTTCTTGCCCTTGGGACTCGGGAGTCTCTGGACGAACAGACGCAAAAAGAAGACAGCTGGCCAGGAAGGAGGCTCCGCATGACGACCGCCCAGACCCAGACGATGCTGTCGGCACGAGGCTTGATGAAATCTTTTGGCGCCGTGACTGCTGCCGACAACGTCAACATTGAAATTCCCACCGGTCAGCGGGTCAGTCTGATCGGCAGCAATGGCGCCGGCAAGACCACGTTCGTCAACATGGTGACGGGTTACCTCAAGCCCGACGCTGGCACGATCGAACTGGATGGCCAGTCCATCGCGGGCCTGGGGCCGAGGCGGATCACTGGAATGGGCGTGGCACGCTCGTTCCAGATTCCGCAACTGGCGCTGGACATGAGCGCCCTGGACAACATGCTCGTGGCTGCTGCCTGCAACGATGGCAAGCAGTCGTTCTGGCGTCCGGCCCACGCTTGCGACCGGATCGACCGGGCCATGGCGATGCTTTCCAAGTTCAAGCTCGAGGAGCACGCAGACCGCCGGGTGTCGGAACTGCCCGGCGGTGTGCGCAAGCTGCTGGACATTGCCATGGCGTTGACCGGACGGCCCAAACTGCTGCTGCTCGACGAGCCCACCAGCGGTGTATCGGTGGACGAAAAATTTCCCATGATGGACACCATCAGCGCGGCCTTGGCGAGCGAGCGGGTGACCGTTCTGTTCGTCGAACACGACATGGAGATCGTCACCCGGTATTCGGACCGTGTGATCGCTTTCTACAGCGGCCGCGTGATTGCTGATGATCCACCCTCGACCGTGCTGGACGACCCCCAGGTCCAGCGGTACGTCACGGGTTCGCTCAAGCGGGGACATTGAAATGCTGACCATCGATTCGGTGCATGTCACCATTCAGTCCGTCCAGGCCTTGCGAGGCTTCTCTCTGAACGTACCCGTGGGCCAGATGGTAGGCCTGGTCGGGCGCAACGGGGCTGGCAAGACCACCCTGCTGCGCACGGTCATGGGCCACCTGAAGCCCACCCAAGGCCGTCTCATGTGGGACGGCAAAGACCTGGCAGCGATGCCGCCCCATGCGCGCGCCGCCCTGGGCATTGGCTACATGCCCGAAGACCGAGGTCTGGTGCCCGAACTGACGGTGGAGGAGAACATCCTGATTCCCGTCTGGGTATCGTCCAGCCTGCAGCCGCAGGAGTGTCTCGCGATGGTTTACCAGGTGCTGCCCGAGCTCAAGGAAATGAAAGACCGACGCGCCTTGCTGCTCTCAGGCGGCCAGCAAAAACTGGTGGCCATGGCCCGCGCACTGGCGGTCGGCACACGCCTGCTGTTGCTGGACGAGCCGTTTGAAGGGGTGGCACCCGCCCTGTCACAACGCCTCTCAGACGTGATTTTTGGTTTGCGCGGCAAGGACATGACGGTGGTGATTGCGCAGTCTGAACTCAATCACGCAGCTTCCATGCTGGACCAGGAAGTCGTGATTGAGCGTGGATCCAATGCAGCGCCTCGTCGCGCAGTGGCATGACCACTGGTGCCTCTGCACCAGAAGCTGCCTCGGGCTTGCAGGGCCCCTGGGCCGGATTCGCAGTGCCGGCGCTCCGCCGGGAAGCCCATTTTGGTGACCGTGTGCTGCCGTGTTTTCCGGATCGTGTGGGCAGTTTGCATGCCCTGCTGGAAGCCACCGTGGCGCGCCACGGTGAGCGCCTGGCGATGGTCTGTGAAGCGCAGCGCTGGACCTGGCGTGAACTCGCCGAACTTTCAGCGCGTGCTGCCAGCGGATTTTTGAAACTGGGTCTGCAGCCCGGCGACCGGGTGGTTCTGTACCAGAGCAACCATCCGAGCTTTGTGATGGCCATGCTTGCACTGCAACAGTTGGGTGCGATTGCCGTGGCCGTGGGGCCGCGTGAACAAAAGGAAGGCCTTGCCTGGATCATTCAGCACTGCGGCGCTCGCGGCGTGGTCTGTGACGCCAACCTTCTCGAGCGCTTGCCCGGTCCGACCGATGCGCCCGAACTGCAGTGGGCGGTCGGAGTCAATGTTCAGGCTGTCGTGGAGGCCGAGTACCTGCAGCCACGGGCTGGCCTCGCCGCCGTTGACCAACGGCTTCACCGCGAGTTTGACGAGTTGCTGATGGAACCACCGTGCAGCCATGTGCAGCTTGTGCAGGAGGAGGACACGGCCATCGTTCTATACACCTCGGGCACCACCGGGCGCCCCAAAGGGGCGATGCTGACGCATTTCAACGTCTTGCATTCTGTTCAGCATTTCATCAGTTGCATGGCGCTGACTGAGTCGGACCGTTCAATGCTGGCGGTTCCGGTGACCCACGTCACAGGCCTCATCGCCAACCTGATGACGGTCGTAGGAACGGGTGCCGCACTGCTGGTGCTGCCGGTTTTCAAGGCGGGGCATTTCTTGCAGCTGGCCGCCCGGGAAGGGATGACCCACACCCTGATGGTGCCGGCCATGTACAAACTCCTGTTGCTGGATCCCCACTTCACCGAGTTCGATCTGTCAACCTGGCGCATCGGCGGCTTTGGTGGTGCACCCATGCCCACCTCGACCATCGACGACCTGGCGAAGTGCCTCCCGAGCCTCCAGCTGCTGAACGCCTACGGCGCCACCGAAACCACATCGCCCACGACCCTGATGCCCATCGGCCAGACCCGTGCCCACGCCGACACGGTGGGCATTGCCTTGCCCTGCGCTGCGGTGATGGTCATGGACGAGCATGGGCATGCACTTCCCGCTGGCGAAGTGGGGGAACTCTGGATCAGTGGACCCATGGTCGTGAAGGGCTACTGGAACGATCCGGCCGCCACAGCCCGTGAGTTCACTGCAGGGTGGTGGCACTCGGGCGACGTCGGTTCCGTCGATGCAGAGGGTTACGTCCGGGTTCTGGACCGTAAAAAGGACATGATCAACAGGGGCGGTTACAAGGTCTTCAGCACCGAGGTCGAGAATGTACTGCTGCAGATGCCTGGCGTCATCGAAGCTGCGGTTGTGGGTGTGCCGTGCCCCGTTTTGGGTGAACGCGTACACGCCTATATTCACACGCAGCGCCATGATCTGGATGTGGGGGAGCTGAAGGCTTTCTGTGCAGAGCGCCTGGCTGATTACAAGGTGCCCGAACACCTGACCCTGAGCCCTACATCCCTTCCGCGCAACCCCAACGGCAAACTGATGAAACGGCATTTGCGAACAACTCTGACTGATGCTTGCTGACGCTGGCCAAAACTGACCAGTTGGCCCAAAGCCCCAAATGCCCAGCTTTGAAAATCAATCAACACTCAGGGATCTTTCGCAGAGATGTCGGGTGGACACAAAGTTGCCAGGGCAGGGCTTGCCTTCCGTTTGGATGTCTTTGGAGTTTGGTATGGGCCACACCCTGACACTGCGAGGTGTGTGGTGTTTCGGACGCGGGCATGGGTCGGCGAAGATTTTCGGACACGTGTCCGTCACGGAGATCCCGGAAAACAAAAAAGTCAGCAGGCGTTAGCCTGCTGACTTTTGCTTTACTTGGCTCCCCGACCTGGACTCGAACCAGGGACCTGCGGATTAACAGTCAGTATAAACCAGATTTTCTGGGACGCTATGGGACGTCCTGGGACGAAATAAAAACCTTCTAAATCAATGGGTTACAAGAATTTGTTGTTTCATGAGGTCCCGCTCGGTAGCATCTGATCTCAGGATTTTTCGGACACCAGTCGGACACGGAACACGCAAATGCCGCTCCTCACTGTCAGAGCGATTGAAACCCACAAAGCCAAAGCGAAGCCCTACAAGCTCACGCTCGACCGGGGCTTGCAGCTGCGCATCGCGCCAGACGGTGTTCGCACCTTGCTGGTCCGCTACTCCGTCAAAGGGTCTGATGTAGAGCGCCAATATCGATTGCCACAGGAGTATGGGGAAGGTCCGGGCCAAATGAAGCTGGCCACGGCCTGTGCAGAGGCCGCTCGCATCCGGGCGCTTGCGCGGGACGGGGTGGACTGGCCAGCCCAAGAGGAGGCACGGTTGCGGGCCGAAGCAGCTGAGCGAGAACAAATGGACCGGCAGGAGGGCATGACAGTCGCCAAGGCACTCCGCGAGTACGTCGACAAGAAGCGGCGGGCAAAGGACGGTCTGCCATTGAAGGCCCGCACAAAGGCTGACTACCTGGCCATGGTCGAACCCGGGGAAACAACCAAGACGGGGAAGAAACTGGCAGACGGGTTGCTGTTTCAGCTCGCCGACAAGCTGTTGTTGAAGCTCACTTCCGATGACATTCGGGATCAGTATTCGTCGCTGCTCAAGCGTTCAAAACGGCAAGCCGACTATGCGATGCAGGTGCTGCGTGCGGTGATGCGATGGCACGGGGTTGTGGTGCCGGGCAATCCGCTAGGGCGTGATACAGCTGGGCGCGATCGGATCGTGCTCGCGCCTGCGAAAGGGAATCCAGCTCCCATCCCACCGGAACGACTGGGTGCCTGGTGGCGTGCAAGTGGCAAAGCCCCCTCACAAGTCGCGGCCGACTACTACCGTTTCCAGTTGCTGACCGGGTGTCGCGGAGGAGAGATTCATGGCGACAAGCGATACAACTACCCGCCAATCAGGGTCGGCGACGTGGACTGTGATGTCGGGAAAGTTGTTCTGCGGGACACAAAGAACCGTAGCGACCACAAGCTGCTCCTGGCCCGACAGGCGCTGGAAATCGCAGCCAAGCACTGCGCTGGCCGGAAACCTGACGAAGTGTTATTCCCGATTACCGATGCACGAAAAACGCTGAAGTGGATCAATGCGAAGGCAAAGACCCATGTGCAGGGTCATGGCTTGCGCGATACCTTTGCCAGCATTGCTGAAGAGCTGGTCTCAGGTGGTTTGCTGAAGCGAATGCTCAACCATTCGGTTGCAGGTGACGTGACTTTGGGACATTACGTGGGCAAGAGTGAAGCGCAGCTGCGCTCTGGATGGCAGACGGTGGCTGACTTTATAGAGGCTGCTGCTCAACAGCCAACGCCGGAAGATACCCGCTCAGGAGAGGCGATGCCGAGGCCTGAGTGACGGAAGCGCAGCGGTTGCTGTCGGTCGCGGCCGTGACCTGAGTTCACGGTGCCTGGCACAAAGCTGTCATTGGCTCACCCAGCAGCGCGGCAGCATCGATGACCGGTATCGAGGGAGCTGCAGTCATGGTCTAGCACACGTCTCCCCATGAACGGGCACGACCCTACGCCTACCTGCGCGATGTCATGGCACGCCTGCCCATGCAGCCCGCCACCCAGATCGGCGAGCTGCTGCCATACCGCTGGCAGTCAGCCTGACAGCGCATATTCAGATACACGACCGCGCCCCGCAGTCAAGATGGGATCGCCGCGCGATTACGGGCGTCCTACAACCCTTAACTTAAGTCGGCCTACAGGCGAACAGTTGCCCCTCGGTCCCATGCCCCACGGCTGCATGGAATCCAAGTTCCATACCTAGGCAATTTTCTGACTTACGCTATGCGCCAAACCCAGGAAGGTCGAGATCAGAGGAGCTTGATGCCGCTCCTTTCTACAGATGAAGTGCACCTGTGTCGCCATGCTGGTGTCTGAAATAGTTAACTTAACAAGGCGAGGATCTGGCCTGTAGGCTGTTTCCGCCACGACGCCTAGGCCCAGCCCCTCCGCCACCGCCTCTCGAACGGACTCGCGGCTGCCCATCTCCAGAGCCACCTGCACCTCGACGCCTCGCTCCTTTAGTTCTTGTTCAAACACGCGTCTGGTCGTCGATCCTTCCTCTCGGATGACGAACCTCTGACCCTGCAGATCACGCAGTTTGAGAGTGGCCCGTTGCGCGAGTGAGTGTTGGGTGTTGCCGAATATCACCAATCGCTGGGTACGGTAAGCCGCGCCAAATAGATCTGGGTGAGCGACGTGATTGAGCACCATGCCCACGTCTCCCTGGTAGTCAAGAATCTTTTCGGTGATGGTTCGCGAGTCGCCTACGCCAACAGCCACGTTGACCTGGGGGAACTGTTTCATGAACAGCTTCAACACGGGCAGCACGTTGTGCGGCCCGATGGCATGGATGACCAGTCGCCCTACGTATTGATTTTTCGCAGCAGCGAGCAGTGCGTGCGCATCTTCCTCGCCACTGAAGGTACGCCGGGTGTAGTTCAACAGAGTGCGTCCAAAGGACGTGAGTTCAAGCCGCCGCCCGCGCCGATGAAAAAGCTCCACGCCGAAGTCGACCTCCAGGCGCTGTATGTGTGAAGAAACAGTCGGTTGTTGAATAGCGAGCACTCTCGCGGCAGCGGTCATGCTGCCGGCTCGGGCCGTTGCGTCAAAGGCCTTCAAGGCTGCGAGGAGGCTGAGTCCAGACATTGATGTGATCTATGGGTGCCCTCATTTTTAGGGATGAAAGTTTCATATTCATGACACCTTGGTCACCCAGACTTGAGCTGTGCTTCCACTGAAGCTGTTTCTTCCAGAACCTCCTCTTTCCCGAGAGATACCTCTGACCACTTGAGTCCTGGTGTGCGTCTAGCGCACCACAACAAATGAAACCGAGCTATGAAAACTGCAATTCGCGAGAGCCATCTGAGCTTGCGGGGTATCACGGTGACCTATGCCGATGGTCACACAGCGCTTGCGCCCACCTCGCTGGAGGTACAGCATGGCGGGTTCCTTGTGCTGCTGGGCGCGTCGGGCGCGGGAAAGTCAACGCTGCTGCGCAGCATCAATGGCTTGGTTAGCCCCACAGACGGAGAGGTGTCGGTGGCCGATCTGCCGGGCGGCACCGTCTCAAAACGCAACCTTCTTGAGCATCGGCGCCACTGCGGCATGGTGTTCCAGCAGCACCACCTGATCGGGCGGCAAAGCGTGCTGGCCAATGTGTTGATGGGCAAGCTCGCCACCCGCGGATCTCTGGCGTCGTTGTGGCCTTGGAGCAAGGCTGACAAGCTGGAGGCGCTGGCGGCCATTGACCGCGTAGGCCTGCTTGAGAAAGCCCTAGCACGGGCAGACACCTTGTCTGGTGGGCAACAACAACGCATTGGCATTGCGCGTGCCTTGGTGCAAAAGCCCCGCCTGCTGCTGGCCGATGAGCCGGTGGCCAGCCTCGACCCGGCGACCGCGCAGAGTGTGTTGACCCTGCTTCACGACATCTGCAAGAAAGACCGACTCACGGCCATCGTGAGTCTGCATCAAGTCAACCTCGCGCGCATGTTCGCCGACCGCATTGTGGGCCTTCGCCAGGGCCAGGTGGTGTTCGACGGGACAGCAGCGCAGTTGACGGAAGAAGCCCAGTCTGCCCTGTACGCGAAGTCGTCACCTGTCGAACCGTCCCGTTCTTCCTCACCTGCCAACATGGGCAGTCAATTTGATTCCCCCTCTCAATCCAAGGAGTTTTTACCGTGCTGAATCGTCGCCGTTTCCAATTTATCGCTGCCGTCACTTTGGCCGCCCTGTTGCCACTTGGCGCCCATGCCGAGGGCAAAAATCCTTCCAAGCTTCGCGTTGCACTGTTGCCGGACGAAAACGCCGCCACCATCATTCAGAACGCACAGCCTCTGAAGCGGTACCTGGAACAGACCCTGAAGAAGGAAATAGAGATTACGGTGACTACGGACTACTCGTCGATGATTGAAGCCATGCGCTTTGGCCGCATCGAGGTGGCCTACTTTGGACCGTTCTCTTACGTACTGGCCAAGTCCAAGGCGCCCAACATTGAGCCTTTTGCCGTTGGCGTGGAGCGCGGCTCTCCGACCTACCAGTCGGTTCTCATTGCCACGGCGGGCGGCCCGGTGAAGACGCTGGCTGACGTTCGAGGAAAGCCGTTTGGCTTTGGCGACCAGGCTTCAACGTCCAGCCACCTCGCACCGCGCGCGCACCTGCTCAAGAACTACAAGCTTGACGGTGAGACCGACTACCGCCCCGTTTACCTGGGCACGCATGACGCCGTGGCCCGAGCCGTTCAGGCAGGGCAAATTCCGGCTGGCGCGTTGTCAAAACCCATTCTGGACAACCTCATCGCCAAGGGCACGGTGGATGCCAACAAGATCGTGCAACTCGAACTGTCAGCTCCCATTCCAAACTACCCCATCGCGATGCAGGGCAACCTCACGCCCGAGTTGAAAGCAGCCATCCGTGCAGCCTTTCTTGAGATGAAGGACGCCGAGATTCTCAAGTCATTCCGTATCGAGGCCTTTGCCGCTACTGATGACAAGGCCTACGACATTCTTCGCGACACAGCACAGATTCTCAAGCTTGATCTGGGACGCATGAAATGACATCGGTAGCCTTGGAATCCATCATTGCCATTGACGGACAGCGGCGACTCAGACGGCTGGGCGCAGCCTGCGTAGTCCTGCTCGTTTGCACGCTGGCATTGTTTGTCACCGGTTTCTTTGACGCGCAGCGTTTCATCGAAGGGGCTCCTGCCATTCAGCAGTTGGCCTCTGAGATGGTGCCGCCCAACTTCGCTCGCTGGGAGCAATGGGTCATTCCACTGCGCGACACCTTGGCCATGTCGATTGCGGGAACGGCCTTGACCGTTCTGGCGTCCTTACCACTCGCGTTGATTGCGGCGCCCAATACAGCGCCGAATAGGGTGGTGGGACGAATTGCCCGAACCATCCTGGCCGCATTTCGGTCTGTGCCTGAAATTATCCTGGGCATTCTGTTCGTCGCGGCCGTTGGTTTCGGCGCTCTGCCGGGTGTGCTGGCGTTGGCCCTGCATTCCACGGGCATGGTGGCCAAGTTCTACGCCGAAGCCATAGAGCACGTGGACCCGAAACCTCTGGAGGCCGCTAAGGCCGCGGGCGCAAGCCGGTTTCAGGTCATCACCCATGCTGTGTTACCGCAGGTTTTGCCCCAGTTGGCGGACATCACCATCTACCGATGGGAATATCACTTTCGCGCATCGGCAGTGATGGGCATCGTGGGTGCGGGCGGCATTGGCTTCGAACTCATGGCAGCTCTGCGCCTGATCAAGTACGACGAGGTCTCCGCCATTTTGCTGTCCATCCTCATATGCGTGCTCGTGGTCGACGGCATTGGGTCGGCGCTTCGCAAACATCTGAAATAGAAAGAGAGAGGAAGGTAATGATGCCGAAAATTGTGGTGACGCAGCCCATCCATGAAGAGGTACTGGCGCGTCTTATGCAGGTTGGTGAAGTGGTGATGAATCCCGGTCCTGAGCCGTGGAGCGAGGCCGAGCTCCACCGTCATCTGAAGGATGCCGACGCAATGATGGCTTTCATGCCTGACCGGGTAGATCAGCGAACCCTGTTGCACGCTCCCAGGCTCAAGACCATCGCTTGCGCCCTGAAGGGGTATGACAACTTTGACCTCAAGGCATGTGCGCAAGCCGGTGTCAGCGTGAGCTTCGTTCCTGACCTGCTCACAGAACCCACGGCAGAACTCGCCATTGGGCTGGCCATCGCCGCCGCGCGCCATGTGCTGGCAGGTGACGTCAGTGTTCGCAAGAGCTACGCAGGATGGCGTCCCCAGCTGTACGGAATGGGGTTGCACGGCTCGATAGTGGCGGTCGTCGGACTTGGCGCCGTTGGGCGGGCCATTGTGGACCGTCTCTGTGGCTTCGGGTGCGCTCAACTGCTGGGCGTGGACCCGCATGGTGATGACGAACGCCTGACCATGGTGAGCCTGGGTGAGGCCCTGTCGCAATCCGACTATGTCATTCTGGCCGTTCCGCTGCTGGACGTAACGCGTCACCTCGTCAATGACACCATGCTTGAAGGTGTTCGGCGGGGGCAGATCCTGGTCAACATTGGGCGAGGCTCGGTTGTGGACGAGGCTGCCGTGGCACGGGCGCTCAAGGACGAGCGCCTGGGTGCCTACGCCGCCGATGTGTACGAGATGGAAGACTGGCTGCTGGCAGACCGTCCACGCCAGATTCATCCGGAACTCTTGCAACACCCCTCCACGGTTTTCACACCCCACATTGGTTCGGCGGTGAAGAAGGTTCGCCGAGCCATCGAGTTGCAGGCTGCTGAAAATTTGCTCGTTGCGTTAAATGGTAATGAGCCGCTTGCACACTACGAGGCATCGCACTGAGCGGCTCATGTGGCAGCTTCGCACTGCTCGGTGCAGCCATGAGGTCACCACACCAGAGAATGCTTTTGGACGTTCTATGGTTCTGGCCGATCTAATTCTTTGAGAAGACCTTGGCTACGTGTTTCGGACCCGCGGGCCAACTGCGGATGCTCTTCGCAATGGTTCCGATAAGCCGTGCCGCCAAGTATCCGGGGTGGGATTCCCCCGGTTTCTCGGACGGTTTTCTGGGATCGTTGCCTACATCAACACCGACCGCAGCGGGTCGGGAGAACCAATTCATCCTTGGTGTGATCAGTTGCTCCTGCTACCTTGCCCGGCTCGCATCAATAGAGTGACCGGTCTGAGCAACAAAGCGGTCGCTTGAGACCCTGCTCGGCCAATGACCAGTTGCGCAACACGCGAACTTTCAGGCGTTAGGTTCGAGTGTCGGAGATCAGCCTTGAACAGTCAATGGTAGTGAAATGGCGAGTGTTCCCGCTCGGGTGGAAACGCTCACCTGCTTGGAAAGCTACTTGATGGGAAGCCAACCGTCCCTTGCTGAGCAGGCTACCGCACGGTACCCAGCGATCGTTGCATCCAGGCAACCATGGGTCCATCGGATGCGAGCACTTGTTCGATGGACGTTCGGGCTTGTTGAGTCACCGCTGCGGCCTCGATGGCGAATCGGTGGGCCTCCAGCACGTCCAGGCCGGTCAGTTCGAAACCGTGGCCCATCGACATCCAGTGCAAAGAGGCGAGCGCACATTGCATCGCGAAGTCTGGCTGGGTCTTGAGGTGGTCGCGTGCGGCGCGGTTCAGGGTCTTGGGGTCGCACGGGGAAGCCCAAGCCAGGCGGGTCGCCTGCTCGTACAGCTTCAGGGTCTTAGCGGTGGCGAACCACTTGCCCGGCTCACCGGGTGTGGATGCGATCAGGTGGTTCAGCAAGTTGTCTTTGGCCAGCTCGGGGTACTTCTTGGCGACGGCCCGGAAGGTGGCGATGTGGGTGTTGGCCTGATTGGCGAGCAGCGCGTACTGGTTGAACGCTTCGGCGCGGCGACCGGCTTTGAGCAGTTCTTCTTCAGCAAAGCGGGCGATGGAAGTTTCGCTGGTGGTACTCCCTGCGCGTTCACGCAGGTAGGCGATGGCTTCATCGATCTGGCCGCGGGTCGCCAACACTTTGGCGCCCCAGACCAGGTAGGGCCAGATCGGTCGGGGATCCATGGCCAGCAGTTCCAGGATCTGATCGTGGCGGTTGGCCTTGAACAGGGCGCTGTAGCAGAGGGTGGTGCTGGAGAAGAAGGCGTAGGTGCCGCGCTTGCGCTCTCGCAAGACGTTCTTCAGGGTCGGCAGGAGCTGGTCGGCCCAGGCGGAGGCGAGTTCTTTTGTAGCGCACAGATCGCCCCAGTAATCACCGAGGGACTCGATATAGGGAGGGTCATCTTCCTGAATGGCATCAAACAGGCGGTCGAGCCATTTCTGGCGCACCTTGGTGCTCACGGGTGCTTGGCTGATCAGGGGCGCCAGTTCCTGGATCGCAGCGTAAGTTGCATTGCCCAGGGCGCCCGATGAGCTGTCGATCTGGCACAGGGCAGGCGAAAGCTTCTCAAGCAGCAGCACGGCACCTTCGGCGGCACAGGCGGTGTCGTGGCGGGCAACGGCACGGATCTCGGTCAGAGCTTCGTTGATGCGGCCTGTGGCCAGTTGAGTGCCTTTCCAGCCAAACGCGCCTCGGCGGAACCGGGTGCGAAAGGCCCAGGCGGTGATTTCGGCTCTGGCGGCGGTGGTCATGGGGCACGCAAATGGATCTGGGTGACTTGTCTTCGGTGCTGTTGGTGCAGCAGATGAAGAGTGCCGATTGTGATATAGCGTCCCGGCGTGCCGCCGTCGGGCTCTGCGGGCTGCGCCCCGCGCGCCGTGCCGGGTCGCGGCCATTCGGCTCCGATACCTGACGCCTCCGGCCGTCCCGGCCTGCGCGCTTCGCTTGCCTGTTTCACGCCTGCAGGTGTGGTGGGGCTGGCTTGCTGATCCCTTCATCCTTGCACACCGTTCTCGCCGTCAAGGTCTGCGCGCCCTGTGGGCGCTGGCGGCCGTTCGGCCGTCTTCGAACCTGTGACCGCTGCGCTGCGGCGTGCCGGTTCCGGTCTCGGGCAATCCCGCCCGATCACCGGAGTTGGTCATGGACGACAAATCACACGTTTCGCTGGAGCAGCAGCTTTGTCTGGTGTGCGGCACTGCTTTTGATACCGGAAACATCTTGCTCGACCGGCGCCTGCGCGCGAGCATGAAGCACCACACGACGACGGGCTGGGGGCTGTGTCCCGAGCACCAGCGCCTGTTTTCGGAGGGCTTCGTGGCCTTGGTCGAATGCGATCCGCAGCGCAGCGGAACGCCGTCGGGTTCAGGCCTGATGAAGCCTGATCAGGTGTACCGCACTGGGCGGTTGGCGCATCTGAAGCGGGGTGCCTTCGCCCGGGTGTTCAACGTACCGGTCGCGGCTGAGCAGCCGTGTGTCTTTGTCGAGCCTGGCGTGATCGAACAACTGCAGGCGATGGTGCCTGCGACAGATTGACGCTGTGTTGGGGCCTTGTGGCGCCGCCCCGTACATCGCGGGAGCGTGCTTTTGTGTTGCTGTGCTGTGCTGCGCTGTTGGGGTTGACCCTCAACCGAATGGGCCGACCCCTTTCTCTCCGGCAGTGCTGCGCGATTCGCACCCCCTGCGCGCCGGTTTCACCGGCTTGCCTGGCCTTTGCGGGCGCTCCCCCCGTCAAGGGCCGCTGCGGCGCCCGTGTCCTCGGCTGCGCCTGCGGGCCGCGCCAGCGCCTTCGCTTCCTCCCTTGACGGCGCACCCGCGCCGGCCCCAGCTGCTGCCCATGGCCGCGAAGGGCTTCGCGGCCCCTGCGGAGCCCAGCACCCAAGGAGAGCGCCCATGCACAGCACCGACTGACTTCCCAACCTTTTCTCGATGTCTTCCATTGTTTGAACAAGGTCCCCGTGTGGGACAGGAGATTTCACATGAACACCGCTACCCAAACCGAAACCCTGGCCTTGAGCGCCGTGGCTGCTGCGGCAGTCCTCAGCACTGCCGCCATTGCCGGTGAATCCGTCACCGTGCCGGAAGTTGCACCCTACGAGCTGCACCTGATCCCCTTGTCGCGGCTGCGGCCTTCCAGCCGCAACGTGCGACAGAGCGGCGGCACGGCCATTCCCGAACTTGCCGCGTCCATCGCCCGCGTGGGTTTGCTGCAGAACCTGACCGTCATCACCTCGCCCGATGGACAGTGGTTCGAGGTGGTGGCCGGGCGTCGACGTCTGGCCGCCTTGAAGCTGCTGGTCAAGCGCCACAAACTGGCGAAGGACCACCCGGTGCCTTGTCTGCTGGTGCCCGACACCTCGGCCCGCACCGTGAGCCTGAGCGAGAACGTGCAGCGGGAGGCCATGACCCCGGTGGATGAACTGTTCGCCTGGAAGGCGCTGGTGGCCGAAGGCCGGTCGCTGGAAGACATCGCCGCCGACTTCGGCGTCACGCCGCTGGTGGTCAAGCGGCGGCTGCGGCTGGCGAACGTCTCGCCCCGCTTGCTGGCCGACTACCAGCAAGGCGCGGTGTCGCTGGAGCAGTTGATGGCCCTGGCGATAACCGACGATCATGCGGCGCAGGAAGCCGCGTTCTACGAAGTGCCACAGTGGCAGCGAAGCCCGGAGTCCCTGCGGGACCACCTGACCCGCGACGAGGTGGACGCCAGCCGCGATGCGCTGGCGCGCTTCGTGGGCGTGGAGGCCTATGAGGCGGCAGGGGGTGGCATCCGGCGCGACCTCTTCGCGGACGAGAAGAAAGGCGTGTTCCTCACCGATGCCGGTTTGCTGGAGAAGCTGGCACGCGACCGGCTGGCCGATGCAGCCGAATCGGTGCGGGCCGAGGGCTGGAGCTGGGTGGAAGTCACACCGCGCGTGTCGTCGGCCGAACTGCACACCTTCCAGCGGGCGCGGCGCTCGCGTCGGGAGCCCACCAAAGCCGAGGCCAAACGCATCGAGAAGCTGGAGGCGGAGCAGGCGCGGCTCCAGGACAAGCTTGACGACGAGGACGACGACCTGAGCGATGACGGTGCACAAGCCCTGCACAAGGAACTGGACCGGCTGGGCGATCAACTGGGCGCCATGGAACAGGCCCTGGTGGTCTACGACCCCGGCATCCTCGCCATGGCCGGGGCGGTGGTGTCGGTGGACCCCATGGGGGCCGTGGTGGTTCATCGCGGGCTGCTGCGCGAGGCGCGGGGCAAGGCGCTGCGGGCGCAGGAGCGGCCGATACCGGACGCAAATTCAGGAGCCGAGGGGAAGCCTGCAGAGGCACCCACCAGCCGGGGCGGGCTGTCCGAGAAGCTGGTGCGGCGCTTGAGCGCACACCGCACCGCCGCCTTGCAGGCCGAGGTGGCCCGCCATCCCCGAATCGCCCTGGTGGCTCTGGTACACCAGTTGGCGCAGCGGGTGATCCTTAGCGGCTACGGTGCGTCGCCGGTCAACATCAGCTCCACGCCGCAAGACCGTCTGGAACAGCATGCGCCGGATGTGGCGGAGGCACCGGCTGCGCAGGGCCTGCGAGCCGTGCGCGAGGCATGGGCGTCGCGATTGCCGGAAGACCCGAAAGCCCTTTTTGCCGAACTGCTGGCGATGGAGCACGACGAGCTTCTGTCGCTGTTGGCCTTGTGCGTGGGGCTGACGGTTTCCGCTATCGCTCAGCGCGAGAACGAAACCCCTGCCGAACTGCTGGCGAAGGCGGTGGCGCTGGACATGCACTGCTGGTGGACGCCCACGGCGGCAGGCTACTTCGACCATGTATCGAAGGCGAAGGCGCTGGAGGCAGTGCAGGTCTTTGCGCCGGGTGAGGTGCAGCGGCTGGCGAAACTCAAGAAGCCGCAGATCGCCAGCGAAGCCGAGCGGCTGGCTGCTGGTTCGGGTTGGTTGCCGCAAATGCTGACCGGGTCTGTGCAGGCCGATGAAGCGCTGGACGAGCAAGAGCCGGAAGATCACCTGGCTGCTTGATTCAGCGACAGGTTTGAAATCGCTCCATGACATCCCGGCCTCGGCCGGGATCTTTGTGCGTCTCCGGCACAGCCGGACCGCGCTCTGGTGCTGCGCATCGAGCCACCAGGCCACAGGTGTCCTGGCGTCTCGACCCTGTCGGGCGCCGATCGCTGACGCCTGCGGCCGTGCCGGCCTGCGCGCTGCGCTTGCCTGTTTCACGCCTGCAGGTGTGGTGGGGCTGGCTTGCTGTTCCCTTCATCCTTGCACACCGTTCTCGCCGTCAAGGTCTGCGCGCCCTGTGGGCGCTGGCGGCCGTTCGGCCGTCTTCGAACCTGTGACCGCTGCGCTGCGGCGTGCCGGTTCCGGTCTCGGGCAATCCCGCCCGATCACTGGAGTTGGTCATGCAGCACGATCTGTTCTCTTCCCTCGATTCCTTCCAGGCACTCTCGGTTGCCGCTTCCGCTTTGCTGGTGCGCGATGTCGCGGGCCAGTACCGCCCGGCCGAGGCCGACGAGGTGCTGCTGGCGGCGCAGCAGTTGCTGGCCGCACAGGTGCGCGGCAGCGACTTGATGGATTCACCCGCTGTGGTCAAGGACTTCTTGCGCGCCCGGCTGGGCCACCTGCCGCATGAGGTCTTTGCCGTGGTGCACCTGGATGCGCAGAACCGCGTTCTCGACTACGTCGAGATGTTCCGGGGCACGGTGAGCCAGACATCGGTTTACCCGCGCGAGGTGGTTCGCGATGCGCTGCTTCGGAACAGCAGCGCCCTGGTCCTGGTGCACAACCATCCCAGTGGCGCTGCCCGTCCATCGCGTGCCGACGAATATCTGACGCAGACGCTCAAGCAGGCAGCGGCGCTGGTCGATGTGCGGGTGCTCGACCACTTCATCGTGGCGGGCGACTCGGTGAATTCGATGGCCGAGCAAGGGCTTGTGTAACCCATGGGGCCGAAGGCCCCAATTTCTTGTTCTTGATCAGCGCGCTGTGCGCGGACACAGGGGAGGGCGGAGCATGGCCGGTGTTCACCGGCAGCACAGGTCGCGGCGGCCCTTGCCCGTGCCGGGGGGTCGCGGTCTGGTTTCCTTCCCGCTGCGCGGGAACGAGCCCGCTGGACGAACTGACGTTCGGG
>QBMB01000043.1:33772-36601 GCA_003241965.1 Burkholderiales bacterium | reverse complement strand
CGACACCGAACACCTCTGCCGTCTGCTGGCCGAGCACCTGGCCCATGTGCAACTGCTCGCGCCCGTGGGCGACCTGCAGCTGCTCGCCACCGACGTGCAGCCGCTGGTGGAGCGCAGCGCCTCGCTGCTGCCCGACACCGTGCGCCAGGGCGAGACGCTGCACCTGGTGCTGGAGCGCCTGGCCGCGCGCCTGGGGCCGGGGCGCGTACTGCGCCCGGTGGTGCTGCCCGACCACCGCCAGGAATGGATGTGCCGCTGGCAGAGTGCGCCCGAGCCGCTGCCGCGCAAGCCGGCGCCCGACACGGGCTTGCCGCAACCCACCTTCGTGTTGCCCGAGCCGCTGAGGCTGCTGGTGCGCGGCAACCGGCCGATCTACCAGGGCGAGCTGCAGCTGCTCGCCGGCCCGCAGCGGGTGGAGGGCGGCTGGTGGGACCGGGTGGACACGGCCGGCACCACGCGCAACGTGGTGCGCGACTACTGGGTGGCGCTTTCCGCGCGCGCGGGGGTTTTGTGGATCTTCCAGACGCGGCTGGGCGAGTCGCCCGCGTGGTATCTGCATGGGCATTTCGCATGAGGCGAGCCCCCATCCCAGCCTTCCCCCAGAGGGGGAAGGAGCCAGGCACGTGGTCCGGTGAGATGTCTTGCTCCTTCCCCCTCTGGGGGAAGGCTGGGATGGGGGCTCTCCCACTATGAAGCTGCCCGACTACGCCGAGCTGCGCTGCATCTCCAACTTCACCTTTCTGCGCGGCGCCAGCCACGCCGAAGAACTGGTGGAGCGCGCCAAGGCGCTGGGCTACCGCGCGCTCGCGCTGGTGGACGAATGCTCCCTGGCCGGTGTGGTGCGGGCCCACGTGGCCGCCAAAAAACACGGCCTGCCGTTGCTGGTGGGCAGCCAGTTCCGGGTGCAGTGCGATGCACCGTTCACCCTCATCGTGCTGGCCTGCAACCTCAACGGTTACGGCAACCTGTGCGAGTTCATCACGCACTTGCGGCGCACGTCACCCAAGGGCACCTACCGCCTCACGCTGGGCGCCATCCGCGCCGAAGCCCTGGCCGACTGCGTGGTGATCGCCGTGCCCGAGCGCGACAGCGACCAGGACCCGATGGACACGGTGGCCCGCTGGCTGCTGCAGCATTTCATCGGCCGCTGCTGGCTGGGCGTGACGCAGCTGCGCCGGCTCGACGACGAGATGCTGCTGCACAAGCTGCGCCAGAGCAGCGCGCTCACCGCCGTGCCGCTGGTGGCCGTGGGCGATGTGCACATGCATGTGCGTTCGCGCAAGCCGCTGCAGGACGTGCTCACCGCCACACGCATCGGCCAGCCGCTGAGTGCCTGCGGCCTGGCGCTGGAGCCCAATGCCGAGCAGCACCTGCGCTCGCGCCTCACCCTGGGCCAGTGTTACCCGCCCGAGCTGCTGGCCGAGACACTGGCGGTGGCAGCGCGCTGCGCGTTCTCGCTCGACGAGTTGCGCTACCAGTACCCCAGCGAGGTCGTGCCCGAGGGGCAGACACCCTCGTCCTGGCTGCGGCAGCTGACCTTTGAGGGCGCGGCCTGGCGCTGGCCGCAGGGCACGCCGCCGCGGTTTTCGAAGCAGATCGAGCACGAGCTCCAGCTCATCGCCGACATGCAGTACGAGCACTACTTTTTGACGGTCAACGACATCGTGACCTTCGCCCGCTCGCAAGAAATCTTGTGTCAGGGCCGCGGCTCGGCGGCCAACAGCGTGGTGTGTTACTGCCTGGGCATCACCGCCGTGGACCCCGAGCGCACCAGCCTGCTGTTCGAGCGGTTCATCTCGCGCGAGCGCAACGAGCCGCCCGACATCGACGTGGACTTCGAACACGAGCGGCGCGAAGAGGTCATTCAGTACCTCTACACCAAGTACGGCCGCGAACGCGCCGCGCTCACCGCCACCGTCATCAGCTACCGCCCGCGCAGCGCCCTGCGCGACGTGGGCAAGGCGCTGGGTTTTGCCGAGGGTGCGCTCGACGTGTTGAGCAAAAGCACGCGCTGGTGGGACGGCCACGCCATCGAGACCGAGCGGTTGCTGGAAGCCGGGCTCGACCCCGACGACCTGGCGGTGCGCCAGCTGCTGCAGCTCACCACGCAGCTCATGGGTTTTCCGCGCCACCTCTCGCAGCACACCGGCGGCTTCGTGCTCACGCAGATGCCGCTCTCGCGCCTGGTGCCGATTGAAAACGCCAGCATGCAGGACCGCACCGTGATCGAGTGGGACAAGGACGACCTCGACGCGCTGGGCCTGCTCAAGGTCGACGTGCTGGCCCTGGGCATGCTCACCGCCATCCGCAAGGCGCTGACACTCATCAGCGCGAAACTGGGCCGCCCCCTCACCCTGCAGGACATTCCCGAAGGGGATGAGCCCACCTACGACATGATCTGCGCCGCCGACACCGTGGGCGTGTTCCAGATCGAGAGCCGCGCGCAGATGAGCATGCTGCCTCGCCTCAAACCGCGTTGTTATTACGACCTCGTGATCGAGGTTGCGCTGGTGCGGCCCGGCCCCATTCAAGGCGGCGCGGTGCACCCGTATCTGGACCGTCGGCAAGGCAAGGTGCCGGTGAGCTACCCCGGCCCGCGCGACGGCGCCGACCTGCGCGAAGCGCTGGGCCGCACGCTGGGCATACCCATCTTTCAAGAGCAATGCATGCAGATCGCGGTGTTGGCCGCCGGCTTCACGCCCGGCGAAGCCGACGCCCTGCGCCGCGCCATGGCCGCGTGGAAACGCGGCGGCAACCTGCAGCAGTACGAACGCCGCCTGGTCGACGGCATGACCGCGCGCGGTTACGAGCCCGCATTCGCGCAAGGTG
>QBMB01000043.1:5553-33762 GCA_003241965.1 Burkholderiales bacterium | reverse complement strand
GTGTACGAGCAGATCAAGGGCTTCTCCAGCTACGGCTTCCCCGAGAGCCACGCCGCGAGTTTTGCGCTGCTGGTCTATGTGAGCTGCTGGATCAAACACCACCACCCCGCCGAATTTCTGGTGGCCATGCTCAACAGCCAGCCGCTGGGTTTCTACACCCCCAGCCAGCTGGTGCAGGACGCCAAGCGCCATGGCGTGGAGGTGCGGCCGGTGGACGTGGTGCGCAGCCACTGGGACTGCACGCTGGAAGTGTCTGACCCCCTCTCCCCCTGGGAGAGGGCAGGGGTGAGGGCCCGCCCGCCAACCATGCCTGTTGTCCGCCTCGGCTTGCGTCTGATCTCAGGCTTGAGGCGTGAAGCCGCCGACCGCCTGGTGATTGCGCGAGCAAACCAACCCTTCACCACCACACAAGACCTCGCCCGCCGCGCCAACCTCGACCAACCCCAGATGAAACTGCTCGCCGCCGCCGACGCACTCGGCAGCCTGAGCGGCCACCGCCGCCAGCAGGTGTGGGACGCCGCCGCGCTCAAGACCGCACCCGGGCTGATGCAGGATGCCCCGGTCGACGAAGCCCCACTCGTGTTGCCCGAGGCCCCCGAAGGCGAAGCCATCGTGTGGGACTACGACAGCCTGGGCCTCACCCTGCGCCGCCACCCGCTGGCGCTGTTGCGGCCACAGCTCGCGAAACGCCGGCTCATGAGCGCCGAAGAACTGAACAAGGCCCCCAACGGAAGACTCGTGCGCCACTGCGGCATCGTCACCCTGCGCCAGCAACCCGAGACCGCCTCGGGTGTGGTGTTCGTGAGCCTGGAAGACGAAACCGGCGTGGTGCAGGTCATCGTGTGGAAACACCTGCGCGAACGCCAGCGCACGGTGCTCACGCAATCACGGCTGCTGGCGGTGTTTGGGGTGTGGCAGCGCGAAGGCGAAGCCAAAAACCTGATCGCCGGTCACCTGGAAGACCTCACGCCGCTGCTGCATGGGCTGTCGACGGTGAGCCGGGATTTTCATTGAGGGGTGGATGCAAAAACTGGACGTCAGACAGCGCGCACCTCATCCAGCAGCTCCGGATGCCGGTCCAACACCCTGAGCAGTTTCACCAGCGCCAGCGGTGGCTTGGTCTTGCCGTTTTCGTAGCGGGAGAACGCGTTGACGCCACCGCCGAAAATTTCGGCGGCTTCGCGCTGGTCCAGTGCGAGCTTCTTGCGCACATTGACGATGAAGGCTGGATCCACGATGGCAGCGTTCACCTGTTTGTTGAACTCCAGCATCGCCGTACTCAGTCGGGCAGATTCGCCAGCATCGAGCACCGCCTCGTCACACGCGGGGCAAAAGTCACCCGACACAGCAGGGATGGCGGTGGTCTCGCCCTTGTAGGTGTAGGGCATGTCGCGGGTGTCGTGCAACAGCTTCGCGGCACCGCAGTGAGGGCATTTCATGGTCAGAGCTCCTTGAATGACACGATGAGCACGTCGTCAACGACGGTGAGTTTCAGATAGACATTGCCCACAGGGGTCAAAGGGCGGTACACGTCCTGCCAAATGCGGTGGTCGGCATGCGTGGTCATGCATTTGTAGAAGTCCGCCGATGTGAGCGACATCACGACGCTCAGGATGCCGTCGAAGTCCAGCCCGAGAGCCGCACCGCCGGCCAGCGCCGAAAACGTTGATCTCACATGACCAGACGCAACCAGCGCCTTGACCGTCTGCAGCTTGCAGTGCGGCGTGCCTTTTTCCATGGCTGAACCTCCCTGCGCGGAGATTAACCTTGTTGGTTTATTTTGGCAAGTAGGTTATTGCAAGGACGCGTCAGGTTCTCAGCAGCTTCCCGGTGATCAGCCGCCAGTGCTCGGCACTCACCGGCGTGATCGACAAGCGGCTCCCACGTTGCAGCAGCGTCATCTCCGCCAAGGCAGGGTTCGCGCGCAACTCGGGCAGGCCGAGCAGACGTGTCTTGCGCAGCGCCTTCACATCGAGCAGCAGCCAGCGCGGTGCGTCGGGTTGCGACTTGGCGTCGAAGTAGGGCGACTGAGGGTCGAACTGTGTGGGATCGGGCCGGGTGGTGGACGCCACCTGTGCAATGCCGGCGATACCGGGCAAAGGGCAACTCGAGTGGTAGAACAGCACCCCGTCGCCGACGCGCATGCCGTCGCGCATGAAGTTGCGCGCCTGGTAGTTGCGCACACCGGTCCAGGGCACGGTGGCGCCGGGCGCGGCGAGGGCGTCATCGATCGAGCACTCGTCGGGCTCGGATTTCATCAGCCAGTATTGAGCTTCAGCGGGTGAGGTCATCGCGCCATTTTGCGGAAGTTTTTTCTTTTCATGACTTGTTTGTAAGTCATGCGTTTATTAAACTCCTCGACATGAACCAATCTGAAAGCATCCTGGATCTCGCCCGTCGCCAGCGCCTGCTGCGCGCGGCCGATGTGCGCGCGCAAGGCTTGTCGCCTCAGTTGCTGATACGTCTGCAAGCAACAGGGCAGCTGCAACGCGTGGCCCGTGGGATCTACAGCCTGCCCGATGCGGATTTCACCGAGCACAAGGGACTGGCAGAAGTTTGTCAACGCGTGCCCAAGGCGGTGATCTGCCTGCTGTCTGCCCTGCAGTTCCATGGCATTGGCACCCAACTGCCTCACGAGGTCTGGATTGCGCTGCCCGAGGGCACACAAACCCCGGCGGTGGATTACCCGCCACTGCGCGTCGCCCGTCTGCGCGGCGACGCCTACTCCTCGGGGGTGGTCACGGTGATGGAACAGGGTTCGCCCATCCGCGTGTACAGCGCTGCCAAGACGATCACCGACTGCTTCAAGTTCCGCAACAAGATCGGTCTGGATGTGGCACTCGAAGCGCTCAAAGATGCGTGGCGTTCGCGCAAGGTCGCCATGGACGACGTCTTGCGCTTCGCTCGCATCAACCGCGTGGGGCGGGTGATGCAGCCTTATCTGGAAGCCGTGGTGTCATGAAGAAGGACCTGTCGGCGTCGGTGTTGGCGCGCTTGTTGAATCTGTCGAAACAACGCGGCGAAGACCACAGCCTCCTGCTCAACCGGTTTGCGCTGGAGCGGTTGTTGTACAGGGTCGGTATCTCAAGGCACGCACATCAGTTTTTGCTGAAGGGCGCGCTGTTGTTCGCGCTCTGGTACGACGATCCCCACCGACCCACCCGGGATGCCGATTTGCTGGGCTTTGGCCCGGATGACGACGCGAGTCTGGTGGCAACGTTTCGTGAACTGGCAGAGATGACATTGGACGACGGCATCGTGTTCGATGCCGCATCGGTGCGCGCCAGCAGCATCCGCGAGGACAACACCTACGGCGGCACGCGCATTCATCTGACGGCACATATCGGTCTGGCCCGATGCGTACTGCAGATCGACATCGGGTTTGGCGATGCGGTAACGCCCCCGGCAGCATTGGCGTCGTTTCCCGCCTTGTTGCCGGATTTTGAAGCGCCGCAGCTTCGTGCGTATCCGGTGTACACCGTGATCGCAGAGAAATACCACGCCATGGTGGTGCTCGACCTGGCGAACAGCCGCATGAAAGACTTTTACGACCTCATGGTCATCGCACAGCGCACCCGGCTGGACGGCGCAACGCTGGCAGCTGCCATGGCTGCCACCTTTGCCAGGCGAGCTACCGCGATGCCGAGCGAGCCTCCAACGGCCTTGACCGCCCGATTCGGCGAAGACGCTGGCAAAGTGCGCCAATGGCAGGCCTTCCTGGGCAAGAACCGCCGGGTGGCGGGTTCGCTGGTGGGTACCGTGGAACTGTTGTACCGGCTGCTGTGGCCCGCCACACAAGTCGCCGCCGCGCGTAGCTCTGCGAACGCCAGTTGGAGCCCCGAGGCTTGCGACTGGGTTTGATCGCCCGGCATCAGGGAGTTCTTAGAACGCTTCCCACTCGTCCGAAGCACCCGCCTTCTCGGCCACTTTGACCACGGGCCTCGGCGCAACCTTCACAGGCGCGGCTTTGGCAGGCGTGGACACCGGCCTGGCGACGGCCACCACCGGCTTTTTTGCCGGCGTGCTGCGCGCCGCTGCGCTGGTTGGCTTGTGCAGGTCGGCCGACCGGATCTGCGCGATCGAGCTGTGTGCAGCGGCGTGGGCATCCACGCGGAATACGCGCACCACCTCGGCCAGGCGGTCGGCCTGTTCGTTCATGCTCGATGCGGCTGCGGCGCTTTCTTCCACCAGCGCGGCGTTCTGCTGGGTCAGCTGGTCCAGGTTGGCCACGGCCGCGTTGATCTGCTTCACGCCGTCGGCCTGTTCGCCCGAAGCACTGGCGATCTCGCCGATCATGTCGCGCACGCGCACCACGTTCTCGACGATCTCGCCCATGGTCTTGCCCGCTTCGTTCACGAGACCGGTGCCGGCGCTGACCTTGTCCACGCTGGTGCTGATCAGCACCTTGATTTCCTTGGCCGCCTGCGCGCTGCGCTGGGCCAGGTTGCGCACCTCGCCGGCCACCACCGCGAAACCGCGGCCTTGCTCACCGGCGCGCGCGGCTTCCACCGCGGCGTTGAGCGCGAGGATGTTGGTCTGGAAGGCGATGCCGTCGATGACGCCGATGATGTCGTTGATCTTGCGCGAGGACTGGTTGATCTCTTCCATGGTCGCAATCACCTGGTGCACCACCGCGCCGCCTTTTTGTGCGCTCTGGCCGGCCACGTCGGCCAGCTGGTTGGCCACGCGCGCCGAGTCGGCCGATTGGCGGATGGCGCTGGACATCTGTTCCATGCTGGCCGCGGTCTGCTGCAGGTTGGAGGCGGTCTGCTCGGTGCGGGCCGAGAGGTCGTGGTTGCCGGTGGCGATTTCCTTGGCGGCCACGGTGATGTTGTCGGTGCCACGCTTCACGTCGGCCACCACATTCACCAGACGCTCGCGCATGCTGATGAGCGACGCGATCATGGCGCCGAACTCGTCCTTGCGGTCGTTGCGGATGGCGGCGGTGAGGTCACCTGCCGCGATCTGTTCTGCAAACGCCATGGCCTCGCGCAGCGGGTTGCGGATGTTGCGGATCAGGAAGAACGCGCCGGCCACGATGCCGGCGATCAAAGCGCCCACCTGCAGGGTGGCAATGGTCAGGCTGTTGGAGCGCCGCTCGGTGAAATGCGTCTGGGCTTCCTGACGGATATCGGTCTGCATGCGCGCAAATTCGCGCAGCGCTTCAAGGTAGGGCGGCACGGCCAGGTTGAAGCGTGCCGAGATTTCCTGTGCGGCACCTGCCGCGTCGCCGGACTTCTTCAACTCGTTGGCCTTGCCCAGCGAGGCCAGCACGCTTTTGCGCAGTTCTGCAATCTTCTCCATCTGCGCTTTTTCGCCGTCGTTCATGTCCATGGCCAGCAGCTGCTTTTGCAGCTCGGTGATGGCCGCAACGCTCTTGGGGATCAGGTCCTTGTACATCTCGCCAATGGCCGGATCGGTGCTCACGATGGAGGCCTGCACGCGGGTGACGTTGGTCTCGGTGAGGCCAGCCCATTGGGTGGCGAGTGTGGTCTTGTGGGCCAGGGCAGAGAGCACGGCCTCGGACTCGTGGTTGAGCGACGCGGAGCGTGCCCCAGCGGTGGCCACCACGACAAACAGGGCCACGATGATGGCGAAGACACCGGCCCACAGACGGGCGCCGACGGACAGGTTGCGAAAGAGGTTCATGAAGACTCCAACCGATGTGTGACGCCGCGACATGCCCACCCGGGCCGTGCGCAGCGCGAGGATTTATTGAACGGAAGAGGTGTGGGCCACCAGGCCCATCTCGGCGCTGCCAATGAGCGCTTCGATGTCGGCCAGGATGAGCATGCGTTCGCCCACGCTGGCGATGCCGGTGATGAAGCCGGCGTCCAGGGTGGTGTTGATCTGCGGCGCAGCCTTGATGTTTTCCTTGGTGAGCCGGATCACGTCACTCACCGAGTCCACCACCAGGCCCACCACACGGTCGTGCACGCTGAGCACGATCACCACGGTCAAGGCGTTGTATTCCACCTTGGCGCAGCCCAGTTTGATGCGCATGTCCACCACCGGCACGATCACACCGCGCAGGTTGACCACGCCCTTGATGCACTCGGGCGCGTTGGCAATGCGGGTGGGCTCTTCGTAGGAGCGGATCTCCTGCACGCTCAAGATATCGATGCCGTATTCCTCGGCGCCCAGGCGAAAGCTCAGGAATTCGCCGGCCGTGGCCAGCGTGGGCGCTCGGCCACGGGCGGCCGGGCTGGATGAAAGGGCCGCGGGGGTGGGGGTGTTGAAGGCGTCCATGGGTCCAGGGTGTGGGGTTGATATTTGCGTATCGGCACCTGCCTGGACTTCTTGAGTGACCCTGAGCAAAGGGAAGCCAGCAGCCTCAGTCCATCAAGCCAACCCCACCAGCTTCTCGCTCAAGTTCCAGAGCCTGCTGGCGCGGGCCACGTCGCTGGCTTTGGCCGACAAGGGCTGGGCGAAGGCCTGCCGACCCGCCTGCTGGCGGTTGCCCCAGCTCCAGTGCACGCCCGACTGCGCAAACGTTTCGTCGGCCACCACCTGCGCGACGCGTTCGCCCGCCAGGGCTTGTGTCACATAGCCTTTGGTGATGTTTTTCTGGAACCAGGGAAAGATGGTCCGGAAGGCCTGCGGCGTATCGCGAAAAAGCGCGGTGTCGGCCACGCAGCCCGGGTAGAGCGTGTTGAAGACGATGCCGGTGTCAGCGTTGTAGCGGCGGTGCAGTTCGCGGCTCATGATCATGTTGCACAGCTTGCTGTCCTTGTAGGCCTTGCCGGGCTTGAAGGGCTTGCCGTCGATCATGGCCACGGGGGCCTTGAAGCCGGCTTCCAGCCCCTGCAGGTTGCCCAGGTCGGCGGGTGCGGGAATCGGCACCTTGCCGCCGAACTCTTCTGAATTCGCCGTGACCGTGCCCAGCGTGATCAGGCGTGCTGGCTGACCTTGCTGGGCGCCGCCGGCCTGCTGCAGGTCATTCATCAGCAGGCGGCTCAGCAGGAAATGGCCCAGGTGGTTGGTGGCCACGCTGATCTCGAAACCTTCGGGCGAGCGCTGCGGCTCTTTGAGGCGCGGCAGATACACCGCGGCGTTGTTCAGCAGCACATTCAAGGGGCGGCCCAGGGCGCGGAAGCTGTCAACGAAGCGGCGCACGCTGGCCTGCGCGCCCAGGTCGATTTCCAGCACGGCGTGGTGCGACGCCGGGATGGCGAGCTCACTGGCGACGCGCGCTGCCTTGGCGGTGTCGCGACAGGCCATGACGACGAACCAGCCGCGTTCGGTGAGCGATTTGGTGGCATGCAGACCGACCCCGGAAGAGGCGCCTGTGACGATGACGGTGGGAACAACTGGGGGTGTTGGGGATTGGTGCATCCCCGCATTGTGGCGTCGTATGCATGCTCACTAAGATGGGGTCTCCACCACTTCCTTTGCGCCATGACACACGCTCAAGCCATCGTTTTTGAAGCCCCCCGGAACCTCTCGGTCAAGACCCTGGAACTCAAGGCGTTTGAAGCGGGCGACCTGGAGGTGGAGGTCGGTTTCAGCGGCATCAGCACCGGCACCGAACGCCTGCTGTGGGACGGCACCATGCCGCCGTTTCCGGGGCTGGGTTATCCGCTGGTGCCGGGTTACGAGACGGTGGGCACCGTGGTGCGTGTGGGGGATTCGCCCGAGATCCGCGTGGGCGATCAGGTCTTCATTCCCGGCTCGTACAGCTTTCAGGGCGTGCGCAACATCTTTGGCGGGGCCGGCTCGCGCCTGATCGTGCCGCACGAGCGTGTGGTGCGGGTGGCGCCCGAGCTGGGCCCCAAGGCCGTGCTGCTGGCGCTGGCTGCCACTTGTTATCACACGGTGTCGTTGGGTGGGCAGCGCGAGCCCATGGTGGCGCCCGACCTCATCGTGGGCCACGGCGTCATGGGCCGCTTGCTCGCGCGCATCACGCTGGCGCTGGGCATGCCGGCGCCCATGGTGTGGGAAACGCAGTCGCAGCGCCGCGAAGGTGCGGTGGGCTATGACGTGATCCACCCGGACGACGATGCCCGTAAGAACTACACCGCCATCTACGACGTGAGTGGCGACGGCAGCCTGCTCAACGGCCTCATCTCGCGCCTGGTGCCCGGGGGCGAGGTGGTGCTGGCTGGTTTCTACAAACACGATCTCAGCTTCGCGTTTGCGCCTGCCTTCATGCGCGAGGCGCACATCCGGGTGGCAGCGCAATGGAAAAAGCACGACCTGCTGGCCGTGACCGCGCTGGTGGAGAGCGGTGCGCTCTCGCTCGACGGTTTGATCACCCAAACCCTGAACCCGGCCCGCGCCCAGGAGGCTTACGAGATTGCATTTGGCGATCCCCAATGCCTGAAGATGATGATGGACTGGAAGGCGTGAACCCGAAACCCATGCGGGTCTTCATGCTGGGTGCCACCGGCACCATTGGCCTGGCCACCGTGCGCGCCCTGGTGGAGCGCGGACATGAGGTGGTGTGTCTCGTGCGACCTCGTGCCGGGCCGGGTGGAAAACTTCAGGCGGACGACACAGCCCGCTTGCTGCCAGGTGCCACCGTGCGTCTGGGTGATGTGCAGGATCCCGCGTCGCTCGTGCGCGACGGTTTCCGGGGCGAACGGTTTGATGCTCTGGTGTCTTGCCTGGCCTCGCGCACCGGTGCGCCCAAAGACGCCTGGGCCATCGATCACCTCGCCCATGTGCACGCGCTGGACGCTGCACGCCAGGCCGGTGTGTCGCAGGTGGTGCTGCTCTCGGCCATCTGCGTGCAAAAACCCTTGCTGGCTTTTCAGCAGGCCAAGCTGGCGTTTGAGCAGGTGCTCATTGAATCGGGCCTGACGTACTCCATCGTGCGGCCCACCGCGTTCTTCAAGTCGCTCTCGGGGCAGATCGAGCGGGTGCGCCAAGGCAAACCGTTTCTGGTGTTTGGTGATGGGCTGATGACCGCCTGCAAGCCCATCAGCGACGACGACCTGGGTGCCTTCATCGCAGACTGCTTGACCGACAAGAATCGCCACAACCGCGTGCTGCCCATCGGCGGGCCGGGTGAAGCCATCACGCCGCGCCAGCAAGGCGAGCATCTGTTTGCCTTGCTGGGCCAGCCGCCCAGATTCAAGCGGGTACCGGTGGGCCTGCTCGACACCATCATTGCCGTGCTCGGCACCGCGGGGCGCCTGGTGCCCGCGCTGGCCGACAAGGCCGAGCTCGCGCGCATCGGGCGTTACTACGCCACCGAATCCATGCTGGTGCTGGACTCCGCCACCGGTCAGTACGACGCCGCTGCCACACCGTCCACCGGCAGCCAGACGCTGTTTGACTTTTACGCCGAGGTGGTGAGCGGCGCCGCAGCACCCGAGCGGGGCGATCACGCGGTGTTCTGAGCAGCGCGTCGATCGCACAAGGCAAAACCCCCGGTGCCGACACGCGGCACCGGGGGTTCAAGGGAATCGGTCGATCAGTTCGAACGGATCTGGCGGAAAGTGGCGCCGGTCTGGCCGTCGGCCACCAGGCTGCCGTCGCGCTGGGCTTCCTTCAGTTCGGCGCGGACCTGGTCACGCGAGACGGTGGACGAAGCGGCGGGCTGCATGTAGCTGCCCGGGAACGCCTGGCGGAAGGTGGCGCCGGTCTGGCCGTCGGAGATCAGGGTGCCGTCGCGCTGGGCCTGGGCCAGTTCGGCGCGGACCTGGTCACGGGTCTTGGGGGTCATGTCGGCGGCGAAAACGGAGCCGGCGGCGATGGCGGAGAGGGCGAGGGCGATGACGGAGTTGCGAACGTTTTTCATGGTGAATCCTTGAAGAGGTTGGTAGGAGCCAGAGAGCCTGGCTTTTCGAGCGGGACACACTGAATACGGGGCAAGTTCGCGATCGGATTCAGACAAGCAGCAAAAAAGAACAATTTCTTGAAGAGGGGAAACCCGCAGAGGCACCTTGCAAGAGGCGCGCGCTCATGGCGACACCCCGCAGGCAGGGCCTCCTCGACAATCCGCTCATGGCCCTCACGATCAACTCAGACACCGTTCACACACCACCCGTGCCCTCCGCCACCGTGATCGTGGTGCGCGACGGACCACCCGGGCTGGAGGTGCTGCTGGTGCGCCGGCACGGCAACTCGAACGTTTTGGGCGGGGTGCATGTGTTTCCCGGCGGCAAGCTCGATGCCGCCGACCGCCAGGTGGACCCGGCAGCGCTGGATCGATCGCCACACGATTGCGCGCAATCCTTGAACGAGCCGGGGCTCGATGCCCAGACTGCGCTGGGCCTGCACGTGGCCGCACTGCGCGAAACCTTTGAAGAGAGCGGTTTGCTGCTCGGGCAAGTGCACCAGCCCGATCTGGCCCCCCGCCTGCGCGAACGCACGGCCGCCGGCACCGGCTTTGCCGTGGCCTTGCAGCAACTTGGCTGCAAGGTGGCCACCGCCAGCGTGTGGCCCTGGTCGCGCTGGATCACGCCACGCGTGCCCTCGGTGACCAACAAGCGTTTCGACACACGCTTCTTCGTGGCGGCCGCACCAGCGGGCCAGGTGGCCGAGCACTGCGCCTACGAGGCCACCGAAGCCGTGTGGCTGGCGCCGCGCCTGGCGCTGGAGCGCTACTGGGCGGGTGAGATCGATCTGGCGCCGCCGCAGATCATGAGCCTGTGCCAGCTCAGCCACCTGCACACCGCCGCCCAGGTCATGGCCGCAGCCCAAGGCCGCCCACCGGCACTGATCGAACCCGAGCCGTTCGACCAGGACGGCGTGCGCGTGATCTGTTACCCCGGCGATCCGGCGCACAGCATCGCGCAGCGCGTGTGGTCCGGCCCCACCCGGCTGGCTTATCGCAACCAGCGCTTCGAGGCCGAGGGTGGGTTGGCCGCGTTGTTGGGGTAGTTGCACGGCGGTGGAGGGTTGTTTGACCTTTGGTGTTACCGGGTCATTCAAATTGTTGAATCCGTCACGCGCCTGGGTACGTATTGGGTAGGCAGTTGTCTGCACCACCCAACCCAGGAGCACCCCATGAAACTGAAACCCGCATCCATCGCCAAAGGATGTCTGCTGATGGTCGTCGCCGGCGCGGCCATCGCGTCGAGCCACCGTGAAGGTCCATTCATCACCACCGTGCCCAAGGTGGATGGCACCGATTTCTACATGTTTCGCAGCTACGAAGGCGTGGCGACCAATGGCACGGGTGGTCGATCCGACTACGTGACCCTGATCGCCAACTACCAGCCGCTGCAAGGCCCCTACGGCGGCCCCAACTATTTTTCGATGGACCCGAACGCGCTGTATGAAATCCACGTGGACAACAACGGCGACGCGAAGGAAGACATCACCTTCCAGTTCCGCTTCAAGAACAACCTCAAGAGCATCCCGCTGAGCATCGGCAACCAGAGCGTGGCGATCCCGCTGATCCAGGCCGGTGCGGTGTCCAACGTCAACGACGCCAACCTCAACCTGAACGAGAGCTACAGCCTGACCGTGGTGCGCGGCGACCGCCGCAAGGGCAACGCGCAGACCGTGGCCGCCTCGCTGGCCAAGCCGGTGGACTACATCGGCCAGAAGACCCTGGGTGACGCCGCCGCGTACAAGACCTACGCCGACAAACACATTCACACCGTGACCATCCCTGGCTGCAGCATGCCCGCCAAGGTGTTCGTGGGTCAGCGCCAGGAAGGCTTTGCGGTCAACCTCGGTCGCATCTTCGATCTGGTCAACGCACCGGTCGGCTTGCTGCTGGACCCCACGGCCAAGGACGCCGAGGGCGCCAACGGCAACCACTACATCCAGAAGCAGAACGTGACCTCGCTGGCGCTCGAAGTGCACAAGAGCTGCCTGACCTCGGGCAGTGAGACGGTCATTGGTGGCTGGACCACGGCCAGCCTGCGCCAGGCGCGCCTGCTCAACGGCGCACCGCAGTCGGGCCACCAGGCCAGCGAAAAGTCCGGCGGCGCATGGACGCAGGTTTCGCGTCTGGGCAACCCGCTGATCAACGAGGTGGTGATCGGCCTGCCGGACAAGGACAAGTTCAACGCCTCGGCGCCCAAGGACGACGGCCAGTTCCTGACCTATGTGACCAACCCGACCTTGCCCGCCTTGCTGGGCGTGGTGCTGGCTGGCAGCCCAACGGCCGTGGCCCCCACCAACCTGCCGCGCACCGACCTGGCCACGACCTTCCTCACCGGCATCACCGGCGTGAACAAGCCGGCCAATCCGACTCCCTCGGAAATGCTGCGCCTGAACACGGCCATCAAGCCGGTCCCGTTTGCCGACCAAAACCGCCTGGGCGTGGCTGGCGAAGTGCTGCGCGTGGGTGGCGTTGCCAATCTGGCCATGGCCAACGATCTGGCGGGTTTCCCCAACGGTCGCCGCCCCAAGGACGACGTGGTGGACATCGCGCTCGTCGCCATGCTCGGTGGCCTGTGTGTGATCAACGGCGACAACAACGACCTCGGCCTCAACGGTGTTCCCGGCGTGCCCTCACTGACCTCGATGTGCAAGCCCGCCAGCGTGCCATTGGGTGGCGATTCGGCCAAGATCCACGACGCCGTGGACCAGGCTGTGGTGCCGTTCCTGCCGGCATTCCCGTACCTGAACACGCCCAACCCAGGCGCTTTGAACCTGTGATGTCTTCCACCCTCACCAAGGAAACACCATGAGACACCATCTCAAGACATCCCTGCTGGCGGTGGCCGCAGCCACCGCGCTCCTGGCCGGCTGCGGCGGGGGTGGCGGTGACGACGCCGCACCGGCCCAGCCCGAGGCCTCCAAGCCCTTCATGGGCACGACGGTGCAGTCCTTGCTGGACTACATGAACCAGCTGATTGCGCAGACCAGTGAGACCAGCGAACCAGAACCGGTGGACGGCACGCCGCTGCCGGTGGACGATACGGTCTGAGCCCGGCACTTCAACGTAAAAAGGCGGGTCGGCGCAGCGAATGCGTCGACCCGTTCTCACATGAACAAATGGATTTTCTGCACCGCCCTGTGGATGGCATCGGCCGCACAGGCCCACGAATTCTGGATGACCCCGGACCGCTTTTCGCCACCCGTGGGTGCGCCGGTGGCGCTCTCACTGTGGGTCGGTGAAAACCTGGTCGGTGACCCGGTGGGTTTCGGGCGCCCCATGGCGGCTTCGCTGCGCTGGTACAGCCGCAGCGGTGAGGTCCAGCTCAAGCCGCAACTGCCCGACAACCTTCAGCAGAGCAGCGTGGCCATGGCGTTCGAGCGGGCCGGCACCCAGCTCATCGTGCTGGACACCCAGCCCTTCACCATCGATCTGCCGGCCGACAAGTTCACGGCATATCTGCGGGAAGAAGGCCTGGAGCGTGTGATTGCGCAGCGCGAAGCCAGCGGGCAGAGCGCCCAGCCCGGGCGCGAGCGCTACCGCCGCCATGTCAAGACGCTGCTGCGCGTGGGGGGCCAGACCGATTCGAGTTTTGGTGCCCGCACCGGCCAGACGCTGGAGCTCGTGCCGCTGGCCGATCCACATCTGTTGAAGCCCGGCGGCGTGCTGCCTGTGCAGGTGCTGTTCAAAGGCGCGCCGCTGGAGGGTGCGCTGGTGAAGGTCTGGAACCAGCGTGGGTCGCAGCTCAATGTGTTGCGCACCCGCACCGATGCGCAGGGCCAGAGTTCCACCGCCTTGCCCTGGGGCGGTGTGTGGATGGTCAGCGTGGTGCACATGGTGCCCACCACCGATGGGCTGGGCCAGGACTGGGACAGCCATTGGGGCAACCTCACCTTTGAAATGCCTTTGAAGCCGACGGGTCGTTGAGCAAAAAAGACCAGCGACGCAGGTACCCTCGATCAGGTTGCAATCCTGTTGGGGAATTCCTTTGAAAGTTTCAATGTCGCTCAGTGGATGGATCGCTGTGGGTGTGCTGGCACTTTTGCTGCTGGCCTTCTGGCTCTGGACGCCGGACAAGGCCCGAGGTGCGCTGGAGTCGCGCTACCTGGCGGCGCCCGGCGACATGGTGCAGGTGGGCCCCTGGCGGCTGCATGTGCGCGACAGCGGCCCCAGGGATGCGCCCGCCGTGCTGATGCTGCATGGCTTTGGCGCCAGCCTGCACACCTGGGACGGTTGGGCGCAGTCCCTGAGCGCTGACCACCGTGTCATCCGGCTGGATCTGCCGGGCCATGGCTTGAGTGAGCCGGACCCCGCTGGCGACTACACCGACGCGCGCAGTTTGCAGCTGGTGATCGCGCTCATGGACCAGCTGGGTGTGGCGCGCGCCAGCATCGTGGGCCATTCGATTGGCGGGCGTATTGCCTGGACGTTTGGGGCGAATCACCCCCAGCGCACCGACAAGCTCGTGCTGGTGGCGCCCGACGGTTTTGCCAGCCCGGGGTTTGAATACGGCAAGGCCGCCGAGGTGTCCGCGGTGTTGGGTCTCATGCGGTATGTGATGCCCAAGCCGGTGTTGCGCATGAACCTGGCGCCGGCCTATGCCAACCCCGCTGTGCTGACCGACGACATCACCACGCGCTACCACGACCTCATGCTCGCGCCCGGTGGGCGCAATGCAATGCTGATGCGCCTTCAGCAGACCGTGCTCACGGATCCCCTGCCGCTGCTTGCCAGAATCACCGCGCCGACCTTGCTGGTCTGGGGCGGGGCCGACGCGATGATCCCGGTGGCCAACGCGCAAGACTACCTGCGTGCGGTCAAGGGCAGCCGGCTTGTCGAGATCCCGGCCACCGGGCACCTGCCGCAGGAGGAGGCTGCGCAGGCTTCACTCAAGGCGGTGGCGGATTTTCTGCGGCCTTGATCATGCGGCGCACTTCAGGCCGCGCCTTTCACCTTGAAGTTTTTGCACCAGCCGCCAGCGGGTGTGTGCTGGTCGCCGAAGAACGAGCAGGCTGCAAAGGCATCGGTGGGCTTGCCGTCCCACAGCTGGCATTTGCTGCACTGTTGATCGTTGGTGTGCTTCTTCCACTTGGCGCCATCCACGTCTTTGGTGTTGACGTTGAAGCCCATCGTCTTGGCGTAGCTGTCGGTGGGTGAGAGTTTTTCCTGGGCGAGTGCCGCGTGGCTGCCGCTCAGGGCGCCAGCGCCCACGGCGACTTGCAGCATGAAGACGCGGCGGTTGGTGGGAGTGGTCATGGGAAGCTCCTGTCGTGGTTTGTTGTTGAAATCGGTGGGCTGCGGTCTTTCACAGACCTGTCCTCACCAATCGAAGGTGGTGCATGGCATCAGCAGCGCTGCTTTTGAGTCCATCGGCTCCGAAGCCGAGAGCGAAGTAGTCCAGTTCGATGCCGCCAGTGCGGCGCGCGGTGGAGGTCCAGAAGAAGTCGGCGGGGGTGTCGGGAAACAGCCGCACGTCGGTGCGTGGTGGTGAGCAGCCGTGCGCCGATATGTAGGCCAGTTCGGTCAGGCTGGGCACGCGCCAGTCGTCGTGAAAGTGGCGCCCGGACTGGTTGAATGCCTCCATTTCGGCGCTGGCTTCGTTGCGTGTCATGCGCGTGGCCTTGCCGGTGCAGTGTTCCTGTGCCCATGTCTGGCCGACGGCGCAACGCATCCATGTGATCGAGGCGCGCCGGTCGGACACTGTGCCGTCACCGTTGTCCTGGTAGCGCTGGGTGGCTTGCTCTGGCCTGCCTGCAGCCCAGCCTGTGAGTTCACAGGGCTGGGACCAGCACAGCACCGGCAGCACCCATGCCGTGGCACCGAGTGCTGCACGCGCCATCGCCAGGCATGGAATCATTCCTTGGTGTCTTGCCCGATGCCCGAGGGCTTGGACGGGAAGCCCTTGCCGTGGGAGACCACCACCGATGGCGTCTGCCGTGTGGCCAGGCCGGGCTCGATCGGCACGCCCCGGTGCAGGTTGAAGGCATAGGCTTCCATCGCCGTCATTTCCGGGCCGTTCACGTTCAGCGCCTTGCCACCCTGCGGGTTTTCAATGCACCAGTTGATCATTTCCCGGAAGGTCACCACGCGGTTGAACGATGGGATGAACTTGGGGAATGTCTGCGGGTTGGACGCTGAGGCGTCGGGGTGGCAGTTGCCACAGGCCAGGCCGTTGGCCTGCATGGTGGGCAGGCTGCCGTGCCACAGGTTGTAGCCCTGTTCGGTCATCTTCAGCAGCTCGGCTTTCTGCTTGGCGAGCTCGGCCTCTGTGAAGGGCTGGCGCGCCTGCAGGCCGCTGGCGGCGAACAACAGGCCCGAGACCAGGGCGAGGGAGGTGACAGCAGATATGGGTTTGTTCATGGCGTTGTCCTTCAGGCCGTGAAGCCGTTTTTCATCCATGGGGTGAGCGAGTCGGCAAACGGCTGGTGCTGCACCACGGCCGTTCGGGTCTCGCCCAGGCTGGCGTACAGCGAGCCCATGCCGTCGGTCTCGTCGCCGGGGTCGGCGCGGTACATGCGGCTCTGCGGGAAAGCCAGTGGCACATCCGGGTAAGGCCAGGGCCATGACGTGCTCATGGCGCCCACCGAGGCGAGGTTGCCGATCTTGTTGTAGATGGTCTGATGAACGTGACCGTGGAAGGACATCACGTTTTCGAACTTGCCCAGGATGTTGCGGATGTCGGCGCCGTCGGCTGTGCCGAAGCCCCAGCGTGGGTAGTAGTCCCACAAGGGCGAATGGGTGAACACCACGATGGGGGTGTCGGGGCCGAGG
Source organism: Burkholderiales bacterium (assembly GCA_003241965.1). GTDB lineage: Bacteria > Pseudomonadota > Gammaproteobacteria > Burkholderiales > Burkholderiaceae_C > Hydrogenophaga. Next base: position 17,207 of record QBMB01000043.1, on the reverse strand, counting down.
CGGGCCACATCTTTGCGCAGGAACTCCAGCTGCTCTTCCTGCACGCCCCACAGGCCGCCCCATGGGCCTTCGAGCATTTCCATGCGCTCCATGCGTTCTTTCGGCGTGAGCTTGGCAGCGGTCCAGAAATCCTTCACCAGAATGGAGTTCATGCCGATGAAGTGCACGCCCTTGTGGTCGAACGACCAGAACTCCTTGCCACCGGGGTTGTTGCCGCCGTAGAGACCGCGCCACGCGGTACCCATGTCCACATACCAGTCGTGCTCGCCGGGGATGATCACGTACTTGGGCTTGAGCTTGGCCAGGATCTTTTTGCCCTTGGCCAGTTGGTCTTCGGTGCCGTTTTGCGCCACGTCCCCGCCGTACAACACGAAGTCCGGTTGCACGGCCATCTTGTTGACCTGGTCCACCGCTTCTTCGAGCTGCGCGTCGAACTTGTGGTTGGCCTGGCTGAACAGGTGCGAGTCGCTGATCATCGCGAAGCGAAAGGGCTGCACCTTCTTGCCTTGCGCGTGCACGAGATCGATCACCCCGAGGTTGATGCCTGCGGCGGTGGCCACCAGGGTAGACAGCCCGGCCTTTCCGGTGATGCCGAGAAAATTTCGTCTGCTGTTGCTGTGATCACTGTTCATGAAGTGCTCCTTTTTGCAAAATTGATTTGTCCCCGTCGCCAACATTGATCACAACATTGACAGCTTGATCTTTGTATTTGTGGTAGTGCAAATCAGCCGGGTAAACCCGCGTCAAGTATTGGTTCTGAGTTCAGACTTGTTGAACGTTTACTTCAGTAAAACCTTATGAGTTTTTCTCAAAGCCGATATTCAGATGCACCCGCATCAAGACGTGCCTGGTGTGGCCGGAGGCTTGGGCTTGGGTGGTGGGCTTTTGTAGGGATTGAGCCCTTCCACGTCCTTGAACGCGGTGGCGCCGCCTGCGTAGGGCGCCTTCGCGCCGACACCGAGCTCGGGGTAGTCGGGCAGCATCTTGGAGCCATACAGGGGCTTGTTCGCCCCTTTGTGGCAGGTGGCGCAGCCCACCTTCGGGTAGTCGCCCTCGGCGCTCAGGCGATGCTCTGGCAACAGTGGGCCGACTTTGGCGAGGTAGGTGGTGTTGAGGTCGCGCACCATGCGGATGCCGTGCCACGCGGTGACGCGCTGTGGTGAACTTTGTTGCCAGTTCGCCATGGCCCGGGTCTGGTGGCAGAAGGTGCAGTTCACCCCCAGCGAGTTGGAGATGTAGATCATCAAGCCGTAGGTGTTCTCGGCCAGCTTGACGGAGGTGCCGTTGGTGCCCGCCAAGGCCTTCTCGCCCTGCACACGGATGGTGGGTGAGTCCTTCGAATCCAGGAACTTGCTCAGGGGGTCGTAGGGCAGCGACGCGTTGCCCACCGTGGCCATGGTGGGGGTGTTCTGGCCGTGTTTTCCACCCATGAAATCGCTGGCCACCTGCGTGGGCAGGCCGGGGTTCTTGAACCAGTCGCCACTGGGAACGGGCTGGCCCCGGTGGCAGGTGTAGCAGGTCACACCGGTCTCGCCCACGTGGGTCTTCCAGGTGTTGTTGATGTTGCGCGTCATCTGCAGCATGTGGCGCGCCACGATCTTGGCGTATTTCTCATCGGAGGCCAGGTTCTTGGTGTTGTGGCAGTACGAGCAACCTTGCTCGGGCGCCACCCAGGTGCTCATGGCCTGCATGAGGCGCGAGAAGTCGAGAACCGAGAGATCGGTGAGCACCTGCACGTTCTTGTAGACCTCGTCCAGCTTGGGCGCTTCAGGGTCGGGGTCGTCCACCGGTTCGGGTTCGGGCACGGTGTTCAGGGCGACATTCGCGGCCAGCGTGGAGGGCTGGTAGAGCTGGATCTGCGAAGTGCCCCTGTAGCCGCCCTGAACTGCCTGGGGGCGTTCGCAAGCCGTGAGAAGAAGCAGGACGAACGCGACGCTCGACCACAGCGCGGCTTGCATGACTCTGACCATCGTTGTCTCCTGTATAGGAATCGGTGAGCCAGGTCTGCATTGCCTGCTTGGGCGTCATCGTAAAGTGACACGCAATACTGTCAATTCAGTATTTGTAAGCCTTTCGACAGGAATTGCTGAAGATCGACTGAACTGTCGCCCACCCGCTTTCAGCCCCGCCGGGGCATGCGCCAGGGCAACATGGCCTGCACCAGCGGTGAGACCAGCCGGGGCACGTGCAGCGTCTCGTGAAAGCTCATCACGCTCTCACCGAGCAACGTGCTCTGGAGCACGGCGCGCTGGTAGAACGGCGTGTCTTCCAGTTGTTGGGTGACGAGCACGCGCGAGTCGCTGCGCATGCGCCGGTTGATGCGCCAGGCGGTGCGCGGCAGGCTTTGCAGCGGCGGTGCCTCGAACGGCTGCACGCTGCCGTGGCGCCCAAAGCGCAGCGCGAGCAGGCGGCCATGGGCTTTGCCTGGCTCCACGTCGTACAGCACGGCGGTGCTGCCGTCCTTCATCTGGCTGCGAGACCAGTCCCATTCGGTGAACGCGCGCTCCACCGGTTCATCGCCTTCGTTGCTGTCGAGGTAGGCGTGGCCGCTCCAGCGCTGCTCGGGATGCTGCAGCTTCACCTCCACACGCGCGTGCGGCGCGATGGGGCCCCAGCGGTGGCGGCCGTGCGCGTCCAGCGCGGTGCTGAAGTTGAAGAGCTGCTGCGCGCGCAGCTTGACCGTGCCGCGGATGCGCCGCGGAATGGGCACGCCCACTTCGTCGATGTGGATGCTGAGCGTGTCGCCATGCCACTCGATCTGGCTGGGACCGATCTTGAGGTGGGTTGCATCGCGCCGGTTGTGCGCCGCGCCGCGTTCGGTCATGGACCAGCGGCGCGCGCCCGCGCTGTAGAGCGCCACGTTGAGCGCGCAGAAGTTGTCCGGGTTGGTGGCTCCGCGCTTGCGCGCCCAGGCGTAGTAGGGGGAAAAGACGCTGCCCACGAAGGCAATGATGGACAGGCCGAAGCGGCCGTCGTCGCTCAGGGCATCGACGTACCACCAGAGGTAACCACCCGAGGGGACCGCCTGGTCAAAGCGGGGCTGGCCATCACGGCCGCGGCCGCCAGCTGGCCCGAAAGCGCCGCCATCGGGACCCCCGGGCCCGGGTGGACGCTCCCCCCCGCCAGAAAAAGGCCCGTGACCGGTGTGCTGGCGCTGGAGCGGGCGAAGGCCGAGGTCCAGCCGTGGGTCGCCTGCCCATAGAGGGCGCCCCCGGTGGCCGGAAAGAGTTGGTGAAAGTCCACCGGTGTGGTGCGTATCGACGGGGGCTCGGCGCTCTCGATCCGAAGGCCACAGCGGCGCAGCAGGGCAAAGCTGGAGTTCTCGCATTGTTCGATCGCCTCGGGTGTGATGGATTGAAGATCGCCGGCGGCCGGTGCGTTCACCAGGCACAGCAGGCGCTCGCGGCCGGTGGGGGCAGCGAGGTCGGTGCCGCGGTCCTGCGCGCACACGTACACCGTGGGTTGTTTGGGCAGCTCACCGTGGCCGAAGATGTCGTTGAACTCGCTGGCGTAGTCGCCCCTGAAAAACACGTTGTGGCGGTCCAGCGCCAGGCCGCTGGTGCGTGTGTGGATGGACCAGGTGATGGCCGAGAGAGAGCGCGGGGGAGCCTTGGGTTTGACCGCGCGGCGCGCGCCCTGGCCGAGCAGGCCCGTGCGCAGCGCGGCCACGTCGCCGTTGAAGACCACGCTGTCGGCCCGCAGTGTTTCCCCGCTGGCGAGCTGCACACCGCTCACGCGCCCGTCTTTCACCTCGATGCGTTGGCAGGCGCTCTGGTAGCGGAAGGTGGCACCGCGTTCGCGCGCCAGGCGCTCCAGGCAGCGAGCCAGCGCATGCATGCCGCCGTCGATGGCCCACACGCCGTCCAGCTCCACCTGCGCGATCAGCATGAGCGTGGCGGGCGCTTCCCATGGGGATGAGCCGGTGTAGGTGGCGTAGCGTCCAAAGAGCTGGCGCAGGCGCGGGTCGGTGAAGTGCTGGCCCAGGCTGTGCCACAGGCTGCGCATGGGGCCCAGCGCGGCAAGCGTGGCCAGACCGCGCAGTCCCAACCCCATCGACATGCCGAGCATGCTGGGCGAGGCGCTGCGGATGTAGGGGCCTTCGAGCGACTGGTAGGCGGACTTGGCCTGCGCGCAGAAACCTTGGAAGCGCCGCGCTTCATCCGGCCCCGCGAAGGCCGCCACGGCGTCGAATGAACGCGCCGGGTCGGCGAACAGGTCCAGCGAACTGCCATCGTCCCACCAGTGGCGCGCCAGCACCGGCAGCGCCCGGATGCGCAGCTCTGCCTCCAGCGTGGTGCCCACCGAGGCCAGGATCTGGTCAAACACCCAGCGCATGGTGAACACGGTGGGACCGCTGTCGATGGCTGCACCGTCCACCACCAGCTGGCGCACCTTGCCGCCGGGGGTGGCTGCGGCTTCCACCACGGTCACGTCCAGCCCTTGGCTGGCCAGTTGCAAGGCCGACACCAGTCCCCCCATGCCCGCACCAATGACGACAACCTTGTGGTCAGTCATGGGCTTTGGACTCGGCGGTATCGGCCGCTGTCTCTGTGGCGTCTGCGGTGTTCATGGCGTTGGGTGCGGTCCAGTGCCCATGGTGTTCCAGCAGGCGCATGCGAACGAACATCGACTCGGAGAAATAGTTGTGCCGGTAGGCCGCTTCGATGGCAGCCTGGTGGGCGCCCTGGTGCGCGTAGTCGAGCATGGAAGAAGTGTCTTTCCACAGGCTGAAGGTGCACTGGCGCACCAGCGGTGCTTCGCCCAGGCCCATGGCCAGCGTGCAGCCCGCCGCCGACTGCATGGCCGTTTGCGTGGCCGGTGCATTGCGCCAGAAGGCCATGGCCTTGGCCGGGCGGATGCTGGCGCGTGTGATCACGGCCAGGGGCCTGGCCGCGCCGGCGTCGTCGTGCACGGTGTGGTCGGGTTTGAGGTGGGTGGCCGGTGTCGATCCCCAGGCTTCGCCGTCCCACTGGCCACGCGAGGAGAGCACTTCCAGCACACCGCTCCAGAACTGCGCGGCGCGCTGGCGGTAGGCCTGCACGATCGGGCCGGCGAGGAAGGCGTCGGCCTGCTCGGCGCGGTCGAACATCACGATCAGGCCCTGGTGGCTCGCACTCGGACGGATGCTGAAGCCCCCACCGTGCCCGCTGCCCATGACCTTGGCAAAGACCACACCGGGCACGCCCTTGAGCGATGACGATCCTTGCACCATGCGCATCCAGCCCCAGGCCTGGTGTTCGCGCAGGTAGTTCACGAGCACCACCACCACCACCCCCGAGAGGGTGATCACGTCGGGCGCGGTTTCAGCCATGCGCGAGTGCCGGCGCGTGCGCCGCAGTGAGTCCGGCGGGCAGGCGGAAACTGACGTCTTCGCGTGCACCGGCCAGATGCACGATCTGCAGCGGCTCGCTGCCGGCCTGCGCCTGCAAGGCCTCCACCACGCGCTGCACCAGCAACTCGGGTGTGGAAGCGCCGGAGGTCACGCCCACGCGGGGTGCGCCCTGCAGCCACTCGGGCTTGAGTTCGTGTTCGTCCTGCACCAGGTGTGCCGGCACGCCGCTGCGTTCGGCCACCTCGCGCAGGCGGTTGGAGTTCGAGCTGTTGCGCGCACCCACGACCAGCACCAGGTCGACCTGGGCAGCCAGGCGGCGCACGGCGATCTGGCGGTTCTGTGTGGCGTAGCAGATATCGTCCACGTCGGGGCCGACGATGCGGGGGAAGCGGGCCTTGAGCGCTGCGATGATCTCGCGCGTGTCGTCCAGGCTCAGCGTGGTCTGGGTCACGTAGGCCAGCGGCGCACTGGCGGGCATGTCCAGGCCGGCCACATCGGCCACCGTGCTCACCAGATGCACCGGCGCATCGACCCGGCCCACAGTACCCACCACCTCTTCGTGGTCGGCGTGCCCGATCATCAGCAGCGTGTGGCCCTGGCGCACGAAACGCTGAGCCTGCTGGTGCACCTTGCTCACGAGAGGGCACGTGGCGTCGATGGCGTGCAGGCCGATACTGGCTGCCTGGGCCACCACCGCGTTGGACACGCCGTGGGCCGAGAACACGAGCACCGCGCCGGTGGGCACCTCGGCCAGGTCGTTCACGAACACCGCCCCCCGCAAACGAAGATCGTCCACCACCCATTGGTTGTGGACGATCTCGTGAAACACGTACACGGGCATGCCGTGCAGGTCGATCGCGCGTTCGACGATCTCGATGGCGCGGGTGACACCGGCACAGAATCCGCGCGGCTGGGTCAGGACAATCTGCATCGCTGAACCCGGCCTGTTTGCGTGGACGGTGCCGGCTCGGGCCGTCACTGTTTCGGCGCGTCGGCGGCCGGGGCCGCCGCAGCGTCGGGCGCGGCGGGTGCCGGAGCCGTGTAGGGCCGGTAGGCCGCCAACTCGGGGTGGTCCTTGAGCATCGACACACCCAGCAGCGGCTTGTTGACGCCCTGGTGGCAGGTGGCGCAATTGACTTTGGCCACATCACCCAGCTCGCCCTTGCGGTTGCTGGGAAACACGTCGGTCAGGGGCTCCATGTAGGCCAGGTTCACATCGCGTGCCATGCGGATGCCGTGATACGCCGTCACGCGCTGGGGAGGTGCGCCGTCCCACTTGCCGAAATTCTGCGTGTTGTGGCAGAAGGTGCAGTTCACTCCCAGCGAGGCCGACATGTGGGTCATGAGCGCGTAGGTCTTCTCGGTGCGCTGGATGCTCTCGCCCTGGCCACCACTGGTGGGCAGTGCCTTGGTGGCGTTGACACGGATCGGTTCGCTGCCCAGCAAGTACGGTGTGAACGGGTCGTAGGGCAGAGAGGCCAGCTTCACGCTGCCTGCGGGTGTGTTCTGTCCGGTCTTGTTGCCCATGAAGTTCGAGCCGTAGGGTTGGCTGTCGGCGGTGAACCAGACCTCTTTGGGCACCGGGTTGCCACGGTGGCAGGTGTAGCAGGTCACGCCGGTGGCGGCCACGTGGGTTTTCCAGTCGGTGTTGATGTGCTGCGTCATCTGCACCATGCGGCGCGCCACCACCTTGGTGTAGAGGCTGTCGTCGGCGAAGTTGGCACCGTTGTGGCAGTAGTTGCAGCCCTTCTCGGGTGCGACCCAGGCCGTCATGTTGATCATGAGGCGGGTGAACTCGCCCACGCTCAAATCGCCCAGCACCTTCACGTTCTGGTAGATCGCGCCGGCCTTGGGGCCGTCGGGGCTGGCCGGTGGTTGGGGCGCGGGCACCTGGTTGACGGCGATCACGTCGGCCTGGATGCGCGGGTTGTAGACCTGGACCATGCCGGTGCCGCGGTAGCCGTGCTGCACGGTCTCCTGGGGTGGGCGCTCGCAGCCGCTGAGCAGCACCAGCGATCCCAGGGCCAGAACACCCAGCCAGTGTCGTTGTCTGAAGAAGGAGGTATTCATCACTTTGCTCCCGGGGCCAGCGCCGGATCGATCACGGCGGGAAACACATCGGGGTAGGGCGGTGCCACACCGTGCTTGATGGCCCAGAGGTACCAGTTGTCCACCACGGTGCCGGTGAGCAGGATGCCGATACCACCCACCAGCGGGCACAGCACGGCGAACCACCAGGCCCAGCGGTGAATGGATTCCATTGTGGCGTTGAAGCCCATGGTCCAGCGCCAGAACAGGGCGGCCCGTTCGCTGGCCGTGCCGCGGTCCACGATCTGCTCGATCTCGCGTTCACCACCGAAGCGGCTCACGGCCAGGATGGTGGCGCCGTGCATGGCAAACAGCAGCGTGGAGCCGTACAGGAAAGCGATGGAGAGTGCGTGGAAGGGGTTGTAGAACAGGTTGCCGTAGCGCAGCGAGAAGGCGGCGGTCCAGTCGAGGTGGGGGAAGATGCCGAAGGGAACGGCTTCGCTCCATGAACCCATGAGCACCGGGCGAATGAGGCCCAACACCAGGAACAGCCAGATGGCAGCGGCGAAGGCCCAGGCCACGTGGGTGCCCATGCCCAGCGCTCGCGCGCGGCGGTAGGTTCGGGCCCACCACAGCATGACCGAGATGGTCAGGAACAAGCCTGCTATCTGCCACCAGCCGCCCGCGTTGAGTGGTGCCAGTCCCAGGCCTGCGCCAGCCGCTGGCGGCTCCAGTGAAAGCCAGAACAGCTGGCGCACAAACTGGATCGGGTCGTAGTTGACCGAGGCCAGCATGTTCATGCCCATGATGTTGAAGGCCAGCACGCCGAAGAACAGCGCGGCCACACCCAGTGCGCCGAGGTAGATGGGGCCGATCTGCGCGTTGCCGAAGCGACCGAACAAGTGAACGATGGCCGGCGTCTTGCCGATGCGCGGCAGATCCTGCCCTTGACCGAGCTCGATGCCGTGGTGCACCGGGCCAACAGCCTGCACCGTTGTGAAGAGGTTTTGGTATTGCATGGTGTGCTCCTGTTTTTATGGGTTCAAACAGCCTCAGGACCAGATGGGCAGGTTGAGCCACCAGCCCCACCATTCGGGCCAGCCACGGCTCCAGAACGGTCCACTGATGACGATGCACAGCGCGCTGAACAGAACAGCGGCCAGTGCCAGGAACAGACCCAGGCGGTGGATGCCCAGTGTGCCGATGGAGTAGCCGATGGTGTCGCGGAAGAAAGTGTCCTCATGCTCGGGCGACTTGACCTTTTCACCCGCCGCCGGGTTGGTGGCCGAGAGGATCAGCGAGCCATGCAGCGAGAGCGCAAACGTGGTGGCAAAGAAGAAACTCACCGCGATCATGTGCGCCGGGTTGTAGTGGAAGTGCAGGTACTGGTAGCCCACGTTGGACACCCAGTCGAGGTGGCTGAAGATGCCGTAGGGAAAACCGTGTCCCCAGGCACCCAGCAGCACCGGGCGAATCACCACCAGCGTCACATAGGCAAGGATGGCCACGCTGAAAGCGAAGGGCACGTGGTAGCCCATGCCCAGCTTGCGGCAGATCTCCACCTCGCGCAGCGCCCACGACACAAACGAGCCGATGGCACACACCGTGACGAGCTGCCACAGGCCGCCTTCCATCAGCGGCGCGAAGCGCAGGCCGTAGGACAGGTCGGGGGGCGCGATGCTGATCTGCCAGAGATTCCAGGTGGGGCCTTGCGAGGCGCCCCAAAGGATCATCATGGTGCCCAGCACGGCAAAAAACAGCGTGGTGACACCGAAGAAACCGACGTAGAAGGGACCCACCCAGAAGTCGAACAGGTCGCCGCCAACCAGTGTTCCGCCTCGAACCCGGTATTTCTTTTCAAAGTTGAGCATGGCCATGGTGCGGCCCTCCTGTCTCAGGTGGTGTGGACTTGGTACGTCAATACAAATGGGGGAGGGGAGCAGATGCTGCACTGGCCCACGCCAGTTTCAGCACCTGCACACCTCGAGCGAAGTCAGGACTTCGCTGCAGGGGTGGCTGCCGGCACGATCTGTGCCGTTTTTGCCGGGGCCATCTTGGGGCCGTCCAGCCAGTTGAACTTGTTCGTGCTGAGCAGGATGAGGTGAATCATCGCGGCCAGGGCGAACAGAAAAACGCCCTGCGCAACCATGGTGCGGACAGGATCGAAAAGGCGCCAAATTCTCCACATGATGGGAACTCCTTAAATCAAATGATGTGAGACATGAAGGTGTAGACCGCGGCATGCACGCCCGAGAAGATGCTGGTCTTGTGCTCCGCGCCAGGCAGCCAGAACTGCCAGTGCATGCCGACCAGTTGGCCCAGCACTGCAAGCGACAGCAACAGCAGGAAACACGGAGCGAAGATCAGGACAAACGAAAGCTTGTCACCGCTCAGGGAAGGCTTATGGGCTTCATAAGACATATCGTTCATGGCAGTTGTCCTTTCACGAAAAATAAGCCTTGTGGGTCAGAGCCAGGGCCGCCAGAACCACACCAGCAAGTGGGCAACAACGGCGATGGCCGTGAACCCAATGAAGCCTTGGATGTAGTACTGGTGGAACTCCTGAGCTTCATCGTCCGTCAGGCCGGAAACAGATGTCCGTGTTGACATGGGATGCTCCTTTTCAGTTTGGCCGTGAGGCCATCAATGCGCCCAGCCCGCGCACCATGGGCAGCTGCAGCGACATGCCGCAACGTGAGGTGGATCCGGCGCTCTCGCCGTGATCGAAGAGTGAAAACAGGTTCATGCGATCGCTCCCAGGCCCATCGACTGGCCGGCGGTGTTCACATGCGATTCGTTGACGGCGGCTTCACCGCTCTCGCGCGCCTGGCGCTCGGCCTCGTCGCGCAGCCGCTTGGCCGCAGAGATCTGCACCAGCACCGGCTGGTTGGAGACCAGCGCGTGCAACCTGGCCTGCGCCTTGTCGTCCCACGGGGTGGACAGGCCGGCGACTTCGCCGCGCGCCAGCGTGGGGTCGACCTTGTCCATGTCGGTGCCCAGCGGCAGGATGTGGAACAGCGCATCGAACAGCGAGTTGCACACCTCTTGAATCAGGTAGGTGGCGCCGCTGTAGCCCATGAACGGTGTGCCGGTGTGGCGGCGGATGATGGCGCCCGGGAACGATGCCGGGATGTAGGTGGCCTTCATCGGCCCCTGGCTGCCGGCTTCGGCCAGGTACATGCGTTCGTTGAAGCTGCCGAACAGGATCAGCGGCATCTTGGTCTTGACCAGTTCGCGCACCGCTGCGTTGTCGGTTTTTTCACCCGCCTTGCGCGAGACAGCGAACTTGCAGGGCATGCCCATCTCTGTTTCCAGGAAGTGCTGTATGCCGCGCGCATAGGTTTCACCGGCCACCACTGCGAAGCTGGCGGTGGCGAAGAAGTCTTGCGTGACGCTGCGCCACAGGTCCCACACCGGTTTGATGGTGGTGTGCTTCTCGCGCTCGATGAAGGGCTCCGGGTCCAGGCCCAGCAGCTCGCCGAGCGTGCGCAAAAATTTCGTGGTGCTGTGCAGGCCGATGGGCGCTTGCAGGTAGGGGCGGTCGAGTGCTTCGCACAGCATGCGGCCGAACTCGCGGTACATGCAGATGTTCACATCGGCCTCGACCAGGCGCGATACCTCGGAGAGGTGGCTGCCCAGCGGGAAGACCATGTTGATCTCGGCACCGATGCCTTGCACCAGGCGGCGAATCTCGGCCAGGTCGCTCGGGCTGTTGAAAGTGCCGTAGCTGGGGCCGATGATGTTGACGCGGGGCTTCTCGCCCACGGGACGCTCGGCGAACGGCTTGCGGGCCGGCACCTTTTTCATGCCGAACTCGCTCCAGAGCCAGTACATCGCGCGGTTGGCGCACTGCCACTGGTCTTCGTCGATGGTGCGCGGCAGGAAGCGCATGAGGTTCGTGCCTTCGGGCGTCACGCCGCCGCCGATCATTTCGGCAATGGAGCCGGTGACCACCACCGCTGGCAGCTCGGGGTCGAGCACCGCGTGGGCGCGCTTCATCGAGCCTTCGGTGCCTTCGCGGCCCAGCTGTTCTTCGGCCAGACCCGTCACCACAATCGGCAGCTCGTGCGGCGGCAGGGCGTCGGTGTAGTGGAGCACCGAAGTCACCGGGAGGTTCTCGCAGCCCACCGGGCCGTCAATGACCACCTGCAGGCCTTTGATGGCGGTGAACACATAGACGGCACCCCAGTAGCCGCCCGCGCGATCGTGGTCGAGTACCAACATCAGCCCATCTCCTCGGCTTTGCGCTTCTTGGCTTGCTTGTCAAGCATTCGGCGGGTTTCTTTTCGGAAAT
>QBMB01000043.1:0-5543 GCA_003241965.1 Burkholderiales bacterium | reverse complement strand
TTCGGCGGTTGTCTTTGCGGAACTCAGGGTGTTCGGGGGGCACCTGCTCCCACACACCGGCACGGTCGCCCTGGCCCACGCTGCCGAAGAAGTCCTTCATCTGGTCAAAGCGGTGCTGGTTGCCCATGGCGGCGTTGATCACCTGGATCAGCGAGCCCGCACCGGCCACGCCCATGAGCGGGCGAGCCGAAATCAGGTTGGTGTAGTACAGCGAGGGAATGCAGGCCTCTTTGGCCGCCTGCACCACCGGTGTGGTGCCGATGGCCAGCTGCGGCTTGTATTCGCGCATGGCGTCCAGGTCGTTTTCGAGCGAAGCGCGGAACTGCACCTGCACGCCTTTGGACTTGAGCCACGCAGCATCGTGTGCGTTCCAAGGTGTGGCCGGGCAGGCCGAGCCCACGTAGCGCAGGTCGGCACCGCACTCCACCAGCAGGCGACCCACGAGCAGCTCGGAGCCCTCGTAGCCACTGAGCGTGATGCGGCCGTTGATCTTCTGTTGCGAGAGCACGCCGCGGATGGCGCCCAGCGTGGCGTTGCGCGCCGCATCGATCTGCGCCTGCGCCACACCGGTGGCCTGGCCGATGGCGCCCAGCCAGTCGTGGGTGCCGTCGATACCGACCGGTGCCGAGCCCACGATGGGTCGGCCTGCGGCTTCGAATTCGCGGATGCTGGCGGTGTAGAACGGGTGGATCGCGGCCACAGCCACGCTGTCCAGCGCCGAGTACAGCTCGCGCCATTCACGGGTGGGGGCCACAGTGCCCACGGCGATGCCCATGGGCGCGATCATCTGCGCGATCAGCATCGGGTCGGCCGGGAACATTTCACCCAGCAGCGTGATGGTGGGCTTGTCGCCTCTGGCCTGGCGCGGTGCCGGCACCGGGCCGGCCATGATCTCGCTGCGGGCGTACTTCAGCATGGCGCCGGTGAGCACATCCTTGGCTTCGGCATGGGTCGGTACACCGAAGCCGGGCACGTCGATGCCGATGATGCGCACGCCGTTGATGGCCTTGGGCAGGATCTGCAGCGGCACACCGCTGGCGGTGGGCACACACAGGTTGATGATGACGATGGCGTCCAGCTTCTCGGGATCGGCCTGGGCGTGCACCGCTTCGCTGATGTCCTCGAACAGCTTGCCGGTCACCAGCGATTCGCTGTTGAAGGGCACGTAACCCACGCTGCGGCGTGCGCCGTAGAAGTGGCTGGTGAAGGTGAGGCCGTAGACGCAGCAGGCCGAGCCGCTGAGGATGGTGGCCGTGCGGCGCATGCGCAGGCCCACGCGCAGCGAGCCGAAGGCCGGGCACATGCTTTGCGGCTGGTCGTGCGGGCCGGCGTTTTCGCGCTTGGGGTAGTCGGCGGCGTACTGCGCCAGGATCTCTGATTTGCCAGCCGATTTCGCTGCCGCCAGCAACGTCTCGCCGCCAGCGTGGCAACCCATGCCATCGCCTTCGATGGCGGTGGTGGCCTTCGCGGGGATGATGGGGATGGTGGTGCCGCTCATGATTTCAGACCTCGTCGTAGACGACTTCCAGGGTGGGCTTGGTGTTTTCCGTCTTGCCGCACATGTCGAACTGCGTGGCGGGCTCCAGCACCACGTCGCGGCCCACAGCTGAAGCAGAGAACAAACCGAGCAACTCGTCCTGCGTCATGGGCTTGGGGCGCATGGGGGTGGAGTTGCCCACGTTTTCGGCGAGCTGGGCAAACATGGGGCCCCAGACCGATTCGGGGCGGCCGATGATTTCGTAGCTGGCGCTCTTGCGGCGGATGTCGTCGTCGGCCGGGATCACCGAGAGCACCGGGATGCCGACCGCTTCGGCGAAGTTCATCGCCTCGCCGGTGCCGTCGTCGCGGTTGATCACCATGCCGGCCACGCCCACGTTGCCGCCGAGCTTGCGGAAGTACTCCACCGCGCTGCAGACGTTGTTGGCCACGTAGAGCGACTGCAGGTCGTTGGAGGCCACCACGATGACTTTCTGGCACATGTCACGGGCGATCGGCAATCCGAACCCACCACAAACGACATCCCCCAGGAAGTCGAGCAGAACGTAGTCGAAACCCCACTCGTGAAAGCCCAGTTTCTCCAGCAGCTCGAAGCCGTGGATGATGCCGCGACCACCGCAGCCACGGCCCACTTCGGGACCACCGAGTTCCATGGCGTAGACACCGTCGCGCTTGAAGCAGACATCACCGATGGCCACCGCTTCACCAGCGAGCTTTTTCTTCGACGAGGTTTCGATGATGGTGGGGCAGGCGCGGCCACCGAACAGCAGGCTGGTGGTGTCGCTCTTGGGGTCGCAGCCGATCAGCAGGACCTTCTTGCCCTGCTGCGCCATCATGTAACTCAGGTTGGCCAGCGTGAAGCTTTTGCCGATGCCGCCCTTGCCGTAGATGGCAATGATCTGGGTTTCCTTCTTCACCTCGCCGGTGTGCACCGGTGCGGGCTCGATGGCGGCTTCGGCGCGCAACTGCTCCATGAACTTGGCAGACTGCACTTGGGTGACGGGGATTGCGTTCATCAGTTTCTCCAGTCCAGGACCATCTTCAGACACTGCGGATCGCCGAAGGCGGCCGCGTAGGCATCGCTTGCGCGCGCCGGGGTTTCGGTGTGGGTGATCAGGCCGTCCAGGCACAGACGCCCGGTCTGCACCAGCTGCGTCACGGCCACGAGATCGGCGCGTTTCCATTCGGCGGCCGCGCGGATCTGCGCTTCGCGCATGAAGGCCGGGGCAAACGCGAAGGAAATGTCTTTTTTGTAGAAGCCGGCCAGCACCACTTCACCCCCGACAGCCAGACGGGGAATCACGCGGTTGAGGATGTCGGCGTCGCCGCTGACGTCGTAGATGGCGCGGTAGTCCTTGCGCGTGTCCTCGTCAGGGCTGATCACGCTGTAACCCTCGGCGCCCACGCGGCGGGCGGCCTGCGTTTCCCACACCACCGGTGCGGGGCTGCCGGCGGCCACGGTCAGGCGTGCCAGCAGGCGGCCCATGACGCCGTGGCCAATGATCAGGTCGGGTGGCGTGGCGGGTGCCCGGATGCCGCCGAAGGTGACCGAGTGGTACGCAGTGGCAGCCAGGGCCAGCAACACCATCTGCGCGCCCAGGTCGTGGTGCAGCTTGACCACGCGGTCGTGCGAGACCACCAGGCGTGAGCCGGCGCCACCGAAGAGGTTGTGCACACCTTCGAAGCTGTAAGAGCCCGGCACGAAGACCTGGTCGCCCACGTGGATGCGGGACTGGCCGTGGCCACAGTCACCTTGCGTGCGGACCACACGGCCCACTGTTTCGTAACCCGGCACCAGGGGGTAACCCATGCCGGGGAAGGGCGGCATGCTGCCGTCCCACAGCAAGCGCTCGGTGCCGGTGCTGATGCCGCTGTACTCGACTTCGACCTCCAGGTCACCGTCGTTGAGACCGCGAAGTTCCAGAGCCCGAACCGACAGGTTGCACGGACTCTGGAAAACGATGGCTTGGGCTTGCATGATGTGTATTAAAGAAGTGACAACACAAAGTGTCAAGTCAAAGTGACACTATTTCCGGTGTTGCCGGGAAAACCCCTACGGTCGTCGCGGGCCTTGCGGCCAACCAGCAGCTGTGCGTGCAGAGGAATCGGGTTCGGCACGCGCTCGATGTGGGTGAAGCCGGCCTCGGCCATGAGCGCCGTGAGTTCGGCCGGCGTGCGCAGCCGCCCCGAGCCCATGGCCATCAAATAGAAGTGGAAATAGGGGTCGCTGGGCTCGGGTGCTCCACCGGCCTGGGCCATGGGTTCGGCCAGCAGCAGCGCGCCGCCCAGGGGCAAGGCTTCGAAGATGGCTCGCAGCACCGTGCGCACGTCGGCATCGGGGTGGTCGTGCGCCACGCGCACCAGGGTGACGAGGTCAGCGCCACGCGGCAGGGCGTCCTTGGTGAAGCTCCCACCGTGCGTGGTGATGCGGTTGCTCAGGCCCTGGCGCTGCACGTTGTCGGCGGCCAAAGAGGCCACCGGGGGCAGGTCGAACAGGTGCAGTTGAAGGTGCGTGTGGCGGCGGGCCAGTGCGCTCACCCAGCCGCCCATGCCGCCGCCCACATCGAGCACCACGCGGTGTTCTGCAAACGGGTAGGAGGCCAGCAGCTCTTCGATCACGAAACGCTGCGAGGTCGACATGAGCGAGGAGTAGCGGGCGAACTGGTCCACCGGCGCTGGCGCCTGCGGGTTGCCCGAGGGGTCTTCGGTGTAGGGCCAATACGTGTGCATGCGGGCCGAGTTCGGGTCGCGCAGCAAGGCCACCGGGTCGCGCATGTCCTCATAGAGCACGGCGTTGTGTTCGATCATGTCGCGGATGCCGGCGTGCGCCACCACGGGCGCGCCCATGCGGCCCAGGCCGTACCGGCCGCCGCCTCGCCGCTCCAGCAAATGCAGGGCCACGGCCGAATCGAGCAGGCGCGCCAGTTGCGCGGTGGGCAGGCGGCACAGCGTGGCCAGTTCGTCGGCGGTGCGCGGTGCTTCCAGCACATGCTCGAACAGCTTCAGGCGCACGCAGGTCAGCAGCACCTGCGAATGCACGAAGCCGGCCATCAGGTCAAAGAGCTGGGCCGAGCGGCGGCGCACCAGCCAGCGGGTGAGCGGACTGTTGCTGGCCCAGCGGTTGAGCGCCGGGCTGGTCATCCATTGGTCGATGCGGCTGGCCAGCCGGTCGCGCCAGGTGGCCGGCGTCTCGTCCGCCAGCGGCTTCAATGAGTCCAGAGTGGCCATCTTGCTTGCCCTCAGGCGGCCAGTCGCACGGCAGGGCGGTCTGCGGTGCGCTCGCGCTCGATGCGGTCGCAGGTGCTCTGAGGAATCAGGCGACGCGACTCGTGCAGCACCAGGTGGCGCATCGCGCTGCGGCTCTGGCAAGCGGGCACCGAGTCAATGGCGGCCTGCATCAGTCCGTGGAAATGGTCGATCGCGCCGACCAGACCGAGGTCGGCCGCTGCACTGGGGCGGCCATGCTGAGCATCCTGTCCGGCGGGTTTGCCCAGTTCGTCGGCCTGCATCAACACATCGCGGATGTCATCGGCCACCTGGTAGGCCTCGCCCAGGCATTCGCCCAGAGCGCGCCAGGCCTGCGGGTCGGCGCCGGCGGCCTGAGCGCCGGCGCAGGTGGAGGCCACGAACAGGGCGCCGGTCTTGGCGCGCTGGTACTGGCTGAGCTCCACGCGGTTCTCGCACTCCCAGGCCTGTCCGGCCACGATGCCGTCTGGGGCGCCGGTGCCGATGCACACCGTTTCGATGAGCCCGGCCAGCCGACTGGGGTGCAAGGCGCCCGCGCGGGCCAGGATCTGGTAGGCCATCACGATCAGGGCGTCTCCGGTGAGCAGGGCCAGCGGCTCGCCAAAAACCTTGTGCACCGTGGGTTGGCCCCGGCGGGTGTCGGCGTCGTCGAAGCAGGGCATGTCGTCGTGCACCAGCGATGCGCAGTGCAGCAGCTCGATGGACATGGCCGCCGCGTTGGTCAGTGCCGGAGCGTCTTCGCCGCAAGCCGCGGCCACGGCCAGACAGAGTTGTGGGCGGATGCGGGCGCCGCCGGGGAA
>QBMB01000042.1:54582-69366 GCA_003241965.1 Burkholderiales bacterium | reverse complement strand
CACCACCCCCCTGCTCCCCAACCACCTCGGCGGCCAATGGTTGACCGGCACCGGCGCGGGCACGCCGCTGTTCGACCCGGTGCTCGGCACCGAACTGGCGCGCGTGAGCAGCGCCGGGCTGGACCTGGCCGCTGGTTTTGCCTTCGCCCGTGATCAGGGCGGCGCAGCCCTGCGTGCCCTGAGCTACGGGGAGCGCGCCGGCTTGCTGGGGGCCATCGTGAAAGTGCTGCAGGTGAACCGGGACGTGTACTACGAGATCGCCACCGCCAACTGCGGCACCACCACCAGGGACTCGGCGGTCGACATCGACGGCGGCATCTTCACCCTGGGCTACTACGCCAAGCAGGGCGAGGCCCTGGGCAGCGCGCGTGCGCTGCTCGATGGCGAACGCATCCGCATGGGCAAGGACCCGGTGTTCCAGACCCAGCACATCCTGAGCCCCACGCGCGGCGTGGCGCTGTTCATCAACGCCTTCAACTTCCCGAGCTGGGGCCTGTGGGAGAAGGCCGCGCCCGCGCTGCTCTCGGGCGTGCCGGTGATCGTCAAGCCCGCCACCGCTACCGCCTGGCTCACCCAGCGCATGGTGAAAGACGTGATCGATGCGGGCATCCTGCCGCCGGGCGCACTCTCGGTGGTCTGCGGGTCGTCCGCCGGTCTGATGGACCAGTTGCAGCCCTTCGACGTGGTCTCCTTCACCGGCTCGGCCGAGACGGCGCGCATCATCCGCAGCCACCCGGCCGTGGCCGAGCGCTCGGTGCGTTGCAACATCGAAGCCGACAGCCTCAACAGCGCCCTGCTCGACCCGAGCGCCACCCCCGAAAGCGAAGCCTTCGGCCTGCTGGTGAGCGAGGTGGTGCGCGAGATGACGGTGAAGGCCGGCCAGAAATGCACCGCGATCCGCCGCGTGTTCGTACCGCGTGCGCTGTTTGATGCGGCGGCCCAGGCCATCGGCGCCAAACTCGCCAAGACCTCGGTGGGCAATCCGCGCAATGAGGCGGTGCGCATGGGCTCGCTGGTGAGCCAGGAGCAGAAGGCCAGCGTGATCGAGGGCATTGCGAAGCTGCGCGTGGAAGCCGAGGTGCTGTTCGACGGCAACAGCGCAGCGCTGGTGGACGCCGACGCGTCGGTGGCCGCCTGCGTGGCGCCTGTGCTGCTGGGTTCGCGCGAACCGACCCAGGCAAAGCTGCTGCACGAGGTGGAGGTGTTCGGCCCGGTGGCCACGCTCATGGCGTACGACAGCATCGAACAAGCCTATGAACTCATCCGCCGCGGCGAAGGCTCGCTGGTGTGCTCGGTCTACAGCGCCGACCCGGCCTTCATCGCCGCAGCCGCGCTCGAACTCGGCTCGGCCCATGGCCGCGTGCATGCGATCTCGCCCGATGTGGCGGCCAGCCAGAGCGGCCACGGCAACGTGATGCCGATGTCGCTGCACGGCGGCCCGGGCCGCGCGGGAGGCGGTGAAGAACTCGGTGGCCTGCGCGCGCTGGGTTTCTACCACCGCCGCAGCGCGGTACAGGCCAGCAGCGCCGCGCTGGACGTGCTGGCCGCCTCGGCGGTAGCCTTGAAATACTGATCACCCGAACGCCCGAAGAGGAGACAAACCCATGACGACCACCACCGCGCCACCCGAGCGTTTCAACTTCGCGCGCCACCTGCTGGCACTCAACACCGGACGCGCCGGCAAGCTTGCGATCACCGACGACCAGGGCACGCTGACCTATGGCGCGCTCGCCGATCAGGTACAGCGCTTTGCAGGCGCGCTGACCGCCATGGGCCTGCGGCGCGAAGAGCGCGTGCTGCTGCTCATGCACGACTGCAGCGACTGGGTCGTGGCCTTTCTCGGTGCGCTGCACGCCGGCGTGGTGCCGGTGGCGGTGAACACGCTGCTGACCGCGCAGGACTACGGCTACATGCTGGCCAACAGCCGCGCGCAGGCGGCCATCGTCTCGGCCGCGCTGCTGCCCACGCTGCAGACCGCGCTGGCCTCAACCACCACCGAGGTGAAGCACCTGATCGTCTCGCGCGCCACCGAAGCTCTGCCCTCGGGCGCACACGACTTCGCTTCGCTGGTTGGGAAAAGTACACCCGCACAAGCAGCCGACACGCACGGCGACGAGCCCGCGTTCTGGCTCTACTCCAGCGGCTCCACCGGCGACCCCAAAGGCACGGTACACACCCAGTCCAACCTCTACTGGACGGCCGAGCTCTATGGCAAGGCCGTGCTCGACCTGCGCGAGAGCGACGTGGTGTTTTCCGCAGCCAAGCTGTTCTTTGCCTACGGCCTGGGCAACGCGCTGACCTTCCCGCTGAGCGTGGGCGCCAGCGTGGTGTTGATGGCCGAGCGGCCCACACCGCAGGCCTGTTTCAAACGCTTCACGGAGCTGAAACCCACGGTGTTCTTTGGTGCACCCACGGGCTTTGGCGGCATGCTCGCCAGCCCCGACCTGCCGCACAAAGCCGCGGTTTCCCTGCGCCTGTGCTCATCAGCCGGCGAAGCCCTGCCGCAAGACATCGGACAGCGCTGGACGAACCACTTCGGCGTGGAAATCATCGACGGCATCGGCTCCACCGAGATGCTGCATGTGTTCCTCTCCAACCGCCCGGGTGATGTGCGCTATGGCACCACCGGCAAGCCGGTGCCGGGCTACGACATCGAGCTGCGCGGCGAAGACGGCAAGCCCGTGCCCGACGGCGAGATCGGCGACCTCTACATTCGCGGACCCAGCGCCGCGCTGCTGTACTGGAACAACCGCACCAAGACCCGGGACACCTTCCAGGGCGGCTGGACCAAAGCCGGCGACAAGTACACGCGCGACGCCGACGGCTACTGCACCTACGCGGGGCGCAACGACGACATGCTCAAGGTCAGCGGCATCTACGTGAGCCCGTTCGAGGTGGAGGCCACGCTGGTGCAACACCCGGCGGTGCTGGAGGCCGCCGTGATCGGCAAGGTCGATGCCGACGGCCTGACCAAAACCAAGGCATTCGTGGTGCTCAAGAGCGGTGTGCAAGCCACCGAAGCCGAGCTGCAGGCCTTCGTGAAGGCGAAGCTCGCGCCCTACAAGTACCCACGCTTCATCGAGTTTCTGCCCGAACTGCCCAAGACCGCCACCGGCAAGATCCAGCGCTTCCGGCTGCGCGAGCGCGAGAAGCCGGCCGCCTGATTCAGCCGACTTCCAGCGCCGTCAGACCGTAGAGGCGCGAAAGGTCCAGTGAAGGTGCCGGGCCCCGGTACATGCGCGCGGTGGGAAACGTGGGCTCCATGCCCAGACTTTTGGCCCAGGCAGCGGACTGCGGCAGGGCCTGAGGCACGTCGATGAAGACCGGATCGTGCGATGGCACGCTCGCACACAAGGCTCCCAACAAGGCCTCGGCGATGCCGGGTGAGTCGGCACACAGGGGGGCTATTTTGTGGCCGTCCACGCAGGCGCGAATCACGCCATAGCCGCGCAGCTCGCCTGCGTCCACCCAGCCCAGTGCCCGGCTGTTTGGCAGCGCTATCCAGGCCCGCAAAAAGGCCGAGCGGGGTTCCGGGTGAAAGGCGCGGTCGTAGGCGGCCAGCACATCGAAGGGCACCGCCGACAGGGGCACGATGCGGGCGTCGTGCCGACCCGGCCCCTGGCCACGCCCCTGGTAGCGCACGTTGTGCCAGGCCAGCTCGAACCCGGACCGCCGGTAGTTCTCCTGCTGCGCGACCACGCCATCGAGGCCGACCACGCAGCCGTCGACATGTTTCAGCGCCGCACTCCAGAGCGCCAGTCCCAGGCCTTGACCGCGCAGGCCAGGATCCACGATGTAGAAACCGAGAAAACCGTAGCTGCTGCTGTAACGCAGGCAGGAGATCGAAGCCACCGGCCTGTCACCCAGCAGCCCGAGAAAGTAGCCATCAGGATCGAGGTCGTAAAACGGATCCAGGTCGTACAAGCCGGGATTCCATCCCTCTCGGCTGGCCCAGCCGATCGCGGTCTTGAGGTCCAGCCGCGACATGCGGCGTATCTGGTAAGGCGTGGTCTTCATCGTGAACTCCTTCGGATCGAAGGCATGACATCCCAAACCTCCCAGCCTCGCCATACTGCATTTGCGGTATCTTGCGGCCCACAAAAAAGCCGGCTTTCGCCGGCTCTTCAAAGCTGCGCGACCACGTCGCCGCTTCAGGTGTCCTTGGAGATCTTGATGCTCGGAAACTTGTTCGAGAAGTCTTTCGCCTTGGCCGCGATCTTGATCGCGAGCTGGCGGGCGACCGACTTGTAGAGGCCGGCAATCTCGCCATCGGGGTCGGCCACCACGCTGGGCATGCCGCTGTCGGCCTGCACACGGATGCTCATGTTCAGCGGCAACGCGCCCAGGTAGTCCATGCCGTACTCGGCCGCCATGTTCTTGCCGCCGTCGGCGCCGAAGATGTGTTCCACATGGCCGCAGTTCTCGCACACGTGCACCGCCATGTTTTCCACGATGCCCAGAATGGGCACGCCCACCTTCTCGAACATCTTGATGCCCTTGCGCGCATCGAGCAGCGCAATGTCCTGCGGCGTGGTCACGATCACCGCGCCGGTGAGCGGCACGCGCTGGCTGAGCGTCAACTGGATGTCACCGGTGCCGGGGGGCATGTCGACGATCAGATAGTCGAGGTCTTTCCAGTTGGTCTGGCGCAGAAGCTGCTCCAGCGCCTGCGTGGCCATGGGGCCGCGCCAGATCATGGCTTCGTCGCGGTCGATCAGGAAACCGATCGAGATCACCTGCACGCCGTAGTTCTCCAGCGGCTCCATGGTCTTTCCGTCGGCGCTCTCGGGCCGGCCTTCCACACCCATCATCATGGGCTGGCTCGGGCCGTAAATATCGGCATCCAGAATGCCGACCTTGGCACCTTCGGCGGACAGCGCCAGCGCCAGGTTGACCGCGGTGGTGCTCTTGCCCACGCCGCCCTTGCCCGAAGCCACGGCAATGATGTTCTTCACGTTGGGCATGACCTGCACGCCACGCTGCACCGCATGAGCGGCGATCTTCATGGTCATGTTGATCGACACGTTTTCCACGCCCGGCACGGACTTGGCCGCGGCAATCAGCGCCTTGCGAAAGACCGGCATCTGGCTCTTGGCCGGGTAGCCCAATTCGACGTCGAAGGACACATCGCCGTCCTGCGTCTGCAGGTTTTTCAGCGCCTTGCTGGTGACAAAGTCGCGTCCGGTGTTCGGATCGGTGACGGCTTGCAGCGCGGTGAGGAGCGTCTGGGAATCAACGGACATGGGGGAACTGGCTCCAGAGGGGATGGGGGTATCGGGACTGACGAACGGGCTGAAGTCTAACGCCCCACCCCGACCGGGGTCATTCACACAATCACCATGAGGACATAGCGCAGCCGACGCCCTAAAATCGCCGGTTCCCCAGAAGAAAGCCCCTGCCATGAGCCAGCGACGCCTGTTCGTCACCACCGCCCTGCCCTACGCCAACGGCCACTTCCACATCGGCCACATCATGGAGTACCTCCAGGCCGACATCTGGGTGCGGTTCCAGCGCATGCAGGGCCACGAGGTGCACTTCGTCTGCGCAGACGACGCGCACGGCGCGCCGATCATGATCGCGGCCGACAAGGCGGGCAAGACGCCGCAGCAGTTCGTGGCCGACATTGCCGCCGGCCGCAAGCCCTATCTGGACGGCTTCCACATCGCCTTCGACAACTGGCACAGCACCGACGCGCCCGAGAACCACGAGCTCGCGCAACAGATCTACCGCGACCTCAAGGCCAACGGCCTGATCGAGACGCGCACCATCGAACAGTTCTTCGATCCCGAGAAGAACATGTTCCTGCCCGACCGGTTCATCAAGGGCGAGTGCCCCAACTGCCACGCCAAGGACCAGTACGGTGACAACTGCGAGGTCTGCGGCAAGGTCTACAGCCCCACCGAGCTGATCAGCCCCTACTCCGCCCTCTCCGGCGCCAAGCCGGTGCTGAAAAACTCGGAGCATTTCTTCTTCAAGCTCTCCGACCCGCGCTGCCTGGCCTTTCTGGAGCAGTGGACCCAAAGTGGCGCGGTGCAGCCCGAGGTGCTCAACAAGATCAGCGAATGGATCGAGCCCGGCGAAGACGGCAAGCCCAAGATGGGCGACTGGGACATCAGCCGCGACGCGCCCTACTTCGGCATCGAGATCCCCGACGCGCCGGGCAAGTACTTCTATGTGTGGCTGGACGCACCGGTGGGGTATCTCGCCTCATTGAAAAACTGGTTCGGCAAGACCGGTCGTGATTTCGATGCCTTCATGGCCGACCCGACCACCGAGCAGTTCCACTTCATCGGCAAAGACATCATCACCTTCCACACGCTGTTCTGGCCCGCCATGCTGAAGTTCAGCGGCCGCAAGGTGCCCAACGCGGTGTTCGTGCACGGTTTCCTCACCATCAACAACGGCGAGAAGATGAGCAAGAGCCGCGGCACCGGCCTGGATCCGCTCAAGTACCTGGGCCTGGGCATGAACCCGGAGTGGCTGCGCTACTACCTGGCGGCCAAGCTGGGCAGCCGCAACGAAGACGTGGACTTCAGTGCCGACGATTTTCTGGCGCGGGTCAACAGCGACCTGATCGGCAAATACATCAACATCGCCTCGCGCGCGGCCGGCTTCATCGCCAAACGCTTCGAGGGCAAGCTCGGTGAAGTTTCGGCCGACGGTGACAACCTGCTCGACCACCTGCAGACCGCCGCGCCCTCGATCACCGCGCTCTACGCCGAGCGCGAATACGGCAAGGCGCTGCGCGAAGTGATGCAGCTGGCCGACCGCGTGAATGCTTATGTGGACCAGAACAAGCCCTGGGAACTGGCCAAACAAGAAGGCATGGACGCTCGCCTGCACGACGTGTGCACCGCCTGCATCGAAGCCTTCCGCCTGCTCACGCTCTACCTCAAGCCCGTGCTGCCCGCGCTGGCTGTGAACGTGGAGGCCTTCCTGCAGGTCGAGCCGCTGCAGTTCACCGATGCCTCGCGCCTGCTGGGCGCTGGTCACACCATCAACGCCTACCAGCACCTGATGCAGCGCGTGGACGTGAAACAACTTGAAGCACTGTTCGAACCGCCACCAGCGCCAGCCGTGCCCGCCACGGTGCCCGGCGGCGAGCCCATCGCCGACACCATCACCATAGACGACTTCAGCAAGATCGACCTGCGCATTGCACAGATCGTCAACTGCGAAGCCGTGGAAGGCTCCACCAAGTTGCTGCGCCTGACGCTCGACGTGGGTGAAGGCCGCATGCGCAACGTGTTCAGCGGCATCGCCAGCGCCTACGCGCCCGAAGACCTGGTGGGCAAACTCACCGTGATGGTGGCCAACCTGGCGCCGCGCAAGATGAAGTTCGGCGTGAGCGAAGGCATGGTGCTGGCCGCCAGCCATGCAGACGAAACGGCGGAGCCCGGCATCCACATCCTGAATCCCTGGCCCGGGGCCAAGCCAGGCATGCGAGTCAGGTAGTCATCGATTCCGCTCAAGGTCCGGATCGGGCACGGACATCGTGCGGATGACCCTGAGATCCGGGTCAAACACCACGGTGAACACCTTCGAGTCGCTCTGGTTGTTGCCGTCCATGTAACGCCAGTCGTAGTGCGTTTCGCGCTTGAGCGCGTACGTGGTGATCTTCATGGGTTTGCCGAGCATGCGGCGCACCTCTTCCATCGCCATGCCGGGCAAGACCCGCGCAAAGTTGCGTTCGGTGAGCACCTGGCGCAGCGCAGACATGCGGCCGTCGGGGCCGATGGTGATCATGTAGTTCACATGGCCGGCGGGCTGGCGGTTGTACTCGTAGATCTGCGCGCCGTCCTCGCCTTCCCACACCGCCTCGGGTGTGCCGAAGCGCTCGCGCACGTCGGCTTCGGTGGACACGCCTTCTTCGAGCTCGCTGATGTTCTTCACGTCGCACGCCACCAGCATTGACGCCACCGCCAGCAAAACGATCAGGCATCCATGGCGCACGGCATCGGTCAAACCACGCATGCGAACAACCTTCCCAAGGGTGAAAAATTCAGTGTAAACCCGCACTGTTTGATGCGCCTGCTGTCAGCTTCGCGCACCGTTGCCAAAGGTAACATCCGCCATGTTTCAAGGACTGCCGCCCCTCGCCCCGTTTCGTCCGCGGTTGATTCAAGACCTCAAAGGCTACAACCGGGACAAGCTCGCGCGCGACGTGGGAGCCGGCGCCACGGTCGGCATCGTGGCACTGCCCCTGGCCATGGCCTTTGCCATCGCCAGTGGCCTCAAACCCGAAGCGGGCCTGTGGACCGCCATCATTGCGGGCTTCCTCATCTCGGCCCTGGGCGGTACATCGGTGCAGATCGGTGGCCCGGCGGGAGCCTTCATCGTCATCGTCTACGGCATCGTCGAGCGCTACGGCGTGGCCAACCTGCTCATCTCCACCGCCAGCGCCGGTGTGCTGCTCTTCCTCATGGGGCTGTTTCGCCTGGGCACACTGGTGCGTTATGTGCCGGTGACGATCGTGATCGGCTTTACCAACGGCATTGCGGTGCTCATCGCGCTGTCGCAGGTGCGCGACCTGCTGGGGCTGGACATTGCAAAGATGCCGGCCAGCTTCTTTGGCCAGATCGGGGCCATCAGCTGCCACATCCACAGCCTCAATCCGTTCGCGCTGGGTCTGGGGGGCCTGTGTGTGCTGGGTCTGGTGGTGTGGCCGCGCTTGTGGGCGGTGGATTCGCAATTCCGCCGCCAGCTCGAATCCATCGAAACCGTGAGCGCGCTCAAGGCCACCTCACGCATTCCGGGCCCGGTGGTGGCGCTGGTGTCGCTCTCGCTGCTGGCCTGGTTGCTCAGCCTTCCGGTGGAAACCGTGGGCACGCGCTTCGGTGGCATTCCGCAGGGCTTGCCGGTGTTCGATCTGCCCGATTTTTCCTGGGAAACGGTGCGCCTGCTTGTCACGCCCACGCTCACCATCGCGCTGCTGGGCGCTGTCGAATCGCTGCTGTGCGCGCGCGTGGCCGACCAACTCGGGGACGCGCCCAAACACGACCCGAACCAGGAGCTCATGGCCCAAGGCATTGCCAACACCGTGGTGCCCTTCTTCGGCGGCATGCCCGCCACCGGCACCATCGCGCGCACAGTGACCAACATCCGCTCGGGCGCCGCCTCGCCGGTGGCAGGCATGGTGCATGCACTCACTCTGGCCGCCGTGGTGCTGCTGGGCGCACCGCTGGCGTACCACATCCCCTTGTCGGTGCTGGCCGGCGTGCTGCTGTTCGTGGCCTGGAACATGGGCGAATGGCGCGAGTTCGCCCGGCTCAAACACTTCAGCAACCACTACCGGTTGATGATGCTGTCCACCTTCTTTGTCACCATCGTCTTCGACCTCACGGTCGCGGTCGAACTCGGGCTGGTGCTCGCGGTGGTGCTGTTCGTGCGCCGCC
Source organism: Burkholderiales bacterium (assembly GCA_003241965.1). GTDB lineage: Bacteria > Pseudomonadota > Gammaproteobacteria > Burkholderiales > Burkholderiaceae_C > Hydrogenophaga. Next base: position 59,971 of record QBMB01000042.1, on the reverse strand, counting down.
AGAGCGAGATCTTTCGCGCCGAGCCGGTGGCGCGTACCGAGCACCAGGTCACCTACAAGCTCTACGGTTCGCTCTTCTTTGGCGCCGTGGCCAAGATCGACCCGATCGTGACCGATGTGGAGCGCTCCCCCACACCCGTCAACGTGATGCTGGACGCCAGCCACATGATCTCGCTGGACACCACCGGTCTGGACGCGCTGGAACAACTGCACAAGGCGGTGCACAAGCGCGGGGGGCATCTGGGCATGGTGGGGCTGCACCCGCAGCCGCGTTCGCTGATCGAACGATCCGGCTTCGCGGCGCGGCTCAACACCTGCCAGTGACCCTGGGCCGATCCGCCCTTTGTGGCGAGGCAGCGCGCCGGGGGTGTGGACCGGTAAAATTGCGCCTTTCCCCTGCACCAGGCTCCGAACACCATGTCCTTCTTCCGCCGCCCCGACTACAAGTCCGACGCCACGTTGTTCATCGAACAGCTCAAGGCCGACAAGCCGGGCCTGGAGCAGTCGCAGCGCCAGGGCCGCTCCCTCCTGTGGGACAAGGCCATCGACCGCGGCTTCCAGTCCGAGGCAGAAACAGCCCGCGTGGCCCAGCAGCCCTACGTTTACCAGACCGGTTCCGACCACAGCTGATCGGGCGGCGCACACCTCACACAACACCCCACAGCGACATGGGCAACGAGGTCCACACCCTCAACGAAGCGCCCCAGGGGCTGGACTCGGTGCTGCCCACCGTGGTCGACCACGTGGCGCTGGCGCGGCTGTACGGCGAGCCGCTGTTCACCATGCCGCGCGATCTCTACATCCCGCCGGACGCGCTGCAGATCTTTCTGGAAGCCTTTGAAGGGCCGCTGGACCTGCTGCTGTACCTGATCCGCAAGCAGAACTTCAACATCCTGGACATCCCCATGGCGGGGGTCACGCGCCAGTACCTCACCTACGTGGACGAGATCCGCAACAGCAACCTGGAGCTGGCGGCCGAATACCTGCTCATGGCGGCCATGCTGATCGAGATCAAGTCCCGCATGCTGCTGCCGCCCAAAAAGACGGCCGAGGGCGAAGAGGCCGAAGACCCGCGCGCCGAGCTGGTGCGCCGCCTGCTCGAGTACGAGCAGATGAAGCTGGCCGCCCAGCGCCTGGCCGATGCACCGCAGTACGGCCGCGATTTCCTGCGCGCCCAGGTCCATGTGGAGCAGTCGCTCGCACCGCGCTTCCCCGATGTGAGTCCTATCGATCTTCAGAGCGCCTGGAGCGATATCTTGAAACGCGCCAGACTTGTGCAGCACCACAAGATCAGCCGCGAGGAGCTCTCGGTGCGCGAGCACATGAGCATCGTGCTGCGCCGCCTGCAGGGCCGCAAGTTCGTCGAGTTCGGCGAATTGTTCGACCCCACGCAAGGCTCACCGGTGCTGGTAGTCACTTTCATTGCAACGCTCGAACTCGCCAAAGAGACGCTCATCGAGCTGACCCAGGCCGAGGCATTCGCCCCCATTTATGTCCGCCTGGCTTACACGCCGAGCTAGTTCTCTTCACACATGACCGACCTTCACCGCTTCGACGTCCTCATCATCGGCAGCGGCCTGGCCGGGCTGACCGCTGCCCTGCACCTGTCCACCACCCACCGCGTGGCGGTGGTCACCAAGCGCGCCCTGCTCGACGGTTCCAGCAACTGGGCGCAGGGCGGCATTGCCGCCGTGCTGGCCGAGGGCGACAGCCTGGCCTCGCACGTGGACGACACGCTGGTGGCCGGCGCGGGCCTGTGCGATCTGGAAGCCACGCAGTTCACGGTGGAGAACGCGCCCGCGGCCATCGCCTGGCTGCAGGAGCTCGGCGTGCCCTTTTCGCTGGAAGCGGGCGAATTGCACCTCACGCGCGAAGGCGGCCACAGCCACCGGCGCATCGTGCATGCGGCCGACGCCACCGGCGCGGCGGTACAGGCCACGCTGATCGAGCGTGTGCGCGCAACGCCGTCCATCCAGGTGTTCGAGCACCACATGCTGGTGGACCTGATCACCGACCGCAAATTGCCAGGCCACAGCACCGCCAACCGTGTGGCCGAGCGCTGCTTCGGCGCCTACGTGCTCGACACGGTGCGCGACGAGGTGGTGACCTTCAGCGCCACCCACACCGTGCTGGCCACGGGCGGCGCGGGCAAGGTCTACCTGTACACCACCAACCCCGACACGGCCACCGGCGACGGCATTGCCGCCGGCTGGCGCGCGGGCTGCCAGGTGGGCAACATGGAGTTCATCCAGTTCCACCCGACTTGCCTCTACCACCCGCACGCCAAGAGCTTCCTGATCACCGAAGCCGTGCGCGGCGAAGGTGGCCTGCTCAAGCTGCCGCCGCACCTGGGCAGCCACCGCTTCATGCCCGACCACGACCCGCGCGCCGAGCTGGCACCGCGCGACGTGGTGGCGCGCGCGATCGACTTCGAAATGAAGAAGCACGGCCTGGACTGCGTGCACCTGGACATCTCGCACCAGCCGCCCGAGTTCCTGCACGAGCACTTTCCCAACATCCTGGCGCGCTGCGCCGAGCTGGGCATCGACATCACCAAAGAGCCGATTCCCGTGGTGCCGGCCGCGCACTACACCTGCGGTGGCCTGGTGACCGACCTGGGTGGCCGCACCGACATCGCCGGGCTGTATGCGGTGGGCGAGACCACCTGCACCGGCCTGCACGGCGCCAACCGCCTGGCGAGCAACTCGCTGGTGGAGTGCATGGTGTTTGCGCAAGGCGCGGTGAACGCGATCCGCTCGGCCACCGAGGCCGGCGCGCCCGCCATGCCTTTGTGGGACGACAGCCGCGTGACCGACGCAGACGAACAGGTGGTGATCTCGCACAACTGGGACGAGCTGCGCCGTTTCATGTGGGACTACGTGGGCATCGTGCGCACCAACAAGCGCCTGGAGCGCGCGGCCCACCGCATCTCGCTGCTTCAGGCCGAGATCCACGAGTTCTATTCGCAGTTCCACGTCACACGAGACTTGCTGGAGCTGCGCAACCTGGTGCAGGTGGCCGACCTCATCGTGATGTCGGCCATGCTGCGGCACGAGAGCCGCGGCCTGCACTTCAGTCGCGACTACCCGGATCTGCTGCCGGTGGCGAAACCAACGATCCTGGTGCCACCAGCGCGCTGAACAGGTTCAGGCAGCGCCGATGTTCGGCACCAGCGCGCCGGGGTTGTTGCCAGATCGCTGAGCGGCGGTGAACGCCAGCATGCGATCGATCGGCAGGCGGGCCCGGGGAATCAGCGCCGGGTCAACGTGGATTTCATTCAGACCCTTTTCCAACACCTGCGCCACACCGGCCAGCCCGTTCATGGCCATCCAGGGGCAGTGCGCACAGCTCTTGCAGGTGGCGCTGTTGCCCGCGGTCGGGGCTTCGATGAACACCTTGCCCGGGTTCTGCTGGCGCAGCATGTGCATCATGCCGTTGTCGGTGGCCACAATGAACGCGGGTGCATCCATCTCGCGCGCGGCCTTGAGAATGGCCGAGGTCGAGCCCACCGCGTCGGCCAGCGCGATCACGTCGGCCGGGCTCTCCGGGTGCACCAGCACCTTGGCCTGTGGATGCTCCTTCATCAGCGCCTGCAGCTCGAAGGCCTTGAACTCGTCGTGCACGATGCAGGCGCCGCCCCACATCACCATGTCGGCACCGGTTTCGCGCTGGATGTAGCCGCCCAGGTGCTTGTCGGGCGCCCACAGGATCTTGTGGCCCTTGTCCTTGAGCGCACTCACGATGTCCAAGGCACAGCTTGATGTGACCAGCCAGTCGGAGCGCGCCTTCACCGCCGCGCTGGTGTTGGCGTAAACCACCACCGTGCGGTCGGGGTGGGCATCGCAGAAGGCGCTGAACTCGTCGATGGGGCAGCCCAGATCGAGTGAGCAGTTGGCGTCGAGGTCGGGCATGAGCACGGTTTTCTCCGGGCTCAGGATCTTGGCGGTCTCGCCCATGAAACGCACACCCGAGACGATCAAGGTCTGCGCGGCGTGGTCGCGCCCGAAGCGCGCCATCTCCAGCGAGTCGCTCACGATGCCGCCGGTCTCGATGGCCAGGTCCTGCAGGTCGGGGTGCACGTAGTAGTGCGACACCATGACCGCGTTGCGCTCTTTCAGCAAGCGGCGGATCTTGTCTTTCAGCTCGGCACGCTGCTTCGGGCCGGGCTCCACCGGAACGCGTGCCCAGGCGTGCTGCGTGGGACAGGCGGGTTGTTCGTATTCGACGTCGATCACTGTGGCTTCTGTGTTCATGGTGTGTCTTTCGGGAGGCTTCAGAGCGCCTCGAATCGCATGGAGAAGTCGATCGCCTTCACGTCTTTGGTCAAGGCGCCAATGGAGATGCGGTCCACGCCGGTGTCGGCCAGAGCACGCACTGTCTGCAGGTTCACACCACCCGAGATCTCGAGCACGGCCCGGCCCGCGTTGCGACGCACCGCTTCCTGCAAGGTGGGGATGTCCATGTTGTCCAGCAAGACCATGGTGGCGCCGCAGGCCAGGGCTTCGTCGAGCTGGGCCAGGGTTTCCACCTCGATCTCGACAAACCGCGCATGGGGCGCGGTTTCGTTCACGCGCTGCAGCACCTGCGCCACGCCGCCAGCCGCAGCGATGTGGTTTTCCTTGATCAGCACCGCGTCATACAGGCCGATGCGGTGGTTCACACCCCCGCCGGTCTTCACCGCGTATTTCTGCGCCAGCCGTAAACCCGGCAGCGTCTTGCGCGTGTCCACGATCTGCGCGCGCGTGCCAGCCACCGCGTCCACAAACACCGCCGTCTTGGTGGCCACGGCCGAGAGCAGTTGCAGGAAGTTCAGCGCCGTGCGTTCGGCGGTGAGCAGCGGCTGCGCCAAGCCTTCGATGGTGAGCACGGTCTGCTCGGTTGCGCAGCGCTGGCCCTCGCCCACATGCCAGGTCAGCCGGGCCTTTGGGTCGAGCGCCAGCACGGCCGCCTCGACCCATGGCGTGCCACAGATCACCGCCGACTCGCGCGCCAAGATACGCGCCCGCGCCGGTCGCGCCACGTCAATCAGCGCTGCGGTCAGGTCGCCGCTGCCCACGTCTTCGGCCAGGGCCAGGGACACATCGCGCAAGGCCAGTTCGTGCAGGTCTGCGGGCGTGAATTCAGAGAGGTGTTTCATGGGCGGCAAGCATACCGGGATGGTCTATAGTCCCGCATTCTCACCCACCCCTGAAACACGCGGGAACCCCGAATGAGCACCCCCACCACCTCTGCACCCATGGCCACCCCTTACGGCACGCTGCCCACGGCCTCGCCATTGCCCCAGCGCAAGCCGGTGAGCCTGCCGCGCCTGAACGAGCTGCGCGAGCGCGGTGAAAAAATCACCATGCTCACCGCTTACGACGCGACCTTTGCCGCCGTGGCCGACGCGG
>QBMB01000042.1:38314-54572 GCA_003241965.1 Burkholderiales bacterium | reverse complement strand
GCTCGGTATGGTCTGCCAGGGCCTGGCCAGCACCGCCGGCGTGACGCTGGAGACCATGGCCTACCACGTGGAGAGCGTGGCGCGTGGCCTGCGCCGCGTGCAGGCCACCGCCTGGCTGCTGGGCGACCTGCCCTTCGGCAGTTACCACGAATCCAAAGAACAAGCCATGCGCAGCGCAGCGCAACTGGTGCACGCGGGTGCGCACATGGTCAAGCTCGAAGGCGGCGGCTGGACGGCCGAGACCGTGCGCTTCCTGGTCGAGCGCGGCATCCCCGTCTGCGCCCACCTGGGCCTGACACCACAGACGGTGCACGCCCTCGGTGGCTACCGAGTGCAGGGCCGTGGCGATGCAGCTGCACTCGTCCTCAAACGCCACGCGCTCGAACTGCAGGACGCTGGCGCCACGATGCTGGTGCTTGAGATGGTGCCGGCAGCCCTGTCGGCCGAGATCACACGCCAACTCACGACTTGCCACACCATCGGCATCGGCGCGGGCAAGGACACGGCGGGTCAGGTGCTGGTGATGCACGACATGCTCGGCGTCAACCTGGGCAAGAACCCGAAGTTCGTGCGCAACTTCATGGAAGGCGCCGGCAGTGTGCGCGATGCCATGGCCGCGTACGTGGCCGCTGTGAAAGACGGCAGTTTCCCGGACGACAGCCTGCACGCCTGGTGACCATGAAGATCGTTCACACCATCGAAGATCTGCGCGCCACACTGCGCCCCTTCAGCAGCCCGTCCCTCGTGCCCACCATGGGCAACCTGCACACGGGCCACCTGGACCTGGTGCGCACCGCCAAACCACTGGGCGATGTGACGGTGGCCAGCATCTTCGTCAACCGGCTGCAGTTCGCGCCGCACGAAGACTTCGACACCTACCCGCGCACCTTGCAGGCCGATTGCGACAAGCTCGCAGCGGTGGGTTGCGATGTGGTGTTCGCGCCTTCTGAGAAAGAGATGTACCCCGAGCCCCAGGGCTTCAAAGTGCAGCCACCGACCGAACTGGCCGACATCCTGGAAGGTCACTTCCGCCCCGGCTTCTTCACGGGCGTGTGCACCGTGGTGATGAAGCTGTTCCAGTGCGCCTTTTCCGAAGCCAAGGGCCCGCGCCACGCGGTCTTTGGCCAGAAGGACTACCAGCAGCAGATGGTGATCCGGCGCATGGTGCAGCAGTTTGCATTGCCCGTCAGCATCGTCAGCGGCGACACCGAGCGCGCGCCCGACGGACTGGCCTTGAGTTCACGCAATGGCTACCTGAGCGAGAGTGAGCGCGCCGAGGCTGTGCACCTCTCGCTGGCGCTGCGCTCGCTGGGACGCGAAGCCATGGCTGCGGCCGACGGTTTGGCTCGGCAATTGCCTGCTCTGGAAGCGCGCGCCATGGCAGATCTGACTGCGCGTGGATGGCAACCCGACTACCTCACGGTGCGCCGACGGATTGACCTGCAAACCCCTCAAGCGGGCGATGCCTTGGTGGTTCTCGGCGCTGCGCGGCTGGGCAAGACCCGACTGATCGACAACTTCGAAATCTAGAGCGCTTCTTCTTTCGGGTCGCGGCCCATCAGCGCCGCCACGGCCTGCCCGGGTTGCAAGCGGCCTTCGAGCAGCGCCACGACACCTTCGCTGATGGGCATGTCCACCCCGAGCGCCCGGGCGCGCTGCACCACGGTGCGGGCGCTGTACACGCCCTCGGCCACGTGGCCCAGAGAATCCACCGCCTGCTGCAAACTCATGCCTTGTGCGAGCAGCTGGCCCACCTTGCGGTTGCGCGACAGGTCGCCGGTGGCGGTGAGCACCAGATCGCCCAGGCCAGACAGGCCCATGAAGGTCTCCGCCCTGGCACCCAAGGCCAGGCCCAGGCGCGTCATTTCAGTCAGCCCACGGGTGATGAGCGCGGCGCGCGCATTCAGCCCCAGGCCCAACCCGTCGCACAGGCCGGTGGCGATCGCCAGCACGTTCTTCACCGCACCACCCACCTCCACACCCACGATGTCTTCATTGGCGTAAACACGCAGGGTCGGACTGTGAAACGCAGCCACGAGGGCCTCTCGCACATCGGCATGTTCACTGGCAGCCACGACGGCTGTGGGTTGTCCGCGCGCCACTTCGAGCGCAAAACTCGGGCCGCTCAACACGCCTGCCATCAACAGGGGTGCAACCTGGGCGCGCACTTCGTGGCCGAGCAGACCCGTGGGATGGCGCTCGTCCAGCGGCGCCTCGAAGCCTTTGCACAGCCAGGCCACCGGCACACGCTCATTCGCCAGCAGCGTGAGCATGCCGCGCAAACCAGCCATGGGCGTGCCCACGACGATCAGGTCGGCACCCGCGAATATGGTTGAACCACTGTGCAGAGAACCGGTGGCGAGCTGGACCGACTCCGGGAGAGTGACGCCGCCGAGGTAGCGCCGGTTCTCTCGGTGCTGGCGCAAGTCCTCGGCTTGTCGCGTATCGCGCGCCCACAAGGTGACTCGCCTCGGTGCGCCTGCCTGCGAGGCCGCGCTGATGGCCAGTGCGGTGCCCCAGGCACCCGCGCCGAGCACGACGATGTTCATCGGGCCGGCGCCGGGCAATGCCTGCAAGGCCTTACTGCGTGACGATGCGGGGAGCGTCGGCAGCGGCCTGCGCCTGCTGCTGCTCGTACATGGCCTGGAAGTTGATCTCGGCCAGGTGCACGGGCGGGAAACCACCGCGCTGGATGATGTCGGCCACGTTGCTGCGAAGGTACGGGTACACGATCTGCGGGCAGGCGATGCCCATGATCGGACCCATCTGCTCCTGCGGCAGGTTGCGGATTTCGAAGATGCCGGCCTGCTTGGCTTCGACCAGGAAAACGGTGCGGTCCTTGATCTTCGTCGTCACGGTGGCGGTCACGCAGACCTCGAACACGCCGTCGGCGGCCGGGCTGGCTTCAACGCCGAGCTGGATGTCCACCGTGGGCTGCTCCTGCTCCAGCAGGATGGCGGGCGAATTGGGCTGCTCCAGCGACGCTTCCTTGAGGTAGACGCGCTGGATCTGGAAGGTGGGTTCCTGGTTTTCTGCCATGGTGTTGTCTCGAAGAATGCGTTGAAAAAACAAACCCGCCGGGGGAGCGTTCCCGCGGCGGGCACCGGGCGAATTATGTCAGCCCGGTGAGTCGGCTTTGTGACTCAAGCCTGCAGCATGGGGACCAGACCACCGCGCCCGTCGAGCGCATGCAGGTCGTCACAACCCCCCACATGCTGCTCGCCAATGAAGATTTGCGGCACGCTGGTGCGCCCGGTGATGGCCCTCATCTGCGCCCTCAGCTCAGGCTGACCATCCACAAACACCTCTTCCAGATCGGCAACCCCATGGCTTTGCAGCAGGGCCTTGGCGGCGCTGCAGTAGGGGCAGTAGGCGCTGGTGAACATCTTGACTTTGGCCATGCGAACAATCCTGTCGGTACAAAAATTGGCCTTAAATGATCAGGCTTTTTGCACCGGCAAGCTGGCTGCGCGCCAGGCGCCCATGCCACCGGTCAGGGATTGCGCGTTCTCATATCCCAGTTTTTTGGCCGTGGCCACGGCACGGTTGGCCTTGGACCCGTTGGGGCAGACCAGAATCAGGTGCGTGGCCTTGTTCTTCACAGCGCCGGGCAACTTGGTCTCCAGCTCGGAAAACGGCACGTTCTTGGCGCCGATCACGTGGCCGGCGGCAAATTCGGCCGGCTCGCTCACGTCCACCACCACCGCCTTGTCGCGGTTCATGAGCTGCACGGCCTCCACCGTGCTGAGGTTGCCGGCACGCGCGCCCGCAGACACCATGGGCCACAACAGCATGGCGCCCGACGAGAGCGCCACGGCCAGCAAAATCCAGTTATCGATGAAGAAACTCACGAGGACACCTTTCGAGTAAGCCCGCGATTTTAGAATGGCGGGCTGCACTGTGCCAAAGTGTTCTGCTGCGCCTCGCGCATTTCGCTGCCCATTCCCTCAACGCCACCCCGTCCCCATGCACAAACTCGTCCTGATTCGCCATGGCGAATCCACCTGGAACCTGGAAAACCGCTTCACCGGCTGGACCGATGTCGACCTCACCCCCACCGGCCTGGAGCAGGCCAAGGGCGCTGGTCGCCTGCTCAAGGCCGAGGGCTACGACTTCGACCTGGCCTACACCAGCGTGCTCAAACGCGCCACACGCACCCTGTGGCATGTGCTCGACGAGATGGACCGCACCTGGCTGCCGGTGGTGCACAGCTGGCGCCTCAACGAGCGCCACTACGGCGCCCTGCAGGGCCTGAACAAGGCCGACATGGCCAAACAATACGGCGACGAAAAGGTGCTGGTCTGGCGCCGCAGCTACGACACACCGCCGCCCGCACTCGAAGCGGGCGACCCGCGCAGCGAACGCGGCGACCGCCGCTACGACCGCCTCAAGCCCGAAGAAGTGCCGCTGACCGAGTGCCTCAAGGACACCGTGGCCCGCGTGCTGCCGTTCTGGAACGAGGCCATGGCGCCCGCCATCAAGGCGGGCAAACGCGTGGTGCTGGCCGCCCACGGCAACAGCATTCGCGCATTGGTGAAGTACCTTGATGACGTCTCCGAAACAGACATCGTCCATCTCAACATCCCCAACGGCATTCCGCTGGTCTACGAGCTCGACGCCGAGCTCAAACCGATCAAGAGTTACTACCTGGGTGATGCCGAGGCAGCGGCCCGCGCGGCCGCTGCGGTGGCGGCGCAAGGCAAGGCTTGAAGACCGGCGATCGGGGCAGCCCGGACACCGGGCCGGGCATTGGGGAACCGAACCGGTTCTGCACGCTCATAGGTGTATATTGGTCCGCCGTCGGGTCAAGTGGCCCGGCATGGGCGTCATTACTGGGGTAATTCAATGGCAAAACAGGTGAGTCACAAGCTGAAGATTGCAGGCTGGGTGGCCATTGGTGCGGTGGCGGGTGCACTGACCACGGTGCAGTTCCAGGCGGTCGCGCGCGGCACGCTCGCACCTTTGCCGCTCGAAGAGCTGCAGCAGCTCGCAGCCGTGTTCGGCATGGTCAAGACCGACTATGTGGAGCCGGTGGACGAGAAAAAACTCATCAACGAGGCCATCACCGGCATGGTGGCCAGCCTCGACCCTCATTCCCAGTACTTCGACAAGAAGTCCTTCAAGGAATTCCGCGAGGGCACCAGCGGCCGTTTCGTGGGCGTGGGCATCGAGATCACGATGGAAGACGGACTGGTGAAGGTGGTCTCCCCCATCGAAGACTCGCCCGCCTTCCGCGCCGGCCTCAAGACCAACGACCTGATCACCAAGATCGACGACACCAATGTCAAAGGCCTGTCGATCAACGACGCCGTCAAGCTCATGCGCGGCGAGCCCAAGACCAAGGTGCTGCTGACCATCTTCCGCAAGGACGAGGACCGCACCTTCCCGGTCACGATCACCCGCGAAGAGATCAAGACCCAGAGCGTGAAATCGCGCGTGGTGGAGCCCGGTTTCGCCTGGGTGCGTGTGTCGCAGTTCCAGGAACGCACGATCGAAGACTTCGCCCGCAAGATGGAAGACCTGTACAAGGCCGAGCCCAACCTCAAGGGCTTGGTGCTGGACCTGCGCAACGACCCGGGTGGCCTGCTCGACGCGGCCGTGGCCCTGTCGGCGGCCTTCCTGCCTGAGAACGTGACCGTGGTGTCCACCAACGGCCAGCTCGAAGACAGCAAGTTCATTTACAAGGCGATCCCGCAGCACTACCTGCGCCGCGGCGGCAACGACCCGATCAAGCGCCTGACCGAAAACACCAAGGGTGCTTTGAAGCGCGTGCCGCTGGTGGTCATCGTCAACGAGGGCTCGGCCTCGGCCAGCGAGATCGTGGCTGGCGCTTTGCAAGACCACAAGCGCGGCACCATCCTGGGCAGCCAGACCTTCGGCAAAGGCTCGGTGCAGACCGTGCGTCCGCTGGGTCCCGACACCGGCCTGAAGCTCACCACGGCGCGCTACTACACACCGCTGGGCACCTCGATCCAGGGCAAGGGCATCGTGCCCGACGTGCTGGTGGACGAAACGCTGGAAGGCAACCTGTTCTCCGCGCTGCGCACCCGCGAAGCCGATCTGCAGAACAGCCTGACCAACGGCAAAGACCCCAAGGCCACTGCAGCGCCCATGACGGACGCCACGCGTGCAGCCGAACAAGCCCGCAGCGAAGAACGCGAAGTGGCCCGCAAGCGGCTGGAAGAAGAAGCCCGCAAGAACCCCGGACAGCGCCTGGTGCCCGAGTTCGGCACCGAGAAGGACTTCCAGCTGGTGCAGGCCATCAACCAGCTCAAGGGTCGTCCGGTCATGGTGAGCAAGAGCCAGACCTTGCGCCCTGAAGAGAAAAAAGAAAATTGAGGACACAGCGGGCTGACAGCCCGCTGTGACGCTTTTGGACGACGCACAGCTTCTGCGCTACTCGCGCCACATCCTGCTCAACGAACTTGGCGTCGAAGGCCAGGAGGCCTTGCTGGCTTCCCACGCCTTGATCATCGGCGCGGGCGGCCTGGGTTCACCGGTGGCGCTGTACCTGGGCAGCGCGGGCGTGGGCCACATCACGGTGGTGGACCACGACGTGGTGGACGAGACCAACCTGCAGCGTCAGATTGCGCACAACCTGGCGCGTGTGGGCCACCCCAAGGCCGAATCCATCGTGGAGGCGATCGCCGCGATCAACCCGGACGTGCTCGTCACGCCCATCGTGCAGCGGGCCGACGAGGCCTTGCTGGGCGAACTCATCGCGCAGGCCGATGTGGTGCTGGACTGCACCGACAACTTTGCCACCCGCCACGCCATCAACCGCGCCTGCGTGAAGCACCGCAAGCCGCTGGTCTCGGGTGCGGCCATCCGCATGGACGGGCAGCTCAGCGTATTCGACGCGCGCAGCCCCGGCAATCCCTGCTACGCCTGCGTGTTTCCGGAATCGGCGGACCTGGAAGAAACCCGCTGCGCGACCATGGGCGTGTTCGCACCGTTGGTGGGCATCGTGGGCACCATGCAGGCGGCCGAAGCGCTGAAGCTGCTCACCGGCCTGGGCTCGCGCCTCACCGGCAAGCTGCTCATGCTGGATGGGCGCGACCTCGCGTTCACCGAAATCACCCTGCCGCAAAACCCGCAGTGTGCGGTGTGCGGCCAGCCGCACTGATTCAACCGCGTGGGGGCATCGGGCACGGCCCGTGGCGCTTGCGGAAGTCTCGCGGCAGCTCGGCTGCAGCGTCCTTGAACACGCCTCGCCTGCCCTCACGCGCCATCGCTTCCTCCGCCGCAAACGGCCCCACGCTGCGCCGCCAGCGGTACGACCAGGCCTGCCCGTTGGACACCATCCAGGCCGCCACGTCGTCACCCTGGTACACGATGCGTGCAATGCCCCGGCCATAGTCGTCCTGCGTTCGCACACGCACTTCCACAACCTGGTTGAGCACCCTGCGCGCGAGCGCATCGCGCGAAGCCTCACCACCTGACTGACAGATTTCGGGCGCATCCAGGCCGTCCAGCCGCAGCTTGCGGTACGGGCCACCGGCCTGCGGCTTCACCCAGAGGGTGTCACCGTCGAACACGCGGCTGACCCGGGCGGTGTAGACCTCATCCTGACCCTGTACCTCCTGCGCGCTGACGCTCAAGGCCACCAACACCACCACCAAGCCCAGCCACCCAAACTTCATGCGTTCGCCTTGTCGAGTTCGCGCAGCAGCTTGTCCAGCCGCGCGGAGAGTTGTTCGGTGCTCAGGCGCTCACGCAGTCGCTCCACCATCAGCGGCAGACTCATGGGGCTCGGGCGCTCCAGTGCCACGCTGTGCAGGGTGTGCGAGGCCATGCCTTGCAGGCAATGGCGCAGCCGTTCGATGTCCAGCTCTTGCGACAGCACCTCGCGCTCGGCTTGGCCCAGCAGCAGGTTGCCCGGGTCGTACTTGCGGAACACCTCGAAGAACAGACCGCTGGAAGCCTGCAGCTGCTTAAGGCTCTTGGGCGCGCCCGGGTACCCGGTGAACACCAGCCCGGCCACGCGGGCAATCTCGCGAAAGCGCCGCTGGGCCAGTTCGCCCGCGTTGAGCGACGCCATCACGTGCGTCAGCAGATCGTCGCCGCTGAACACCGAACGGTCCAGCAGGCGCGTGAGGTCAGCCGGCCCACTGCTCAGCAGTTCAAGGCCATAGTCGTTGACCGACAGGCTGAAGGTGTTGGGTTGCTCGCGCGCGAGACGCCAGGCCAGCAGGCTGGCCAACCCCAGGTGCACGTGGCGCCCGGCGAACGGGTAGAGATAGAGGTGGTGGCCCTCGCGCGAGTGCATGTGTTCCACCAGCAGCTCACCCGGCCTGGGCAGGCGCGACACACGGGCCTGGGTGTCGAGCATCGGGCGCGCAGCCAGCAGTTCGGGTGACTCGAATCGGCCTTCGGCGGCCAACGCCATCTGCGCCAGCACAGCGTCGGCCAGTTCGGTGGACAAGGGCATCTTGCCGCCCTGCCAAGAGGGCACCGCGCCCTTGCTCTTTTCGGCCTTTTTCACCCAGGCCGTCATATCGTGCATGCGAATGAATTCGAGCAGGCGCCCGGCGAACACGAAGCAGTCTCCCTTGCGCAGGCGCGCGATGAAACCTTCCTCGATCGAGCCGATGCGCCCTCCGTTCATGTACTTCACCTGCAGCGACGCATCGCTCACGATGGTGCCCACGCCCAAGCGGTGGCGGCGCGCGGTGGCGCGGCCCTGCTGTGTATCGGGCACGCGGTACACGCCGGCTTCATCGGGCTGGATGCGGTGGTAGTCGGGATAGGCGTTCAGGCTCTCACCCCCGCGTTCGCAAAAGGCCAGCACCCAGTCAAACGAGTCACGCGCGAGTTCGCGGTAGGAGAAGGCGCTGCGCACCTCGTCAAACAAGTCGTCGGGTCTGAAACCACCACCCAGGGCCACGGTGACCAGGTGCTGCACCAGTACGTCCAGCGGTTGTTCGGGGCTGCTGCGGCTCTCCACGCGCCCGGCCAGCGCCGCTTCGCGCACGGCAGCGGACTCCACCAGCTCCAGCGTGTTGGTGGGCACCAGCGTCACACGGCTCGGGCGCCCCGGTGCATGTCCGCTGCGCCCGGCGCGCTGCAACAGGCGGGCCACGCCCTTGGCGGAGCCAATCTGCAACACACGTTCGACCGGCAGAAAATCGACCCCAAGGTCCAGCGAAGACGTGGCCACCACCGCCTTGAGCTGGCCGGTCTTCAAACCCTGTTCCACCCACTCGCGGACCGCTTTGTCCAGGCTGCCGTGGTGCAGGGCCACCTGCCCGGCCCAGTCGGGCCGCAGGGCCAGCAGCATCTGGTACCAGATCTCGGCCTGGCTGCGCGTGTTGGTGAACACCAGCGCTGTGCTGGCCGTCTCCAGCTCGCGCACCACCGGCTCCTGCATGCGCGCCCCCAGGTGGCCGGCCCAGGAGTAGCGGCCCGGCTCGTTCGGGATCAGCGTATCGATGGCCAGCGCCTTGTCCACACGCCCGCGCACCAGCTGGGCGTTGCCGGGGCCACAGAGCACCTGCAAAGCCTCGTCCAGATTGCCCAGCGTCGCGCTCATGCCCCACACCAGCAGACCGGGTTGCCAGCGCCGCAGCCGCGCCAGCGCCAGCTGCACCTGCACGCCGCGCTTGCTGCCGATGAGTTCGTGCCATTCGTCCACCACCACCGCGCGCACCCCGGCCAGCTCGTCGGGCGCGTGGTTGCGCGCGAGCATGAGCGAGAGCGATTCGGGCGTGGTGACCAGCACAGTGGGCCAGCGCCGGTCCTGACGGGCGCGCTCCGCGCTGGGCGTGTCTCCGGTGCGCAGGCCCAACGTCCAGGCGGGCGCCAGATCGGCGAGCGGCGCGCGCAGGGCCGCCGCGCTGTCGGCGGCCAGGGCTCGCATGGGGGTGATCCACAGCACCGTGAGGGGTGCAGGTTTGTGGGCCGGCAGCGAATGGAGGAAGTGTTCGATCAGGCCCAGCCAGACCGCATAGGTCTTGCCCGAGCCGGTGGTGGCGTGCAGCAGGCCGCTGCGGCCTTGGCCGATGGCGGACCAGACGTCGCGTTGAAATTTGAAGGGGGCCCAGTGGCGCGAAGCCATCCAGCCCGCCGCAGATGCCTGCGTCGGGCTGGATGGCTCGGGAGTGAGTGGGGAGACGGCTGTCTTGCGCGGCATCGTTGGTGAAACAGATGCCCGGGCGATCAGCCCTTCTTGCCGCCCATCACCAACAGTGCGGCGCCGACCACGATGGCACCGATGCCGGCCCACACCGGCACGTTGACGGTTTCCTTTTCCTTCACCGTGAGTTCCAGCGGGCCGAGCTTCACGGCCGAGGTGTCCTTGGTGTAGCTGAAGCTGCCATACACGAGGCCGATAGCGCCTGCGGCGATGAGGAGAATGCCGACCAGTTTGGCTGTGTTCATGTGAGATTCCGTTCCGTGAATGTGCGCTTCCGTCGGCGAGCCAACACGGCCCTGACGCAGCGCTGGGAGCGATGATGCATCAATTGCAAGGCCGGCTCAGGCCGGATCACGGTACCGCGCCGATGTGATGAACTGGCCAAAGGTTTCGCACCACACGATGACACTGGTGAAACGAGAAGGATCGGTACCGGCGGGCACAGGCACGATGAAGTTCTCGAAGGTTTTCACATCACCCACGCGCTGCATGTCTGGCTTGAGCCGCTGGAAATCGGCCTCGGTCTCCACGAACTCGGGCGACAGGTACAGCTTGTAGTCGGGCCCAGGCGCCAGCCGTCCGGTGAAAACAATTTGTTGCTGGCTCACGGCCACGGTGCCTTCACCCCAGTGCAGGGCATCGCTGTCCTTCAGGTCGCGGCGGAACTCGCCTCGGTACAGACCGCCCGCCGCAGCTTGAGCCACTTGCTCGGCGCTGGGCCCTGGCGGTGCGATCAGGATGGGCAGCGAGTAGATGCCGCTGGCAAAGCCCACAAGCAAGACCAGGGCATGCGACGCCATGAGCAGTGCGGTGCGACGGCGAGAAGCGGGACGGGCGATGTCGGACATGCGGGATTCCTTCAACGAGACCCTCGTTCGTCAGGTCAGGACGCAAAGCCTTACAAAAAAGCGGTTCAGGACGGCAGCATGCTTTTCAAACGCAGCAGCCCGGCCACCGTTTGCAGGCAGGCCTGCGCGGCCTCCGTACCTTTGACGGCAAAGTGGCGCATGAAGTACTTGCGGTGTTCGACGTGCTCGTGGAAATGGTGCGGGGTGAGGACCGCGGAGATCATGGGTACACCGGTGTCGAGCTGCACGTCCATGAGCGCCTGCACCACCGTCTGTGCCACGAAGTCGTGGCGGTAGATCCCGCCGTCCACCACCAGCGCGCTGCCCACCACCGCGGCGTAGCGGCCAGAGCGCGCAAGGCGCTGCGCGTGCAATGGGATTTCGAACGCACCGGGCACATCGAACACATCGATGGCGTCGGCGCCGAACCCGGCCAGTGCCATTTCCGCAAAAAACGCGTCGCGGGCCTGGTGAACGATGTCCGCATGCCACGAGGCTTCGACGAATGCAAAACGCAGACCGGCAGGCAATTCGGCCAGCACGGGGAGTTCGGTCGGGGTGGTGTTCATGGCGTGAAGTGTGGAGAAAGATCAAAAACCATTGTAGGCAACGGGCGCTGTCAGGCGGTCACGATCCAACCTTCCAGCGGATCGAACGCAGGCAGGCCCCAGCGCGGGTGGCCCGCCTCGTGTTGCACCTGCGCCCAGGCGGCCTGCAGCAGGCAGAGCACGGCGTCCAGGCTGTCGCCGCTGGCGTCGTCAGCGAGCTGATCGCGCTGCGCGTGTGTGAGCTTCAGGCGCAGGCCACAGGCCTGCAGCAGTGGCGTCTGGCCGTTCTCCAGCGCGTTGACAAGTGTCTTGCGAGCGATCAGCCGATCGGGCGTTTGTTTGGCCTTGTCGTCGCTCTTGTACGAGGTGGTTCCGAGCACGCTGCGCGCCAGCAAGCCGGGGTAGGCCTCCAGGCCCACGCGCGAGCCATCGCCGGGCAGCAAGCCGGGCAAGGTGAGGCCTGCAGCGATCAGGCGCGGCACGCCCGCATGCAGCATGAATGCCACTGGTGGGTTGACCCACTTCATGCTGGGGCTGGAGCCGGCGGGGCCATCGGTGGCGCGGTGGGCAAACTTCCCCCCCACCGGGCGCGCATTGCAAAAGCCGGCAAACGATTCGCGGATAGCTTCACGGCTGAGGCTCGCGTAGTGCGCCATGCAGGCAGCCCATTCGGTGGGCCAGCCCAGGGTGGTGACAAGTTCGCGCGGCAGGCCGAATGGCAGATCGAAGCCGCCCAACCACTCACCGGGTGCCGTCATGCGCGCTTGCCAGGCATCAAGCGTTTCGAAACGCTCCATGCCACTCAAGATGACACGGTTGCGCTCGGTGCGCCCTACGGCCAGCGTGACGGGTTTGCGGCGCGACGGTGCACTGGTGAAATCGCAACCGAACAGCGGGCGGGACACGTACCGCTCAGGCGCGGCCAATGATGCTGGCGGTGGCCATCAGCTCTTCGAGCAGGGCCAGTGAAACCTTGCCCGACACCGCGTAAGGATCGAACTCGGGCTTCTCGGAGTACTTCAGCACGATGGAGGTGTTGAGCTTGGACAGATTCACCTGCCCCATGGTCCAGCCACCGAAGCGGCGCTCTGATATCTCTTCGTAGTGCAGCAGTTCCACCCCGGTATGGCGCACGTCGGCCACGATGTGGTTGTACAGCGTGTTGACCGCGCTGCGACCGCCTTCGATGGCCTGCAGGAACACGCCGCCGCCATAGCAGAGCACACCGGTGATGCCGTAGCCCATGTTGTGCGAGCGCGAGGATTCGAGGATGGACTCGATGACGCGGGGGGAATCTTTTTCAACAGCGCGGCTGACGTAGAGGAGGCGGACGAGCATGGCGTTCTTCTTCTGGATGGGCGGTGGAATCAGCGCGGGATCAACGAAAGGAATTCGCGCCGCAGGTTGGGGTCTTTGAGGAACACACCGCGCATGACCGAGTTGATCATCTTGCTGTCCAAGTCCTTCACGCCGCGCCACGCCATGCAGTAGTGGCTGGCCTCCATCACGAGCGCCAGGCCGTCGGGCTGGGTCTTCTCCTGGATCAGATCGGCGAGTTGCACCACGGCCTCTTCCTGGATCTGCGGGCGACCCATGATCCATTCGGCCAGACGCGCGTACTTGGACAGGCCAATCACGTTGGTGTGCTCGTTGGGCATCACACCGATCCAGATGCGGCCAATGACCGGGCAGAAGTGGTGGCTGCAGGCGCTGCGCACGGTGATGGGGCCCACGATCATCAGCTCGTTGAGGTGCTCGGCATTCGGGAATTCGGTGATGCTGGGCGCTGTGACATAACGGCCATTGAACACCTCCTTGAGGTACATCTTGGCCACGCGGCGAGCGGTGTCGCCGGTGTTGTGGTCGTTGTCGAGGTCGATGACCATGCTGTCGAGCACGCCCTTCATCTTCTCGGCCACCTCGTCGAGCAACAGTTCAAGCTCGCCGGGCTGGATGAACTCGGCGATGTTGTCGTTGGAGTGGAATCGCTGGCGAGCCGCCTTGATGCGCTCGCGGATCTTGACGGAAACGGGCGTGCCGTGGTCGTCGTCGGGGACAGCTGGTGTCATGGCAGAGTCGGATTTCATGAGCATGGGCCATGCTATCACCGGCCCCTCCTCCCAGCGTGAATAAGGCTTTTTCAGTCAAAGCGTGTCATCGACCGCGAATGTCATGACGTATGCGTCCGGGGGGCCAGCAACGCCTCCAGCTCCGCCAAGGTGCTCGCCTCATGCAGCGGCTTGTCGTAGCGGATGCGCTGCATGCGC
The DNA here is from genome assembly GCA_003241965.1 of Burkholderiales bacterium. Taxonomy (GTDB): domain Bacteria; phylum Pseudomonadota; class Gammaproteobacteria; order Burkholderiales; family Burkholderiaceae_C; genus Hydrogenophaga. The sequence continues at coordinate 40,774 of QBMB01000042.1, read as the reverse complement.
GGGAAGCGCAGTGCCACGCCACTTTTGTGGCGGGTGCTGCGCGCAATGCCTTCAAACGCAAGCTCAAACACCAGCGTGGGCCTCACGCTGCGCACCGGGCCGAATTTTTCCAGTGTGTGCTGGCGGATCACCGCGTCCACCGCCTTGAACTCTTCGTCGGTCAGACCCGAGTAGGCCTTGGTGAAGGCAACGAGTTGCAGTGCACCGGGCACGGCGGGCTCGCGCCGGGCGATGGCGTCCACCACGGCCTGGGCCTCTGCGGCATTGACCGGTGAGCGGTTCCACACGGCGAAGGTGTAGTCGGTGTAGACCGAGGCGCGGCGGCCGTGACCGGCCTGGGCGTAGATCAACACGCCGTCGATGTTCAGCGGGTCGATCTTCCATTTCCACCATGAGAGCACCGCGCCGTCGGTGGCCGCAGCGGGCCCGGCCCAGCGCTTTTGCCGGCCGGTGCCATAGCTGCCGTGGCGGTGTTTGAGCATGAGGCCCTCCACACCGAGCTCGCGCGCCTTCGATCGTTGCTCCGCAAGCGAGGCCCAGTCGCGGCCCACCAGGCTGGGCGACAGCCACAGGCGTGGACCCGCGACGGCATTCAGCTCTTGCGCCAGTGTTTCCAGGCGGGCGCGGCGCTCGGTCTGTGGCTGCGCGCGCAGGTCCTGAGCACTGGCTTCCAGCAGGTCATAGGCCATGAAGCTCACCGGTGCATCGGCCAGCACCTTGGCGCTCAGCGTCTTGCGACCAATGCGTTGCTGCAGCAAGGCGAACGGCGCGGGCAGACCAGGCCGTTCGCAGCCGGGCAAGGCGCTGCGGCCGTCGCCGTCGTTCCACACCAGGATCTCGCCATCGACCACTGTGCCGTCGGGCCAGCGCTGTGCCAGGGCTTGCAGCTCGGGGAAACGCTCGCTCATGAGTTCTTCACCGCGCGACCACACCCACACCTGGCCGGCGCGTTTGACGATCTGGCCGCGGATGCCGTCGAACTTCCACTCGGCCAGCCAGTCGCTGGCCGGACCCAGGCGCGCCTGCATGGCTTGCGCAGTGCCCGCGCTGGCGACCTCCATGGCCAGCAGGTCGTCGCTGGGCTCTGCTCCCAGCGGGCTGGCGAGAAAGAAGGGATAAGGCTGACTCGGATCGCGCCCTTCGTGGGCAGCACCAAGCGCCTCGGCTGGTTCGATCAGACTGCGGTACGTGGCCGCGGTGGGCAGGCGTTTGCTGTCGGTGAATCCCATCATGCGGGCGGCGATCTGCTTGGCGTCCAGACCCGCGTGTTGGGCGATGGCGCGCTGCACCAGCAGCTTGCTCACGCCCACGCGAAAGCCGCCGCCCACCAGCTTGACGAGCAGGAAGCGACCGGTAGCGTCCAGCTCGCGCCACCAGGCGCGCAAGGCCACGGCCACCACCTCGTCGCCCTGCCCGCGCAGCGGCAACAAGCGCTGCTCCATCCATTGGGTCAAGCTGACCGCCAGGCCATCTGCGCTATCGGGCACGGGCAGCACCAGGGCGATGGTTTCGGCCAGATCGCCCACAGTCTGGTAACTCGCGTCGAACAACCACGCGGGCAGGCCGGACGCCTCTTCTGCGAGCGCGCGCAGCTGCGCTGTCTTGATCAGCTGACGCGGCTTTCCACCCGACAGGAAATACACCGCCCAGGCGGCGTCGGCGTCGTCCACAGTACCGAGATAGCGCTGCAGCGCCGTGACCTTGGCGCTGGTGGCGGTGGTCGCGTCGAGTTCGGCGAACAGGTCGGCAAAACGTTTCATGGGTTCGACGCGGCCACGCTTTCGGTGCGGGTCTCGTGCTCGTCCCCGTACTCGGTGTCGAAACCCTCGGCCTGCAAGCCTTGTTCTTGCAGGTAGCGCACGAGCACCGGCACGCTGCCGTGGGTGACGATCACACGCTCGGCGCCACTGGCGCCGATGGCGCCCAGCAGCCCGGGCCAGTCGGCGTGATCACTGAGCACGAAGCCACGGTCGTATGCGCCGCGCCGGCGCTGGCCACGCACCTGCATCCAGCCGCTGGCGAATGCGTCGGAAAAATCACCGAAGCGTTTGATCCAGGGTGTGCCCAGCGCGCTGCCGGGGCACAGCACCAGCGCGCGCTGCAGGCTGGCCTTGTCGCTCACATCGCCCACAGCCAGCGTCTCGGGCAGCGAGATGCCGGCGGCGCGGTAGGCGCGGTTGAGCGGCTCCACGGCACCGTGGCAGACGATGGGGCCGATGGTTGCATCGACCCCGCCCAGGATGCGCTGCGCCTTGCCCAGGCTGTAACAGATGAGCACGCTGGCGCGCCCGGCCTCGGCGTTGTCTTGCCACCATTGGTTGATCTGGCCGAAGAGTTCGGCGTCCGGCCGCCAGCGGTAGATGGGCAGGCCGAAGGTGGACTCGGTGATGAACACATGAGCGCGCACCGGCTCGAACGGCGTGCAGGTGCGGTCGGGGGTGGCGCCGGCCGGTGTGGGGC
>QBMB01000042.1:31495-38304 GCA_003241965.1 Burkholderiales bacterium | reverse complement strand
CGAACCCAGCACGTGGCCGGCCGGGTGCAGCGAGATGCGCACACCGTTGTGCTCCACGACTTCGCCATAGGCCAGACCTTGCAAGGTGATGCCCTGCCCCAGGCGCGAGCGCAGCAGGCCTTCGGACACCGCAGTGGCCAGGTAGTGCGCATGGCCCGGGCGCGCGTGGTCGGCGTGGGCGTGCGTGATCACAGCCCTCTCAACCTTGCGCCAGGGGTCGATGTAGAAGTCGCCCGGAGGGCAGTACAGGCCTTGCGGGCGCTGGACGATCAGGTCGTCATTCATGCGGGGATCCGCCGCCGGGCCGCCCCAAGGCGGATCAGCCCCCTCGGGGGGCAGCGACCCGTGCGCAGCGGGAAAGCGTGGGGGCCACAGATCCGCCGCCGGGCCGCCCCAAGGCGGATCAGCCCCCTCGGGGGGCAGCGACCCGTGCAGCGGTGGAGCGTGGGGGTAGTCATCAATACCGGTGGCCGGTCACAAAGAGCGTGGCGCGCATGATGCCGAACGCAATACGGTCCAGCACACGCTGCGTCCAGTGGCGGCTGCTCAGGGCATGTGCGTCCACCATGTCGCCGGCGCTTTGCACCAGGCCATCGAGGTGGCTGCGCAGCAGGGCCGCAAAGCGCTGGTCGGTGGTCATCACGTTGGCCTCGCGCGCCAGCAGCAGCGAGAGTGGATCGAGGTTGGTCGAGCCCACCGTGGCCCAGCGCTCGTCCACGACCGCCACCTTGGCATGAAACGCGCTGGGTGCGTACTCGTGGATTTCGATACCGGCGTTGACCAGGTGCTGATACACCGGGCGCGCGGCACGGTACTGAAAGAAGTTTTCGTATTTGCCCTGCGACAGCAGGCGCACGCGCACGCCCCGCGCGGCGGCCATGATCAGCGCACGGCGCAGCTTGCGCCCGGGAATGAAGTAGGCGTTGGCAATCACGATCTCGCGCCGCGCCGCGCCGATGGCCTTGAGGTAGGCGCGCTCGATATCGTGGCGGTGGCTCACGTTGTCGCGCAGCAGCAGCGTGGCGCGCGCACTGTCCACACCCAGTGGCGAGGCGGCGCTGTCGCCCAGCGTGCTCTCGCCGCTGGCGCCCGGCACGCAGGTGCGGGACGTCTCCAACTTTTGCAGCAGACTCGAGAAATCGCCCACGGGTCGCGACTCGCGCAAAGCATCCCAAGCCGCCTTGAACTCGCGCCGGCGCGCGCTGCTTGCCGCCTGCAGACGCCACCAGAGCTGCTCCATGGTCTCGGCCATGTCGCGCACCAGCGGGCCGGCCACGCGCAGAGAAAAGTCCAGCCGCGGTGCCTCCAGCCGACCCAGCGCCACGTCGTCCTGGTCGTCGATGATGTTGATGCCGCCGCAGAAACCGACCGTTCCGTCGACCACGCAGAGCTTGCGGTGCAGGCGCCGCCAGCGGCTGGGCAGCAACAGGCCAAAGCGGCCCAGCGGCGCATAGATGTGCCAGCGCACCCCGGCGGCATCGAACCGGTCTTGCCACGTTTGCGGTATCGCCGGCGTGCCCACGCCGTCGATCACCAGCCGCACCACCACGCCGCGCTGCGCGGCGCGCTCCAGCGCTTCGGCCACGGTGAGCGCCGAACCGGCGAATTCGAAGATGTAGGTTTCCAGGTGCACCACGCGGCGCGCAGCGTCCATGGCGTCCACCAGCGCTGGAAAGAATTCGGTACCGCCCTGCAGCAGCAGCAGCTGGTGCCCGCCTCGCAAGGCGCCGTGCACGGCTCGCGAGCGGCGCAACGAAGCGCTGTTGGCGTTCACAGCTCCAGCTCGGCGATCAGTGGCAGGTGGTCCGACATGCGCGACCACGCCCGCCCGTGCGGCACCTGTGCCGACACGGGTCGCAGTCCGCGCACGAAGATGCGGTCCAGGTGCAGCAGCGGCAAACGCGAGGGGTAGGTCGGCAGGCGGATGCCTTCGAAGGTGCGCAGGTCCAGCGCGGCCATGGGCCGCAGCAGCTGGGCGCCCCAGTCGTTGAAGTCACCGGCCACGATCAGCGGCGCGGCCTCGGGCACGCCGGTGGCGATGTACTCGCCCAGGCGCTGCACCTGGCGTTCGCGGCTCGAATGGATCAAGCCCAGATGAACGACCACCACATGCACTTCAATGCCTTCGATCAACAACTGCACATGCAGCAGGCCGCGCTGCTCGAAGCGGTGGTCGGACACATCGGAGTGCTGACTGCCGATCACCGGCCAGCGCGACAGCAGCGCGTTGCCGTGTTCACCGTGGCGTGTGGTGGCGTTGGTGCGGTACACCGCTTCGTAACCGTCGGGGGTCAGGTAGCTGGCCTGGTCCAGGTCGGGCCAGCGGGTGAAGTGCTTCTCCAGCTTGCGGTTGTGCTGGCGCACCTCCTGCAGGCACACGATGTCGGCATCGAACTGCTCCACCGCGTGCGCCAGGTTGTGGATCTCCAGCCGCCTGCCGGGGCCCAGGCCTTGTACGCCTTTGTGGATGTTGTAGGTGGCGACGCGAACAATGCTCATGGGCAAATCATGCCACCAACCCAAACGCAACCAGCGCGGATCAGTTCAGCCTGACGGTCATTCTGCGCAGCCAGGAAATGGCCTCGGCGTTGGACGGTGAAAAGCAGCGCTCGGCCGCCTCTGTCCAGGGCAGCCACACCTGGTCGCGGTGCTCTCGCGGGCTCAGCACCACCGGCACCGCCTGCGGGATGCACAGGCCAAACAGGTGCTCGGTGTTGTGCGTCACGCCCGGCGCATAGCGGTGGCGCCATTGCGGGTAGATCTCGTACACGTTCTCCAGTGCCCAGTCGGTGAGGGTGTGACCGGGTGCTCGTGCATCCAGCCCGGTTTCCTCGGCCACCTCGCGCACGGCGGTGGCCTCGAAGGACTCTTCGAGCATGTCCTTGGAGCCGGTCACCGATTGCCAGAAGCCCGGTGCATCGGCGCGCTCGATCAAGAGCACGTCGAGTGCCGGTGTGTGGATCACGACCAGCACCGATTGCGGGATCTTCGGCGGCATGGGTGAAGGGTCAGAGCAGGCGCGAAGCCGTGCTGCCGGCCGAGCGGGCCCGCTGCAACAATCGCCAGGCCGACCACAGCCGCAGGGCCAGCCCGAGCGTTCGGCGTGGCCGCCACACGGCAACTGCCAACACGCCGCCCGCCACAGTCAATGGATTCGCACGCAACCAGATCCAGGCATCCTGCAGCCGGTCGGCCCAGACCAAGGCGGGATGCACCACCTGCAATTGGTCCACCACCTGACCGCGCAGCTGCCCCGAACGTTGCACCAACAACGCGCGCCTGCGCTCCAGTTGTTCGGCGCGGTCGGGCTTGCCTGCGCTCATGAACGCAGACCTTCGCGGTCTTGCTTGAGTTCTTCGACCGTGGCCGAAAACAGGCGTGTGCCGCTGCGCACCCGCTCGCGCGCGAGCCAGGCCGCCACCAAGCCCAGGCCCAGGAACAGACCAGCAAACAGGGTCAACGGCAAGAGACGGTGCGTGTCCCAGAGGGCCACGGTGATGAGCATGGCCAGAAAGCCCAGCCCCAGGCTGAGAAAGGCCACGGCCACAGCACCGAAGACCAGCAGACCACCGACGCGCAGCACTTCCTCTTGCGCTTCCACGCTGAGCAACTCCAGCCGGAGCTGGAGCAGTTCGAGCACGGTAGATGTCAGCCCCTTGAGCGAGGCCGACAGGCGGGTGGGTGGCGCAGACATGCCGCGCCCGTTCAACGCCGGCTGATCAGCAGGCCGATCACCAGGCCGATGCCGGCGGCGGTGCCCACGGCGCGCCAGGGGTGTTCGTGCACGTAGTCGTCGGTCACGCGGGCCATTTCAAGGGTCTTTTCCTTGATCGCTTCTTCTGCATCGATCAGCTTGTGGCGGGCCAGTCGCAGGTTCTCGTTGATGCGATCGCGCAGTTCCACCACCTTGCCCTCGGTCTGGTGGGCGGTGGCCACCATCAACTCTTCGGCGTCGGCAATGACCCGCTGCAAATCGGCGACCAACTTCTCTTTGTTGGCCAGGGTGTCTTGGGCGTTCTTGCTCATGGAAGGGCTCCTTTCAAAAATTCATCCTAACAAACCCTTACCGGTACTGGGCTGTACGTTTCGTTACTGCACCCCTGAGGTGCGGCACTGCGCCGTGCACCCACAAAAAAAGGGCGACAACCGTCGCCCTTTCTTGCTTACATTCCCGCCGCTCAGACGGGTTGGGCCAGGTCCGTGTTGCGCAGGCGAATATGCAGCTCGCGCAGCTGTTTCTCGTCCACCAAACTGGGCGCTTGCGTCAGCAGGCACTGAGCGCGTTGCGTCTTGGGGAAGGCAATCACGTCGCGGATCGACTCGGCACCGGTCATGAGCGTGACGATGCGGTCCAGACCAAAGGCCAAGCCACCGTGGGGGGGCGCGCCGTACTGCAACGCGTCGAGCAGGAAGCCGAACTTCACCTGCGCCTCTTCCGGCGTGATCTTCAATGCGTCGAACACCTTCTGCTGCACGGCAGCGGTGTGGATACGCACCGAGCCGCCACCGATTTCCCAGCCGTTGAGCACCATGTCGTAGCCCTTGGCGATGCACTTCTCGGGCGCGGTGACCATCCAGTCCTCGTGGCCGTCTTTCGGTGCGGTGAAGGGGTGGTGCACGGCGGTCCAGCGGTCGGCTTCCTCGTCGTGTTCGAACATCGGGAAATCCACCACCCACATCGGCGCCCAGCGACGCTCGAAGAGGCCGTTCTTCTTGCCCAGTTCGCTGTGGCCGATCTTCAGGCGCAGCGCGCCGATCGCATCGTTCACCACCTTGGCCTTGTCGGCGCCGAAGAAAATGATGTCGCCGTTCTGCGCCTTCGTGCGTTCCAGGATGTCGGCCACGGCCTTGTCGTGCAGGTTCTTCACGATCGGGCTCTGCAAGCCGTCGCGGCCCTTGGAGACGTCGTTGACCTTGATCCAGGCCAGGCCCTTGGCGCCGTAGATCTTGACGAACTCGGTGTAGGCGTCGATCTCGCTGCGGCTCATGTCGGCGCCACCGCGCACGCACAAGGCAACCACGCGGCCACCCTTCATGGTGGCGGGGGCAGAGAAGACCTTGAAGTCCACATCACCCATCACGTCGGTGAGTTCGGTGAACTCGAGCATCACGCGCAGATCGGGCTTGTCGGAGCCGAAGCGGTGCATGGCTTCGCTGTAGGCCATCACCGGGAACTCGCCCAGGTCCACGCCCAGCGTGTTCTGGAACACCGTTTTGATCATGCCCTGGAACATGTCGCGGATGTCTTCCTCGGTCAGGAACGAGGTCTCGATGTCGATCTGCGTGAACTCGGGCTGGCGGTCGGCTCGCAGGTCTTCGTCGCGGAAGCATTTGGTGATCTGGTAATAGCGATCGAAACCCGCCACCATGAGCAGCTGCTTGAACAGCTGGGGGCTTTGCGGCAATGCGAAGAAGTGGCCGTCGTGCACGCGGCTGGGCACGAGGTAGTCGCGCGCGCCCTCGGGCGTGCTCTTCGTGAGCATCGGCGTCTCGATGTCGATGAAGCCGTTGGCATCGAGAAACTTGCGCACTTCCATGGCCACGCGGTAGCGCAGCATCAGGTTGTTCTGCATGTAGGGACGGCGCAGGTCCAGCACGCGGTGCGTGAGGCGCGTGGTCTCGCTCAGGTTCTCGTCGTCGAGCTGGAAGGGCGGCGTGACCGAGGGGTTGAGCACCTTCAGCTCGTGGCACAGCAGTTCGATCTGTCCGCTTTTCAGCTTGTCGTTGGTGGTGCCTGCGGGGCGCGCACGCACCAGGCCCGTGACCTGCACGCAGAACTCGTTGCGCACGTCTTCGGCGGTCTGGAACATCTCGGCGCGGTCCGGGTCGCAGACCACCTGCACATAACCTTCGCGGTCGCGCAGGTCGATGAAGATCACGCCACCGTGGTCGCGGCGGCGGTTCACCCAGCCGCACAGTTTCACGGTTTCGCCCAGTTGGGCCTCGGTCACCAGACCGCAGTAGTGGGTACGCATCGCCATTTCGCTTCTTCTTTCAACAGGTTCGCAGGCCGGGCCTGCGGGGGAACATCAAGAGGTCTTCTGGATGGCGCCGTCGGCAGCCACCTTGAGGTGCGGATTTTTGGGTCCACCGGGCACGATCACGCCCATGGACACGATGTAGGTCAGCGCTTCGTCCACGCTCATCTGCAGCTCCACGCAGGCGCTCTTGCGCACCATCACGAAATAGCCACCGGTGGGGTTGGGGGTGGTGGGCACATAAACGCTGTGGAACTCGTCAAGCTCACCCGAGCGCCCAGGCTGCGCCTGCAGGTGGTGCAACACGTCACCTGCCGGCGAGCCCGTGAGGAAGCCGATGGTCCACATGCCTTCGTGCGGCCACTCGATCAGCAAAGCCTTGCGAAACGCATTGCCCTTCTCGGAGAAGAGCGTGTCCGACACCTGCTTCACACCCGAATAAATCGAACGCACGATCGGAATGCGGTGCAACAGTGCATGCCACCAGCTCACCAGTTTGTTGCCGATGATGTTGGAGGCGAGCGCGCCAATGGACAGCAGCACCACCAGCGCGAACACCACGCCAAGGCCAGGGATGTGCATGCCGAACAGCTGGTCGGGTTGCCAGCTGGTGGGCAGGATGCGCAGGGTCTGGTCGAGCGTGCTCACCACCCAGTCCAGCACCCAGAGCGTGATGATCAGGGGCACCAGCACCAGCAGGCCCGAGAACAACCATTTGCGCAAAGAAGGCATGCGCAGTGGCTTAGGAGCCCGACGGGGTGGTCGGTTTGGCTGGCGCTGGCGCTGGCGCCGGCGCCGGAGCGGTGGCAGGTGCAGCGGCGGGGGCCGGGG
>QBMB01000042.1:0-31485 GCA_003241965.1 Burkholderiales bacterium | reverse complement strand
GGTATCACCGGCAGTTTTGGCTGGCGCTGCGGCGGCGGGCGCTCCCTCTGCGCCCGGTGTGGCGGCGGGCTTGCTGCCCTCGCGGAAATCGGTGACGTACCATCCCGAACCCTTGAGCTGGAAACCGGCGGCGGTCAGCTGTTTCTTGAAACTCGATTGACCGCAGGACGGGCAGACCGTGAGCGGGTCGTCGGACATTTTCTGCAGCACGTCCTTGGCATGGCCGCAGGACTCGCACTTGTAGGCATAGATGGGCATGGCGGGAACCTGGTGAAGAAGGGGGCATGTCCCGTCAGGGCAGTGGCCCGATGGGCGCGCTGCACTCCCTCGCGGGGATCGGGACAAAACCCGTCATTATAAATTGAGGGTGTGTCAGGCGCCCTGCCGGGCGTCGGTCTTGCGCAGCCCGCGGGCGCCTGGCTCACCAGAGGCGAACGCGCACCAGCACCTGCATCGCGATGAGCCCCAACAGGAAGCCCAATCCCCCGTAAAGGATGGCTTGCAACAGGCGGTTGGTGCGCCGCTGCTCGACCAGCAGGCTGTCGAGTTCGCGCCGCAGTTCGTGCGGCTTGTGCTGCAGGTAGTCGTTGATCAGGCGCGGCAAGGCGGGCAGCAACTTGGCGTATTGGGGCGCCTCGGCTTTCAGCTGCTGCAGCAGTTTCTGCGGTCCCACCTGCTCGATCATCCATTTTTCAAGGAACGGCTTGGCGGTGTTCCACAGATCCAGCTCGGGATCGAGTTCCCGGCCCAGCCCCTCGATGTTGAGCAGGGTCTTCTGCAGCAGCACGAGCTGGGGCTGGATTTCGACCTGGAAACGGCGCGAGGTCTGGAACAGGCGCATGAGCACCAGACCGAGCGAGATTTCCTTCAGAGGGCGGTCAAAGTAGGGTTCGCAGACCGCGCGAATGGCCGATTCGAGCTCGTCCACCCGCGTTTCGGCGGGCACCCAGCCCGATTCGATGTGCAGCTCGGCCACGCGCTTGTAGTCGCGGCGGAAAAAGGCCGTGAAGTTCTGCGCCAGGTATTCCTTGTCGAACTCGGTGAGCGTGCCGACGATGCCGAAATCCAGAGAGATGTAGCGCCCGAAGGTGGCCGGCGCCGTGCTCACCTGGATGTTGCCCGGGTGCATGTCGGCGTGAAAGAAGCCGTCGCGAAACACCTGGGTGAAGAACAGGGTCACGCCGTCGCGCGCGAGTTTCGGAATATCCACGCCGAGCTTGCGCAGTTCGTCCACCCGGTTGATCGGCACGCCATACATGCGCTCCATCACCATCACCTCGGTGTGGCAATAGTCCCAGAGCATCTCCGGGATCATCACCAGATCGAGGCCCTGCATGTTGCGCCGCAGTTGTGCGGCGTTCGACGCCTCGCGCAGCAAGTCGAGCTCTTCGTGCAGGTACTTGTCGAACTCACCCACCACCTCGCGGGGCTTGAGACGTTTGCCATCGGCCGAGAGACGCTCGACCCAGCCCGCCATCATGCGCATGAGGCCGAGGTCCTTGTCGATCACGGCCCGCATGTTGGGCCGCAGCACCTTCACCGCCACTTCGCGCCCGCCATGGCGGCCGTCGCGCAGGGTCGCAAAGTGCACCTGCGCGATCGACGCGCTGGCCACGGGCACCTGCTCAAAATGGGTGAACACCTCGGACAGGGGTTTGCCGAAGGCGCGTTCGATGCTGGCCACCGCCACTTCGCTGGGAAACGGCGGCACACGGTCCTGCAATCGGGCGAGTTCGTCGGCGATGTCGGGCGGCAGCAGATCGCGGCGGGTGGAGAGCACCTGGCCGAACTTCACGAAGATCGGGCCCAGGCGCTCGAGGGCTTCGCGCAAGCGCTCGCCACGGGGCGCATCGAGATTGCGGCCGATGGAGACGATGCGGGTGAGCAGGCGGATGCCTCGCCCCCGGAAGCTGGAGAGCACCAGCTCGTCCAGCCCGTAGCGCAACACCACCCAGATGATGAACGCGCCGCGAAAAAGCCGCGTCATGCGCTGGGTGCGCCATCGCGCGGCGGCACAGCGGCTTCCGGTGCGGGTGCGCTGCCGAACGGCGACTTGGGCGGAAATCCCTCGGGCATGCGGGCCACGAACGACTTGATGGCCGTGGCGGCAGAGCGCGCAAACCGGGCGATGGTGTGGGCGGTGGCATCTCCCACCACGCGGGACAGGTCTTCTTCGACATCCCAACGCACGTTGTCCACCAGCCAGGCCACCTCGGCGGCCAGTTGCACATCGCCCTGGATGTCGACGCCGGGTTTTTGTCCGGCGAGCACGCTTTGAGCGAGTTCCAGCGGGGATGTCTGGGTCAGCGTGACGCTGAGATCGGGCTGGGCGCCGGGTGCACAACGCTCCAGCAAACCGGCCGCGGTGGGTGCCAGCGTGAGGTGGAAGTCACCCCACTGGATGCGCACGGGCTTGCCTTTCTGGCGCCGCAAACGGTCCTGCGCCGCGGGCTCCTGCATCAACACGTGGTTGAGGATCAGCACCAGCCGGTTCTGCAATTCGTCCACCACCCAGTCGGGCGGGCGGATCGAGCCCAGCAAAGATTGCAGGAAGTTCAGAGGCGAAGCGCCAGAGGCGCCCGGTCCGGACGGAAAAACGGGTGGTTCATTGTTCATGGCCACCCGATTTTGACGGATAAAACGCGGCGGGCGGCGCCCTCGGTCATTGCCAGGACGAGGTGGGACCGTCGACCCGACCGACTGCCGTTATTGCAGGGCTTGCACACCCGCCACCAGCCAGCCACCCGAGCCTGCCTTGGGGCGTGTGATGTTCCAGACCTCGCGAAACGGGTTGGGACCGGAGGATGCGTCTTCACGGATCATTCCGGAGAATTCCACACTGGCCATGTACGCGTCGTCCAGCTCTTCAATGCCGAGCAACCGGGCTTCGAGCATCACCACCTCGGTCTTGTTGACGCTGCCCGCGTTGGCTGATTCGCGTTCTGCCAGCTGGCTGCGGATCTGATCCAGCATGCCATCGGTCATCATGGCGCGCAGGCTCGGGATGTCGGAGTGGTCCCAGGCGTCCTGCAAGCTCACGAAGTTCGCTTTCGACGCCTTGAGGAATCCCTCGACATCAAAATCGGCGGGCACGCCCCAGGTCTGGCGGCCCATCAGGGCGGAGCCGATCATGGAGCCACCTGCTGCGGACGGGTGCGCCGTGTCGAGTGAAGCGGGGCCACTGCGCTCCCAGGGCCGCGCCGACGCGTCGTTGCCTACATTCTGCGGCGAGTAACTGCGTGGCGTGGCCGGGTCGAACTGGGAATGGCCCGACTGTGTGGCTGGGCCACCAGCGCCTTGGTAAGCCATGCTGCTTGCGCCGTTGGCCGCTGCGCGACGGCGCAGCACCATGCCGATCACGGCCACGACCACCGCCGCCAGCAAGGCGAACATCAGAAACTGGGCAAAACCTTCACCGAAGCCGAGGGACGAGGCCAACCAAGCCAGACCCAGGCCAGCGGCCAGACCGCCGAGCATGGCGCCCCAGGGGCGCTTGGGCGCCGCTGCCGCGGCGCCAGCCGGGCTGGTCGTCGCGGGGCGGGCCGCGGCGTTTTGCGTGGGCGCCGTCGTGGCCTGTTGCGCGGGCGCGGTGCTGCGCTGCGTCACGTTGCCCGACTGTTTGCCAAACGACATGCCACCACCCATGCGCTTGGCCAGGACCTCTTGCGAACTCAGCGCCATCGCGCACACCAGCATCACCGACCACAACCTGTTCATGTCCCTGCCTCCGTCAATCAAAAAACCAACACCACCATCAACATTTGATGCCCACATGCAGCGCCACCACACCGGCGCTGAGGTTGTGCACATCCACGTGGCCAAAGCCCGTGCTGCGCATCATTTGCCGCAGTTCTTCCTGCCCTGGGTGCATGCGGATGGACTCGGCGAGGTAGCGGTAGCTGTCCTCGTCGTTGGCCACCAGCTTGCCCAATTTGGGCAGGATGTTGAACGAGTACCAGTCATAAGCTTTTTCAAGCGGCTTGGCCACCCGGGAAAACTCCAGCACCAGCAGCTTGCCGCCCGGTTTGAGCGTGCGGTGCATTTCGGCCAGGGCGAGCGCCTTGTTCGTCATGTTGCGCAAACCGAAGGCCACAGAAACGAAGTCGAACGAATCGCTGGCGAACGGGAGTTTTTCGGCATCGCAGACCAGCGTGGGGAGCACAACGCCCATGTCCAGGAGGCGGGTGCGGCCTTCGCGCAACATGGCCTCGTTGATGTCGGTGTGCACCACGCGCCCGGTAGCGCCCACCTTCTTCGCAAACGCCAGCGACAGATCACCGGTGCCGCCCGCAATGTCGAGCACCTGGTGACCCGGCTGAGGGTTGGCCACGGTGAGCGTGTAGCGTTTCCAGAGCCGGTGCAGACCGCCCGACATCAGGTCGTTCATCACGTCGTACCTGGGCGCAACCGAGTCGAACACGCTGCGCACGCGGGAAGCCTTTTCCCGCTCATCGACCGTCTTGAAACCGAAATGGGTGTCTGCCATGGCGATGCGTTCAGTGGCTGCTGCAGCTGGAGCCGGCTTTCTCAGGCATGGGCGCATCGCGCTCCATGCCGGCTGCGCTCAGGCGCGCGGTGTAGTCGGCCCAGAGTTCAGCCTGCTTGGAACCCAGGAAGTGCAGGTAGTCCCAGGAAAAGATGCCCGAGCTGTGGCCGTCGGAGAACGTGGGCTGCACCGCGTAGTTGCCCACCGGCTCCAGCGCCACGATGCCGACGCCGCGCTTGCCGGTCTGCAGCACTTCCTGGCCCTTGCCGTGCCCTTGCACTTCGGCCGAAGGCGAGTACACGCGCATCAGTTCGAACGGGATCTTGAATTCCTGTCCGTCGGAAAAGCCGATCTCCAGAAGCTGCGACTGCTGGTGCAGCGTGATCGATTGCGGCGAAGGGGTGTTCTTGTCGAGTCCGGCCATGTGAGTTGTCTCGGTGTGTGTTGCGGGGTCAGACCAGCACGCGTTCGATGCCGCCTTCGTTGGCTTTCGCCACGTAGGTGGGCAGCCAGTCTTCGCCCAGGATCTGGCGTGCCATTTCCACCACGATGTAGTCGGCTTCGAGCAGTCCGTTGTTCAGGTCGTCGCCAAAGCGGGTGAGGCCCTGCAGGCAACTCGGGCAGGAGGTGAGGATCTTCACGTTGGCCTGCGCACCCACGGTGCCGGCAGCGCGCAGCGCGGCTTCGCCCAGGAGCAGCTCTTCTTCCTTGCGGAAGCGGATCTGGGTGGAGATGTCGGGCCGGGTCACGCCCAGCGTGCCCGACTCGCCACAGCAGCGCTTGCTTTCGATCACGTTGTCGCCCACGAGCGCCTTGACGGTCTTCATCGGCTCCTGCAGCTTCATGGGGGTGTGGCAGGGGTCGTGGTACAGATAGCCGCCCTGCCCGGCGGGCAAGGTGATGCCTTTTTCGAGAAGGTATTCGTGGATGTCGATGATGCGGCAGCCGGGGAAGATCTTCTCGAATTCGTAACCCTGGAGCTGGTCGTAGCAGGTGCCGCAGCTCACCACCACGGTCTTGATGTCCAGGTAGTTCAGCGTGTTGGCCACGCGGTGAAACAGCACCCGGTTGTCGGTGATGATCTTCTCGGCCTTGTCGAACTGGCCGCTGCCGCGCTGCGGATAGCCGCAGCACAAATAGCCCGGCGGGAGCACGGTCTGCACACCGGCATGCCACAGCATGGCCTGCGTGGCCAGGCCGACCTGGCTGAACAAGCGCTCAGACCCACAACCGGGGAAATAAAAAACCGCCTCGGTCTCGGCCGTGGTGGCCGCCGGGTTGCGGATGATGGGCACGTAGTCCTTGTCTTCAATGTCCAGCAAGGCGCGCGCGGTCTTCTTGGGCAAGCCCCCGGGCATCTTCTTGTTGATGAAGTGGATCACCTGCTCTTTGATGGGAGCCGCGCCCAGCGTGGCCGGCGGTGCGCTGGTCTGCTTGCGGGCCAGGCGCTTGAACAGGTCGTTGGCCAGGCGCTGTGCCTTGAAGCCCACACCCACCATCGCACCGCGCATGAACTTGATGGTCTCGGGGTTGGTGGCATTGAGGAACAACATGGCCACGGCATTGCCCGGACGGAAGCTCTTCTTGCCCATCTTGCGCAACAGGTTGCGCATGTTCATGGTCACGTCGCCGAAATCGATCTTCACCGGGCACGGGCTCAGGCACTTGTGGCACACGGTGCAGTGGTCGGCCACGTCCTCGAACTCTTCCCAATGCTTGATGCTGATGCCGCGGCGGGTCTGCTCTTCGTACAGGAAGGCCTCCACCAGCAGCGAGGTGGCCAGGATCTTGTTGCGCGGGCTGTAGAGCAGGTTGGCGCGCGGCACGTGCGTGGCGCAGACCGGTTTGCACTTGCCGCAGCGCAGGCAGTCCTTGACCGAATCGGCGATGGCGCCGATGTCGCTCTGCTGCATGATCAGCGACTCGTGGCCCATGAGGCCAAAGCTCGGCGTGTAGGCGTGGGACAGGTCGGCGCTGCGCAGGCTGGCGTCACCGCCCACACCCTGGCGCAGCAGCTTGCCCTTGTTGAAGCGGCCTTCGGGGTCGATGCGCTCTTTGTACTCTGCGAACGGGCGCAGCTCCTCGTCGGTGAGGAACTCCAGCTTGGTGATGCCGATGCCGTGCTCGCCCGAGATCACGCCGTTCAGGCTGCGCGCCAGCACCATGATGCGGCCCACGGCTTCGTGCGCCGTCTGCAGCATTTCGTAGTCGTCGCTGTTCACCGGCAGGTTGGTGTGCACGTTGCCATCGCCCGCGTGCATGTGCAGCGCGGCCCACACGCGCCCCTTGAGCACGCGCTTGTGGATGGCGGTGCACTCATCGAGCACGGCACCGAAGGCGGCACCGGTGAAGATCTGCTGCAGCGGCGCACGCAGCTGGGTTTTCCAGCTGGCGCGCAGGCGGTGGTCTTGCAGTTGCGGGAACAGGCTGTCCACGTCGCGCAGCCAACCGGCCCACAGCGCGCGCACGTCGCGCACCAGCACCAGCGCTTGTTGCACGCGGTCTTCCAGCAGCTCGGCGCTGGGGATGTCGTTGGCGTCGTCGGTCTTGCCCAATGGCAACTGACCTTTGGCAAAGAAGGCCTCCAGCGCGTCGGCCAGCTTGATCTTGTTGCGCAGCGAGAGCTCGATGTTGATGCGCTCGATGCCCTCGGTGTACTCGCCCATGCGCGGCAGCGGGATCACCACGTCTTCATTGATCTTGAAGGCGTTGGTGTGCTTGCTGATGGCGGCCGTGCGCTTGCGGTCCAACCAGAATTTCTTGCGCGCCTCGGCGCTGATGGCCACGAAGCCTTCACCGCTGCGCGAATTGGCGATGCGGATCACTTCGCTGGTGGCGCGGGCCACGGCGTCGGCGTCGTCGCCCACGATGTCGCCCACCAGCACCATCTTGGGCAAGGTGCCGCGCTTGCTCTTGGTGGCGTAGCCCACGGCCTTGAGGTAGCGGTCGTCCAGGTGCTCCAGACCGGCCAGGATGGCGCCGCCGGGGCGCTTCATCTCGGCGAACATGAAGTCCTTGATCTCGACGATCGAAGGCACGCAGTCGCGCGGGTTGCCGAAGAACTCCAGGCACACGGTGCGCACGTGCTCGGGCATGCGGTGCACCACCCAGCGTGCGCTGGTGATCAGGCCGTCGCAGCCTTCTTTCTGGATGCCGGGCAGGCCACTCAGGAATTTGTCGGTCACGTCCTTGCCCAGACCCTCCTTGCGGAAGGTCTTGCCGGGGATCACAAGCTGCTCGGTGCGCACCGGCGTCTTGCCGTCGGCTTCGAAATACTTGAGCTCGAAGCTGGCCACATCGGCGTCGTGGATCTTGCCCAGGTTGTGGTCCAGGCGGGTGACTTCGAGCCACTGGGCCTGCGGCGTGACCATGCGCCAGCTCAGCAGGTTGTCCAGCGCGGTGCCCCAGAGCACTGCCTTCTTGCCTCCGGCGTTCATGGCAATGTTGCCGCCAATGCACGAGGCCTCGGCCGAGGTCGGATCGACCGCAAACACGTGGCCCGCGCGCTCGGCGGCGTCGGCCACGCGTTGGGTCACCACGCCGGCTTCGGTCCAGATGGTGGGCAGGGGTTTGTCGTGGCCGGGCGCTTTCACCCACTCCACTTCGGTCATGGCTTCGAGCTTCTCGGTGTTGATCACTGCGCTCTTCCAGGTCAGCGGAATGGCGCCGCCCGTGTAGCCGGTGCCGCCGCCGCGCGGAATGATGGTCAAACCCAGCTCGTAGCAACCCTTGACCAGCAAGGCCATTTCGGTTTCCGTGTCGGGCGTGAGCACCACAAAGGGGTACTCCACGCGCCAGTCGGTCGCGTCGGTCACGTGAGAGACGCGCGAGAGGCCGTCGAACTTGATGTTGTCGTGGGCGGTGAGCTTGCGCAGCGCCTTGGTGGCGCGCTGGCGCAGCGCGGCCATCTCTTCAAACGAGCGCGAGAAGGCGTCTACAGCACCCTTGGCCGCCTGAAGCAGCTCGACCACCAGTTCGTCGCGCCCGGCGTCGTCTTGCGGCGTGCGGCGCTTCTGCACCTCGGCCAGGCGGTGGTGCAAGGCATCCACCAGCTGCTTGCGGCGTTTCGGGGTGTCCAGCAGGTCGTCCTGCAGGTAGGGATTGCGCTGCACGACCCAAATGTCACCCAGCACTTCGTACAACATGCGGGCCGAACGGCCGGTGCGGCGTTCGCCACGCAGTTCGTTCAACAGCGCCCAAGCCCGCTCACCCAACAATCGCTGCACGATTTCGCGATCGGAGAAGGAGGTGTAGTTGTAGGGAATCTCGCGCAGGCGCGGTGCTTCATCGGTGGCCACGGCGAAGAGCGAGAGCGGTGTGGGAGCGTTCATGGGTGTGGCAGACGCCAACGTGACAGTAGGTAGCCCAAGATGGTAACGCAGGGTCCCATACACCCACCCCCCTTATGGAAACCCCTGTTGTCACGGGCGGGAAACGCCGTTGCAATGGTTTTGTCATAAACACCCCATACCCTTGGGCGTTCCCTTCACAAGAAATTTTGGAGCATCCATGCAGAAACGCTTTCTTCCCCTGACCGGCGCCCTGGCGCTGGCCGCCCTCATCAGCGGCCCTGCCCATGCCCAGACCGAGATCCAGTGGTGGCACTCCATGGGCGGCGCCCTGGGTGAGTGGGTCAACGACCTGGCCAAGGACTACAACAGCAGCCAGACGCAGTACAAGATCGTGCCGACGTTCAAGGGCAGTTACGACGAGTCCATGACCGCTGCGATTGCAGCCTTCCGCTCGGGCAATGCACCCCACATCCTGCAGGTGTTTGAAGTGGGCACCGCCACCATGATGGCCAGCAAGGGCGCGATCGTGCCGGTGGGCAAGATCATGAGCGACGCCGGCGTGACCTTCGACCCGGCCGCCTACGTGCCGGCCGTGGCGGGTTACTACACGGCCCCCAACGGCCAGATGCTGAGCTTCCCGTTCAACAGCTCTACCCCGGTCTTCCATTACAACAAGGACGCGTTCAAGGCCGCCGGCATGGACCCGGAGACCCCGCCCAAGACCTGGCCCGAGGTGGCGCTGGCCGCCGGCAAGCTCAAGGCCGCTGGCCACAAGTGCCCCTTCACCACCAGCTGGGTGAGCTGGACGCAGCTGGAGAGCTTTGCGGCCTGGCACAACATCGAGTTCGCCACCAAGGGCAACGGCATGCGCGGCATCGACGCCCGCCTGAACTTCAACAGCCCGCTGCACATTCGCCACATCGAGAACCTGGCCAACATGTCCAAGACCGGCCTGTTCGTCTACAAAGGCCGCGGCAACGCAGCCGACGCCACCTTCGTCTCGGGCGAGTGCGCCATGGCCACCGGCTCCTCGGCGCTGTACGGCAACATCAAGCGCAACAGCAAGTTCGCCAGCGGTATCAGCACCCTGCCCTACTACCCCGACGTGGCCGGTGCGCCGCAGAACACCGTCATCGGCGGCGCCAGCCTGTGGGTGATGTCGGGCAAGAAGGCCGATGAGTACAAGGGCGTGGCCCAGTTCTTCGCCCACCTGTCCAAGCCGGCCGAAGCCGCCAAGAGCCACCAACGCACAGGCTATCTGCCCGTGACGCTGGCTTCGTTCAAGCTGACGGACGAAAGTGGTTTCTACAAGCAGAACCCGGGCACCGATGTCTCGGTGACGCAGATGATCCGCAAGACCACCGACAAGTCGCGCGGCATCCGCCTGGGCAATTTTGTGCAGATCCGCACCATCAACGACGAAGAGCTGGAGCAGGTCTGGGCCGGCAAGAAGACAGCCAAGGAAGCGCTGGACACGGCCGTCAAACGCGGCAACGAGCAGCTGGAACGCTTCGAAAAAGCCAACAAGCCCTGATCGATTGCGCACGGGCACCGCGAGGTGCTCCACCCGCCCCACCGCCGGCACCCCCGGCCGGGGCGGGTTTTTCGTTGAATACTCTGTCCCTTTTGATGAACTGAAGTCCCCATGGAAAAACGTGTTCGGTTCAAGTCGTCTTGGTTACCTTGGGCGCTGATCGCGCCGCAAATGGCCATCGTGCTGGTGTTCTTCTTCTGGCCGGCCGCCCAGGCGCTGTACCAGAGCTTGTTGACCCAGGACCCGTTCGGCCTGTCCACCGAATTCGTGGGCCTGGAGAATTTCCGCCGCTTGTGGGCCGACGACACCTACCTGGCCTCGTTCACCACCACCGCGGTGTTTTCGCTGCTGGTGGCCGTGATCGGCCTGTCCATCGCACTGCTGCTGGCCGTGTACGCCGACCGGGTGCTCAAAGGCTCGGGTGTTTACAAGACGCTGCTCATCTGGCCTTACGCAGTGGCACCCGTGGTGGCCGGCGTGCTGTGGTTGTTCATGTTCGCCTCGCCCATGGGCGTGATCGCCTACTACCTGCGGGCGGTGGGCATCGAATGGAACCACCTGCTGGACGCCGACCACGCCATGACCCTGATCGTGGCCGCCGCGGTGTGGAAGCAGATCTCCTACAACTTCTTGTTCTTCCTCGCGGGCTTGCAGTCCATCCCCAAGTCGCTCATTGAGGCCGCCGCCATTGATGGCGCCGGCCCATGGCGCCGCTTCTGGTCCATCGTCTTCCCGCTGCTCTCGCCCACCACCTTTTTCCTGCTGGTGATCAACATCGTCTACGCCTTCTTCGACACTTTCGGCATCGTCGACGCCACCACGCAGGGCGGCCCGGGCAAGGACACCGCCATCTTGGTCTACAAGGTCTACTACGACGGTTTCAAGGCACTCGACATGGGCGGCTCGGCCGCGCAGTCGGTGGTGCTGATGGTCGTGGTCATCACGCTCACGGTGATCCAGTTCCGTTTTGTCGAGAAGAAGGTTCAATACTGACCATGATCGAAAAACGCCCCGGCCTCACGGTCCTCTCCCACGTCGTGCTGATCCTCGGCGTGCTCATCGTCGGGTTTCCGCTCTACATCACACTCGTGGGCTCCACCCAGACCTCCGAGCAGATTGCGCAGTCCTTTCCCATGTCGCTGGTGCCCGGCAACAACATGATGGAAACCTACCGCACCGCGCTGTTCGGCGGCCAGACCGAAGCCGGCAGCCGCATCCCCGCTGCGCTGCCCATGATGTGGGTCAGCCTGGTGAGCGCGCTGATCATCACCATCGGCAAGATCGCCATTTCGCTGCTCTCGGCCTTCGCCATCGTCTACTTCCGTTTTCCGTTTCGCAACTTCGTCTTCTGGATGATCTTCGTCACCCTGATGTTGCCAGTGGAGGTGCGCATCGGGCCGACCTACGAGGTGGTGGCCAACCTGGGCATGCTCAACTCCTACGCGGGCCTCACCGTGCCACTGATCGCTTCGGCCACTGCAACCTTCCTGTTCCGGCAGTTCTTCCTGACCGTTCCCGACGAGCTGGTGGAAGCCGCGCGCATGGACGGCGCCGGACCCATGCGCTTCTTCAAGGACGTGCTGCTGCCGCTCTCAAAGACCTCGATCGCCGCGCTGTTCGTGATCCAGTTCATCTACGGCTGGAACCAGTACCTGTGGCCGCTGCTGGTGACCACCGACGAATCCATGTACCCGGTGGTCATGGGCATCAAGCGCCTGATCTCGGGCGACTCCTACACCGAGTGGAACGTGGTCATGGCCACCGCCATCCTGGCCATGCTGCCGCCAGCACTGGTCGTGATCTTCATGCAACGATGGTTCGTCAAGGGCCTGGTGGATACAGAAAAGTAAAGACAAAAATGGCCTCCATTTCCCTGCGCAACGTCATCAAACGCTACGGCACCGGCAAGACCGAGCTGCAAGTCATCCACAGCGTGAACGCCGAAATCGCCCACGGCGAATTCATCGTGATCGTCGGTCCGTCGGGCTGCGGCAAATCCACCCTGCTGCGCATGGTGGCCGGGCTCGAAGAGGTGAGCGGCGGCGAGATCTGCATCGGCGAGCGCGTGGTCAACGATCTGGAGCCGGCCGAACGCGACATCGCGATGGTCTTCCAGAACTATGCGCTCTACCCGCACATGACCGTATTCGACAACATGGCCTACGGTTTGAAGATCAAGAAGGTGCCGATCGACGAGATCAAGCAGCGCGTGGACAAGGCCGCCGGCATTCTGGAGCTGGGCCACCTGCTGGCGCGCAAGCCGCGCGAACTCTCCGGTGGCCAGCGCCAGCGCGTGGCCATGGGCCGCGCCATCGTGCGCCAGCCGCAGGTGTTCCTGTTCGACGAACCGCTCTCCAACCTGGACGCCAAGCTGCGCGCCCAGACCCGGCTGGAGATCCAGAAACTGCACCGCGAACTCGGCATCACCTCGCTCTTCGTCACGCACGACCAGGTGGAAGCCATGACGCTGGCAGAGCGCATGATCGTCATGAACGCAGGCAACATGGAGCAGTTCGGCACACCTGAAGAGGTGTACTCGCGCCCGGCCACCACGTTTGTGGCCAGCTTCATCGGCTCGCCGCCCATGAACCTGCTCAAGAGTGCCCCCGGTGGCAAGCCGGGTCAGATCCTGGGCGTGCGGCCCGAGCACCTGGACATCGGCACAGAAGGCTGGGCATTGCACGTCGACACTGTGGAGCTGCTGGGCGCCGAGCGCTTGGTGCACGCCCGGCTGGGCGAGGAAAAGCTCATCATCCGCACCCACGAAGACCAAGGTGCGCCGGTGGTGGGCAGCACCATCCACGCCCAACCGCGGCTTGACCGGCTGCACTGGTTCGACGCATCCACTGGCAAACGGGTGTGACCATGGCGGATCAGAAACCACACTGGCCCTATCCCCGCTGGATCGCTCACCGGGGTGCCGGCAAGCTCGCACCTGAAAACACACTGGCCGCGTTCCGCGTGGGCGCCTCGCATGGCTACCGCATGTTCGAGTGCGACGCCAAGCTCAGTGCCGACGGCGTGGTGTTCCTGCTGCACGACGACACGCTCGATCGCACCACCACGGGACACGGCGTGGGCGGCGAGCAGCCCTGGAGCGCCTTGAGCCAGCTCGATGCAGGCCGATGGCATTCGCGCGCCTTTGCCGGTGAACCCCTGGCCACGCTGGACGGCGTGGCCCGCTACTGCCAGGCCAACGCCTGCTGGCTCAACATCGAAATCAAACCCACACCGGGCATGGAAGCCCAGACCGGCCGGACCGTGGCAGCGGCAGCGCAACGGCTGTGGCAAGACCAGCCTGGCTCACCGCCCCTGCTGACGTCGTTCCAGCCCGAGGCCTTGCAAGGCGCCATGACCACCGCGCCCGACTTGCCGCGCGGCCTGTTGCTGGACACGCTGTGGGCCGGCTGGCTGGACGTGGCCCGCTCCCTCGAGTGCGCAGCCGTGGTCTGCAACCACGCGCTGTGGGACGCCTCGCTGGTAGCCCAGGCGCGCAGCGCTGGCTTACGAACGCTGGCCTACACCGTCAACGACGACTGGGCCGCACAACGCCTGCTGGACCTGGGGCTGGACGGCATCATCACCGACCGGGTGGACCTGTTCGCACCGAGGCCCTGAATCAACGCCCGCGCAACCACCAGGCCACCGTTCCCTGGGTCAGCACCAGCGCCGCATAGGTGGCGATCTTGCCGTCGCGCCCGAAGTACACCAGCCCGACCAGCAGCACCACCCCGCCGGCAACGCACAGCATCGCCAGCTGCATGGCAGCGCCAAAACCGGGCCTCCCCTTGCGCCGCACGCGCAGACCAGTCCACAACAGCAAACCCACGCCGAGGGCCGGCGCCAAAAAACCCGCGAGGTGCGCCAGGACAGACAAAGGTGTCATTTGAAGTTGACGGTGACATGCATAAGCGATCAATTTTATAATCCGGCCATGTCTGTCTGGGCCCTCGGCATCAACCACCACACGGCCCCGCTCGATTTGCGGGGTCGTTTTGCGTTTGCTCTCGATCAGATCCAGCCCACTTTGAACGGTTACCGCCAGAGTCTGGTGCGCCAACCCGAAGCCACCCTGCTCTCCACCTGCAACCGCACCGAGCTCTACGGCGCGGGAGACGCCTCCTCGGTGGACCCCACGCTGGACTGGCTGGCCCAGACCGGCGGCGTGAGCACCAACGTGCTGCGCGACCACGCCTACGTGCTGCGCGACGACCAGGCAGCCCGTCATGCGTTTCGCGTGGCCAGTGGCCTGGACAGCATGGTGCTGGGCGAGGCCCAGATCCTGGGCCAGATGAAAGACGCGGTGCGCGCCGCCAACGACGCCGGCGCCCTGGGCAGCACGCTGCACCAACTGTTCCAGCGCTCCTTTGCCGTGGCCAAGGAAGTGCGCAGCTCCACCGAGATCGGCGCCCATTCCATCAGCATGACAGCTGCCGCGGTTCGCCTGGCCTCGCAGCTGTTCGAAGACCTGAAAGACATCCGGGTGTTGTTCGTCGGTGCTGGCGAGATGATCGAACTCGCCGCCACGCACTTCGCCGCGAAAACACCCAAGAGCATGGCCATTGCCAACCGCACGCTGGAGCGCGGCGAAAAGCTGGCCAACCGCTTCGGCGCGCAGGTCATCCGCCTGGCCGACGTGCCCGACCGCCTGCACGAGTTCGATGCCGTCATCAGTTGCACTGCCAGCACCTTGCCCATCATTGGCCTGGGCGCTGTGGAGCGGGCGCTGAAAAAACGCCGCTACCGCCCCATGTTCATGGTTGATCTGGCCGTGCCGCGCGACATCGAGTTTGAAGTGAAGGCGCTGACCGACGTTTACCTCTACACGGTGGACGACCTGGCCAGCGTGGTGCAGACCGGCAAGGAAAACCGCCAGGCCGCTGTGGCCCAGGCCGAGGTGATCATCGACGCGGGTGTGGCCAGTTTCATGAACTGGATGGAGCAGCGCAACCCGGCCAACGGCATGGTCCCGCTGATCCAGCAGATCAACGCACAGGCCGATGAATGGCGCGCTGTGGAGTTGGCCCGCGCGCGCCGCATGCTGGCCAAGGGTGAGCCGGTGGAAGCCGTGCTCGAAGCCATGTCCAAAGGCCTGACCCAGAAAATGCTGCACGGCACGCTGGCCGAGCTGCACACCGGCGACAACGCCGCGCGAGCAGCCACCGCACAAACCGTCTCGCGCCTGTTCCTGCGCGACTCCTCGGCCCGGTCGCCGCGCGATCCGCAAGCCTAGCGGCTTGCGCCGGGTGCTGCCGTCTGCGGGTCGACCCCCGCTGAGGGCAGTGCCTGCCGACACCCTCATTCCCCACCCATGAAATCCTTCGTCCGCGACACCCTGATGCGCCAACGCGCCCGCCTGCACGAGCTCGATGCCTTGCTCTCCGCGTCCGACGTGGTGGACAACATGGAGCGCTTCAAGACCCTCAGCCGCGAGCACGCCGACGCCTCCACCGTGGTGGAGGTCTTCAACCGCTACCTGCAGCGCGAAGCCGATCTGACCGCAGCCAACGAAATGCTCGGTGATGCGGACATGGCCGACATGGCACGCGAGGAAATCGACAGCGCGCAAACCGACATGGCTCAACTCGACACCGACCTGCAGCAACTCCTGCTGCCCAAGGACCCGGATGACGAGCGCAACGCCTTCGTGGAAGTCCGCGCCGGCACCGGTGGCGACGAATCGGCGCTGTTCGCCGGCGACCTGGCACGGCTCTACACCCGCTACGCGGAGCGCCAGGGGTGGCAGGTCGAGGCCGTGAGCGAATCACCCAGCGAACTCGGTGGCTACAAAGAGGTGGTGCTGCGGGTCTCCGGCCCCGGCGCTTACGGCCGGCTGCGCTTCGAGTCGGGCGGTCACCGCGTGCAGCGTGTGCCCGCCACCGAAACGCAGGGCCGCATCCACACCAGCGCGGCCACCGTCGCAGTGATGCCCGAGCCCGATGAAACCGAGGCCGTGAAGCTCAACCCGAGCGAACTGCGCATCGACACCTACCGCGCCAGCGGCGCTGGCGGCCAGCACATCAACAAGACCGACTCAGCGGTGCGCGTGACCCACCTGCCCACCGGTATCACCGCCGAATGCCAGGACGGCCGCAGCCAGCACAGCAACAAGGCCAAGGCGCTGCAGGTGCTCACCGCGCGCCTGCAGGAAAAGGACCGCAGCGAGCGCGCCGCCAAGGAAGCCGCCACGCGCAAGGGCTTGATCGGCAGTGGCGACCGCAGCGACCGCATCCGCACCTACAACTTCCCGCAGGGCCGGATCACCGACCACCGCATCAACCTCACGCTCTACAAGGTGCTGCAGGTGATGGAGGGTGATCTGGACGAAATGATCCACGCCCTGCAGGTGGCACGCGGCACCGAGCTGCTGGCCGAACTTGAACAGCGCAACGGCGGATGAACACCACCTTGCGCGACGCCATGCTGCGGTTGCAGCGCGATGGCCTGGACCGGCTGGATGCGCAAATGCTGCTGCTGCTGGCCCTGCAACGCAGCGCACACGACCGCGCCTGGCTGCTGGCTCATGACGGCGACGTGCTGGAGGCCCCGGCCAAACTGCTGCTGGACGAGCTGGTGCAGCGCCGTGAGCGCGGCGAGCCCATGGCCTACCTTCGAGGTGACCAGGAATTCTTTGGACTGCAGCTGCAGGTGGACCCGCGCGTGCTGGTGCCCCGCCCCGACACCGAAACGCTGGTGAACTGGGCTCTGGACATGCTGGACACGAACGGCAAACCGGCCAGCGTGCTGGACCTGGGCACGGGCAGTGGCGCCATCGCACTCGCGCTCGCGTCGCAGCGGCCGATGGCTTCAGTGAGCGCCAGCGACGCCAGCGCGGAAGCTCTGGTGGTCGCCCGCGCGAATGCACAGCGTCTGGGTTTGCCTGTGCAGTTTCACGCCGGATCGTGGCTGGATGCCGTGCCAGACCTTCGCTTCGACCTGATTGTCAGCAACCCGCCCTACATCGCCGACGGCGACCCGCACCTGGCCGCCCTGACGCACGAGCCCTTGTCGGCCCTCACGGCCGGCGCCGATGGCCTGAAGGACATCCGCGCGATCATCGCCAACGCACCGAAGGCACTTGAACCTGGCGGCTGGTTGCTGATCGAACACGGCTTCGACCAGGCCGCCACGGTGCGGGCCCTGCTGCAGACAGCCGGATTCAAGCAGGTCAGCAGCCGCACCGACCTTGCGGCCATCGAACGCTGCAGCGGCGGCCAATGGCCACAACAGCGATAATGCAGGCCGTTCCCGGGTCACTCCAGACCCATTCGCAGAAGGACCTTTCAGCCATGAGCGACGCCCAAACCCGAATCGACCAACTGGTCAAATCCAACGACATCGTGCTGTTCATGAAGGGCAACGCGAGCTTTCCCATGTGCGGCTTCTCCGGCCGCGCCATCCAGATCCTCAAGGCCTGTGGCGTCGAGACCAAGACGCTCAAGACCGTGAACGTGCTCGAAGACGAAGAAGTGCGCCAGGGCATCAAGGAATACAGCCAATGGCCCACCATCCCGCAGCTCTACGTCAAGGGTGAGTTCGTCGGCGGCTCGGACATCATGATGGAGATGTACCAGTCGGGCGAACTGCAACAGGTCATCACTGGCCAGAGCTGAAACGCCCAGCCCCCGGCAAAGCCACCTTCGGGTGGCTTTGTTGTTTCTGGCGTTCAACCCGCGCCATTCGAGCGGTTTCGCACGCCAGCCGTCAATGCTTTCTTCAGCGATGCCTATGTGGGGCTTTTCAGTGTTCATGGCGGGCACATCTTGTGCTTGAATGAAACTGCCATTGAACCTTCAAGGAGAACCGCATGAGCTCACGCAGCCTGGTCGCTTCACCCCCTCTTGGTCTGCCCATTGCCCAGATGCGCAGCGTGTTCAGCGCCGACGACGTCGAGCGCAAGCTGGCCAAACTGCAGGCCAGCGGCAACGAGCGCGAATACGAGAGCCTGCGCAACACCTGGCAGCGCATGCTGGAGCGCGGCCCACAGCGCTTCGCCGTCAAACCCTCGGGCGTGCCCGACATGGCTCCGCTCTATGACCTGCTGCCCAATTTTGTGGACGTGCTCGACGACGTGAAGCGCCACGTGGCCCTGAGCCAGGACAGCCGCGACAGCCTGGAAGTCACGCCCATCCTGTTGCTTGGCCCGCCTGGCGTGGGCAAGACGCACTTCGCCAAACAACTGGCCGACCTGCTGGGCACCAGCATGAGCCTCGTGCCCATGAGCTCCATGACGGCCGGCTGGCTGCTCTCGGGCTCATCGTCGCAGTGGAAGGGCGCCAAGCCGGGCAAGGTGTTTGAAGCCCTGGTCGATGGTCAATACGCCAACCCGGTGATCGTGGTCGACGAGATCGACAAGGCCAATGCCGATGCGCAATACGACCCACTGGGCGCGCTCTACAGCCTGCTGGAGCACGACACCGCGCAAAACTTCGTGGACGAGTTCGCCGAGGTGCCGATTGACGCCAGCCAGGTGATCTGGGTCACTACCGCCAACGACGAGCGCCACATTCCCGAGCCGATCATGAACCGCATGAACGTGTTCGAAATCGAACCGCCCACCCTGGAGGCCGCCCGCAAGATCGCGGCCCATCTGTACCGCGGCATCCTGAGCGAGCACGACTGGGGCCAACGCTTCGACCCGGAACCGGCCGACGACGTGCTGGACCAGCTGGCGGTGCTGGCACCGCGCGAGATGCGCCGGGCGCTGGTCACCGCGTTTGGCAATGCCCGGCTGAACAACCGCTACCGCGTGGAGCCCGACGATCTGCCCAAAGCGGGTTCGAGCAAGAGCCGCATCGGGTTTTTGCAGTAACGGCCCTCAAGCGTCGGGGTGCGCCCAGTTTTTGGCTGCGGCGTACACCGCGTTGGGGTACTCGGCCCTGCCACGGCTGCCGTTGTAGCGGCCGAGTGCTAGGAATCGGTCGCCACGCTCGCGGTCCAGGTAGTGGCGCAGGATCACGCAACCAAAGCGAAGGTTGGTCTGCATGTTGAAGAGGCGGCTGGGATCACCGTCGCCGATCACGCGCGACCAGAACGGCATGATCTGCATGTAACCCCGAGCGCCCACACGCGAGATGGCGAACTTGCGGAACGCGCTCTCCACCTGGATCAGCCCGAGCACCATCGTCGTGTCTAGCCCGGCACGGCGCGACTCGTACCAAACCGTCTGAAGAAAATCGATGCGTGTCTGAAAGTCGGTCTTGCGTCGATGCAGACGGTCACTCATCGCGCCCAGCCAGCGCAAGTAGGCCAGCCGCTTCTCCAGATCGGTGAATTCCGGCACCGGCGGCGCACTGTTGGCAATTGCAGCGCTCAAGGCGCCGCGCACCGAATCGGCCAGCGGCTCTTCCAGCTGCCCACCCGCGTGCACCCAAGTGGGCCACGAGCCCAGCCCCAGCGAAGCCGCTCCGAGCAGGCAATCGCGACGCGACCAGGCCAGCGGCTTCATGCGCCGAGCTTGCCCTTCAGCAAAGCGAGGACGTCGGCCAATGCCACCGATGTGGCAGCCGCATCGCGGCGGTGCTGGTACTCCACCTGTCCCGTCTTCAAACCCCGGTCGCCGATGGTCACACGGTGTGGCACACCGATGAGTTCCCAGTCAGCAAACATCGCACCCGGGCGCTCGCCGCGGTCGTCCAGGATCACGTCGATACCCGCCGACACGAGGTCTGCATGCAGTTGTTCGGCAGCCGCCTTCACTTCCGAGCTGCGGTCCATGCCGATGGGACACACCACCACCGTGAACGGTGCCAGCGCATCGGGCCAGATAATGCCGCGCTCATCGTGGTTCTGTTCGATCGCTGCGGCGGGCAGGCGCGTGATGCCGATGCCGTAGCACCCCATCTCGAAGTGCGCGGGCTTGCCGTCTTCCGCGAGAAAGGTGGCGTTCATCGCTTGGCTGTATTTGGTGCCCAGGTAGAACACATGGCCCACCTCGATACCGCGCTCGATGGCGAGCACGCCTTGGCCGTCGGGTGATGCGTCGCCCTCGACGACGTTGCGGATATCGGCCACCACATCGGGCTCAGGCAGGTCCCGACCCCAGTTCACGCCCGTCATGTGAAAGTCGGGCTCGTTGGCTCCGCAGATCCAGTCGGCCATCACGGCCACTTCGCGGTCCACCACCAGCTTCACCGGTTTCTTCAAACCGATCGGCCCCAAGTAGCCGGGGCGGCAGCCAAAGTGTTCTTCAATCTCGGGGATGCTGGCGAAGCGGAAACCGGCACTCAGACCAGGCACTTTGTTCACCTTGACTTCGTTCATGTCGTGATCACCGCGCAGCAGCAGCAGCCACACCTGGCTTTGCGCCGTCTCGCCGACTTCGTTGAGCGTGTCGGTGGCCAGCACCAGCGACTTCACCGTGGTCGCCAAGGGCACGTCCAGCAGCGCGGCCACATCGGCGCAAGTGCTCTTGCCCGGGGTCGGCGTCTTGGTCAGCGCATGGGCGGCTGCCGAGCGCGGCGCCCTCGGCGCCAAGGCTTCGGCCTTTTCCATGTTGGCTGCGTAATCGCTTTCCGGGCAGTACACGATGGCGTCTTCGCCGGTGGCGGCGATCACCTGGAACTCTTCGCTCAGGTCACCCCCGATGGCGCCGCTGTCGGCCGCCACCGCCCGGTAGCGCAGGCCAAACCGGTCGAAGATGCGCCGGTAGGCTGCGGCCATTACCTGGTAGCTGGCCTGCGCCGCTTCGCCCGTGCGGTCGAAGCTGTACGCGTCCTTCATGATGAATTCGCGCCCGCGCATCAAACCGAAGCGTGGGCGACGCTCGTCGCGAAACTTGGTCTGGATCTGGTAGAAGTTTTTCGGCAGCTGCTTGTAGCTGCGCAACTCCTGGCGCGCGATGTCGGTGACCACCTCTTCGCTGGTGGGCTGCACGATGAAATCCCGATCGTGCCGGTCCTTGATGCGCAGCAGCTCCGGGCCCATCTTTTCAAAGCGGCCGGTTTCCTGCCACAGCTCGGCCGGCTGGATCACCGGCATCGTGAGTTCTACGGCCCCAGCGCGGTTCATCTCTTCGCGCACGATGGCCTCCACCTTGTGGATCACGCGCAGGCCCATGGGCATGTAGGTGTAAATGCCGGCGCCGAGCTTCTTGATCATGCCGGCGCGCGTCATGAGCTGGTGGCTCACCACTTCGGCGTCAGCGGGGGCTTCTTTCTGGGTCGAGATGAAGAACTGGGAGGCTTTCATGGGCTCAACGCCGCCCGCAGGCAGCTCGGTGGGTTCAAAAAGGGAGGACTCCGAACAGATGTGCGGGACAAACCGGCCCAAGAGGGCCCGATTTTGGGGCGTCCCGCAGCGCTCGGAGCTACAACAGGTGTGTGATCACTTCGCAACTCGCATGGCGCGATGCATAATGAAGACAGTTTAAAAATTTGGGGTTGATTATGCTTGACAGAGAAGGCTTCAGGCCCAATGTCGGCATCATTCTGCTCAACCAGCGAAACCAGGTGTTCTGGGGCAAACGCATCCGCTCACACTCCTGGCAGTTTCCGCAAGGTGGCATCGACAGAGGCGAGACACCTGAGCAGGCGATGTACCGCGAGCTGCACGAAGAAGTGGGCCTAATGCCCGAGCACGTGAACATCGTCGCCCGCACGCGGGACTGGTTGCGCTATGAAGTGCCGGACCGCTTCATCCGCCGTGATGCCCGCGGCCATTACAAGGGCCAGAAACAGATCTGGTACCTGCTGCGCCTGGTTGCGCAGGACTGGAACCTCAACCTGCGCGCCACGAGCCATCCCGAGTTCGACGCCTGGCGCTGGCACGACTACTGGGTTCCACTGGACGTGGTGGTCGAGTTCAAACGCGGCGTCTATGAAATGGCGCTCACCGAGCTGGCCCGCTACCTGCCCAGATCCGACCACCGCAACCGCTATCTTCGAGGCGGAACACGACAGCGCGAAGACGAAGGCGATGAAGGTTCGTCCATGATGTGCGCCCCCTTTGGGTTGGAATTGCCCCCTGGCGCCAGCTTTGACCCCGATCCACAGAACGATGAGCGTTCCGTGAACACCCCATTCAAATGATTGCACTCTTTCAACGCTTGCCGAGGTGCATCACCCCTGCCTGCGCATTCGCTTTTATAGTCACTTCAGCACCAGGCCTGCAGGCACAAACCTCATACCCGGAAGAGAAAGCCTGGGTGGAGGCTTCAGCGGCTCCACCAGCGACCTTCAGCACGTCATCGCTGCAGCCCTTCGAAGTCATGAAGAACTCCGCTTTGACCTACGGTATCGATCCGAAGTCGCTGACCGTGGGCGAAGACGGGGTCGTCCGTTATGTGATGGTGGCGCGCAGTGACAGCGGGGCGCTCAATGTCATCTACCAGGGCATCCGCTGCGCGACCGCCGAAACCAAGACCTATGCCCGTTGGAGCGGCAACAGCAGTTGGAACACAAGCCCCGACGCAGCATGGCAGGCACTCGATTTCAGAGGGCCGACACGACCCGCCATGATGCTGGCGCGCCAAGGCGTCTGCGAGGGACGCACGGTCACGGGCAACGTCCAGAAGATCCTGACCACCTTGAGGTCGGACCGCGTCGAGTACCGGTGACCTCTGCGCCGGCCGCAGCAGTCAGCTGCGGGCCAACACCATGTTGTCGCGGTGAATCATCTCCGGCTCGGCGGCATACCCCAACAAGCGCTCGAAATCGGTTGACGATTTCCGGCACAGCAAACGCGCTTCGGAACTCGCATAGTTGGACAGACCACGCGCCACTTCCACACCGCGGCTGTCGCGCACCGCGATCACATCACCGCGCGAGAAGTCGCCATCCACGCCAGTCATGCCGATCGGCAGCAGGCTTTTGCCTTCTCCGACGATCTTGACCACGGCGCCATCGTCGACCGACACAGCACCCCGCATCTGCAGGTGGTCGGACATCCAGCGTTTGCGCGCCTGGTTCTTCGGCGTTTGTGCGATGAGGCAAGTACCGATGGCCTCGCCTTCGCACAATCGCAGCAAAACCTGCGGCTCTCGGCCCCAGGCAATCACAGTCGAGGCGCCCGACCCGGCTGCACGTTTGGCCGCCAAAATCTTGGTGATCATGCCACCCTTGCCAATACCGCTGCCGGCACCCCCGGCCATGGATTCCAACCGAGGGTCGCCCGCGCGCGCTTCGTGCACGAATTGCGCGGCAGGATCGCGCCGTGGGTCGGCGGTGTACAAGCCCTTTTGATCCGTGAGGATCACCAGCACATCTGCCTCCACCAGGTTGGCCACCAGAGCACCCAGGGTGTCGTTGTCACCGAACTTGATTTCGTCGTTGACGACGGTGTCGTTCTCGTTGATTACCGGCACCACGCCCAACTGCAGCAAGGTGAGCAAGGTCGAGCGGGCATTCAGGTAGCGTTCACGATCTGCCAGATCGGCATGCGTGAGCAACACCTGCGCGCTGCCCACACCGCATTCGCGCAACTTGGATTCGTAAACCTGCACAAGGCCCATTTGCCCGACGGCCGCAGCGGCCTGCAGTTCGTTGATTTCTCTGGGGCGCACGGTCCAGCCCAGGCGCTTCATGCCTTCCGCTACCGCGCCGCTGCTCACCATGATGAGCTCTCGGCCGTCCTTGACCAAGGCGGCCAGCTGCTCGCTCCACTGCCCGATCGCCTCCTCGTCCAGGCCCCTGCCCTCGTTGGTCACCAGGGACGAACCCACCTTGACCACGATGCGGCGCGCCGTTTTCAGAACGCCTGTGGCGTTCAAAGATGTCAAACCAATGTTGTCTTCAATGAGCATGATTGGCGGTGAATCAGAACGGAAGAAGCTTCAGGAAGGATGTGTCTCACCGAACCTTGGATCGATGTCCACAGGCGCCAATGAGTCCTTGTGCACCTTGGCAATGTGCTCGTAGATTTTTTGCACGAGGAACTCGCAGCCTTCGCGCGTGAGCGCGGAGATCTCGAACACGGGGCCTTTGTATTTGAGGCGCTTGACGATGTCCTTGACCTTGGCTTCCCGCTCTTCCAGCGGAACCATGTCCAGCTTGTTGAGCACCAGCCAGCGCGGCTTCTCGTACAACGCCTGTTCGAACTTCTTGAGCTCGGCAACAATGGCTTTGGCCTGGACCACCGGGTCCACGCCCTCGTCGAAGGGCGCTACATCCACCATGTGCAGCAGCAAGCGTGTGCGCTGCAAATGGCGCAGGAACCGATGCCCCAGGCCCGCACCTTCCGAGGCGCCCTCGATCAACCCGGGCACATCCGCCACCACGAAGCTCTTCTCGGGCGCCACCCGCACCACGCCTAGATTGGGATGCAGGGTGGTGAAGGGATAGTCGGCGATCTTCGGTCTTGCGTTGGAAATGGCCGAGATCAAGGTGGACTTGCCCGCATTGGGCATGCCCAGCAAACCCACGTCTGCCAGCACCTTGAGCTCAAGCTTCAATGTCCGCTTCTCGCCAGCCCAGCCTGGGGTTTTCTGGCGCGGCGCGCGGTTGGTCGAGCTCTTGTAGTGCATGTTGCCGAAGCCGCCGTCGCCCCCTTTGGCGATGGTCACTTGCTCGCCGGGCTGCAACAGCTCGAACAGCACTTCGCCGGTCTCGGCATCGGCAATGATGGTCCCCACCGGCATCTTGAGGATGATGTCATCCCCCTTGACACCAAACATGTCCGAACCTTTGCCGTGCTCCCCGCGCTGAGCCTCAAAGCGGCGCGTGAAACGGAAGTCCACCAGCGTGTTCAGGCTGGCATCGGCCACGGCATAGAGATGTCCGCCGCGTCCACCGTCACCGCCATCGGGTCCGCCGAATTCCTTGTACTTTTCATGCCGGAAAGATGCGCAGCCGTTGCCGCCATCGCCCGCGGCGACATCGATGGTGGCTTCATCCACAAATTTCATGACATGCTTTCCAGGGACGCGCCCCACTAGAGAAACCAAAACAAAAAGCCCGCTTCGGCGGGCCTTTTGCATTCAACTCGTCAGCACTGCGCAAACGCCGCCAAGCCTGTGCAAGCCGGCAGCGTCCGCAGTCCCCGATCAAACGGGTTTGATGCTGACGGTCTGACGATTGAGCGCGCCTTTGATGGCAAAGCTCACGTGACCGTCCACCGTGGCAAAAATCGTGTGATCCTTGCCCAAACCGACATTGACGCCGGGGTGGAACTTGGTTCCACGCTGGCGCAAGATGATCGAACCTGCGGTGACCAATTCACCGCCAAACGCTTTCACGCCCAGCATCTTGGGGTTGGAATCGCGCCCGTTTCGCGTTGAGCCGCCGCCTTTTTTCTGTGCCATGCTGACTTACTCCTCAGGCTGCGATCGACGAGATCTGCAGTTCGGTGAAATTTTGACGGTGACCCTGGCGCTTCTGGTAGTGCTTGCGACGGCGCATCTTGAAGATGTGCACTTTGTCGTGTCTTCCATGAGCCAACACTGTGACCGTGACCGTTGCGCCGGAAACCAAGGGAGTGCCTACCTTGATTTCGGTGCCGTTGCCGACAGCCAAAACCTGGTCAAACACGATCTCTTGGCCCACATCCGCAGCAATCTGTTCTACTTTAATTTTTTCGCCAGCAGCAACACGATACTGTTTGCCACCGGTTTTTATGACCGCGTACATATGAACCTCTTGTAAAAAATCCACGAATGGAAATCCAGCGAACCAAATTCCGCTGAGCCCGCGATTTTAGCATGGGTCAGTCTTGACAACAAGTGGCTTTCCTGCACCCACCCGTCGGACACCATGAGGTTGCGTCAGCCCCAGGTGGCGCGGCCCCTTTCCTATAATCCGTCTCGCTGCGGCATACCCCCGCCACCTTCACCTTTCGGCCTGCATCTTGACGATCTCCACCCCAACACCCGGCAACCCGCTTGAACTGATCCAGCCCGACATGCATCGGGTCGACCAAGTGATCCATGAGCGGCTGACAACCGAGGTACCGCTGGTCAGGGAAGTCGCTCAGTACATCATCTCGGCAGGAGGCAAGCGATTGCGCCCCGCCCTTCTGTTGATGCTCAGCGGCGCCATCGGCAGCCAGAGCCCGCATCGGCACACACTGGCTGCGGTGGTCGAGTTCATTCACACCGCAACGTTGCTTCACGACGATGTGGTGGACGAATCCACGCTGCGGCGCGGGCGTGAAACCGCCAATGAGCGCTTTGGCAACGCCGCCAGCGTGCTGGTCGGCGACTTCCTGTACTCGCGCGCCTTTCAGATGATGGTGGACGTGAACGACATGCGCGTGATGCAAGTGCTCTCGGACGCCACGAACGTGATCGCCGAAGGGGAAGTGCTGCAGCTGATGAACATGCATGACCCGTCCATCGACGAGGCCGCGTATCTGAAGGTGATCCGATCCAAGACCGCGAAACTCTTTGAAGCCAGCGCAAGGCTCGCCGCCATTCTTGCCCACGCAGATGAACACACCGAGGCTTTGTGTGCCCGCTACGGGCAGGCCTTGGGCACTGCGTTTCAGGTGATCGACGACGTGCTTGACTACGAAGGGAGTGCTGAGGAACTTGGAAAGAACCTGGGCGACGATCTGCGGGAAGGCAAGGTGACACTGCCGATCATCTGCGCGCTGAAAACTGGATCGGAAGCTCAGAAACATCTGATTCGCCAGGCCATCGAGCAGGGCGATGTGGCCCATCTGGATGACATCCGCTCCATCATTCTCGACACCGGCGCGTTGAGGGAAGCAAGAGCCAGTGCAGATGCCGAAGCGCAACGGGCCATCGACGCCGCAGCACGGCTTCCCAAGAATGTCTACAGCGCTGCGTTGCTACAATTGGCGACCGGTTTGCTTGAACGCCGTTCCTGATTCTCGGGGTCTTCGCAAGCCGCTTTTTCTGGGCCCAATCGGGTCCATCGGGGTGTAGCTCAGCCTGGTAGAGCGCTACGTTCGGGACGTAGAGGCCGGAGGTTCGAACCCTCTCACCCCGACCAGGTTTCGTGGTTCGCCGAGCCGCAACTCTTGCCGATAAGCGGGGTGTTTGGAACGACCGGCGTGCAAGCCGCGACGTGGTTACAACGTCGATTTGCGCGAATCCGCATATTCAGCACAACTTGCCTCAATATTGACGGCCAAGTCGTTGATTTACGATAGATTACAGGTCTATGGCGTCCGTCGAATCTGTCACTCAGGAAACCCCTTCCATGGCCCTGCCCGGCTTGGGCCGCGCCTTGGTCTCGGCCGGCAAGCTCGGGCAAAAGGCGGCCGAAGATCTGTACCGCAAGGCACAAAGCGGTCGGTCCAGCTTCATCGCAGAGCTCACCGGCTCTGGCGCCGTGTCTGCATCGGACCTCGCCCACACGATGTCCGTGGCGTTTTCCGCGCCACTGCTTGACCTGGATGCGATCGATGTACAGCGTCTGCCCAGCGGGCTGCTTGACGCAAAAATTTGCGCCGACTACCGCATCGTTGTTCTTAGCAAGCGCAACAACCGCTTGATGGTGGCCACGGCCGATCCTGCTGATCAGCAAGCCGCAGAAAAAATCAAATTCGCCACGCAGATGGGCGTGGACTGGGTCATTGCTGAATACGACAAGCTCAGCAAGCTGGTGGAAGCCCAGACCACCAGCGTCTCCGAGACGATGGACAACATCATCGGGGGCGATTTCGAGTTCGACGAAATGGCGACCGAGACGGTGACCACGGACGCCAACGACAAAGCTTCCGAAGTCGACGACGCCCCGGTGGTCAAGTTCCTGCACAAGATGTTGATCGATGCGTTCAACATGCGGGCTTCCGACTTGCACTTCGAACCCTACGAGCACAACTACCGTGTGCGGTTCCGGGTCGATGGAGAACTGCGCGAGATTGCCTCGCCGCCCATTGCCATCAAGGACAAACTGGCTTCGCGCATCAAGGTGATTTCCCGCATGGACATCTCCGAGAAGCGGGTACCGCAAGACGGGCGGATGAAGCTCAAGATCGGGCCGGACCGCGTGATCGATTTCCGGGTCAGCACATTGCCGACGCTCTTCGGCGAAAAGATCGTGATCCGTATTCTCGACCCGAGCAGTGCCAAGGTGGGCATCGATGCGCTGGGTTACGAGCCCGAAGAAAAAGAACGCCTGATGGCCGCCATCGTGCGGCCTTACGGCATGGTGCTGGTGACCGGGCCCACGGGTTCGGGCAAGACCGTATCGCTCTACACCTGCCTGAACATCCTGAACAAGCCCGGCATCAACATCTCGACGGCAGAAGACCCGTCCGAGATCAACTTGCCCGGGGTGAACCAGGTCAACGTGAATGAGAAAGCGGGCCTGACGTTTGCTGCGGCACTGAAGGCCTTCCTGCGGCAGGATCCCGACGTGATCATGGTCGGCGAAATTCGGGATCTGGAGACCGCAGACATTTCGATCAAGGCGGCGCAAACCGGGCACATGGTGCTCTCCACGCTGCACACCAACGATGCGCCGACCACCCTGACCCGGATGATGAACATGGGCATCCCCACGTTCAACATCGCATCCAGCGTGATCCTGATCACCGCTCAACGCCTGGCCCGCAAGCTGTGTGTTGTGTGCAAGGCGCCCCTGGATGTGCCACGCAAGGCCCTGGTCGACGCGGGCTTCAAGGCCGACGATCTGGATGGCACCTGGACGCCGTACAGGGCCGTGGGCTGCTCTGCATGCAACAACGGCTACAAAGGTCGGGTCGGCATCTACCAGGTGATGCCCATCACTGAAGAAATTCAACGCATCATCCTGCGCGGCGGTAGCGCACTGGACATTGCACAGCAAGCCGGCAAGGAAGGCGTTCGCACGCTGCGCGAATCCGGCCTGCTCAAGGTGAAGCAGGGCATGACTTCGCTGGAAGAAGTGCTCAGCGTCACCAACGAGTGACGCCGACACAGACACAAGGCTGAGAGGACATCATGGCAACCGCTGCAACCAAGAGCATCAAAGACGCTGTTTTCGAGTGGGAAGGCAAGGACCGCAACGGCAAGACCGTGCGCGGGGAGACGCGTGCCGTCGGCGAGAACCAGGTGCTTGCCGCCTTGCGCCGACAGGGCATCATTCCCAGCAAGGTGAAAAAGCGCCGGATGAGCTCAGGCAAGCGCATCAAGCCCAAAGACATCGCCATCTTCACACGCCAGCTCGCCACCATGATGAAGGCAGGCGTGCCGCTGTTGCAGGCCTTCGACATTGTGGGACGCGGCAACCCGAATCCCAGCGTGACCAAGCTGCTCAACGACATCCGCTCCGACGTGGAGACGGGCACATCGCTCAGCGCCGCATTCCGCAAGAACCCGCTTTATTTCGACAGCCTTTATTGCAACCTCGTCGAGGCAGGTGAATCGGCCGGTATTCTTGAAGAGTTGCTGGACCGCCTCGCGGTCTACATGGAAAAGACCGAAGCGCTCAAGTCGAAGATCAAGTCGGCGCTCATGTACCCGATCGCGGTCGTCATCGTCGCTTTTGTGGTCGTGGCAGTCATCATGATTTTCGTGATTCCGTCGTTCAAGGAGGTGTTCTCCTCCTTTGGCGCCGACCTGCCCGCCCCCACGCTGTTCGTGATCGCCGTGAGCGAGTTCTTCACCGCTTACTGGTGGCTGATCTTCGGTGGCCTGGGCGGTGGTTTTTACTTCTTCATGCAGGCTTGGCGCCGCAATGAAAAGGTACAGCGCTTCATGGACCGGGTACTGCTCAAATTGCCGATCTTTGGTGTGCTGATCGAAAAATCGGTCATTGCCCGCTGGACGCGCACGCTCTCCACCATGTTTGCCGCTGGCGTGCCCCTCGTTGAAGCGCTGGATTCGGTGGGTGGCGCCTCGGGCAATTCGGTCTATGCCATCGCCACTGAAAGAATTCAGCAGGAGGTGTCCACCGGCACCAGCCTCACCAACGCCATGACCAATGCCAACCTTTTCCCGTCGATGGTGCTGCAGATGTGCGCCATTGGCGAAGAATCGGGATCGATTGACCACATGTTGGGCAAAGCCGCCGACTTCTACGAAGCCGAAGTGGACGACATGGTGGCGGGCATTTCCAGCCTGATGGAGCCCATCATCATCGTGGTGCTGGGCACAGTCATCGGCGGCATCGTGGTGTCGATGTACTTGCCCATCTTCAAATTGGGACAGGTGGTTTGATGCCGGGAGCGGGTGCGCCGGAGGCGGCGCTGCTGGGAGTTCTGGGCTTGCTGGTGGGCAGTTTTCTCAATGTGGTGATCCACCGCCTGCCCAAGATGATGGAGCTGCACTGGGCAGCCGAATGCGCAGAGCTGCATCCCGAAAACGCCGCTGTCCAGCAAGCCTCTGCCGCGACCACCGAGCCGTTCAATCTGATGGTTCCGCGCTCACGCTGCCCCCACTGCGGACACCAGATCCGCTGGTTCGAGAACATTCCCGTCTTCAGTTATCTCGCACTGCGCGGCAAATGCAGCCAATGCGCTGCGTCGATCAGCCTGCGCTATCCAGCGGTGGAACTCACCTGCGCGGCGCTGTTCGCATGGTGCGGATTTCAATGGGGCCTGGGCTGGCAGGCACTGGCCTGGTGCGGGTTTTCCGCGGCGGTTCTCGCGCTGGCCTGCATTGACTGGGACACCACTCTGCTGCCCGACGACATCACGCTGCCCTTGCTGTGGGCGGGTTTGTGCGCGGCGGGCCTAAGGCTGACGGACACAGCGCTTCCCGATGCACTCTGGGGCGCGGTGGGAGGCTACCTGTCGCTGTGGCTGGTGTACTGGGCCTTCAAGCTGGCCACGGGCAAAGAAGGCATGGGCTACGGCGACTTCAAACTGTTCGCGGCGTTTGGCGCCTGGTTCGGCTGGCAGGCCCTCATCCCCATCATTCTCATGGCCTCGGTGATCGGCGCGGTGATCGGTATCGGCATCAAGCTCAAGGGTGAGCTGCGCGAGGGTGGCTATGTGCCGTTCGGCCCTTTTCTCGCGCTGGCAGGACTGACCGCCATGATCTTCGGGTCTTCCGCGATCCTGGCTGTCATCGGCCTGTGAACACGTCTTCAACGCCAGGCCAGGTCCTTCGGCTGGGCCTCACCGGCGGCATCGGCAGCGGCAAGAGCACCTTGGCACGGCTCCTTCAGGACATGGGCGCAGACCTGATTGATGCCGACGCGATTTCACGGGCTTGCACCGAGAGCGGTGGTTCGGCGATCCCTGCGATTGCCGACACCTTCGGCAGCGCGTTCATCACAACCGACGGCTCCCTGGACCGGCAGAAAATGCGCGAACACGTGTTTGCCCAGCCCGACGCACGCAAG
>QBMB01000041.1:23100-39790 GCA_003241965.1 Burkholderiales bacterium | reverse complement strand
GGCCGGGGGGCACCACCTGCGGTGCGGGTGGGTCGGCCATGTAGTGGGGCGACATGATCTGCACCCCGTTCTCGTTGAACACATCCAGGATGTTGGCGTGCAGCTGGTTGAGTGCCTCGGCGCGGCGGCGCGGCGCGTTCTTGTTGCTTTGCGCGCAGAGCTTGTACTCCACATAAAAATCGGACAGAGCTGTTTGCACCACGTAGGGCTTGGGCTCTGCGGCCACGCCGGGCGTGCGGTTGGCGGCTTCGAGCAGCATGGCGTGAACCTGGCGCCAGGGCGTGCTGTAGCCGATGGTCACGGCGGTCTGCAGCATGAACTGCCCGTCTTCCACCAGGCGCGAAAAGTTGCGGATCGGCTGGCTGAAGGTCACGGTGTTGGGCAGGCTCACCTCTTCACCCATGCCGGTGTGCACCTTGGTCGTGAACATGCCCAGGCTGGTCACCGTGCCCTCGGTGTCGCCGATCTTCACGTACTCGCCCACGCGCAAGGAGCGGGAATACATCAGGCTCAGACCCGACAGCGCCTGCCCCACCACGCTGGAGGCGCCCAGCGACAGCATGAGGCCGGCGATCACGGAGAGCGCCTTGAAGGCCTCGGTGTTGGCGCCGGGCAGGTAGGGGTAGGCCATGGCCAGGGCAAACAGCCAGATCACGAAGTTGCTCAGGCGCCGCGTGGGCGAGGCAGTGTCCACGTCGAGCCAGGCCAGCGTGATGTCACCGCTCTCCACCCGGCGCAGGAAAGCGGCGTTGGCCCGCGACACCATGCGCGCAATCACGAAGATCAGGGCCGCGACCACCAGGCCGGGCACGGCACCGGCGATGGCGCCTGCAAACTGCCGCAACACGTCCAGCAGCCACGCCGTGGAACGCTCGCCCCAGGGCCGCGTCCAGGCGAACTGGTGCAGCACGAAGCTCACCCAGGCCTCCACGATCAGCAGCACCAGAACCCAGGCCACCGCGCTCATCAGCAGTCGGGAGGCCACGCGGGCGTGCTCCGCGTAGGTGGCGGCCAGACTGGCCGCCGTGCCCGACGGGGCGGGTGTCTGCAGCGCGGTGTAGACCCGCCTGGCCATGCGGCGCCGGATCCGGAAGATCCATTGCACCAGCAGCAAAGCGGCCATGCTGGCCACGAGCGACAGCGCCGCACCCAGCGCGATGCGGCGCGGGTCGCGCACCTGCGCCGCCTCTTCGACCGCGGTCTCCAGCCGCCAGAGCACCTCGCGCGCGTGGGAGGGTAACGACGCTTCGGGCCGCGGTGCATCCGAGTCGCCCGCCGTGAGGAAAAACACCGTGTTGCCCGCCACCTCGAAGCGCACCGAGTCGCCGGTGTCGGTCTGGCTCACCGTCTGCGGCGTGGGTTGTTTCAGTGCCGCCGCCAGTGCTGCTTCGGCCATTCGCACCCGTTCGGTGGGAGAGTCACCCAGCAGCGTGGCCCGGAAGGTGGCGATGCGCCGGTTGTTGAGGTAGAGGGTGTCCGGCGCCGGGGCCGCTGCAGTGGCGTTGGCAGTGGCAGTGGCAGGCGCCGGGGTGGACAGGTCCAGTGGCTGGGCCACAGCCGGGCCGCTCAGCAGATGAAGCCAGGCCGCCAGCAGGAACGGGCCCAGGGAGAACGTTGGAATGGCGGATCGATGGTTGCGCAAGACAGCTCCCTGGACTGGACGATGGGCACAAGCTTTCCATATTTGTTCTGCGCCGTCGAGTCGCATCCGGGCCTGGTGTCGCGTCTGTCTCCGCCGCGCTGCCCCTGCTGGTACGCTCTGGTCCTTCCCCGCCGTCCACGCCTTGCTTCAACGCATCCGCGACCCTCCCATGAACCCGGTCCTGTTCGACCTGTTGTGCCAAGGCCTGAGCGCCGAAGCGCTTGCACGTCTGGCGCACGGATCATGACGCCGGGCATGTTGCTGGTGTGTGTGATGGCGGATGGCCAGGCCCTGCAACTGGTGCGCCATGGCAGCCAGCTCCAGCGCACAAGAGCAGGCCCCTGGCGGGTGCTGCACCTGGACACGGTGTCCGCCCGCTACGCCAGCCAGGCCGTGCGGCGCGATCTGGAGCAAGCCCTGCAGCTGGCCCGCGCCGAGGGGGCGCAGATCGTGCAGTCCAGTCTCAACATGCACGCCGGTGGCCACCTCATGACGCAGATCGCGCAGCAGGCCCAGGGCGGCGCGGTGTCCGATGTGCTGCTGGGTGACCAGGCCACTGGAACGGTGTACTGGCCCGGCTTTGGCGAGCGGTTGAGCGATTTCACCGAGTTGCTGGGCACCAGCGTGCCCAACGCGCAGGTGCATGTGCTGGTGGCGCGGCGCCCGCAGCGCAGCGCGCCAGACCCCGGCGGTGCATGGGGCGATCGGCGCCCGACGCGTCGGTCGTGGTCCTACTGGCGCCTGCCGTTGGCGGTGCTGCTGGCCTGCACGGCGCTGTGCGCGGTGATCGCCAGCCACCTGCACCCCATCAACCTGATCCTGATCTATCTGGTGGGCGTTCTGTACGTGGCGCTCATGCGCGACCTCGTGGCCTCGGTGGCCACGGTGCTGGGTGCCGTGCTGATCTTCGACTGGATCTTTGTGGCGCCGCGCTGGTCGCTCAAGCCCACGGATCCGGAGTATTTCTTCACCTTCGCCATCACCTTGTGCGTGGGTCTGGCCGTCAGCCGGCTGGCGGTGCGCGCGCGCACGGCTGCGGTGGCCGCCCTGGCGCTGGCCGACCGGGCCCAGTCGCTCAGCCTGCTGGCGCAAAGCCTGTCGACCGCACGCACACCCCATGACATCGGGCGCACGCTGCTGCAGGCGGTCGAGCGCGGCGTGGGTGCACAAGGCCGCGTGCTGCTGGACGAGGTGCTGCCGCCGGATGCACCGCTGCATCCGCTGCTGCCATCGCCCGACGGCGTGTACCGCTTCGGCCTCAACGCCGCCGATGGCGCATTGGGTGTGCTGCAGGTGGACCACCTGCCCGCAGAGCGCCAGACCGCCGAGGACCTGCACCTGCTGCAGGCGCTGAGCAACCAGGCCGCGATCGCGCTGGACCGCTGCAACGCCGACCTGCGCAGCCAGCAGGCGGCGATCCAGGCCGAAACCGAGCGCGTGCGCAACACCTGGCTGGCCGGCATCTCGCACGACTTCCGCACGCCGCTGACCGCCATCATCGGCGCGGCCACCACGGTGCTCACGCAA
Organism: Burkholderiales bacterium; assembly: GCA_003241965.1. Lineage (GTDB taxonomy): Bacteria > Pseudomonadota > Gammaproteobacteria > Burkholderiales > Burkholderiaceae_C > Hydrogenophaga. Next base: position 36,621 of record QBMB01000041.1, on the reverse strand, counting down.
GGTGGCCAGATCACGCCCGGGCAGCACGACGCGCTGCTGCACAACATGCTCGACCAGGCGCAGCGTCTGCAATCGCTGACCAGCGACCTGCTCGATCTGGCGCGGCTGCAGGACGGCGCCGTGCGCCTGGACTGCGAATGGTGTCCGGTGGGCGAGCTGGTGCGAGATGCGCTGGCCATGGCGCGCGGCGGCATGGGCGCGTGCCGCGTCGACGTGCAGGTCGCCGAGGACGACATCGTGTGGTGCGACCCCCGGCTGGTCACGCAGGCCATGACCAATCTGCTGATCAACGCGGTGCAACACTCGCCGGCGCAGGGCGTCATCGTGGTGACGGCGCGGCTGGACCCCGACGACTGGACACTGGCGGTGCGCGACCAGGGGCGCGGCCTGTTGCCGGGCCAGGAGACCGAGGTGTTTCGCAAGTTCTACCGCGATCCCACGGCAGGATCCGCAGCCGGCACCGGGCTCGGGTTGGCGATCTGCGAGGTCGTGGCGCGGCTGCACGGCGGCCAGATCAGCGCCCACAGCGACGTTGGCGCGGTGTTTGAAATGCGCATTCCCTGGCCGGTCACCGAACCCAGACCCATGGACCTTCCCGAATGAACCCACCCTTGCCGCTGCAAGTGCTCGTCGTCGACGATGAGCCCGCCATTCGCGACCTGCTGCGCACCACGCTGGTGGCCGAGGGCTATGGCGTGATCGAGGCCGCCACTGCGCGCGAGGGGGCCACGCTGGCGGCCAACCGGCGCATCGACCTGTTCCTCATCGACCTCGGGCTGCCCGATGGCGACGGCGTGGCGCTGATCCGCGAGATCCGCGGCTGGACGCAACGCCCGATCCTGGTCTTGTCGGCGCGCACGCAGGAAAGCCAGAAGGTGGACGCGCTGGACGCGGGCGCCGACGACTTCGTGAGCAAACCCTTCGGGGTGGCCGAGCTGCACGCACGCATCCGCGTGGCGCTGCGCCACGCCGGGACATCGCTGGCCTCCAGGCAGGCCATGACGCTGGGCGAGGTGTCCATCGACCTGCTGGCGCGCAGCGTGAGCCGGGCTGGGCAGCCCATCAAGCTGACCGCCACCCAGTGGCGCTTGCTGGAGGTGCTGGCCCGTCACGCCGGACGTGTGGTGAGCGGGCGGCAGCTACTGCGCGAGGTGTGGGGGCCCGGTCACGGCGAGCAAGGCCACTACCTGCGCATCTACGTGCGCCAGTTGCGCCAGAAGCTGGAGGACGATCCCACCGCGCCGCGTTACCTGCTCACCGAAATGGGCGTGGGCTACCGACTGCTGGCGGCCAGCGCCGGGACCTGAACACAGGCGACAGCGCGCGGGCTTTTTTTTACGCGGCATTTACAGCCACCCACGTACGCTGCGGGGCGCTCCAAGCCGTGTTCACGCGGCGGGTTTCTTCATGTCCACGCCCGATGACTCCATGAACATCCAACGGCTCCTGCACACGTCAGACCACATCAGCACCTGGGTGGGAAAGACGGCCTCATGGCTGATGATCGCGCTCATGCTGGTGGTGTGCGCCGAGGTCTTCAAGCGCTATGCGCTGAACGAACCCACCGCCTGGATTTTCGACGTGAACAACATGATGTATGGCACCTTGTTCATGCTTGGTGGTGCCTACACGCTGGCCCACGACGGCCATGTGCGGGGCGATTTTTTCTACGGCAGCATGAAGCCAACCACGCAGGCCAAGGTGGACTTGGTGCTGTACATCGCGTTTTTCCTGCCGGGGATCGCTGCCTTGACCTGGGCCGGCTGGACCTACTTCGGTGACTCCCTGGCCATGCGCGAGCAGACCTTCAACGCCACGCCCATTCCGCTGTATCCCTTCAAGTTCGTCATTCCATTGGCCGGCGCCATCCTGCTCATGCAAGGGCTCTCGGAAATCCTGCGCTGCATCGTCTGTATCAAGACCGGCGCGTGGACGCCGCGGCTGAAAGACGCGCAGGAGTCCGACGTGGTGGCCCAGCAGCTGGCCGGCAGCGAGTTTGTGGACGAGGAGTCCAAGGCCCTGGCGATCGAACAATCCAAGTCGGTGAAGGGCTGATCATGAGCAATCCAGCATTGGGCATGTTGATGCTCTGCCTCATCGTGGTGGTGATCATGATGGGCTTCCCCACCGCGTTCACGCTGATGGGCCTGGGCATGGTGTTTGGCTACATCGCCTTCTTCGACCCCTCCGCCGGATGGCTGGACAACCGGGTGTTCGACCTGATGGTGCAGCGCGCCTTTGGCGCGATGACCAACGAGACCTTGCTGTCCATTCCGCTCTTCGTGCTGATGGGCTATGTGATGGAACGCGGTGCGCTCGTGGACAAGATGTTCCACAGCGTGCAGCTGGCGTTTCGCAGCGTGCCGGGTTCGCTGGCCGTCACCACGCTGATCATCTGCACCTTCTGGGGCATTGCCAGTGGCCTGGTGGGCGCGGTGGTGGTGCTGATGGGCGTGATCGCCATGCGGCCCATGCTGGACGCGGGCTACGACACGCGCCTGGCCGCCGGCGTCATCACCGCCGGGGGCACGCTGGGCATCCTGATCCCGCCCTCGGTGATGATCATCGTTTACGCCGCCGTGGCGGGGCAGTCGGTCGTGAAGCTGTATGCAGCGGCCATGTTCCCCGGCTTCTTCCTGGCCTTCCTCTACCTCGTCTACATCATCGGCTGGGTGCTGATCAACCCGAAGATCGCGCCCAAACTGCCACCCGAGCAGAACCATGCGCCGGTGCCTGCGTGGCTCGCCCACGTCTCCAACAGCTACTCGCGCCGCACCTTGCCCGCACTGGTCATGGCGGTAGCCTCGCCAGGCAAGGCGAAACAAGCCGATGCCAACGGTGTGCCGGTCACCTGGGGTCTGCTGGTGCGCAGCCTGGGCATGGCCCTGGTGCCGCTGCTCATGGGCGCTGCGGTGCTGGGTGGCACCTGGTGGTACGTGGTGATTCACTCGCAGGCGGCCAACAACGCCGCCGACGTGGTGGCCGAGCAGGTGGTGGGTGCGCCAGAAGAGACCACCACCCTGCGCTCCACCGAGGGGCTGCAGGAGCCGCCCGCCGAGGAAGGCCTGCAAACGCCGCCGGTGGACGGTGAGACCCCGCAAGCCGCCGATGACGATGGCCTGCAGGCGCCACCCGGCTCGGATGTGGAAGAGGCCACCGGTGCCGTGGCCGAGCCGGGCCTGCAGTCCATGGGAGACCCCACCGCCCAGGAGCCGCAGACCCCACCCGTGCCCGAGGCGTTCTTCACCGGGTTTGCCGTGGCCTGCGGGCTCATGGTGCTGCTGCTGGCCTGGTACTACTGGCGCTTCGATGCCGAGCAGTACGAGATCCTGCGCATGCTGGTGACCTCGGTGATGCCGCTGGCCTTGCTCACGATCATGGTGCTGGGGGTGATCCTGTTCGGCATCACCACCGCCACCGAATCGGCGGCGGTGGGCGCCGCGGGGGCCTTCATCATGGCCTGGCACGCCGGCACGCTGAACTTCCAGCGCATCAAGGAAGCGGTGTTCCTCACCACCAAGACCACCTCGATGGTGTGCTGGCTGTTCGTGGGCTCGGCCTTGTTCTCGGCGGTGTTTGCCTTGCTCGGTGGACAGCGCGTGATCGAGGAGTGGGTGCTCTCCATGGACCTCTCGCCGCTGCAGTTCCTGCTGCTGTCGCAGGCGATCATCTTCATTCTGGGCTGGCCGCTGGAATGGACCGAGATCATCGTGATCTTCGTGCCCATCTTCCTGCCGCTGCTGCCGCATTTTCAGATCGATCCGATCCTGTTCGGCGTGCTGGTCTTCGTCAACCTGCAGGCGGCCTTCCTGTCGCCGCCGGTGGCCATGTCGGCCTTCTACCTGAAGGGGGTGTCACCCGCCCACGTGACGATCAACCAGATCTTCGCGGGGATGATGCCCTACATGCTGATCGTGATCCTGTGCATGGTGTTGATGTACATCTGGCCGGGCCTCACCCTGTGGCTGCCCACCTACCTGTACGGCTGAGCGCGGGTCTGACGGGCAGCTGACAGCAGCACCCGCGCCGCGCCGCATTTTTACGCGGCGTTTACAGCGGCGGCATTACGCTGCGCAGCGACTTGGCAGGCCGCGCGCCGCCCCCCATCCCCGAGGAGACACCAACATGAAACGCTTGCTGGCCCTGGCCCGGCTGATCGATGCGTTCACGGACCGTTTTGCGTCCGTGGCGAAGTGGGCCATTCTGGCCGCCTGTGCGATCAGCACCACCAACGCGGTGGTCCGCTACTCCGTGAGCTACAGCTCCAACGCCCTGCTGGAAATCCAGTGGTACCTGTTCGCAGTCTGCGTCATGTTCGGCGCTGCGCAGGTGCTGCGTGTCAACGAACACGTGCGGGTGGATATTTTCTACGGCATGTATCCCACGCGTACCAAGGTCTTGATCGACCTGGCGGGTCTGTGCCTCTTCCTGTTGCCGATGACCTTGTTCATCGCGTACTCGGCGCTGCCGGTGCTCACCAAGATGATCCTGAGTCAGGAAATGTCGAGCAACTCGGGCGGTCTGATCCGCTGGCCCGCGATGTTGACCATCCCGCTGGGCATGTGCCTGGTGGCGCTGCAGGGCGTGTCTGAAATCATCAAGCGGGTTGGCTGGCTCATGCATGTGCACGACATGGACACCCACTACGAGAGGCCGCTGCAATGAGCATGGAAACCTTTGCCCCACTGATGTTCGCGGGGTTGATCTTCGTCATGCTCATCGGCTTCCCGGTGGCTTTCTCGCTGGGGGCCCTGGGCCTGGCCTGCGGTTTCTATGCGATCCAGATGGGCTGGTTCCCCGCGTCCTTCATGGGCAACCTGCCGCTCAACCTGTTCGGCATCCTGTCCAACGACCTGTTGCTGGCCATTCCCTTCTTCACGCTGATGGGCGCCATCCTGGAGAAGTGCGGCCTGGCCGAAGACCTGCTGGAGTCCATGAGCCAGCTGTTTGGCCCCCGGCGCGGTGGCCTGGGCTACTCGGTCATCGTGGTCGGCTTCATCCTGGGCGCCATCACCGGCACCGTAGCGGGCCAGGTGATCGCCATGGCCATGATTGCGCTGCCCATCATGATGCGGCACGGTTACGACATGCGCTATGCCACCGGCGTGCTCGCGGCCTCGGGCACCATCACGCAGCTGGTGCCGCCCTCGCTGGTGCTGGTGGTCATGGCCGACCAGCTCGGCCGCTCGGTGGGCGACATGTACAAAGGTGCCTGGGGTCCCTCGATCCTGCAGGTGCTCATCTTCCTGACCTACACCTTCGTGCTCACCCGCCTGCGGCCCAATGCGCTGCCCGGCATTCCGCTGGAGGCGCGCACCGCCAGCGGCTGGGCGCTGTGGAAACAATGCCTGCGAGGCATCATTCCTTCGGCTGTGCTGATCTTTGCGGTGTTGGGCAGCATGGGCGGCCTGCCCGGCATCACCAACGCGCTGTGCACGCCCACCGAAGCGGGTGCCATGGGCGCTGCGGGAGCGGTTCTGCTCGCCGCCTTGCACCGCCGCCTCTCCTGGGCGCTGATGCGCGAGGCCATGACGGGCACCATGCGCATCACGGCCATGGTCGTGTTCATCCTGATCGGCTCGCGCGTCTTTTCGCTCGTGTTCCAGGGTGTGGATGGCGGCATCTGGATCGAGCACCTGCTGAGCAACCTGCCGGGTGGCCAGATCGGCTTCCTCATCGTCGTCAACATCTTCATCTTCTTCCTCGCCTTCTTCCTCGACTTCTTCGAGATCGCCTTCATCATCCTGCCGCTGCTCGGCCCCGTGGCCGACAAGATGGGCATCGACCTGATCTGGTTCGGCGTGTTGCTGTGCGTGAACATGCAGACCAGCTTCATGCACCCGCCGTTCGGCTTCGCGCTGTTCTACCTGCGCGGCATTTCCGACTCGCTGTTCAAGGGCGGCGTGTTGCCGCGCAAGGTGGAGTCGCGCGACATCTACCTCGGCGCCATCCCGTTCGTGCTGCTGCAGCTGGTGCTGGTCATCGTGGTGATCTTCGTGCCGCAGACCGTCACCTTCTTCCTGGACGAGAAGGTGACGATCGATCTGGACAAGGTGGAGATGCCGGTGGTGGTGGACGACCTGGGCGCTGCAGAAGCGGCCGACACCGAAGATCTGCTCAAGGGCATGGCACCTCCCGCTGAACCCGAGCCGGAGCCAGCGAAATGATGGAAGCCAATACGTTCGCGGCCGTTGAAGGCCCGTCGTTTCCCGTGACCTTCAAGCTGTTGGCGACGCTGGGCATGGGCGGCCTGGCGTTCATGGGCTGGGGCGCCCGGGCACAGCTGATGGCCATGCCACTGCCGCCCGATCTGCTGTGGCTGGCTGGCCTGGCCACCGCGGTCGTGGCTTGGCACTACCTTCACATCCTGTTCAGCACCACCGCCATCAGCAGCGACACCTTGTCGCAAGGCTGGCTGTGGCGCAGCAGCGTGCCGCTGCGCGACATTGCCCAGGTGAAGCTGTTGCGCTTCAAGCCGCTGGACGCGGTGGTGGCGCCGCGCCTCGTGGTGAGCACGCGCGGGCTGGGCAACCGCACTTTCCACATGGCCGACCCGGCCGTGCTGACGGTGATCGAGGTGCTGGTGCACGGTGCAGGGCCAGAGAAAAGCGCCTTCTCCGCCTGAGCGCGTGCACCGCGGCTGTCGTCAGATCCGCTCGAAGATCGCCGCAATGCCCTGACCACCACCGATGCACATGGTCACCAGCGCGTAGCGGCCCTGCACGCGGTGCAGCTCGTGGATGGCCTTCACCGTGATCAACGCACCGGTGGCGCCGATGGGGTGGCCCAGCGAAATGCCCGAGCCGTTGGGGTTGACCTTGGCCGGGTCCAGGCCGAGGTCGCGCGTGACGGCGCAGGCCTGCGCGGCGAAGGCTTCGTTGGCCTCGATCACGTCGAGGTCCTTGACCGTGAGACCGGCTTTTTCCAGTGCCATCTTCGTGGCGGGCACCGGGCCAATGCCCATGTACTTCGGGTCCACGCCGGCGTGGGCGTACGAAACCAGGCGCGCCAACGGCTTGGCGCCGCGTGCTTTTGCTGCACCCGCTTCCATCAGCACCACGGCCGCGGCCGCGTCGTTGAGGCCCGAGGCATTGCCGGCGGTCACGGTGCCGTTTTCCTTCAGGAACACCGGCTTGAGCTTGGCCATGTCGTCCAGCGTGCAGTCGGGGCGAAAGTGTTCGTCGGTCGCCCAGGACACGTCGCCCTTGCGGCTCTTGAGCACGACCGGCACGATCTGGTCCTTGAAGCGGCCCTCAGTGGTGGCGCGTTGCGCACGGTTGTGGCTTTCAACGGCCAGCTTGTCCTGGTCTTCGCGGGTGATGCCCCACTTGGCGGCGATGTTCTCGGCGGTCACACCCATGTGGATGGTGTGGAAGGGGTCGTGCAGCGCGCCGACCATCATGTCGACCATCTTGGTGTCGCCCATGCGCGCGCCCCAGCGCATGTTGAGGCTGGCAAACGGGGCACGGCTCATGCACTCGGCACCGCCGCCAATGGCCACGTCGGTGTCGCCCAGCAGGATGCCTTGTGAGGCCGAGAGGATGGCCTGCAGGCCCGAGCCGCAGAGTCGGTTCACGTTGAAAGCGGGCGTGCCCTCGGCGCAACCGCCGTTGATGGCGGCCACGCGCGAGAGGTACATGTCTTTGGGTTCGGTGTTGACCACGTGGCCAAACACCACATGGCCCACGTCCTTGCCGTCGACGCCTGCGCGTGCGAGCGACTCGCGCACGACCAGCGCGCCGAGTTCGGTGGGGGGCTGGTCCTTGAGGCTGCCGCCAAAGGTGCCAATGGCGGTGCGCACGGCGCTGACGACAACAACTTCTCTGCTCATGGGGGTCTCCTGATGGTTGGGGGAACCCGCCATCGTAGCCCTCGCACCCGCTCGGGTGTTGACCTGCGTCAGAAGGTCTGGCGGGCCAGCACGCGCAGACGGGCAGGCTCACCGCCGCCGAGCGCGGGGCCTGGGCGGGTCACGAGCACTTCGCCCATGGCCGGGTTCTCGCCGGTGAGGGCCGTGATGTTCACCTGGTGCGTCACCAGCATCAGGTTGCGCGGCGCCATCCAGCCCTGCACGTTGCGCAGCACCTCGTTGCTCTGGTCGGGGCCACCACTGGCGCCGAAGAACGAGTTGAGCGGCGTCCACACGGTGTTCTGGCCGAAGGCGAGCATGGCGGTGTCCACACAACGGCACCAGGCGCTGGAGCGCACCTGGTCGAGCTTGACGCGTTCGCGCGTGAAGGCCGCGCCCACGCGGCGGGCCTGCTGGCGCCCGGCTTCGCTCAGGTTGCGTTGCGTGCCGCACTCGCCGAGCTTGAAATTCGGCGGGTCGCCCACGCCCGGCTCGGTTTGCGCATGGCGCATGAGGACCACACAGCCGCCTTCGCGCAGCAAGGTCCAGAAGCCGGCTTCCTGGGCGCGGGCGGGCAGGCCCAGTGAGCCGGCACCCAGTGCGGTCATCAGGTTGAATTCACGTCGGTTCAAGGGGTTCTCCTCAGGGAGTGTTCAGAACGGGTTCAGCCGCGCACGTCCGCCACCGGCTGTGCGCCGAAATCGGCGCGTTCCAGGAAGGTGAGCAAGCGCGCAGCGGCGGCATCGGGCGATGTGAGCTGGCCCTGGCGCTGAAGTTCCACGAAGCGGCTGCGATCGGGAAAGGCCGCCGGATCGCCCGCGCGCAGCTGCACCTGCATGTCGGTGTCGATCACGCCGGGGGCCAGCGAGACCAGCTGCGCGCCGTGCTCGCGTTGCGCTTCGTCCAGCGCGCTGCAGCGGGTGAAATGATCCATGCCGGCCTTGGCCGCGCAGTAGGGGGCTTGTGCGGCCATGGCGCTGCGGCCCAGCCCCGAGGAGATGTTGAGCACCTTGCGCGGCCCGCGCCAGCCGGCCTGCACCCAGGCGGTGGTGGCGCGCAGAAAGGCGGCGGTGAGCTGCATGGGCGCTTCCAGACCCACGCGCAGCGCGTTGGCCAGTTCCTCAGGCGGGCACTGGTCAATCGGGCCGATGCGCGGGATCACGCCGGCGTTGTTGATCAGCGTGGCGCTGGACCAGGTGCTGGCGGGCTGACTCTCCAGAAACACCTGCAGCCGGTTCGCCGCACCGGTGGTGTCGGCCAGGTCTTGCGACCATTGCGTGAGTGTGGCCCCGAGGGTCCGGGCCTCGGCGGCCAGTTCGTTGTTGACCTTGCGCGAGATGCACAGCAGGTGGCGACCGGGGCTCAGCAACTGACGGGCCATGGCCAGGCCCATGCCACGCGAGGCGCCGGTGAGGATGGTGAGGTGTTGTGGGGTCATGGTGTGGTCAGAAAGGGTAGGGACTTTGGAATTCCATGGCATGGCCGTGCACGGGATGCGGCAGCGAAATCCAGTGGGCGTGCAGCAACAGCCGGTGTGCCGTGGCGGGCTGGTCGGGCGCAGCGTACAACGCATCGCCAACCATGGGGTGTCCAAGGGCTTGCAGGTGCACGCGCAGCTGGTGGGTGCGCCCGGTCACAGGTTCGAGTTCAAGACGGGTGGTGCCGGGGGCGGTGTCGCCCGAAGCGATGCGCCAGCGTGTGGTGCTGGGTTTGCCTTGGTCGTGTTCCACCTTCTGCCGTGGCCGGTTGGGCCAGTCGGCCATGAGGGGCAGGCTGATGGTGTTCCAGCCGTTGTCGGGTTGTGGGTTGGTCAGTTCACCGGCGACCACGGCGGTGTAGCGCTTGTGCACGCGGCGTTCTTCAAATGCGAGGCTCAGTGTGCGTTGCGCCTCGATGCCTCTGGCCATGACCACGAGTCCGGAGGTGGCCATGTCGAGCCGGTGGACCACGAGGGCGTCGGGCCATCGGGCTTGGGCTCTTGTGCTCAGGCAGTCTTGTTTGTCGGGGCCTTTGCCGGGGACTGCCAGTAAACCTGAGGGTTTTTCCAGTACGAGGAAGTGGGGGTCTTCGTGGACCGTTTGGAGATGGCTCACAACGACCTCGCAGGCTCGCGGACGCACGGCGCTCTGCTCCGCGAATGTCCCCCGGCGGCTGGTGCCGCCTCCTCCTTGATTTCGCTGCGCAGAGCGCCATGCGCCCGCGAGCTGGAGTGCGGGTCGCGTACCAACCGACCGAGTGCCAACGAGGTCATCGGTGATCGGGTGGAACGCCGCAGCGAAATCAAGGAGGAGGGGCGGCGCAGCCGACCCGGGGGACATTCGCGGAGGCGATCCGCCCGGTCGCCGATGACCGGAACCACCGGAGAAAAAAAGCACGTCATGCAACACATTCTCCCGGCAAAGGACAATACCCCCATGCTGTTGCTCGCCCCCATGGAAGGTTTGCTCGACTCCACCCTGCGTGATGTGCTCACACGCACCGGTGGCATCGACCGCTGCGTGAGCGAATTCATCCGCGTCACCGACATGCTGCTGCCCGAGCGCGTGTTCGTGCGCGTGGTGCCGGAGCTGCTCAACGGTGGGCGCACCCGCGCGGGCGTGCCGGTGCGCGCCCAACTGCTCGGCTCCGACCCCACTTGCCTGGCCGAAAACGCCGCACGCCTGGCCGGCCTGGGCCCGCACGGCATTGACCTGAACTTTGGCTGCCCGGCCAAGACCGTGAACCAGAGCCGGGGTGGCGCCGTGCTGCTCGACGAGCCCGAACTCATCGGCCGCATCGTGGCCGCCGTGCGCCGCGCTGTGCCGGCGCACGTGCCCGTGTCGGCCAAGATGAGGCTGGGCTTCAACGACGACGTGCGCGCCGAAGAGTGCGCCCACGCCATTGCCGAGGCCGGCGCCGACGAACTTGTGATCCACGCGCGCACCAAGGCCCACGGCTATCGGCCACCCGCGTACTGGGACCGACTCGCCGAAGTGCGCCAGTCGCTGCCGCCGCATTTGCGCCTGCCGGTCATTGCCAACGGCGAAATATGGACCGTGGCCGATGCCGTGCGCTGCCGCGAAGTGACCGGCTGCGAGCACCTCATGATCGGGCGCGGCATGGTTACCGACCCCGGACTGGCGCTGGCCATCAAGGGGCGGGGCAGTGTGGCCTGGGCGGTGCTGCCGCCGCTGTTTCAGGTGTTCTGGCAACAGGTGAGCGTGCGCGTGGAGCGCCGCCACCGCGCCGGGCGCCTCAAACAATGGCTCAACTACCTGCGCAAGCGTTACCCCGAGGCGCAGCAGGCCTATGACGACCTGCGGCTCTTCAACGAGCCCGCACATATTGAGGCCTGGTTGAAACGCTCGGTGGATGCGGCCGCGTTTGCCACAGCCGCTGCCGAGCCGATCCCGTGGCCGTCAGCAGAAATGGCGCAGCCGTGTTAACTTCCGGCCCCGGACCTGTAACACGACCCCCTGTATGACCTCTCTCAATCACCGGCTGGACGCTCTTGCGGGCGAGCGCCTGCGCGGCATGCGCCGCGGCCTTGAAAAAGAGAGCCTTCGCGCCCAACCCGACGGCAAGCTGGCCCTCACGCCGCACCCCGCTGCCTTGGGCAGTGCGCTGACGCACCCGCACATCACCACCGACTACAGCGAGTCGCAGCTCGAACTCATCACCGGCGTGCACGCATCGGTCGAGTCGTGTCTGTCCGAGCTCACCGAGGTGCACCAATACACCGTGCGCAGCCTGCACAACCTGCAGGGACGTGTGGGCGACGAAATGATGTGGGCCTCCAGCATGCCCTGCGGCCTGCCCACCGACGAGACCATTCCGCTGGGCCGCTACGGCTCATCCAACGTGGGCCGCGCCAAGAGCGTATACCGCATGGGCCTGGGCCACCGCTATGGCCGGCGCATGCAGACCATCTCGGGCATTCACTACAACTGGTCGCTGCCCGGTGTGACCAGCGACGAGTACTTCGCGGCCATCCGCAATTTTCGCCGCCACGCCTTCCTGCTGCTCACCTTGTTCGGTGCGTCACCTGCCGTGTGTTCGTCGTTCGTCGAAGGCCGCGAGCACGAGCTGCAGAAGCTCAGCGATCGCACCCTGTACATGCCGCACGGTACCTCGCTGCGCATGGGCCGCCTGGGCTACCAGAGCGAGGCGCAAGCCACGCTGGCTGTGAGCTACAACGGGCTTGAGGGTTATGCCGCTTCGTTGCACGATGCGCTCACTCGCCCCTGGCCCGCGTACGAAGCGGTGGGCATCCGCAACCCGGGCGGCGACTACAACCAGCTCGCCACCACGCTGCTGCAGATCGAGAACGAGTTCTACGGCACCATCCGCCCCAAGCGCGTGATCTACCCCGGCGAGCGCCCGCTGCACGCGCTGCGCGAGCGCGGTGTGGAATACATCGAGGTCCGCCTGATGGATCTCAACCCGTTCGAGCCCATCGGCATTGGCGCCTCCACGCTGCGTTTTCTCGATGTGTTCCTGCTGCACTGCCTGCTGTCAGACAGCCCCCCCGACACGCCGGCCGAAATTCGCGAGCTCGCGCACAACCAGCACCTCACCGCTGCGCGAGGTCGCGAGCCGGGGCTGACCCTCATGCGCGAAGGCCAGGCTGTGTCGCTCATGCAGTGGGCCGACGAGATCCTGTCCGAGCTCGTGCCCATCGCCGAGTCGCTGGACCTCGCACAAGGCGGTACCGAGCACGCCAACGCCGTGGCGCTGGCCATAGCCCACCTCGAGTCGCCCGAGCTGTTGCCGTCGGCCCGTGTGCTGCAGGCCATGCACACGCACCATGGTGATTCGTTCGTGGGTTTTGCGCGGGCGCAATCGTTGCTCACGCACCAGCACCTGCTCTCGCTCGACTGGAGCGCCAAGCAGCAGGCGCGCTTCGAGGCCATGGCGGCCAAGTCGGTCGAAGACCAGCGGGCCATTGAAGCGGCAGACACCATGCCGTTCGAGATCTACCGGCAGGAATACACCTCGCCGAACCGGCTGGGCCGGCCCCAGGCGCAGCCCGCCACAGTGGCGGCCTGAAGCACGGGCGGCAGCGCGCTGCCCGCCTTGCACATCAAAACCCGCACACATGGGTGGTGAATGCGCCACTGGCGCCGGGCCGCGTCTATCCTGAGGCTTTGCCACAGGAGACTCCATGCCCCGCCTGACCGCCGCCGACTTCGACCAAGAGTTGCTGATCCTGTTCGATGCCTACGTGCATGGCGACCTGGACCGCCGCGGCTTCCTCGACCGCGCCGGCAAGTTTGCGGTGGGCGGCATGACGGCGGTGGGCCTGCTGGCCGCGCTCAGCCCCAACTTCGCCGCGGCGCAGTTGGTGCCCAAGGACGACGCGCGCCTGAAGACCGAGGTGGTGGAGGTGCCTTCACCGTCGGGCTACGGCACCATCAAGGCCTATGTGGCCAAGCCGGCCAACGCCACCGGCAAGTTGCCCAGCGTGCTGGTGATCCACGAAAACCGCGGGCTGAACCCGCACATCGAAGACATCACGCGCCGCATCGCGCTCGACGGTTATCTGGCCCTGGCGCCCGACGCACTCAGCCCGCTGGGTGGTTACCCGGGCGACGAAGACAAGGCACGAACGCTGTTTGCCACGCTCGACCAGCCCAAGACCCGCCAGGACATGCTGGCCGCTGCGGCCACGCTCAAGGCGCGCGTCGACAGCA
>QBMB01000041.1:0-23090 GCA_003241965.1 Burkholderiales bacterium | reverse complement strand
GTTCTACGGCAACCACCCGCCGGTGGAAGACGCGTCCCAGGTGAAGGCGCCGCTGCTGATCCATTTCGCCGCGGTGGACGAACGCATCAACGCCGCCTGGCCCGGCTACGAGGCGGCGCTGAAAGCCGCCGGTGCGCGTTATTCAGCCCACCAATACCCGGGCACGCAGCACGGCTTCAACAATGACACCACGCCGCGTTTTGATGCCGCCGCAGCGAAGTTGTCGTGGGACCGCACCATGGCGTTCTTCAAAGAGCGTTTGACGGCCTGAAGGCCCGCCGGAGGCAGGCCTTCAGGCCTCGCCTCCAAAACGTTTGATCAGATTGTCGATGTACTTTTCGACGAGTTTTTCGAACTCGCCCTCGACCACCGGCGCCACCACCATCTTCATCAGGCCCGGCAGCGGCACCTCGATCTCGCCCTGAATGGCCAGCGAGAGACCGGTGGACTTCTTGTTGTCCACGATCTTCCAGTTACCGCCCACCTGCGCGTTGCCGATGCCCTTGACCGGTGTCCACTTCACCGTGCCTTTGGCCTTGTCGCTCACGTACTTGCTGGCGTAGATGGTCTGGATGTTCACCTGCGCGGTGCCAACCTTCTCCATCTCCCACTGGTAGACACCGCCGCCGAGGTCGGTGAGCTTCTCGACCTTGGGGAAATGGCTGACCGATTCGGGCACGTCGCAGAGCACCGCGAACACCTCGGCCACCGGGGCCTTGACGTCGAATTCGTAGCCCAGATCGATTTTCACGGTGATGGCCATGGGGCTCCTCAAGAGGTTGTTGGGGTGGAAATTCATTGTAGGCAGCACCGGCGCTCCCGCACCCCGGGAAATACACCAAGGCACAATCGCCGCTCCCCATCCTTCTTCCAGACCGCTTTTCAGACCTATTTCCCATGAGCATCCAGTGGTTCCCCGGGCACATGCACCTCACGCGCAAGGCCATCACCGAGCGCGCGCCGGAGATAGACGTCGTCATCGAGATGCTCGACGCGCGCCTGCCGGGTTCCAGCGCCAACCCGCTGCTGGCCGAGCTCACCGCCGGGCGGCCCACGCTCAAGGTGGTGAACAAGCAGGACATGGCCGACCCCGAGCGCACGGCGCTCTGGCTGGCGTACTACAACGCCTTGCCCCACACCCGTGCCATTGCGCTGGACGCCAGCATCACCGCGCCGGCGCGCGCCATCATTGCCTCGTGCTTTGAGCTCGCGCCCCTGCGCGGCGGCATGGTCAAACCCATGCGCGTGCTCATTTGCGGTATTCCCAACGTGGGCAAGAGCACGCTGATCAACACCCTCCTGGGAAAGCGCTCGGCCAAGACCGGCGACGAGGCCGGCATCACCCGTACCGAGCAGCGCCTCGTGCTGGCCGATGGCTTCTACCTCTTCGACACGCCCGGCATGCTGTGGCCGCGCATCGTGGTGCCCGAAAGCGGCTACAACCTGGCTGCCAGCGGCGCGGTGGGCCGCAACGCTTACGACGACCAGGAGGTGGCGCTGGAGCTGCTCTCCAAACTCAAGGTCACCTACGGCACGCAGCTTGAAGCCCGCTACAAGCTCGGCCTGCCCATGGACACCGTGGCCAGCCTGCCCGACGAAGAGCTGATGGCCGCCATTGCCCGCAAGCGCGGCGCCATCGGCACGGGCGGCAGCATCCACTGGCAGAAGGTGGCCGAACTGCTGATCGCCGATTTCCGCAGCGGTGTGCTCGGACGCATCACGCTGGAGACGCCCGAGCAGTTTGTGCAGTGGCTCGCGGCGGGCCAGCAGGCCGACGAAGAGCGCCAGAGCAAGAAGAAGGCGCGCGCCAACAAGCCGCGCAAACCCGACCGGCGCTGAGACGCCGGCTCGCGGTGTTGATCCGCGTCAAGGCGCCCGGGGTGCCTGGGCGCCACCATGTAGCTTCCTCGTCCGATGGAGCTTCCCATGACCTCATCCCGCCGCATCTTGCTGATCGAAGGTCACCCCGACACGAGCGCCGAGCGACTCAACCGGGCACTGGTGGACGCCTATGCGGCCGGGGCCACAGCCGCAGGTCACCAGGTGCGCCGCATTCTGGTGGGCGACATTGCCTTTCCCTGGCTCAAGTCGGCCGAGTCCTGGCAACACGCTGCGCTGCCGTCGAGCCTGCAGCCAGCGCAGGACGGCATCGCCTGGGCCGAACATGTGGTGCTGTTCTTTCCACTCTGGCTCGGCGACATGCCGGCGCTGCTCAAGGCGTTTCTGGAGCAGGTGGCCCGCCCAGGGTTCGCGGTGGGCCCCGAGGGGGCCAAACCGTTTGGACACAAGCCGCTGAGCGGACGTTCGGCTCGCGTGGTGGTCACCATGGGCATGCCTGCGCTCGCTTACCGCTGGTACTTCCGGGCGCACAGCGTCAAATCGCTGGAGCGCAACATCCTGGGCTTCGTGGGCTTTGCGCCCATCCACGAAACGCTGATCGGGTCGGTGGACAGCCTGGGCGCCGAGGGCGTGGCGCGCTGGTTGAAGAAGCTCGACAAACTGGGCGCGCAAGCCGCCTGAGCGGCCAGCCGCGCCCGAGGGTCACTTCACCGTGACGGTGATGCGCTCGCTGATCACCACCGGGTGGTGGGGGATGTGGTTCTGGTCGGCCACGATGAGTTGCAGGGTGTGGGTGCCGGGCTTGAGTTCCACGCTGGTCTCGGTCTGGCCAAGGCCGAAGTGGCGGTACTGGTCGTTGGCGGGCAGGGGTGCATTGGCATCCACCGCGGCCACGTCCACGAGCAGGTGGTGGTGACCAGTGCCGGCTTTTTCCACACCGGCGGGCGCAACGCCCATGCCGCTGAGGCCAAACACCACCTTGACCGGGTTGCTCACGGTGGCGCCGTTCTGCAGGTTGACGAAGTACACCTTGGCTTCAGGCGCTGCGGCCACCTTCTTGTAGCCCGACGTCAAAGCGGGCGTGCTCGCCGTGATCTGTACCGGTGCGGTGGGTGCTGCCGTGCTCATCATGCCGCCGTGGTGCATGGCGTGCATTGAAGCGTGGTCTTTGCCGGCACAGCCCGCCAGAACCAGCAGGGCGGCGGCCATCAGGCCGAGTTGCGCGGTGCGCAGGGAATGTTTCATGGGTGTCTCCTGGGGTGGTTGTTGTCCAACGCAGGATACGCCCCGAGGGGGTGGAGTCGAGGCAGTCGCCCAGTGCAGACCGGGGTCATTGCGACCCCGGTGCGCCCGTGCTTCAGGGTGCGACCTTGACGCCTTTCCAGAAGGCCACACGCCCCCGGATTTCATCGGCTTCGGGCTTGGGGTTGGGGTAGTACCAGGCCGCGTCGCTGTTGAGTTCACCGTTGACCAGCAGCGAGTAATAGCTCGCCTGGCCCTTCCAGGGGCAGCTGGTGCGGTGGTTGCTGAAGGTGACAAAGTCGCGGTTGAGCGAAGTCTCTGGAAAGTAGTGGTTGCCTTCCAGCACCACCGTGTCGTCGCTCTCGGCGATCACTGCGCCGTTCCAGGTGGCCTTCATGCCAGGCTCACTTGTTCTTTTCCTTGCCGCGCGGCGCCACCGATGTGACGGGTGGCATGGGCCGGTCGGACGTGGCCGGGCCCTTGGGCGCGGAGGTGTCCTTTTTGGGTTTTTTGGCCAGTTTTTCGTTGCGCTGCTCTTTGCCCATGGGGGCCTCCGTTAAACAGCCGCGAAGGCGGCTCGACTGCGCGATGGTAAGGCACAAAACAGCTGATCAAGGCTGTGACAGGCCCAGGAAACCCGACAGGGCTTCTGTGCTCATGGCGCCCGCTGCGGTGACCACCGCGCCCGTGCGCTGGTTTCTGGCCACCACGAAGGGCACCGAGGTGGCACCCAGCCGTTCGAGCAGCGTGGTGTTGGCCTTGATGGCGGCTTCCACCTCGGGCGCGATGCTGGCCGAAGCAGAGATGCCACCTTGACCCGCCCGCAGCGATGTTTCATGCGCCGTCATGGCCTCCACCGGGTTGCTCGCCGACAGGATGGCGGCCCCTTGCGGGGTGCTTTTGGCGTTGAGCAACGAGACCGGCAGCCAGACGAACTTCACCTTGCTGTGCAGCGGCAAGCTCGCCTCCCACAGGTGAGCGCAGTGCGGGCACTGCGGATCGAACAACACGTACACCGGGTTGGCGCCCATGAGCGCGCCGGCTGTGAAGCCCTTGCCCTGCGCCGCGAGCACATCCAGCGCTTGAGTGGCCGCGATGGGTGTGGCGTCTGCCGCACTGGCCGGCTGCTCTTTCGAGCAGGCCGTCAGCAAGGCCAGCGACGCCAGCAGGGGCAGGGCAAGGTGTCGGAGTTTCATGGTTGGCGCAGTGGGACGGTCAGTTGTTCAGGATCAGGTTGACGATCAGGCCCGTGGCAATGGCCACCAGCACATAGTCACCGCCGACCTGCACCCACTGCTGGCCGCGCGGTGGCGCGTACAGGCGGTGTTGTTGCGGGTTCACCACCACGTACTGGCGGTTGCGGTATTCAACCGGGATGTAGCGCCCGCGCTGGAACTGCGGTCCGCGCGCCTGGTAGTAGCGAACGTCCGGGCCACGGCGGTTGTCGTGGCGGTCCGCGCGGCGGTCGTGTTTGTAGTCGCGGCGGTCTTCGCGGCGTTCCTGGCGGAAGTCGCGGCGGTCGTCGCGACGGTCTTCACGGAAGTCCCGGCGGTCGTCCCGGCGATCATCGCGGCGGTCGTCCACCCGCTGCATGGTGGGGGCTTCAAAGCGGCCACCGTTCGGGTTGCCCTGCGCGAAGGACAAGGAGCTCACGCTCAGCGTTGCAGCGGCGATGGCGTAGACAACAAGATTTCGGGGTTTCATGGAGTTGACTCCTGGGGGTTGGTGAGCCTTCATGGTGTTCGCTCCATGTATCGGTCCGGTAAATGCGCCCTGCTGTGCAGGCAAAGTTCGGTAGCGGGTTGTGCGGTCTCCAGGGGCCTCAGCCCTGGGCGGCAGCTTGGGCGTGCAGCTTGGCAGCAATGTATTCGCCGTGCGTCACATGCAGCAGGCCTGCCACCTTGCTGATCACGTGGTGCTCGTTGGCATCCAGCTGTTTGTCGGCAAACGCCACTTCCCACATGGCTTCCACCACGCTGATCTTCTGCGGCTGCGTGAAGCGTTCGTTCATCAGGCCGGTGAAGCGCTGGTAGTCGTAGGCGGTGCGTGCGGTTTCGTGGGCCAGTTCCATCAGGCGATCGAGCTCGTCGTCGGCCAGAGCGAACTTGCGCCGCAGCGCGGTGATCACCGCGTCCCGCTCGCTGTCCTTCAGATCGGGCTCGGCGCGCATCACCTCCACCAGCAGCACGGCGGTGGAGAGTTGCAGGGTGTGTTCCTGTTCCGCCATCTGCTGGGCGCCGGCAGGCGCGCTCAGGCTGGCGGCAAGGTGGTCGAACAGGTCTTTGAGGTTTCGAAGCATGGCCGTGAAGTCGGATGTGAAAGGGGAAGGATGGAGCTCATGCCCGGGGCGATGGTTCCCGGCACCACACCAGCAGCAGGTTGTTGGCCGGCATGGCGTGGCGCTCGCGCAGGTGCAGACCGGCCTGCAAGGCTGTCTGCACCACATCGGCCAGGCGGCGGATGCCCCAGTCCGGGTGGGTGCTGCGCAGGCTTTCGTCAAACGAGAGGTTGCCCGGCGACGTGGGCACATCGTCTTCGATGTAAGGGCCGTAGGTGACCAGCACACCGCCGGGCGCCAGCACCCGCGCCGCGCCCTGCATGAGCCCGCTACAAGCAGCCCAGGGGGCAATGTGCAGCATGTTGGCGCAGTAGACCGCATCGAAGGTCTCGCCGAACGCTTCACCGAACAAGTCACTCTCGTCGGGCCACTGCGCCGAGGTCACGTCCAGCCGCATGGGGGGCAGCACGTTGCGCGTGCCGGCCTGTTCGGTCCACGCGGCGATGGTGGCCATGGCACTGGCCTGCATGTCGGTGGGTTGCCATTGCCAGAGCGGCAGTCCGGCGGCGAACCAGGTGGCGTGTTGGCCGGTACCCGAGGCGATCTCCAGCGCCATACCGCGTTCGGGCAGCACCCGCTTGAGGGTTTCCAGGATGGGCTGCTTGTTGCGGTCGGCGGCGGGGCTGGAGGGCAGGGCAGTCATGGCTGCATTGTGGGCCCGGCTGGGTGCGGCCCACCGGGTTTCGGGGTTGATTCTCGGGCTGGCACGGAGGGCAGGGGCGCCCGTGATAGATTGCGCCCTCGTTCGGCGTGGGAGACCAGTGCCTCTAAGCCTCGTTTCTTTCGCCGCCATGCCCCATTGCTCCGCCCCTTCCGACGCCCGCATCGACATCGTTTACCTCTGGGTCAACGGCAACGACCCGCAGTGGCGTGCCAAGCGTCATCAGGCCGCGCAGCGGCACGAAGCTATCGACCACCATTCCATGGCGCTGTACGGCAACGTGGAAGGTCGCTTTCGGGACAACGACGAACTGCGCTACAGCTTGCGGGCGCTGGAGCGTTACTTCCCCGACCACGGACATGTCTACCTGATCACAGACGGGCAGACGCCTTCATGGCTCAAGCCGTCCAGCCGCCTCACGCTGGTCGACCACCGCGACCTGATCCCCGCCCGCCAGTTGCCCACCTTCGACTCTGCCCACATCGAGTCGTATGTGCACCGCATCCCTGGCCTGTCGGAGCGCTTCTTCTATTTCAACGACGACGTGTTTTTCGGCGCGCCGGTGCAGCTGGACCATTGGTTCTGGCCCGGCGGTGTGGTGGCCCAGTGGTCCGACGATCCGGTGGTCGAAGGCACCGCGCTGCGCTGCGATGACAACGCGCTGGAGAACGCCAGTCGCCTGTCGGCCCAATGGCTGGACCGGCTGCCGGGTTACACGCACACACCGCGCACTTTTGCCCATTCGCCCCGGCCCCTGCTCAAGTCGCTGTTGTGTGCTGCGGAAGCCGAAGCACCCGAACTGTTTGCGCGGGTGCGCTCCACCGTGTTCCGCACCTGGGCCAGCCCCACGCTGGTGTCCGACTTCGTGCTGCGCTGGGCGCTGGCCCGGGGTGTTGCGCGCATCCGCGAGGGTGCTCACCAGCACGTGACCACCGGCTGCTCCGACCAGGCGCAACAGCTCGATGCGCTGCTGGCCAGCGCCGGCGAACTGGATTTCTTCTGCGTCAACGACACCACCGACGACGCCCACGGCCACGACCCCCGGCTGGCCAAGGTGCGCGCTGCGCTGCAGACCTTGTTTCCGCTGGCCTCGCGTTTCGAGAATGATCCCGCTGGCCTGGGTCATGCGCCGCCACACGCGCCACATGCGCCGCACCGCCACCTGAGCCGGCCACGCAGCAGCCATCAGCTAGCATGAGCCGATGAGCACCCACTTCGAGACCCTTCAGCCCGCCAGCCTGTACACCGATGCGTTCGGTGTCAGCGCACCCGACACACCCATTGGGCGCGACGTGTGGCCGCGCAAGCCGGGCTTGTTCATTCGCCAGCTGCCGGCGCAACCCACGGCCGAAGGCGCCGAGCCCGACAAGCCCGTCCTGGAGCTGGTCGGTGGCCAGTTCGGACTGGTGCCGACCTGGGTCAAGTCGGCCTCCGACGCCAAGCTGCGCTCGACCAAACTGGTCAACGCGCGCAGCGAGATCGTGACCACCTCCAACAACTTCCGCGAAGCCTGGCTCGGCGCGCACCGCTGCATCGTGCCCATGATGTCCTTTCGCGAAGACGACTTTCGCACGGGCAAGGCCGTGCCAACGCGCATCGCGCGTGTGGACGGAAAGCCGATGGGTGTGGCCGGTCTGTGGGAATGCTGGAAGGGGGCGGGAGACGAGGTGATCGTGAGCTTCTGCCTGCTCACGGTGAACGCCAACAGCCATGCCCTGTTGCACCGCTACGGGCAACCCGGGAGCGAAAAGCGCATGCCCGCGATCTTGAACGAAGGGGCCTACAGCGCCTGGCTGAACGCGCCACAACCCGAGAAAGCGCGCGAATTCATGCGGGCTTTTTCGGCCACGCTGCTCACCGCCAACCCGGTGCAGAAATAGCCCGCTGCCCCGTGCGGGCCGGCGTCAGTCGACGCTCACCGGATCGGGGCGCTTGCGTGAGGGCACGGGGCGCACCCGGTCGCGTTTGGGCGTGGCCAGCACCGGCGGCATCGGTTCGTGAAACATGGAGTGCTGGCGCAGCAGCATGGCGGCCTCGAACCGTGTGCGCCGCTTGATGATCACGTGCAGCAACAAGAGCGCTGCGCCCACCGCCAGCGCCATCCAGGCCGGTGCCAGCAAGGCCCTTGCGGCGATCTTGAACAGTGCCTGGTGGTCCATTACCAGCGACAGTGCCCACAAGCCACAACCCGCCACCAGCGAACTCACGCCGTTGATCAACAGCGGGTCGTGTTTGCGCCGGCTCTGTTTGCGCGGCGGTGGCGGCGGCGTGCGCAAGAATTCCTGTTCGTTTGACATGCCTGCACATGGTGCCGCGATGTGGGGATGTGCGGTGGTTCGGACCGACGAAACACAGGCTTGGTCGGCTGACCGTGCAGCCCTGCAACACCCAGGCACCGGTTTGACCTAAAGCGTCGATCGTGGAGAGGTCTTATGTCTGCACGAGGCTGGCATGACTGGCTCAACTCAGGGCGGCGGGCGTCGTCACGATGTCGTGTTCCGACACCGGGTGCTGCTCGCCCACCGAGGCCAGCGCGCGGCGCTCGGCCTGGTTGATCACCTCCATGGGTGTGGCGCTGTCCGGCTCCAGCGTGACCACACCCATGCCCACCTGCGGTGTGAACGGCTGGTAGGTCTGTTGGGCGTCCAGCACGGACATGGGCAGCGGCACGGTGGAGCGCAGGCGCGTGACGACCTCCAGGGTCGCTTCGGTGAGTTTGTCGGAGGTGATCACCACCACAAAACAGCGCGGGTGGTAGAGCCCCACCACACATCGAAAGCCCGCCGCACGTCGCACCCGGGCCGCCACCGTCGTGAGGATCTGGTGTTCCGTGCCCTGGCCAGATCCTTCGACCATCTCGTACAGGTTGCTCACATGCAGACACACCACTGTGCAGACGCCACCCCGGCGCGCGGTGCGCCAGAACACATGCTCCACCTCGGTGAGCAACGCAACCCCGGTGGGCAGGCCTGTGGCGGGCTCGGTGCCCTGGTCCAGGCGCGAGAGGCGGGCCAACCGGCGGTTGTGCCGGTTGCGCAGCAGACCCAGCACCGAGGCAATGAGAAAGTAAGCCACGGTGAACATGGCGGTGGCCAGCGAGGTGTCCAGGCCCAGCCCCGGCAGGCTCAGACCCCGCGCATACAGGCCTGCCGTGGCACCCGCCAGGCACACGATGCCCAACGCCATCCAGCGCGCCAGCGGGTCGCCCAGCTGGGTGGCCCGGCGCACCGCCAGCAGCGCCAGCAGCACCGGCACCATGTTGACGGCGGCTGCCAGCATGAGCAGGGCGCGGAACTGGTCGACGTCCACCCGCGTGGCCGTGGCCGCCAGCGCCAGCGCGATCAACAGGAGCACCGTGCCACCGAGTGCGGTGAGGCGGTGCACGGTGGCGTCTTCGCGCACGCCACCCAGCCAGCTGCCCAGGTAGTAAAGACCCATGGCCCCGGCGATCGGCCCCAGGCCGGCCTTGAGGACCATCAGCAAGCGCTCGGGCAGCGCTGGAAAGAACACCTCGGGCAGACCGGTCATGACCACACAGCTGGTGCCCGCGGTCAGCAGGAACAGCAGGTTGCGCACCGAGGCCAGGGAGCGGCTGGCCACGGCGTCGCCCATGGCGATCGCGCACAACGTCAACAACCCTCCCAACATGGCCGACCAGACGGCGATTTCATTCACAGACATGCCGGGAATTGTGGTGGGCCGAGGGCAAAAGCCCTGCGACATTTGTCACGCCCAAGGCGCCCGCACCCATGGGCCTACAGTCCCCACCATGACCCTTGTGATTGCTCCTCCGCCCGATGACGGTTCGCGCCACGCTGTTTCACGGCTGCGCACGGTGCGTCTGGCCGCCAGCGCCAAACCTTTTCTGGCCCGGGGCTCGGGCGGCGGGCGCTGCGCCGGCTGCCGCCTCGTTGCCAGCCACTGCCTGTGCGCACTGCGTCCGCAGGTGAGCACACGCGCCGGTTTCTGTCTGGTCATGGGCGACATCGAAGCGCTCAAACCAAGCAACACTGGCTGGCTGGTGGCCGATGTGGTGGCCGACACCTGGGCCTTTGGCTGGGCCCGCACCGAGGTGGACCCCGGCCTGCTTGCCTTGCTGGCCGATCCGCAGTGGCAGCCCTGTCTGGTGTTCCCTGGTGAGTTCGCGCCGCCCGAGCGGGTGGTGACGGGGCTGAGCGCGTCAATGGAAACGGCCACGGAGCCGGGCGGCAGGAAGCCGCTCTTCGTCTTGCTCGACGGCACCTGGTCCGAGGCCCGCAAGATGTTCCGCAAGAGCCCGTATCTCGATGCGCTGCCCGTGCTCAGCCTGCATCCCGATCAGGTGTCCAACTACCGGCTGCGCCGCTCGGCGCGCGAGAGCCATTTCTGCACCTCGGAGGTGGCGGCGTTGTGCCTGGCCCTGGCCGGGGAAACACACGCCGCCGATAACCTGGCCGCCTGGCTCGACGTGTTCACCACCCACTACCTCAGCGCCAAACGCAGCGTGGTGCTCGACCGCGAGAGCGAGGCGCACCAGCGCTTGCGCGGGCTCAGCCGGGAATCTGCGCCGACACCAGCAGCGTGAGCAACTGCAGCGACTCCTGCCAGCCGAGGTAACACGCCTCGGTGGGAATGGCGGCGGGAATGCCGGCTTGCTCTACGTGGATCTCCGTGCCCACCAACACCGCCTTGAACGTGATGGTGGTGCGCATCTCGCCGGGCAGGTTCGGGTCGTCGAACACATCGGTGTGCACGATCCGCTCGTTCGGCACCAGCTCCAGGTATTGCCCGCCGAAGGTCATCACCTGGCCGCTGCCGAAGTTGGTGAACTGCATGCGGTAGCTGCCGCCCACGCGCGCATCGATCTGCAACACCCGGCCGGTAAAGCCGTGCGGTGGCAGCCATTTGGCCATGGCGTCCGGGTCGAGAAAGGCGCGGTAGACGCGCTCGGGCGGGGCGGGAAACACGCGGTGCAGCGTGACGGTGCCGGTGGTCATGTGTGGTCCTTTCGATCGGTCCGTGGTGGTGAGGCGAACACTTGGTGAGTGTCCACCTCTGCACGACGAATCGGGCACGGGGGTTTCGACACCGTGGCAACTCCGCGTTGGTACCTGGGGCGGAAAAACGGCAGCGTAGGATGGGAAGCCTCCCAACCCACCCAGGTACCGAGGCATGTACGAGCCCAATCGCCACAATCGCCCCACGTCGCGAGCCCCTGCGCTCATCACCAGCGCGATCGTGCTCGCTGTGGTGCTCGTTGCCGGCTACTTCGGCTGGCAGCATTTCAACCCCCGCCCGGCCCCGGTGCCGGCGGTTGAGCCCTTGGCCCAGCTGCCCGAGGCGTCGGCCGTGCCACTGACGCCCGTGGCCCCGAGCATCCAGCACCCCCTCGACCCGCCAGCCCCCGAGGCCGCTGGCGGGCCTGCGCCATTGCCTGCGCTGGCCGATGCCGATCAATGGGTGGGCGAACAGCTGAACGATCTGCTCACGCGCAAGAACGTGCTGGCCTTCCTGCAGCTCGACGGCTTCGTGCGGCGCGCGGTGGCCACAGTGGACAACCTGGCGCGACAGCAAGCCCCTGCTCGGGTCTGGCCCGTCCAGCCCACGCCCAAGCGCTTCACCGTGCAGCGCGGCAGCGATGGCGTGGACACCATCCACCCCGACAACAGCCAGCGTTACACGCCGCTGGTGTTGATGATCGAGGCGGTCGACACCGCCCGGGCCGTGGCGCTGTACCGCCGCCTCTATCCGCTGTTTCAGCAAGCCTACGAAGAGCTGGGTTTCCCCGGGCGCTACTTCAACGACCGGCTGGTCGAGGTGCTGGACCACCTGATCGCCACGCCGGTGCCGACGACTCCGCTGGCCGTGAAGCTGGTGGAGGTGAAGGGCGAGGTGCCCTCGACGCGGCCCTGGGTCCGCTACGAATTTGCCGACCCCGCGCTGGAGTCCCTTTCGGCCGGGCGCAAGGTGTTGCTGCGCGTGGGACCCGAGCACCAGCAACGTCTGCAAGCCAAGCTGCGCGACTTTCGCCAGCGCATCGCCAAGCCTTGAGCGTTGACGCTGCGCGCACCGGCGCTGCCGATCAGCCGCCGCTCACCCGCAGCAGCTTGCCGCTGCCGCCGTCGGTGAGCAGGTAAAGGCGGCCGTCGGGGCCCTGGCGCACATCCCGTATGCGCTCGTTGCGGCTGGCCAGCAGGCGTTCGCGGCCCACCACGCTTGCGCCGTCCATCTGAAGGCGCCACAAGGCCTGCCCCGCCAGGGCGCCCACGAACAGGCTGCCCGTCCAGTGTGCGGGCTGGGTGCCCGTGAAGAAGGCCATGCCGCTGGGCGCGATGGACGATTTCTGGCCACCTGTCCACGCAGCGCCGGTGATGGTTTCCCAGTACGACACCGGCTGCTCCATGCCGGCCTTGGCCGTGCCTTCGCCCACCTGCGTGGTGGTGCCGTATTCCTGTCCGTGGCTGATCACGGGCCAGCCGAAGTTGCGCCCCGCCAGCGTGCGGTTCACCTCGTCGCCACCTTGCGGCCCGTGTTCGCTGGTCCACAGCTCGCCTGTGACCGGGTGCAGTGCGGCACCTTGCGGATTGCGGTGGCCGTAGCTCCAGATGCCGGCCTGTGCGCCCGCGAGCACCGGGTTGCCCGGCGCTGCAGCGCCCGTGGTCGTGATGCGAACCACCTTGCCGTTGCCGCGCGTGAGGTCTTGCGCAAAGTCGCGCTGGTCGTTGTTTTGCCGGTCACCCAGGGTCACGAACAGATGCCCGCTGGTGTCAAACAACAGACGCGAACCAAAGTGGCCGCTGCTCGCGACCTTGGGCGTCTGGCGGTAAATCACCTGCAGGTTCACCAGGGCCAGCGCCGTGGTGTCCAGCTCGGCGCTGGCCACCGCCGTACCGTTGAGGGTTGGGTTGCCCGAGTCGGCTTCGGAGAAGGTGAAATAGATGCGGCGGTTGCTCGCAAAGGCCGGGTCCACCACGACGTCGAGCAGGCCGCCTTGTCCACCGGTGTACAGGCTGGGCAGGCCCGTGATGTTGCCGAAGGACGAGCCGTTGGCCGCGTACAGGCGCAGGGCGCCCAGGCGCCCGGTGACGAGCATGCGCGCATCAGGCAGAAAAGCCAGGCTCCACGGGTTGGGCAGGCCGGTGGCCAGCTCGGTCACGGTCAGCGGGTTGGTGGTGGGCGCGAAGGCCGGGCCGTTCACCACCGGCGGTGAGGTGGGCGGGGCGCCGGTTTCGTCACCACCGCCCCCACCGCAGGCGGCCAGGGCAGTGGTGATCAGCAGACCGACCGACAGGCGCAGGATTTTGGAAAGGTGTTGCATCACGGCATGCTAGGGGCCTTGGGCGGCGCAGGTGAAAGCAAATGTGCCGTGTGCCCGGCGGGCTGGTTTTCAACGCGCGAGAATGAGCGCCACCATGACCGTTCAACCCGCTGCCCCGGTTTCCCGCTTGATCTGCTTCAACAAACCCTATGGTGTCTTGAGCCAGTTCACGCCCGAGGGGCGCTGGCGCGGGCTCAAGGACTTCATCGACATTCCGGGCGTGTACGTGGCCGGCCGGCTCGACGCCGACAGCGAAGGCCTGCTGCTGCTGACCAACGACGGCCAGCTGCAGGCCCGCATCAGCGACCCGCGCCACAAGATGGAAAAAACCTACTGGGTACAGGTGGAAGGCCTGCCCGACGAAGCCGCCCTGCAGGCACTGCGCCAGGGCGTGCAACTGAACGATGGCCCCACACGCCCAGCCCGCGCACGGCTCATGCCCGAGCCTGAAGCGCTCTGGGAACGGGACCCACCCGTGCGCATTCGCCAGTACATACCCACGCGCTGGCTGGAGCTGGTGATTGCCGAAGGCCGCAACCGCCAGGTGCGCCGCATGACCGCCGCCGTGGGCCACCCCACGCTGCGGCTGATCCGCGCGGCCATCGGGCCGCACTCGCTGCAGGGC
The DNA here is from genome assembly GCA_003241965.1 of Burkholderiales bacterium. GTDB lineage: Bacteria > Pseudomonadota > Gammaproteobacteria > Burkholderiales > Burkholderiaceae_C > Hydrogenophaga. Next base: position 9,088 of record QBMB01000041.1, on the reverse strand, counting down.
TTGGCGCCCGGTGCCTTGCGCGGCTGAATCCATCTGCCTCAACGCATGACCCAAAAAATCCTGCTCACCGGTTTTGACGCCTTCGGTGGCGCATCGCTCAATCCCAGTTGGCTTGCCGCGCGCGCGCTGCACGGAAGGCAAGTGCTCGGGCACACGGTGGTGGCCGCGCAGCTGCCCACCGAGTTCGACACTTCGCTGAAGACCCTCAACGCACTGCTGAAGCAGCACCGCCCCGCGCTCGTCATCTGCTTGGGCCAGGCCGGTGGGCGCAGCGCGCTGTCGCTGGAGCGTGTGGCCATCAACGTGAACGACGCGCCCATGGCCGACAACGCGGGCGCACAGCCGGTGGACACAGCGGTGAAGCCCGGTGCCCCTGCGGCCTACTTCACCAGCCTGCCCATCAAGGCCATGCTGGCCGCGCTGCGTGCCGAAGGTGTTGCTGCCGAGGTGTCACAAACCGCCGGCACCTTCGTTTGCAACCACGTGTTCTACGGGCTGATGCACGCGCTGGCGACCCGGCGCGAACTCAAGCACACGCGCGGCGGTTTCATCCACGTGCCCTGGTTGCCCGAGCAGGGCACACCCAGCATGCCGCTGGACGAGATCGTGCGCGGCCTGCGGCTGGCCGTGCGCTGCGCGATGCAGGTGGAGCAAGACGCCACGCTGGGTGCTGGCGCCACGAACTGATCAGGCCTGCCAGACCCCGAAGCCCGCCGAGCGCAGGTCGATCCCGACCTCGATCTCCTTCTCCACCGCGTCGGCGTACTTCATCGGGTTGAAGCCCTCGTACAGATCGGGCAACAGGCGCAGCCCGTACTTCATCACATACGCATTCGACTGGATGCCCGCCTTGTGCTTGTCAAACCGCACGTCCGGGTCGAGTCCGGTCATGCCCACATACACACAGGGCTTGCCCTCGACGTAGCCCGGGTTGTTCTTGCGGAAGCGGGGTTCAAGCAGCACGTCTTTGTGCAGTTCGATCACGTAGACGTGGTGGTGGGGGCGGCGGCTCATTCGCTGGGCAGGCTCGCCAGAAATGCGGCGGCACGCGCCAATGCATCTGCGTAGGTCGGGCGGTAGTCGAGCGTCTGTATCTCGTCGAACTGTGCCTTCAGAACGGCCTGTCTTTGCTGCAGCTGCTGAACAAACGCGTCGCGATGGCGGGTCAGGAAGGTCGCAGCCGAAGCCAGCGCGTCCGGCTCGCGTTCTATGACCAGTGACAGATCAAAGAGGTCGCGAGCCGTCGCCCGATCGCCCCGGTGCCAGAGTTTCTTGGCCACGATCTCCGCACACGTTTCGACCCTGATCATTCGTCCGAGAAAAGTCCATTCATCGTAGGGATGGGCCGTCAGGTTGGGAGAGGCAACAAAATCGATTTCTCCCTCCGGGCGCAGCAACTTGACATACCCCGGGCCTTCCACGTAATCGGGCGTGATGCTCTCAGCCATTTCGCTCAGGCGAGGCGACACAAATCCCAAGTATTGTGGATCGGGCACGAAGATGTCGATGTCCTTGCTCAACCGATGACGGTACCTGAGCATGAGCACTGTGCCCCCACCAAATGTCCAAAACGGATCGCTGATACCCCGCCTGGCGATGTCGTCCACCAGCGTGAGCGAATGGGCCAGTAGCGTCTGCCATGGACCCTCTGGCAGGCTTGCCGGTTGGCCAGACTTGTGATGGGCGCTCATGCCCACACCGCCCGTGGTGAATGCAATTCGTGCGCCCAGTTCACCAGGTGTTTCCACAGAATCTTGGGCGGTGTGTTGGACCGCTTGGCCACCTGCTCAACGGCAGACAGGATCAACTGCAACGGGGCTTCGTCCAGCAGTGTCGCTATGTGCGGCGTGATGTTGCGAGGCAGCTCGCCCCCGACCATGGCCTTGGCCAGTGCGGCAGGCTCCAGCTCGCTCTTGTAGCTCACGCTTGCGGTTTGACTGAGCAGGGCCAGGGCATTGGTCCGCGGCCGGCGTTCCTCAGCACCCAACTCGATGCCCACCAGGTTGAGCAGCCCGATCAGTTTTGCCGCTCCGAGATCAACCAGCGTGCCGTTTTCCAGTTGGTTGATGGTCGCACGCGACAGTCCACTCAGCTTCGCCAGCCGGTCTTGCGAGAGGCCCAAGGCCTCCCGGCGGATTTGAACAAGGCGACCCAGCTCGAAGAGATTCATGAGTCGAATTGGATCATCCAACCAAAATAATGTCAAACATGTTCGACATTTATTGATATGAACAGGGAGACGAGATCAGTGGAGCAGGGCAGTTGCCCACGCTGCAAGCGCAGCCAGCCAGCTCCAACGCGCTGCAGTTTTGGCACTGTCACTGTCAATCGGCCACAACTCCACACGGCGCCATGCCCACACGTTGTGCGCCACCACCAAGGTCAAGCCTGCCAGTCCCGCCCATGGCGACTGAGCGAGCAACGCGATGAATTCAGCGGCCACCAGCAACAAGACTCCCACCACCCAGATGCCGCTGGACGTGCTGGCGATCACATGCGAGAGCCGACCGCAGGCCGCACACCGGGCGGGGCTCTCCCGGGCGGACCACCTGACCGCCAAGTTGGGCACGGCGGCTTGCTGGCAATGAGGGCATGTGTGCTGGTGCATGGGTAGACGGTTGACCGCCTCATTCTGGATGACCCAAGACCTCATGCATGCGCTCACCCACGAGCGACATGGCCCGCCCGAAGCCCGCCACCCAGCGCAGCGACTCGGGTTCGATGACGAAGAGCGAGAAGTCGCTAAACGAAAACAACGGCTCTGCGTCGGGCAATTTGGTCAGGTAAGCGTGTCTCGCCTCCTCATAGCCGGGCGACTCTGGCGGACACGGGCGTGCCTGGCCTTGCACGCTGGCCCGTGGCAAAGCCAGCGGAGATTCACCGGCGGCCAACGGCGCAGTGACCAGCAACGCCACAGCCTGGTTCTGAACCATGTCTTGCGTGTGTGTCGCCAGTTGGCTCACGTGAATGACAAAGCCCGCGCCATCGGGCAGCAAGGCAAACGGCACCATGGACACGGCAGGCGCGCCCTTGTGCAGCGTGGCCAGCGAGGCCACAGGTTGGGTGCGCAGCAAAGACATCAGCGCGGCGGATTCGGTTGCGTCCATGGTGCTTGTCAGGTGTTGAGTTTCCCCGGCCGCGAAGCCAGCGGCGCATGCACCGCCATCAGCTCCACCACCCAGTCGATGAAGGCCCGCAGTTTCGCACTCACATGGCGGTTGGGCGGGAACGCCACATACATCGGCATGGCATCGACGCGCCAGCCATCGAACAGCGGCACCAGCTCGCCGCGCGCCGCATGGTCCTTGGCCATGTACTGCGGCAGCCACAACACGCCCATGCCCGCCGCGCCGGCTGCCAGGTAGGCGTTGCCGTCGTCCACCGCCACCACATGCCGCCCCTGCACCGTGATGCGTTCGCCATCGCGCTGCATGCCGATGGGCGCCACCGTGCCGCTGCGCGCGAGCAGATAGCCCACCGTGCGGTGGTGCGTGTCTTCCAGCTCGCTCGGGTGCAGCGGCGTGCCGACGCGCTCCAGGTAGCTGGGTGCCGCGAACACGCCGATCGGCAGATCGCCCACATGGCGGGCGATCAACGACGGGTCGGTGATTTCGCCGCCGCGCAGCACGCAGTCCACGTTGTCGCCGATCAGGTCCACCATGCGGTCGCTCACGCCCATGTGCAGCTGGATCTCGGGGTAGCGCGCGTGAAACGCCGGCAGGGCCGGCATCAGGATCAGGCGGGCCAGCGGGCTGGGCACATCCACACGCAGGCGCCCGCGCGGCGCGGCCACGGCGCTGGAAAGGCTGGTGTCCGCGTCCTCCATGTCGGCCAGCAGGCGCACCACGCGCTCGTAGTAAGCGGCGCCATCCGCCGTCACCTTCACCTGCCGCGTGGTGCGGTTCAGCAGCTTCACCCGCAGCCGCGCCTCCAGCTGTTGCACCAGTTGCGTCACGGTGGTCTTGCTCATGTGCAGCGTCTGCGCCGCCTTGGTGAAGCTGCCGGCTTCCACCACGCGGGCAAAGGCCTGCATTGCATCGAAACGGTCCATGTCGGTTCCTCGCCCCGTCGATTGTTTGGGGATCGCAAACAGTCATTGTGCGACTGGCCTGTTTATCCGCAGGCGGTGAATGCCTAGAGTGAACCCACTCCCAATCAACCCAGAGGTATCCGCATGTCTTCACGTGATGTTGTTTTCCCGGCCGGGCGCCAGGCGCTCTATGAAAAAAACCGCTACTCGCCAGCGATCCGTTCCAACGGTTTTCTGTTCGTCTCGGGCCAGGTGGGCAGCCGGCCCGATGGCTCGCTCGAACCCGATCTGAAAGCCCAGGTGCGACTCGCGTTCGACAACCTCAACGCCATCCTCTCGGCCGCAGGCTGCACGTTCAAAGACGTGGTGGACGTGACGGTCTTCATCGTCGACCCCGAGCCCAAGTTTGAAACCATCTGGTCAGAGCTCACCGGGCACTGGGGCGACGCACCGTACCCCACGCTCACCGGCGTGGGCGTGACCTGGCTCTACGGCTTTGATTTCGAGATCAAGGTGATTGCGAAGCTGCCGGAGGCCGTGGCGGCCTGATCTGCCCGAAGTCGGGCGAGCCGCCCAGCTTTACGCCAAACCGTCCAGCAAGCGCTGAACCGCCTTGATCAAGTCGGGTAGCGCGTTCTGAGCGATGTTCCATACGGTCGTCGGGTTGACCGTGGCATATCCGTGAATGAGCTGGTTGCGAAAGGCCACGATCTGCGGGAGGTCTGCAATCTGCGCCGCGAGCGACTGATCCAGTTTGGCCAGCTGGTTCAGCGCTTCTCCGATTACCTCGAACTTGCGCTCCACGGCCGCCTGAACCAGTTCGCTACCCACATAGTCGGTGACTTCCATCCCGGAAGTGAACGACTGAATCGCCAAAGCGGCTTCGCGCACGTCCCACAGGAAGGCGCGCGGATCACGCTGCATAAATGGCTTCGCGGTTGCGGTTGATGTTGGCCAGCACGTAGGGATTGCGCACCGCGCCGGGTTCCACCAAGTCCACGCCCCGGCCGAGTAATTGCTCCAGATCTGACTTCGCCCCAAAGAAGGAATTCAGATCGGGGTGGACGCCCGGGGCGAACTCCACCAGAAAGTCCGCGTCGCTGCTGTCGGGGTTGAAGTCATCGGCACGCGCAGCCGAGCCGAACACTTCCAGCCGGCGAATGCCGTGGCGCTGGCAGATGGCAGCGATGCCTGAGCGGTGTTGGGCGATGGCGGGATGCATGGAGCCGAGTGTATCGACGGGCCGCGCGTGTCAGCAATGGCGGGGCATCAAGCTGCCACGTCCAAGCCTCAAAGCCACACCGACCCCGGCGCCGGGCTGGTTTCGATGGTGTAGTCGGGCGAGCCGCCCAGCACGAAGGCGCCGAGCACCAGGCTGAGCAGCGAGATGAACAGGCTGGCCCAGAACGCCGTCCAGAACCCGTCGACCTTGAAGCCGTCCACCAGCTTGGCCACAAGCAACAGCATCAGCGCGTTGATCACCAGCAGGAACAGGCCAAAGCTCAGCAGCGTCAAGGGCAGCGTGAGCACCACCAGCAGCGGCCTCACCACCGCATTGGCCAGCCCCAGCAGCAGGGCCGAAACCACCAGCGCCGAGGTGCTGCCGAACCGGATGCCCTTGAACAAATGGCTCGCCACCCACAGGGCGAGGGCGGTGATGGCCCAGTGGAGGAGGAAGGGGGTGAGGTTGGCGAGCATGGAGTGGAACGTTTCGGATGAGGAAGGTAGTCGGGGTAGTTTAGGTTGCACCGATTGGCGGGCATTCGCTTGCAGGCGATTCGATTGCGTGCATCATGCGGCGATGCCCGTGAAGGGCGAAGACGAGCGCGAAGAAGCCAAGCTGTTTTATCTGGGCGCTACGCGGGCCACGGATCGGCTGATCATCTGGATGGGTGGGTAGGGGCGATTCGGGCAACGGTTGGCTGCATAGAGGTCAGAAAATTTCAAATCAAAGGGAGAGGTCATGGCGACGAAGCAGGGTGGCGATCGACTGGCGGTTCTGATCGATGCCGATCAAGGACAACACGGGGTGTTGCAAGAACTCATGTCGGAGATTTCGCGCTACGGAACAGCGACCATCAAGCGCGCGTACGGCGACTGGACCGAGCAGAACATGTCCAAGTGGAAGGGTTCGCTGCAGGCGAATGCCATCCAACCAGTTCAGCAGTTCCGGTACACGAAAGGAAAGAACGCCACCGACTCAGCACTCATCATCGACGCGATGGATGTGCTGCACTCCGATGTGGTGGATGGTTTCTGTCTCGTGTCGTCAGACAGCGACTTCACTCGCCTGGCCACACGCATCCGAGAGGCTGGGCTTGCTGTGTACGGCTTTGGAGAAAGTACGACACCTGCGGCATTCGTGGCGGCATGCGACAAATTCGTCTATCTGGAAATCTTGAAGGCTGAGCCCGAGGCGCAACAAGTCTCCGTTCAAGCCACTTCCAAAGAACCCACTGCATCGCCCGGGGCGGCGGAACTGGCTTTTGCAGAACTGCCCGAGCTCGAACCTTTGGTTCTGAGCGCACTGGAGAAGACCGCTCGTGAGGATGGATGGTCCACGCTCGCGGCCCTGGGTGGGCAGGTGAGTCGAGATCATTCATCTTTCGACTCGCGCAACTATGGTTTCTCCAGGCTGAGTGACCTGATTCGCAAGCAGCCCTACTTGCAGATGAAGGAAGTCACGTCAGGCGACAACGGGCAGCACGTGCATATTTACGTTCGCCGAAAGCAAGCTGCCTGATCTCACGTCCCGCAGAAAAGGGAGACGTTAATTGGAATCTGACCCCGAATGTCATAGCATTTATTCCTATTTCAAGAATCGCCGATTCGTGAGTTCTGTTTTTTATTTGGCGCAACTTGGAGGAGGTCGTTACCATCGCAGCACCCGTAGAGTGCTGTTACTCTCCGAATTGCCAGAACAGATCGCCAGCTACTAAGGGAGTTTATGCCAATTCATCCGGACTTTGTATACGAAGGCTTGCTTCGGTTTAACTTTTTGCCAGCTCAAAGAAGAAAGCGAGAAGAGTTGCCGTCAGTGTTTAGCTCTGAAACATTTACCCCTCTTGCCGCCAATGCATTGCTGGGTATGCGGCCCAAACCTCATGCGCGGGGGTTCGATTTGGTTGAATATCGCGCAACAAAGTTCAATGGTGTATCACGTTCGTATCACATCCCTCATCCGGTCGGATATGCGCAACTTGCAGATTGTATTCGAAGGAATTGGGCAGATATAGAACCTTTTCAGCAATCATCTGTAAGCATGATTCGACCACAACAGCATTCAGATGGTCGTTTGATAATTATGGACTATGAATCATTTAGAAGGCGAAGCAAGCGTGTAAGGGAACTTGCCTTCGCCAAACGGTACACAGCTAAAACAGACGTCGCGAATTGTTTTCCTAGTCTTTATACACATGCAATTCCGTGGGCGGCCATTGGACTGACTGCTGCAAAAACTTCTACGTCTGGCGGCTGGTCAAATGACCTTGATAAATTTGCTCGCAGAACCGTACGAGATGAAACTCAAGGGATTGTAGTTGGACCGGCCACTTCTAATATCATTGCGGAAATAATACTTGGATCGGTCGATAAAAAGCTAGAGAGCGAGTTTAAGTTCCGACGCGGATCCGGTATGAATGGAATGTCAAGATTTATAGATGACTATACATTTAATTGCGACTCGTTTGATGATGCGGAAAAGTTCATTCGCCGAGTGGGTGAAGAACTTGGTCAATTCAAACTGAAGCTCAATTCAAAAAAGACAAGTATATCGAATGAGGTTGGATCATTCTCTGATTCTTGGGCTGTCGATTTATCTCTTCGTGTTCCAAATGGAGCGAATACAAATGCCTATCAGGCGATCAATTACTTGGAGTATGCATCAGAGTTGGCTGGAAAATTTCCAGACGGAAGTGTGCTTAAATATGCGGTGAATGTACTTAGTAATTGCAACCTGACTCTCGAGGCGAAAACTGCACTTACGGATTATGTATTAGTGCTTTCTATTAGAAATCCAGTGCTTCTACCCTCGCTAGATCGATTTCTCGATGAGGTCAGCCCATACTCCGGAGCAATTTTGTTTCAAGATCGTTACTTTAAGATCGTGCTGGACGGGGCCGTCAGGTGTCGATCAGATTCAATGGTATGGGCGCTTTATTACCTTGCCCGGAAAAAGGTCGCAATCCCAGGTAATTTGGCCGATAGTGTCTTGAAGTCAGGTGATTGTATGGCAATATTAATGCTCTACATTACAGGATTTCATACACCAAAAATTATTGACTGGGTATCGACTTTCGATAAAGCCGATCATTATCTTTTGGATAGATATTGGATACTGTTGTATCAGTTATTTTTTGGTGGATTGATTGGGGCTGATATGTCATCAGTGCCAAATGCATTTGAGGCGTTGAAGTCAGCTGGAGTGACATTCATCAACCCACGTTTCTGAATTTCTATGGAGTGAGTGCTGATGTTGGTGAGTCAATCGCAGAATTTCAAACCAACTACTTCCCCCAACTGTCCTTCAACCCCGTAACCCGATTGAAAACCGGTTTCCCTGCCACGTGATCCACTCGATCCGCCACAAAGTACCCAAACCGCTCAAACTGGAACTTCTCATCCGGTTTCGCCGCAGCCAATGACGGCTCCACAAAAGCCGTCACCACCTTCAAGCTGTTCGGGTTCAACGCTTCAATGAAGTCTTTGCCGCCGGCGTCGGGCTGGGGGTCGCTGAACAGGCGGTCGTACAGGCGCACTTCGGCGGACACGCCGTCGGCCACGCTCACCCAGGTGATGGCGGCTTTGGCTTTCACGCTGTCGGCGCCGGGGGTGCCGCTCTTGGTGCCGGGGATCACGTTGGCGTGCACGGCGGTCACGGTGCCGCTGGCATCTTTTTCGCAGCCGGTGCACTCGATCACGTAGCCGCCTTTGAGGCGCACCACGTTCCCGGGGAACAGGCGCTTGTAGCCCTTGGGTGGCACTTCTTCAAAGTCTTCGCGTTCGATCCACACCTCGTTGCCGATCTTGAACACGCGCTCGGGCGGCGGGGTCTGGCCC
>QBMB01000040.1:10139-39890 GCA_003241965.1 Burkholderiales bacterium | reverse complement strand
TGCGTATTTCGGCGAATGTGACCGGTCATTTCGGCGCATCGTGACCGGTGGGCTGAGCGATGTTCTCAGCGCCGTTTCGGTAACGTGACCGCCCGTTTCGGCGATCGTGACCGCCGTGATGCTGGCGGTGCTGCGTAGGGGGTTGAGTTTACGGTTTTGGAGAGGCTGTCAGGTCTTCATGGGGGTCCTTGATGGTCGTTTTTGAAACGGTTGCAGTGCGCGCCGTGCGGCCCGTTCGTCGCGACTCGCCGTCCAGGCTGAAGCGCCGGCAACTCTGCAGCAACCGGTCCAGAATGGCGTCGGCAACGGTGGGGTCGCCCAGCCAGGCGTGCCAATGCTCGATGGGCAATTGGTGGGCGATGATGGTGGCGCGCTGCCCCACCCGGTCATCGATGACCTCCAGCAAATCGGCACGCGTGGCGGCGTCCAGGTGTCCGATGCCCCAGTCGTCCAGCACCAGCACGTCGATCTTGGCGAGTTGCTGTAGCCAGCGTCGGAAGCTGCCGGCCCCATGCAAGATGCGCAGCTCTTCTGCCAGTCGAGGCACGCGCAAGTACAGCGCGGAGCGACCTTGCCGGCACGCGTATTGGGCCAGCGCACACGCCAGCCAAGTCTTGCCCAAGCCTGTGGCACCGGCCAGGGTCACCGTCTCGCCGCGATCGATCCAGGTGGACAGCGCAAGGCCCATGAGGGCCGGACGGTCCATTCCCCGGATGCCCTCGAAGCTGGCGTCCTCCAAGGTGGCCGAGGGGTACTTGAGCTGCGCCTGTTGCAGCAGACGCGCTCGCTTGCGGTCACTGCGGGCGTAGACCTCGCGCTCGACCAGCAAGGCCAGGCGCTCATCAAAGGACAGATTCAGGCAGTCGGCCTGTTCGTGTTGCTGTTGCAAGGCATCGGCGAAGCCCACGAGTTTGAGTGAGCGCAGCTGGGCGATGGTGGTGTTGTTGAGCATGGTGATGATGTCCTGAAGCCGTGGATTGGAGATAGAAACAATGGTGGCAGTGGCGGCGGCGGCGGCGGTGGCGCCACCTCACTGGTAGTAGCCCGGGCCGCGCAGATTGGCGTGCGCCGGGCTGGTCCAGTCCGACTCGGACTGGGGCGTGATCTGGTCACAGTTGTTGGCCAGCAAGTCACGCACATGGCTGTAGCGCAATGTGCCCAGGGCCAACGCCCGCTCGCAGGCGGCCTCCAGTCGCACCGGGCCGTACCTCTTGGACAGGCTCAGCAAACCCAGGCAAGACCGGTAGCCATGCTCGGGATGCTTGTAGGTCTGCAGCAAACGGGTGATCAACTCACCGCAGGCCACACCGATGCGCTGCCCCCATTCGATCAGGCGCTGTGGCGTCCACTCCATGTGGGCGCGGTGGGCCGCGGGCATGTGTGCCTCCACGGTAGAGAAACCCCCACGCTTGTCGCTGCGCGCGTGGGCGGCCACGCGCTGGCCGCGCAAGAGCAACTCGATGCCGCGCCCGGTCATGCGAGCCTCCAGCGTCTGACCGACCAGCGGGTGCGGTGCGCTGTAACGATGACCGTCGATCTCGACGTGGTAGTCGATATGGACCTTCACGGTCTTGAAGCGCGCGAGTTCATAGGGTTGCTGCGGCAGCGGCATCAGGGCTGGGGCGTCCAGCTCGGCGAACACACTGGCGCGACTGCCCGCCAGCTTCTGAAACGGCCGCTCGTTCAGGCTGGGGAGCAGCTGCGCAATGGCCGCGTCAACCTGAGCGACGCTCTCAAATCGCTGGTGGCGCAGCCTGGCCAGGATCCAGCGTGTGACGACCTGAACCGAGCTCTCAGCCGTGGCCTTGTCGCGCGGCGTGCGTGGGCGCGCAGGCAGCACCGAGGTGCCGTAGTAGCGGGCCAGGTCCTGCACCGTCTCGTTGGCACGTGGCTCGTAACGGTCTGGCGAGGCGATCACGGCACGGGCGTTGTCAGGCACGATGAGCTGCGGCACACCCCCGTAGAAGTGCAGAGCGCGCACCATGCCCTCGACCCAGTCATCCAGGCGCTGCGCGGGCGTGGCGCAGGCAAAGACGCAACTGGAGGCGGCCATGGCCGAGACGAAGACCTGGGCACGGGCGCCATCGCGCAAGGGCACCGTGGAGCCAGCGAAGTCGATGAACAGCTTCTCGCCGGCGCGCCGGTGCTGGCGCATCGAGCGCTTGAGGGTTTGGGCGAAGTCCTTGTAGTGACCGCAGAACTGGGTGTAGCGCCAGGTACGACCATGGGGATGGGCCTCCACGTACTCCTGCCACAGCAGCATGAGTGTCACGCCCTTGCGGTCGAGTTCGCGGTGGATGCGGCCCCAGTCGGGGGTGATGTAGGGCTGGGAGGTGGTGGCCTTGGGCAGCAGGGCGGAGGTCAGTCGCTGCTCGCTCCAATCCTGGACAGTCTCCCAATCCAGGCCAGCAGCATGGGCCAGGCCAACGTACTTGGCCACGGCCCCTTTGGAGATGTTGAGGGTGGCGGCGACTTGCTCGTGAGAGAGGTCGGCCTGCCACTTCAGGCGGATAACGTCTTTGATCATGCGTAGAGAAATTCGAGGTTTGGGCATCCGGCTCCTGAAGGCAAAAGCCGTCGAGGTTAGGACGCCCGGGTTGAGTTCTCTACGCAGCACCGCCTGGCTTCAGATCCCACAAAAACGTGGGCTGAAACGGCGGTCACGATGACCGAAATGATCGGTCACGTTGCCGAAACGGCCGGTCACGATGAACCGACAACGGAGTCGGTCACGATGGGCCGAAATCCTCGGTCACGATACCGAAACCAGCGGTCACGTTGGTCCGAAATACCCACTCAGAGATAGCGCGTGATTTCCCTGAACTCGTCCAGCGAATGGCGTTGTCCCGATTTGAGAGGCCCCATCAGGTCTTCAAGGCAATGGTCCAAATGGTCCTGAATCAAGGCTTTCTTGGCTTGCTGGATCGCCTTCTCCACTGCTTGCAATTGCTGCGCAACATCGAGGCAGTCTCGCCCCTCAACCACCATCTCAATGGTGCTGCTCAGGTGCCCGCTGGCTCGGCGCAGGCGTTTGATGATGGCAGCATGGGAAGCGTGTGTATGCGGTTGTGTCATGGCCGATAGTATCCCCTCGGGGGGGTTACTATATCGCCCTTGCCAACATCGAACATCGTAGTGACCATGACCGCACGCTTCCCTCGCTCGACGCTCGCCGCCCGGGCAGCGCTGGGCATGCGTTGGCTGGTGATGGTGGTGATTCTGTTCGGCACCATCATCTCTTCCGTGGGAGGCACATACTCCCACGGCATCGCTGCCATTGCGGCAGTGAGCCACGTCTCTCCAGCGTCCTCGGACACTGAACACGACCATGCGCATGGTCATGCCCACGAAGACGGAGGCAGCGCGTGGGCTATGGAAAACCATGGCGCAAGCGCCGACCATCCCCAGCACGGGCCCGACCACTCGCACGACAAAGCCCACGCCCTGCCCATCACATGGAACGTGGCAGCTCCGCAGCTTCCCGTGTGGATCGGGCAAGCGAAGCTGTGGATTGAAATGGTCGAGGCATCGCGGCTCGAACGCCCGCCCATGGGCTGAGAACGCACCCGTTCTCGATCACGTTCGAGTTTTTGCGCTGCGCCACGCAGCGCCCCATTTCCTTCAGACCATCGGAGTCTTCATGCACAGCCATGTTCACGACAGGCTGCCGCGTTCGCCATGGGCGATCGGGCACCTCCGTCTCTTCTTGCTCTCAGCCTTCTTCCTCTGCTTGCTCCTGGGCACGGCGGAGGCCTTTGCCCACGCGGTCACCGAAGGTGACAAGGGCTATATCCAGGAAATCTCGGGCGTCAACCTGCTGCCCTTTGTGTACCTGGGTGCCAAACACATGATGACCGGCTACGACCACATCCTGTTCCTGTTCGGCGTGATCTTCTTCCTCTACCGCATCAAGCACATCGGCATCTATGTGAGCCTGTTTGCGCTGGGTCACTCCACCACCATGATCCTGGGCGTGTACTTCAACGTCGGGATCAACAGCTACCTGATCGACGCGATCATTGGTCTCTCGGTGGTCTACAAGGCGCTGGACAACATCGGCGCCTTCCAGCGCTGGCTGGGGTTCCAGCCCAACACCAAGGTAGCCACGCTGGTATTCGGCTTGTTCCACGGCTTTGGGCTGGCTACCAAGATCATCGAGTACGAGATCTCGCCCGACGGACTGGTGCCCAACCTGCTGGCCTTCAACGTGGGTGTGGAAATCGGGCAGGTGCTGGCCCTGGCGGTCATCCTGATCGGCATGAGCTACTGGCGCCGCACACCTAGTTTCATTCGGCATGCCTACACAGCCAACGTCGCCATGATGAGCGCGGGCTTCATTCTGGTAGGTATGCAGCTCACCGGCTACTTCGTGTCGTGAACACCCAAGGAATATTCAACATGTACAACAGCGATTCCCCTACCCGCGCCGAGCTTCCATCGTCCAAGCAGCTTGTGCGTTCCACCATCCTTGCCGCCGTATCAGCGGTGGTTCTTCTTGGGGCCGTCGTGCTGCCAGCCGAATACGGCATCGACCCCACCGGCATCGGCCGGGTCTTGCGCATGACTGAGATGGGCGAGATCAAGCAACAGCTGGCGGCAGAGGCTGCGGCCGACGCTGCTGCTGCTCCTGCCGCTCCTGCGGCTCCCGCACAGGCAGCAGGCACGCCCGCCGTAGTCGCAGAACCGGCCAACGCTGCACAACCATCAGCGCCTGCTCCAGTTGCAGTGGCCGCCGCGCCGAAGATTGAATGGCGCGACGAAATGCCCGTCACCTTGACGCCCGGCGAGGGCACGGAGATCAAGCTGAAGATGGTCCAAGGTGCCAAAGCGCAATATTCGTGGGTCGTCGAAGGTGGACAGGTCAACTTCGACACCCACGGCGATGCACCAGGCAAGTCGATCAGCTACGAAAAAGGCCGTGGCGTTGCGGCCGATGAAGGCGTTTTGGAAGCGGCGTTCACGGGCAACCACGGCTGGTATTGGCGCAACCGGGGTCTGGCCGACGTCAAGGTCATCCTGCGCACGCGCGGTGACTACACAGACATCACGAGAATGAAGTGAATGCAGGGCGCTGCAACTTTTGTCGCAGCGCCCACCTCGCACACGCGCATCAGGACTCATCCTCGGCGTTTCCAACCCCGCAGCAGCAGCGCGTTGCTCACCACACTAACGCTGCTCAGCGCCATGGCCGCACCAGCCACCACCGGGTTGAGCAGGCCTGCCACTGCCAGCGGGATGCCGATCACGTTGTAAGCAAATGCCCAGAACAGGTTCTGGCGGATCTTGCGGTAGGTTCGGCGCGAGATGTCGATCGCGTCGGCCACCAGCGCGGGATCGCCCCGCATCAGGGTGATGCCGGCGGCGTGCATGGCCACGTCGGTGCCAGTGGACATGGCAATGCCCACGTCGGCCGAGGCCAGCGCCGGAGCATCGTTGATTCCATCACCCACCATGGCAACCGAGTGACCACCCTCCTTGAGTCGGTTCACGATGGCCGCCTTGTCTGCGGGCAACACCTCGGCTTCGATGTGGTCGATGCCCAGCACACTCCCCACCGACCGCGCGCTGCCCCGGTTGTCGCCGGTGATCATCACGGTGCGAATGCCCAAAGCCTGCAGGCTCTGAATGGCTGTGATGGCGCTGGCCTTGGGGGCATCGCCAAACGCCAGCATGCCCACCAGCGCGGGGGCCCCCGTCACATCGGCGAGCCATGAGACCGTGCGTCCATCGCTTTCAAGCTGGCGCGCAGGCTCGGCCAGTGCCGAAGTGTCCACGCCCAGTTCCTGCATGTATCGCGGACTGCCCAGACGCAATGCACGACCCTGCACCTCGGCCGACATCCCGCGTCCCGGCACGGCGCTCACCTTGGCGGCTGAGAGCAGCGCAATGCCGGCCTCTTCGGCGGCGTTCATCACGGCGCGTGCCAGCGGGTGTTCGCTGCCCGCCTGGATGGCAGCACTCCAGGACAGCAACTGGTCGTCGTGACCAGGAGCGGCCACCGCTGCGACCAGCGTCGGCTTGCCTTCGGTGAGCGTGCCCGTCTTGTCGAACGCCACGGTGTCGATGCGGTGCGCCACTTCCAGCGCTTCGGCGTCCTTGATCAGGATGCCTTGGCGAGCGGCCACCCCGGTGCCGGCCATGATGGCGGTCGGTGTCGCCAGGCCCAGGGCACAAGGACACGCGATCACCAGCACCGCCACCGCGTTCAGGACGGCCTGCTCCCAGTTGCCGGTGGCCAGGCCCCAGCCGAGCAGGGTGAGTGCGGCGATAAACAGCACCACCGGAACAAAGACGGCACTCACGCGGTCAACGATGCGCTGTATCGGCGCTTTCTTGGCCTGCGCCGACTCGACCATGCGCACGATGCGCGAGAGCGTGGACTCGGCGCCCACGGCGGTGGTCTCCACCAGCAGCAGTCCCTCGGCATTGACGGCACCGCCGGTGACTTTGTCGCCCGCGTGTTTGGCCACCGGAAGGCTCTCGCCCGTGATCAGCGATTCGTCCACCTGGCTGGAGCCGATGGTGACCACACCGTCCACCGGAATGCGCTCACCCGGGCGGATCACGACGATGTCACCCACCTTCACCTGTGAAATTGCGACGTCCACATCGCCATAAGGCATGCGCACCCGCGCCACCTCGGGCTTGAGGGCGTTGAGGGCGGCGATGGCGGCGGTGGTCTGGCGTTTGGCGCGCGACTCCAGCCATTTGCCCAGCAACACCAACGTGATGATCACAGCCGATGCTTCGAAATACAGGTGCGGCATGCCGTGTTCGGCGTGTTTGAACAGCAGATACACGCTCAGGCCGTAGCCGGCGCTGGTGCCCAACGCCACCAGCAGGTCCATGTTGCCAGCGCCCGCACGTACCGCCTTCCAACCTGCGCGGTAGAAGCGCGCACCCAGCCAGAACTGAACGGGCGTGGCCAGTGCCAGCTGCAACCAGCCATTGATCGTCCAATCGCTGCCCAATAGCATGGCGAACATGGGCAGCACCAAAGGCAGCGACAGCGCGGCAGCCAGCGCCACCGGCCACCAAGGTTCGCCCTTGCGTTTTGCGGGCTCGGCACCCGGCTCTGCGCTGGGTTCTTCGCCTACGCTGTAACCGGCCTTTTGCACCGCAGCCACCAGGCTGGCAGCCAGCGTGGAAGAGGCCGCGTTCACCGTGGCCCGTTCGGTGGTCAGGTTGACGCTGACCTCCTTCACGCCAGCAACGGCCTTCAAGGCTCTTTCGACACGGCCGACGCACGAGGCGCAGGTCATGCCTTCGATGGGGAACTGGTGCTCGATGAGCGACAAGGTGGTGGTGTTCATGACAGGCTCCGGTGGTTGGGGGTGGAGCGGATGTTTGGCCTTCCCACGGTGGCAAGCGCAACGGCAGATGCAACTTGACATTGCCACCGCGGCAATGCCCACAGTGCGGTTTCCCTCAACCCTCTACGGAGTCATCCATGCACGAATTCCACCTCCCTGACATGACCTGCGGCCATTGCGCTTCCAAGGTGAACGTCACCCTAAAACTGGTTGATCCAGCCTGCGAGATACAGGTCGATCTGCCGCGGCGTCTGATCACCGTGAAAAGCGGCGAAGACCGCGATGCTTTGGTCGAAGCGCTGGCTGACGCGGGCTACCCAACCCTCTGATCCCCGCTCGTCAGGGCTCTCTCGGTGAGGGCCTTGACCTTCCCACCATGACAAGCTACATCCTTCAACGCATGCATTCACCCAACCAATGGAGCGCACCATGAACACCCTCATGAACATCGGCGAAGCCGCCGCCGCCGCAGGCGTCTCCGCCAAGATGATTCGTCACTACGAACAGATCGGTTTGCTGCCTGAGGCTGAGCGCAGTGATTCGGGATACCGTCTCTATGGCGACCGAGAAGTCTCGGTGTTGAGATTTGTGCGGCAGTCGCGCCACCTCGGGTTTTCGGTGGCTCAAATCGCCGAGCTCATCGGCCTGTGGAGTGATTCACAGCGCACGAGCCGCGAAGTCAAGGCCGTAGCGCAACGCCACCTGGCCGACCTTGAAGAAAAGCGCCGCGAAATCGAGCAGATGATGGACGGTCTCTCGGTGCTGGTGAAGGCCTGCCACGGCAATGACCAGCCTCACTGCGCCATCCTGGACAAACTCTCGCGCGGCAGCCTTGCCCAGCATCAGCCCCAGCAAAAGCCCCAGCTCAAGAAATCCCGGGTTCAGGCAGAAGTGACCAGCGCCAGCACTTCCAGCCCCATCGACCTCATGGCCTGGATGCGCGGCGTTCACGTTCACCATGACGCCCACTGAGGGGACAAGCCGTTACTGCCATGGCAGCGAGCCGGTGTGTTCGGTGACGAACCGACCGACGTAGCGCCCAGTCGCACACTGGATCGACTTGAGATCGTGTCTCGACCTGCTTTCTTGATCTGCGTCAAGGCTTCTCAAGCGTCCAGGGTTAGCCTTGGATCGTTGCCTCTGTTCACCTGACTGATATGCACCTGTATCGCCACTCGCTGCGCCATGCCACCTGGATGATCCTGGCGGTGTGGTTGTTTGCGTTGGGTGCAGGGGTGGCCAATGCATGCCTTTTGAACCAACCGAACAGCGGTAGTCACTCTTCTTTCGCGGCGATGTCACAGGATGTACCCGTCGCCCAAACCCATCACGGCGAGCAATCCGACCCCGACGATGCCGGATGCTTGAAGTTTTGCGATGAAGCCTCGCTGGCCATCACCAAGGTGGACCAGCCCATCGTCGATGGCAACCCAGGATTGATCGGCGTGCTGTACCGGTCATGGGGGCCAGCCAACACCTCGGCAGTCGCAGTTCAAGTCCAGGTGCATTCCACCAGACTTGCGCACCTGGGTTTGCCCATTGCTGAGCGACCCCATCGGTTGACGTTATAGGCCATATTGCAGCTTATCGCCAAGAGCGCTCCTGCGCTCTACCGGCCCGTATGGCCCCTTTCCATTTTGGCGTCCGCCACCTTGTAGCCGCCTGTAGCGGTACCCCTCTTCATTCAAAGAGCACAACCATGAAAACCTCCTGCACCATCCTTGCGATCTCCACCGCTTTGTTGCTGACGGCTTGCGCGAATCCGAGCGCACCAGTCACCGGCGCAACCTCGGGATCCAAAGCCGACGACCACAGCGCACATCAAGCCGCTGCAGCAGCGTCCACAGCGCCAACCGCCGTGCAAAGCCGCATGAAGGACATGCAGGCCATGCGCGACAAGATGATGAATGTGAAGACACCAGCCGAGCGGCAAGCCTTGATGGACGAGCACATGAAAACCATGCACGAAGGCATGGAGATGATGAAGAGCATGAAGGCAATGGGCGGAATGCACGGCAAGGCGGGCACACCAGGCATGTCGGGCATGAAGGACATGCCCATGGACATGTCCAAGCACCATCAGATGATGGAGATGCGCATGGACATGATGCAGACCATGATGGAAATGATGATGCAGCGCATGCCGGGTGCAGTCACCACTCCCACCGGCAACTGACAAGCGATTGACGCTCAACCCGGGTGCGATTGAACTGCACATCGATCGCTCGGAGCGGCACCTTCTCCCAAGCCTTTCGCAGGCAACTCTGAAGGAGCAATGCAATGAACCTATCCAACAATGAATCCAACGAGCCATCGTTCTGGCGCCGCCCGGCAGGAATGGCACTGGTAACGGTCGCCCTGATCGCTGGCTTTTACCTCCTGCGAGAGCACTGGGGCCATGTTCTGGGTTACTGGCCTTACCTGCTGCTGCTCGCTTGTCCGCTGATGCACTTGATGCACGGGAACGGCCATGGGGGCCATGGCAGCCATCCGCAGGACTCCGGGCGTACCCACAACGACAGGAAATAGGCGGATCAACATGAATGCACACCAACATCACGGCAGCAGTGCGCTGTCCGAATCGGCCCCACCAACGGGCCTGAAGGATCCCGTGTGTGGCATGACCGTCACGGCGCAGTCTGGTCACATGCTGACCCACGAGGACCGCACCTTCTATTTTTGCAGTGCCAAGTGCCAAGGCAAGTTCGCTGCGAACCCGCTTCAATACCTCGCGCCCAAGCCACCCGCAGAGACCTCTTCAGCGGTGGCCGGTGCAATCTACACCTGTCCGATGCACCCTGAAATTCGCCAGGGCCATCCGGGGAACTGTCCCAAGTGCGGCATGACGCTCGAGCCCTTGCTGCCGGAGCTTGAGGACGATGACAACCCCGAGTTGGGCGATTTCCAGCGCCGCTTCTGGTGGACGCTGCCGCTGACCTTGTTAGTCACTGTCTTGGCCATGTTTGGTCATCGGCTGCAGTGGTTTGAATCCACGACCCAGACCTGGATCGAACTGGTGCTGTCGATTCCCATTGTTATGTGGGCGGGCTGGCCATTCTTTTCGCGCGGCTGGCAGTCTGTGGTCAACCGCAGTCCCAACATGTGGACCTTGATCGGTCTGGGCACCGGGGCGGCTTTTGTGTACAGCGTGGTGGCCACGGTCACGCCCCAGGTGTTCCCGGACTCGTTCATTTCCATGGGCCGTGTCGCGGTGTACTTCGAGGCCGCTGCCGTGATCATCTCGCTCACGCTGCTCGGGCAGGTGCTTGAACTCAAGGCCCGGTCACAGACCTCGGCGGCCATCAAGTCGTTGCTGCGTCTGGCGCCAAAAACCGCCCGGCGCATCCGGGAGGACGGCACCGAAGAGGACGTGCCACTGACCCATGTTCATGTTGGCGACTTGCTGCGCGTGCGCCCAGGAGAAAAGGTGCCGGTGGACGGCGAGGTCACGGAAGGCGGCAGCGCGATCGATGAATCCATGCTCACGGGCGAACCGATGCCCGTCACCAAACGCGTGGGCGACAAGGTGATTGGCGCCACGCTGAACACCAGTGGCGCGCTGGTGATGCGATCTGAGCGTGTCGGCGCGTCCACCATGCTGTCGCAGATCGTGCAGATGGTGGCCCAGGCACAGCGTTCCAAAGCGCCGATGCAACGCATGGCCGACGTGGTGGCGGGCTACTTTGTCCTCGCTGTTGTGGGCATTGCCTTGTTGACCCTCTTCGGCTGGGGTCTGTTCGGTCCCGAGCCGAGTTGGGTGTTTGGCCTGATCAACGCGGTGGCCGTGCTGATCATTGCCTGTCCCTGCGCGCTGGGCCTGGCCACGCCCATGTCCATCATGGTCGCCACGGGTCGGGGCGCCACACACGGTGTGCTGTTCCGAGACGCAGCAGCCATCGAGAACATGCGCAAGATCGACACCCTCATCATCGACAAGACCGGAACGCTCACTGAAGGCCGTCCGACGTTTGAGCGCGCCGTTCCTGCGCCTGGCTTTGATGCCGATGAGGTGCTGCGCCTGGCCGCCAGCCTGGACCAGGGCAGTGAACACCCACTGGCTGAGACCATCGTGCGCGCCGCCCGCGAGCGCGGCATGTCGTTGGATAAACCCGAGAACTTTGAATCCAGCTCGGGCATTGGCGTGCGTGGGCAGGTGGGCGGACGTGAGCTGGCTCTGGGAAACACCACGCTGATGGCGCAGATCGGGGTCTCGGTGGCCGCCTTGATACCGCAAGCCGAAGCATTGCGCTCGGAGGGCGCCAGCGTGATGCATCTGGCCGTTGATGGACAGCTGATGGGCCTGTTGGCGGTGTCCGATCCGGTCAAGGTCAGCACGCCGGAAGCGCTGGCGACGCTCAAGGCATCCGGTCTGCGCATCGTGATGGCGACCGGAGACGGACTGACCACGGCCAGAGCCGTTGCAGCACGCTTGGGCATCGACGAGGTGCACGGTGAGGTCAAGCCGGCCGACAAACTGCTTCTGGTGGAAAAACTGCAAAAGGAAGGCCGCGTGGTGGCCATGGCGGGTGACGGTATCAACGATGCCCCAGCACTGGCCAAGGCCGATGTGGGTGTGGCCATGGGTACCGGGACCGACGTGGCGATGAACAGTGCGCAAATCACGCTGATCAAGGGCGACCTGCGAGGGATTGCGGTTGCGCGCGCGTTGTCCGAAGCGACTGTGGACAACATGAAGCAGAACCTGGTGTTCGCCTTTTTGTACAACGCGCTGGGCATCCCTATTGCGGCCGGTGTGCTGTATCCACTGACAGGCTGGCTGCTGTCGCCTTTGATTGCGGCGCTGGCCATGAGCTTGAGCTCAGTCTCGGTGATTGGCAACGCGCTGCGCTTACGGCGTGGCAAGACATGAAGCGTTGGTTCTTCGTATGGCGCCCAGTTTCATTTGACCGGTTTGTGCTGCGGTCAAAGGCCTCAGCGATTGCGTGGCGTTTTTCTCAGACGAAGGGGTTGTTGTGCAACTTGTGTCCAGATCGCTGATCCGCAAAAAAAAGCCCTCGCACCGGTCACGGCGGGAGGGCTGCGTGGTCAGGGACCTTTTGATCGTCCCCGCCTGGATAAATCGCCGGTAGGTCAGTTCCCGTGTCCCTTGTTCAACAGGGAATTCAAACGTGCGGTTTCGTTACCCATCGTCGTGATGCTTTTGCCGTCAGCGGTTTGAACGACTTCGCCTTTACGGAGGTGAATCACTCCTCCAAACTTGCCTTCTTTTGCCATCAGGCCGTCCTTGAAGACGTAGAGAAGTTCACCGTTCTGGAGTGCGATGACCTCCTTGGCCTCGGACCTTGCGGCGTCCATTGCGAAGGCCGGTGCCAGTGCGGCCAGGGAGAGGGCGAGAATGCTGAGCTTGCGAGTCATGGAGGGTCTCCTTCAAGAACAAATCACACTGTTCGGCTGAATCAATGTGGTACGAGGTACAGGTTCAATGTAGCGAGGCACCCATGACCGGCAGCTTGCGAATGCATGACATTTCGGTCAGCGAAAACTCAGGCAGGCTTGCCGCAGCCTGGCGATTTTCCTTGCTGAATCGGTGGACAAGGAACCGTTCCGTAGGAGCAAAAAACGCAGCAGTCACCCGACTCTGGTCGGATGACCGCGTGGCATTCTTCACACTCATAAAACCACTGACAAGCATCGGTGGGCATCGTCTCGGATTTGGCGTACCCGCATTGCGGACAGGTCAACACCGACGTCAGGAGCACCTCGGTCAAGGCCTGACTCCCGTGATAGTGGACGGAAAGCCGGCGTCCTTCGTTGCTCGGGTCAGGGCGTCCAATGAAGTCTGGGTGTCGTCGTACACAACCGTGGTCTCCCTTCTATCCAAGTTGGACTTCACTTCGACCACGCCGGCGAGTTTCGTCAGCGCCTTCTTGACCGTGATCGGGCAAGTAGCGCAGGACATGCCAGGGACGGAGAGGGTGGCAGTTTGCTGCGCAGCCCATGCAAACGGGCTCAGGACAAATCCGGCAGCAATCAGAATGCGTTTCACAGTCAGACCTTTCATCAATAGAACCAGTGTGCGATCAGCGGGAATGCCATCGCGGTGGCTAGAAGCAACACCACGACACCGAACAGCAGTTTGTAGATGCGGTTGATGCGGGGGATCGCGCACACCTGACCTGCTTCGCAGGCAGCCGCTGGCCTCCAGATGCTTCTTGCCGCAAAGAACAGCGCCGCCAGCGATACACCCATGAACAGCGGTTGATAGGGCTCCAAGGCCGTGAGATGGCTGATCCAGGCGCCCGAGATGCCCACCAGGATCAACACCAGTGGGCCCAGGCAGCAGGCCGATGCAATGAGGGCTGCCAGACCACCGGCAAGCAGGGCTGTGCCTCCGTGCTCGGTAGCGGGACTGAAGGCGGGTGAGTTCTGGGTGGTGGTGTGCGTTGACATGAGATAACCTTAGCTCCGTACCCAAGTACGGAGTCAAGCGATATGAGCGATATCCACACACCTTCCGAGTCCAACATGACGATAGGCGAATTGGCCAAGGCAGCCGACGTCAATGTGGAGACCGTCCGCTTCTACCAACGAAAGGGATTGATGCCTGAGCCGCTCCGCCCATCTGGCGGGATTCGACGCTACGCAGAAGCTGCCCGTTCTCGCCTTCATTTCATCAAGTCGGCGCAGCGCCTCGGATTCAGCTTGGACGAGATAGCCGAGCTGCTGCAACTCGACGATGGCGCCAGTTGTGTCCAAGCCCGAATCAAAGCTCAGACCAAGCTCGCGGATGTGAAGGGCAGGCTTGAGGACCTGCGCCGGATGGAAGCAGTGCTTGAGGGATTGATTAGCCAGTGTGGCGCATCCAGGGGCACGGTGCGATGCCCGCTGATTGCAGCCTTGAAGAATGACGCTTCGTTGAGTGCCTGAGCCGGCGCCTATGCGTATGTCAGCAGCACCGCCGCTGTGCCCTTGCCATACAGATCACTTCTGCTTGGCAAGCCACTTGTCGAACTGAGCGATCTCTTTCTTTTGCGCCACGATAATCTGTTTTGCCATGGCCTTCATCTCGGGTGACTTGCCGGTCTTGAGCTGCATCTCGGCCATGTTCAATGCTTGCTGGTGATGAATCTTCATCATCATTGCGAAGTCCTTGTCGGTGTTACCCGACATCGTCATCTTCTGCATTTCGTCCATGCCCATCATCATGGAACCTTTCATGTCGTGCGCACCTGTGGCGCCTTTGTGCATATCGGCCATAGGCATCGTCGCCGGGCCTGCGGCTGGGGTGGACTGGGCATTCGCCGACAGCGACATGAGCACAGTCAGCGAGATGGCGCACAGCGCCTTAAAAGGGACAGTGGCAAACCTTTTGGGGGTAAATTGATGGTTCATGTGATTTCCTAGAAAGTACCTAGAGGCAGGTTCACCATCATCGACAACGATGCTTGGATTGCCTGTGCGCCAACCTACGCCTGCCCATGGGTTGCGAGACTGTGTCGGATCGGATTCGCAGAGCAGGAAAGGCGTCACCCATGCAAAAAAAGGATCGGTCATGACAACCGATCCCTTCACCCCAACCGACCCAGAGGGTCAGCAAAGTCAAATCACTTCATCGCTTTGATGTCGGTGACGACCATCTTGCCGGCGTCCTGAATGACGATGAACTGGATCTTCTCGCCCACCTGGACTTTGTCCAGCATGGCTTTGTCCTTGACGTTGAACACCATGGACATCGGAGGCATGTCCATGTGTTTGATCTCGCCATGCTTGATCGTGACTTTGCCGTTCTCTTTGTCGATCTTGCGAATTTCGCCGTCGGTCATGCCGGGTGTGGCTGTCATGGTCATCTTGCTGTGATCCATTCCCATTTTGCTGTGGTCTGCACCCGCTTGTGCCATCAAAGGCAAGGACAGGGAGAGTGCGGCAGCGGTGAGAAGTCGCGCGACAGTTTTCGTGTGTTTGTTCATGATGTTGATCCTGGGTTGAGATGTTCTGAGCAGTGATGTTTACTTGGCAACGACCTTGATCTTGCCGACCATACCGGCTTCGTAATGGCCCGGCAGCAGGCAGGCGAAGTCGAACTCACCGACCTTGTTGAAGTTCCAGACGATCTCGCCCTTTTTGCCAGCACCGACGTGTGCCATGTACGGCTCGTCGTGTTCCATACCAGGGAACTTCTTCATCGCTGCAGCGTGCTCATCGAGTTCTTTCTTGGTGCCCAGCACGAACTCGTGCATCACCTTGCCGTTGTTGACGTGCACGAACCGGATCGTCTCGCCTTGCTTGACCTCAACGAGATCGGGCGTGAAGCGCATGTTGTCGGTCATGCGGATTTCCACGGTGCGTTTGACGGCGTTCGAGTGGCCGCCGATGCCCCATTCTTTTTGCTCCATCTTCATAGGCGTGGCTCCTTTGGCGTGCTCCTTTTCGCCATGAGCAAATGAAGCAGTTGAGGCCGCCAGCATGGCGGACACGATCAAGGTTTTGGTGATGTGCATGTGAAGTTTCCTTGTTGACTGTGGTCTGGTTGAGTAGGATCGGCGTGAATGTCTGATCAGTGCTTCATGGCTGAGCCGGTGGGTTTGACTGCACTGGCGGCGGCGGGCGTCGTGTCTGCGCTGGCCTTGGGCCTCACGGCGGGCAACGGTGCGCCGGTCCATTCGTGCGCAACGGTGCCTTCGGGGAACTTGTAGGGGCCCGGGTCCTTGTAGTCGCCCGGCTTCTGGTCCTTGCGCACTTTGAACACGGTGAACATGCCACCCATTTCCAGCGGGCCAAACTGGCCTGTGCCGGTCATCATGGGCGCGGTGTTGTCGGGGATCGGCATTTGCATCTCGCCCATGTCGGCCATGCCGCGCTCACCCATCATCATGTAGTCGGGCACCACTTTCTGGATCTTGTTGACCAGGCCGCGGTGGTCCACGCCGATCATGGTGGGCACGTCGTGGCCCATGGCGTTCATGGTGTGGTGGCTCTTGTGGCAGTGCATGGCCCAGTCGCCTTCCTCATCGGCGATCAGTTCGATCTGGCGCATCTGTCCCACGGCCACGTCGGTGGTCACCTCATACCAGCGTGTGCTCGGAGGCGTCGGGCCGCCGTCGGTGCCGGTGACCAGAAACTCGTGCCCATGCAGGTGGATCGGGTGGTTGGTCATGGTCAGGTTGCCCACGCGAATCCGGACGCGGTCGTTCAACCGCACGTTGAGTGTGTCGATCGCGGGGAACACCCGGCTGTTCCAGCACCAGATGTTGAAGTCGGTCATGGTCGCGATCTTGGGGGTCTTGCTGCCGGGCTCCACATCGAAGGCATTGAGCAAGAAGCAGAAGTCACGGTCCACCTCGCTGATGTGGGGATGCTTGCCCTTGGGATGGGTGACCCACATGCCCATCATGCCCATAGCCATCTGAACCATTTCGTCCGCGTGGGGGTGGTACATGAAGGTACCCGGGCGGCGCGCTTCAAATTCGTACACGAAGGTCTTGCCCACTGGGATCGCGGGCTGGTTGAGACCGCCCACACCGTCCATGCCGCTGGGCAGGCGCTGGCCGTGCCAGTGGATGGTGGTGTGCTCCGGCAGCTTGTTGGTGACGAAGATCCGCACACGGTCGCCTTCGACCACCTCGATGGTCGGCCCCGGGCTCTGGCCGTTGTAGCCCCACATGTTGACCTTGAAGCCTGGCGAGACTTCCCGCACCACAGGCTCCGCCACCAAGTGGAATTCCTTGACGCCGTTGTTCATCTTCCAGGGCAGGGTCCAGCCGTTGAGTGTGACCACCGGGTTGTACGGGCGCCCGGTGGTGGGCACCAAGGGAGGTGCTGTGTCCACAGACGTTTGGTAGACAGGTTCAGGCAGGGCGGCCATGGCAGAGCGGGCGACTGCAAGACCCGCCACCGAAGCTGCAGCACCCGCGAAAAACTGGCGACGTGAATTGAGGAGACTCATGTTGGTTTTCTTTCTGTGTGTTCGATGCGATCAGTGGCCAGCGGCGGCAGCGGGCTCACCGCCGCCTCCACCCAGGGAGACAAAACTGTCCGGAGCCCCGCCTTGCAGGACCCACTGCAGATCGGTCTCGGCGATCCAGAAGTCGCGCTGCGCTTCGATGGCACTGGCCACGGCTTGTGACTGGCTGGAAACCTCACCCAACAAGTCCCACACGCTCTTGAGCATGCCGTTGTAGTGAAGAACGGTTTCTTCGGTGATGAACTCGCGAACCTTCAGCACTTCCTCGCGCGCACTCACGGCCAGGGCGTGGCTTGAGAGGTAGGCCTGGCGAGCCAAGCGGGCGTTGGCGCCGTTGCGCATACCCTCGGCGCGCGGCAGTTG
Source organism: Burkholderiales bacterium (assembly GCA_003241965.1). Lineage (GTDB taxonomy): Bacteria > Pseudomonadota > Gammaproteobacteria > Burkholderiales > Burkholderiaceae_C > Hydrogenophaga. The sequence continues at coordinate 22,292 of QBMB01000040.1, read as the reverse complement.
AGATGCGATGGCTGCGGCGCGTGTATCCAGAACCTGTGGTGACAAGGCTTGGACCGGTACATCGGGCAGACGGTCAGGCAGCGCAACAGTGCTGTGCATGCCGGTGAGGCCCAACGTTTTGATGAGTGAGGCCTCTGCCTGCGTGGCGGCGTTCTGTGCGCGTCGCATATTCATCTTTGCGGATGACTGGGCCAGCTGAACCTGGGCCTGCTGGAGCTTGCTCCAGTTGCCCACGCTCACCATACGGCGACCCAGCTCGTTGCCGGCTTCAGCCGCATCCAGCGCATCACGGTGCTGCTTGAGCACTTGGCGGGCGGCGACCGCCTGAAACCACGCCTTGCGGCCCTGCGCGGCGACTTCCAGCAGCTCGTCCATGTCATCGACCTTGCGCTGATGGATGGGATCAAGCTCGACCCACTGGCCTTTGGCGATCAGGTCCACATTCGCAGTTCCGATCCGATTCATGGGCTTCACCAGCTCAAGGTGTGCCCGCCAGGCTTGGCGCACCGCGTCTTCAGCCGTCATCAGGCTCAGACTGGGGGTTGCCTGCTCCTCGCTTGGCGCAACCGGAACGTTCTCTTTTTCCCACTTGAGAATGTCGGCGTGGCCTCGCTTGTACTGGCCCACGGCGTCGTTGGCTTCACGCCAGCTCTTCTCGGCAGGCGCCGGTGCGATCTGGGCAGACACCACCAAAGGAAGCGCCAGCACACCCAACACTAGGGTCCGAAATGATGGAGAGGGGGGAAGTCGATGTATCACTGATTTGCTCCTGTTCAACTGTTTCAAGCTGAGGGCAGTGTGCAAAGGGCAACCCGTCATGAACCTGTCGGTTTCATTACAAAGTTGTCAGGTTCGGTTGCAGGAGGGCGCTGGCAGTGAAAATCACGCCAGGAGTGAATGTGAAAATCTTGATTGTTGAAGACGAGCGCAAGACGGGCGAGTACCTGTGCATGGGCCTGCGCGAGGCGGGCTACGCGGTTGAGTTGCTCAACAACGGCGTGGACGGGCTGCACCAGGCGCTGGAAGGCGACCACGACCTCGTCATCCTGGACGTCATGCTGCCCGGCATGGACGGCTGGCAGGTGCTCAAGGGTCTGCGCGCCCAGGGCCGGGAGATGCCGGTGCTGTTCCTGACCGCCAAGGACCATGTGGATGACCGCGTCAAAGGTTTGGAACTCGGTGCGGACGACTATTTGGTCAAACCGTTTTCGTTCTCCGAGCTGTTGGCCAGGGTGCGCACCATCCTGCGCCGGGGGCGCTCGGGGATGGAGCCCACCACCCTGCAGGTCGCGGATCTGGAGCTGGACTTGCTGCGCCGCCGGGTCACCCGCGCGGGCAAGCGCATCGACCTGACCGCCAAGGAGTTCGGCTTGCTGGAGTTGCTGATGCGGCGCAAGGGTGAGGTGTTGCCACGTTCGCTGATCGCCTCCCAGGTGTGGGATGTCAATTTCGACAGCGACACCAACGTGATCGAAGTGGCCATGCGACGGCTGCGTGTCAAGGTGGATGACGGGTTTGAATGCCGCCTGTTGCAGACGGTACGAGGCATGGGTTACGTGCTGGAAGTGCCGGAGCAATCCTGATGATCCGGCGCTTGACCCTCACCGCACGACTCACGTTTCTGTACACGTTGGTTTCGGCTGCGGTGCTGCTGGGCCTTGGTGTCCTGGTGGCGTGGTCCACGCATCTGCACTTCATCGACCTTGACCGCGACTACCTGCTGGACAAGGTGCAGCTCATTCAGAAGATCGTGGATGAGACGCCGAAGTCAGCCGAGCTGTCTGCCAAGCTGGACGAATCGCTCAACAGCCATCAAGGCCTTTTCATCTCGCTCACGCGCGGTGACGAGCTGCTGTTTGGCACCGGCGGCATCACGTTTCCAGCGGAACTCGCTGGGCGAAGCGCCGCAGACCAGCCCCTGGACTGGGCCGCTGGTGAACGGCAATTGCGAGGCATGAGCACCGAGCTGTCCGTAGCACAGATACCCGGTGGCGCGGCAGGTCCAGGGCAGAGCATGCGCCTCACACTCGCGCTGGACACGCAACACCACACCCATTTCATGCAGATGCTGCGCCAGCAGTTGGCGATCTACGTGGTGCTGGCCACCCTGCTCAGCGGTTTGCTGGGGTGGTGGGCGGCCCGTAGCGGTTTGGCCCCGCTGCGGACCATGAAGGAGCGCGCGCTCAAGGTGACGGCCCACAAGCTCGACCAACGCATGCCGATCGACGCTGTGCCCGTGGAGATGGCCGAGCTGGCCAACAGCCTCAACACCATGCTGGAGCGGCTGCAGCAGGATTTTGCGAAGCTCATGGAATTCTCAAGCGACATCGCCCACGAGCTGCGCACCCCCATCAGCAACCTGCTGACACAAACACAGGTGTCCCTGTCGCAGCACCGTGATCCAGAAACCTACCGCGACATCCTCGCGTCCAACGCCGAGGAGTTCCAGCGCCTGGCGCGCATGGTGTCTGACATGCTGTTTCTCGCCAAGACGGACCACGGCATCCAGCTGCCGAATCGCGAAGACGTCGCACTCGAAGACGAGGCGAAGAGCCTTCTGGATTTCTACGATGCGGTCGCCGAGGACAAAGAACTTCGCCTTCGGGTGGTGGGAGCGGGTAGCGTGGTGGGTGATCGACTGATGATTCGAAGAGCCATCAGCAATTTGCTGTCCAACGCACTGCGGCACGCGCACCCTCGCTCCGAGGTTGCACTGACCGTCGAGCCTCAGGGGGATGGCACCAACCTGTGTGTCACGAACACCGGCGACCCCGTTGATGCGGTCGACCTGCCGCGCCTGTTTGATCGCTTCTATCGCGTGGACAAGGCGCGCGCGCATCCCTCATCCGATGGTGCTGGCCTGGGTCTGGCCATTACCAAGGCCATCATGCTCGCTCACGGCGGGAGCGCGTCGGTTACTTCGTCGGAGGGAACAACGCGGTTCTGCCTGCAGTTTCCGGGCTCTCATGGATCTCGTTCTCTTCGCGTCGCCAACAGCCAAACCCAGACGAGCGCGAGCGCCGAGTAGTTGGCGACGACAAACCAAGGCGTGTTCCAGGCAACGCCATCAAATCCTCGGTAGGTGAGCGGGTAGAGGACTGGAGACGGAAAGAAGTCGTCCGAGTGGGTGAATACATCAATGAGGATGTGCGACCACCATCCGGCCAACGGCAGCCAGAAGGCACGAGTCCATCGCCAAGCGACCAGCGTCACTGCCATGGCGATCACCCCGCTGTGAAAGATGCAATGGAGATGGTGCGACCACAGTTCCACGCTCTCGGGTAAAGGCTGTACCCTTTCCGGCAGCGCTCGGACATAGGTCATGAACTCGGCCGGCAGCCCGTTCAAGAGAGCCCACGTAGCCACAGGCAACATGTGCATCAGATCCGGCAACGCCGCCATTGCGGCAGTGGCAAGACCAGTTGCAACGGGTATTGGACGGTGGCGCAACAGCAGGACGACGCCCGCTCCCGCCCACAGCGCATGCGCAGCAATGTCCACGTTGGCCTCCAAGTACAGATTGGCTCGCTCTGAACAGTCTATGGTGCCTTGTTCGGGCAGGCTTTCCAATCAGGCAAGCGCAGTCTGTCTGCGCGCCATAGAATCCAGCCATGGGCCGCTTGCTCGTCCTCGTCCTGTGTCTGCTGCTGCCCCTGCAGGGATTTGCGGCTGTGCAGGGCTTTGCCGCGCCATGTCCCATGCAGGGCATGATGGCCATGTCGGATGAACCCGACGTGATGGCAGCCACCTTGGCCGAGGCCGTGGAAGACTGCAGCAACAACATGGCCACCTTTGAGCGCACCGGCCAGCCCTGCAAGAGTGTTCAGAGCTGCGTCGCGCCCGCTGCAGGCTTGTCGTCTTTCCCATCCCTCGTGGCCCAGACCCCGGTCACCCAGGACCCTCAAGCGCCCGCTTGGCGCAGCCTACCTCGTGTAGACATCCTCATCAGGCAGTTCCCAGTGCTAAGTCAGTGGCTGGGCAAACTGGCTGGCGCGCTGCATCGTGCCACCGCGATAGCGACGCCAACCGTTGGCGCAGGGTGTTGATGGCCAGGGTAGCTGCCCGATAGGCCAGGTAGCGGCACTGACATCAGCCGTGGAAGGCAGCAACCTTTTCACTCAACTTCAAAATGGTGAGTCGCAGAAGCGTAGCTCCGGCGCGTGTTGTCACTCTCGGCTGCCTCGATGTATTGAGCAAGACGGGTCATTTCCATGGCCGACTGAATTTTGAGTTAGGGGGTGGAAGGCGACTTTAAGAGGGTCCGCTCTGGATAAGTGTAGGGTCTCGTCTGGTTATTTGATTGACCTTGACCGATGGCCCACGCTCAATCGCACAGCCTCTTGCTTGAACTCCAGCGTGTAGCGCGCCCTTGCCGTCTTTGTCATTTACGTTTTCCTTGCTGGTATTGCGAAGCTCAGCAAGCGATACGTTGCTCGGCGCTTTCCTTGCGCTCGCTGTATCGGTCCACCAGATACGGCGTACATCGCCGGCATGATCCTGCTCGGCATGGCGCCCTGCACGACCATGGTCTTCGTTTGGGGCCAGCTCGTCAAAGGCGACGACAATTACACGCTGGTGCAGGCCCAAGGTCAATCGGCGGCGCGCGTCAAGGTAGTTGTCGCCTGAGTCACGCAGCTTTGAGCTGAGTATGTTGAACGCAGGTGGCCAGCTTGACCACCTCGTCTCGTTCTGGATTGAGGGTCACCACGTCGATGAGCGACCAGTCCCGAGTGGCCCCCGTCCAGCGAGCTGGATGGCGCTGTCGGGCCTGGCGGTACAGCGTGTGTCGTGCCGCCAAGATGGCCTGGTCTTGGCCGGTGTGACGCTGCTGTGGGCTCACATAGCGGATGCCGCTGTGGCGGTGCTCCAGGTTGTACCAACGCACGAATTCAGCAGCCCAGGCACGGGCACCGTCCAGCGTCTCAAAGCCCTGCGCCGGGAACTCCGGGCGGTACTTGGCTGTGCGGAACAACGACTCTGCAAACGCGTTGTCATCGCTGACACGAGGCCGCGAGTACGAAGGCTTGATGCCCAGCCAGTTGAGCATGGCCAGCACCGTGGTGGCCTTCAGGGTAGAACCGTTGTCGCCATGCAGTACGGGTTTGGTGTCCATCGCCGCGATGCCCTCAGTCAACGCGGTGCGCCGCACCAGATGCACGGCATGCTCTGAGTCGTCGCTCTCGTGCACCTCGGCACCCACGATCTTTCGGCTGTACAGATCCAGGATCAGGTACAGGTGAAACCACCTGCCCATCACCTTGGCCGGCAGGTAGGTCATGTCCCAGCACCACACCTGGCCTGGGGCGGTGGCGATGTGGGTGGTGGGCGGCTTTGTTGCCTTGGGCGCCTTGGCGCGTCCTCTGCGCTTGTTCTGCCCGGCGGCCTTGAGCACGCGCGCCATGCTGGACTCGCTGCCCAGGTACACGCCCTCGTCGGCCAGCACGGGCACGATGCGCGCCGGTGGCGCAGAGGCAAAGCGCGGTTCGTTGGCCACCGCCAGCAGCGCTGCGCGCTCGGCCGCGCTCAGGGCGTGGTTGGGCAGCGGGCGCACGGCGCGCGGCCTGCCATCGCCCCTGGAGAGGCCTTCGCGGGCTCTCCAGCGCTGCAGGGTTCGCACGTTGATGCCGGCGACATCGCAGGCGGGCTGCAGCCGCGCTCCTGCGGCATGCGCCGTGTCAATGGCTCGGGCCAGGGCTTGGCGATCTTCGAGGCGGATCATTCGTCCTCGCCCCTGTTGAAGATCGCCGAGACTTTTTTTGAAAGCACCAGCAACGCGGCTGTCTCGGCCAGTGCCCGATCCTTGCGCAACAGATCGCGCTCGAGTTCCTTGATGCGCTTGCGGTCAGCTCGGGTGGCTTGTGGGCTGGCGGGCGCATCTTGCGGGTCGACCAGCGCGGTGGTGCAGCTCGCGCGCCATTTGTCCAGATCGCCCGGGTACACACCGTGCTCGCGGCACCAGGCGCCCTTGGCGGCCTCGTTCATCGCGGCCGTGGTGATCACGGCCTCAAGCCGGGCGCCCGCAGACCAGGCCCGCCCTCGGGCGGGCCTGGTCTGCGCATCCTCGCGCCATCGCTCCAGGGTGCCAACGCTCACATGACGCGATTGTGCCTGTGAACACTGCGGGCGTGCCGTTTGAGCTTGGCTCGCCCTCAAGCTTAGCTGCTCCGACCGCCAGCCGGTGCGGATCCGGACGGGGCAGAAACAACAACGTAGGTTGCGTCAACTCGTACCGGTGCCCCGTCACACCGGACTCCTGAACCGATCCGCTGCTGTTAGGGTGCAAGTGTCCGCGCTCGTTGTCGTGCTCGAAATCGTGAATGACGTAGATGTTGCCTGTGCAGAAAACACCCGCGTGCCGGGAGAAGCTGCTGAACAGCTAGGCCAGGGTGTCCATGGAGAGTCGATATGTCTGGTCAACAATTCCGGAGCATTGGCGATTGTTCGTCTCGAAGTCGCAGGGCGCGCAGCAATGGCTGCCAGGTCGCGGCCTCGGCGTCGGTGGCCTGCAGTGAACCCTGCTGCGCAGCTTGGCACAGGCGTTGCAGCATGCCCGGCTGGGGCGTGACCGGCCCGGCAAAACACAGCTTGTCAGCGGTATCCACGATCAGGATCATGGGAAAGGTCGTGATGTCAACCTCGTCCAGCACGGCCTCGAAGTCCTCCACGTCGACCCAATGCGTGCGCCAATCGAGATGCATGCCAGCGAGCTTTTCAAACTCGGGAAGGTAGTCGCGGCAGGTGCCGCACCATTCGGCACACAGGCACACCACTTCGAGGGTCATGCGTGCTGCCCTGGTTTGGCAGCGCCATCGAAAAAAGCCGTCAACGGTTCGTAGCCTTCGTCGCGCAAGCGAGTACTTATCAAGCCCATATCTTGTATCGGCGTGTCGATTCTCCACTTGGATTTTTTGTGAATGCTGAACATGTCTGCATCTTTATTCTGGATGGCAACACTCTGACCTTAATCTACGACCCAAATTTTTACTCTATACCTTGGCGTCGAGAGCGACCACGGCATATCGACATCACAGCAACATCACCGAGCTCCTGTGCTCGCTTCGTGTTGAGCCGATTTCGATGCCTCGCGCAAAATTTCTCGCCCGCCGTTCGCTGCGATCGCGGCTACGACGACACCCAGCACCAGGTCCGGGGCGTTCGATCCCAGCCACATGACCAACGCCCCGGACAGCACAATGGCTGCGTTGACGATGGAATCGTTGCTCGTGAAGATCGCCGACGCCTTGAAGTTCACATCCTCCCCGCGATGGCGGCGCAGCAGCCTCAGGCACACCAGGTTCAAAGCCGCGTTTGCCGCGGCCATCGCCATCATCGCTGGGCCCACAGGCTCTTCACCCCCGGCGAAGCGGCGCAGGACTTCCACCAGCAGCAGCACGGCAAGCCCGATGAGCAAGAAACCCGACAGGCGCGCCGCGCGCACCTTGACCATGGCCGTGCGCCCGACCGCGTACAAGCTGACCGCATAGACCGACGCGTCAGCGAGGTTGTCCAGACCGGCGCCCATGAGCGCGGTGGATGCAGCCCATATGCCAAGGCCGATGCCCGCGGCGGACTGTCCCAGGTTGATCAGCAATACGGACCGCAAGATCTTGCGGTCTTCCGCGTTGCTCGCGTCCAGTCCGCCGAACTCGTCGTCTTCGTCGTTTTCAACCATGCCTTTTCCTTCCACGTCCGCGCATCGTGAGGCCTCTAGTGGCTGGAGAGTCAAGCATTGATGGTGCAAAGCCGCTATTGCGCGATCGCGGAGCGCAGCGTGGGCGGCCGCTGGGTTGTCGGCGAAGACGCCAACGGCACGGCCAAGAGTGCCGCCCTCAGTTCGGACGGGCTCAGTATCTCGGAAAGAATCCGCGGAGCCGCCTTGCCGGTGTAGAGCACATAGAGGGGGACGCCGGTGCGGCCGAGCGCCGCCAGTGCGGCGGTGATCGCCGGGTCTCGCAGCGTCCAGTCGGCGCGCACCAGGGCGACATCCCTGGCCGCGAAGTCGGCCAGCACCTCAGGCTTCTGCAGCACTGTCTTCTTGTTGTATTGGCATGTGACGCACCAGGCAGCGGTGAAATCGACAAACACCGGGCGGCCGCTGGCCAGCAACTGCTCCACCCGGCCAGGCGCCCAGGTCTGCCAGGCGCGGTCGTTCACCGCCACGGCCTGCTGCGGCCGCGGTGCGCCGATCTGGCCAGCGAACAGCCAAGCGAATCCGGCCGTCCACGCGACCGCGATCACACCGACGATCACCCGCGTGCGGCCCGCCAAACCAAGGCTCCAGGCGAGCATACTGGTGGCGATCAAGACCACCAAAAGGGTGCTCGCTGCATCGATCCCGCTTTGCTGCCCCAACACCCACAACAGCCACACCACCGCCGCGAACATCGGATAGGCCATCAATTTGCGGAAAGTCACCATCCACTCGCCCGGGCGGGGCAGCACGCGCCCAACGGCAGGGACCCAACTGGCGACCAGGTACGGCAGCGCCATGCCAGCGCCCAGCGCCGCGAAGATCAAGAGCGCCTGCGCGGCGGGCAGCCCTACAGCGAATCCCAACGCGGCGCCCATGAAAGGGGCAGTACAAGGGGACGCCACCACAACCGCCAGCACGCCAGACAGGAAGGCGTTCACCACCGGGTGGCTGCTCTGCAGTGAAGCCAAGCGGGTGGGGATGAGTTGGCGGACCTCGAACAGGCCCGCCAGGTTCAGACCGATCAGAGTGAACAAAATGGCCAGCGCGGCGACCACTCCAGGAATCTGCAACTGGAACCCCCAGCCGAGCTGCTGCCCAGCGCTGCGAAGCGCGACGACAAGCAGTCCCAACGCAGCGAACGAAGCAACAACCCCTACGGAATACGCCGCACCGTCCAGGCGCCGAGCCCGCTGGTCGCTGGCATGCTGGGTGAAGCTGACCACCTTGATCGCCAGAACAGGGAAGACGCAAGGCATGAGGTTCAGGATCAGCCCGCCAAGCAATGCACCCACCAAGGCAGCAGTGAAGGTCAGCCGGTCGCGCGACTTGGCCGCAGCAGCGTTGTCGCGAAGCGCTTCTTGCAAGTCTGGAGACACGGCCGGCAGCGCGGCGGTCGGAGGCCAAGTGCCTTGCAACTTGGCATCGATGCTCCAGCTATCGTTGCCCTGTGTCATCACAATTGGCATCACATCGGGACTCAGGCCGCGGTAAGGCGAGAGCGGTACCCGAGCGGTCCAGTCCTGACCTTCCCACGCCTGGCTCCATCGCGCGGAAGATTCAATCACTCCCGAAGTCTCCGGAAAGAAGTCCAATTGCTTGCTCCGAAGGCCCGCAGGCAGCCCGCTGACCCGAAGCCGAAGGGCATTTTCATCAATGGTGGCGGTTGCCTGGCCTGCCAGCGGCTTGGGTTGAGCATCGAAGCTAGCTTGGAAGTCATTGCCGTTTGAGGCCATTGCGCTCTGTGTAGGGATGGCTATCGAGAATTCGCCCTCCTCGGGGACGCACAACTCGCGGCAAATCAACCAGTGCGCTTTGAGTTTGATCTCCAGCGTGTCGCCCAAAAGCGAGGGCTTGAAGTCCGGCGTGATGGTCAGAGGTACCGGCAGCAGCACCGTGTTCTCATATCCATAGTTGATCAGTGTGCCGAGCGAGTATTTGCGGGGCATTGGCCACGCGATTTCCCCAGCTTGTACCCCAGCGGGAAGCTGCCATTCGAGTTTGGTGGGAAGGCCCGAGTCACCGGAGTTTTTCCAATACGAGTGCCACTCCGGCTGATGCGCGAGTTGCAGACCGACCCAGACAGGCTTACCCGGCTCTACGCCCTCGGGCGCATGAGCCAGCAGTTCGGCGCGGGTTCGCTCGGTGACCACCACACCTTTGCTGCCGAACTGTGCAGAAGCCGCACCGATCCACAGCAAGAAGAGCAGCGCTAGGAAGCGGGCGGTGAGGGACGTAGGTAGCGTGAACATAGAAAGGTAGTTCGTTTGCGAAGCGCGCGAAGGTCGCCGCCGGGCGGAACTATAGGGGCATTCTGGGGATGGATTGACAGCAGCCGCGGCCTGCCGGGGGTCTCTAATCAGGGTGCTTGACCCTATCGCAACTAGAGGGTTTCAAATGTCAGCCGAACCATTGTGAGGAAGAAGATGAATACGAAAAACGGCCCCTTCCTGGAGACTGTCATCCGGTATGGCAGCTACCCGTTGATCCTTGGCGCTACCGCCGTGGTGCTATTTGGCGGGCTCGCGGCCGGATGGCCGTACTTCCCCACGGTGCCACTCACGGTGGCCGCCGCCCTCGCTTGCGTTGCTCTGCTGGAGCGGCGGCTGCCCTTTCATTCGGCCTGGGGTCGTGACCAACGAGACAGCGTTTGCGACGCGATCCACGCAGTGGTCAATCTTGGCGTACTCCTCGCCGTCCACGGCGTTGTGGCTGCCTTGGCGCCGCTATGGTCGGCCGGGACGTGGTGGCCGGATCAGTGGCCGCTCTGGGCGCAGGCACTTGCCGTCGGTGTGATGCTCGATCTCAGCCTCTACAGCGTCCACTGGCTGAGTCACCGGGTGGACTGGCTCTGGCGTTTTCACGCGATTCACCACAGTTCGGAACGCCTCTACTGGCTCAACGGGGAGCGTCGGCACCCCTTGCATGCCGGGATGATGGCCGCACCCGGCTTGCTCATTGTGGTCCTCATGGGGGCTCCGGCACTGGCTGTGGGAGCATGGCTCGGCCTGCTGGCCGTGCACCTGGCCTTCCAGCACTCCAATCTGGACTACAGGGTCGGACCACTGCGCTTCGTGATCGGTGCCGCTGAAGTACACCGCTGGCACCACAAACGCGAGTACGAAGACGCCCAGGTCAACTACGGCGAATTCTGGATGTTCTGGGATCACCTGTTCGGCACCTTCCGGCTGCCCAAGCACAAGTTGGATGCCAACGAGGTGGGCCTGAAAGAGACGGATTTTCCGATGGACTACGGCGCCCAGCTGGTCTACCCCTTCCGCAGCCAGCCAGCGGCGGCAGACGCTTCCTCCGGGTACTACTCGCTTGCCTGCGCTGCGTTCCTGCGCGAGGCAGACCTTGCCGCCTCTTACGAAGCCAGCGGCGATCTGCGCGCCGCGTGGCGTGCCCATGAGCTTGGACACATCGTGTCTCAGCCTTACGTTGGTCTGCACCTCCGCAGCCACGCGACGATGCTCGGTCTGGCGTGGAGGACTCGTGAATATCCGGAGGTGCTCGCGCAGGTCGTCCGTGTTGCGCTGGCGCCCGTGGGCCATGCCCTTGGCCGCACCCCGCCTCAGAACGTTGGCACCGGGCGCTTTGGCCTGATGGAGCACGGCACGTGGCCGTCGGAACTGGACCCCACTACTTTCCAGCGCCGATAACATCCACTCATGAATGAAGAACAGAGCCGCATTGCCGCCGAGCTGGGCGTCGACCCACACTTCGATGCATCAGCCGAGATCGGCAGGCGCACGCAGTTCCTCGTGGAGTACGCGCGAGCTGCCGCAGCAGGATCGCTTGTGCTTGGGATCAGCGGTGGAGTGGATTCGAGCGTCGCCGGGCGCCTTTGCCAACTCGCGGCAGAGCAGCTGCGCTCCTCGGGGATGCAGATCCGCTTCATCGCGATGCGGCTGCCGTATGGGGTGCAGGCTGACCAGGCGGATGCGCAGCGGGCGTTAACCTTCATCGATCCGGACGAGACACTGGACGTAGACATCAAGCCACCCGCCGACGCGATACTCGAGCAGTTGCGAGCCAGCGGACTCAGGTTCAATGACCACTGGCAGGAAGACTTCGTGCTCGGCAATATCAAGGCGCGGCAGCGCATGATCGCGCAGTACGCAGTCGCAGGCGCGACGGACGGTTTGGTGGTCGGAACGGACCACGCCGCCGAGGCGGTGATGGGGTTCTTCACCAAGTTCGGCGACGGCGGGTTCGACCTGAGTCCGCTGAGCGGTCTCACCAAGCGTCGAGTTCGCGTCCTGGCTTTGGCGCTTGGAGGCGACGAGCAGCTGGCGCACAAGGTCCCCACGGCCGATCTGGAATCCATGCGGCCATTGCGCCCCGATGAAGCAGCGATGGGTGTCAGCTACGAGGCGATTGACGACTTCTTGGAAGGCAAGGAGGTGGACCTGGCCAGTGCCGAGGTCATCGTGCAGACCTTCCGCCGCACGGCCCACAAG
>QBMB01000040.1:0-10129 GCA_003241965.1 Burkholderiales bacterium | reverse complement strand
GCCCACAAGCGGGCGTTGCCCGCCAGTCCGGCTCCCCAGCGCGCCGCTTGAGCCTTAGGCGGGCTCGGCCAGGCCGTTGAGAATGCCGCACTCGCGCGCGGTGCGGGCGGTATCGCAGGAGCGCCTCAGATCGGTCAACTCGCGCTCCAACGCCCGCAATTCCTTGATCTTGTCCCGCACCTGCGCGATATGGGAGTCCACCAGTGAATTCACTTCGCCGCAGTCTAACTCCGGCCGATCCCGAAAGCTCAGCAGTTGCCGGATCTCTTCCAGTGTCATGTCCTTGGCCCGGCAGCGACGAATAAACAGTAGACGCTGCAGATGGGCGTCGTCGTACAGCCTGAAATTGCCTTCACTGCGCGCGGGCTTGAATAGTAGGCCCTCAGACTCGTAAAAGCGCACGGTTTGCACCAGGCAGTCTGCCTTCTTCGACAATTCACCGATCCGCAGCATCTTCTTCTCCGCAAAAGCTTGACTCTATATCAACTAGAGATTGTCCAATGATGCATGCAAGGGAAAACCCAGCCAATGGAGAGCCATCCTATGAACAAAGACCTTTCCAATTCATGCGGCTGCTCAGGCGGCAGTGACCCACAGGTGAAATGCGCCAAGGAGCAAGCCAGCACCGGGAGTACGGTTTTCCATGTGAGCAACATGGACTGCCGCAATGAAGAAGCGCTGGTGCGGCGCACGCTGGAAAACATTCCCGGCGTCGAGCGGCTGGAATTCGATCTTCCTCAGCGCAAGTTGTCCGTTTCACACAGCCTGGTCACAGCCGATGCCTTGGCGCAGGCACTGAACGCGGTGGGCATGAAGGCGCAGGCCGTCCGTGATGCGGCGGTGCTGACGACCTACCGCATCGAGAACATGGACTGCCCAAGCGAAGAGAAACTCATTCGCTCGCACCTCGGGGCGCTCGAGGGGATTCAGGACCTGAACTTCGACTTGGACGAGCGCACCCTGGCGGTGAGGCACCTCGCCCAGGCGCGCGCGCAGATGGAGCAGGTCCTGGCCTTGATCGGCATGCAAGCCAAGGAGCAGCCCGCGAGCACCGGCAGGCCGGTGGCAGCTGCGGCGCTGGCCGAATCTCCGGTGGCCCAACCCCGGCAGCCTCAGCCGTCCGCCTCGGCGTTCTCGACGCCGGCTGGGGAACGCGTGATGTACCGGATCGAGAACATGGATTGCCCGACGGAGGAAGCGCTGATCCGCGACCGTCTGGGCAAGGAGCCAGGCGTGACCGGGCTGGACTTCAACCTGATGCAACGGGTGCTGGGTGTGCAGCACACGCTGCCCTCGACGCAGCCGATCGAGAAGGCGCTTGCTTCCATCGGAATGCGGGCCGAGCGACAGGACCTCCAGACGGTCACCACACTGCTGCGAATCGCCAAGATGGACTGCCCGACCGAAGAAAGCCTCATCCGCGGCAAGCTGCAAGGCATGCCGGGCGTGCAAGGCCTGGACTTCAACCTGATGCAGCGCACGCTCACAGTCCGGCACACGCCTGATTCGATCAAGCCGGCGGTCGAAGCCATCGAGTCGCTGGGCCTGGAAACCGAGGTGCAGAAGACCGATGAGCCGCGCGATTCCCAGGCGACCTCACAGAAGACCAAATGGTGGCCGATGGCAGTTTCCGGCATCGCGGCAGTCCTCGCCGAAGGTGTTTACTGGGTCAATGACGGATTTCACTGGGCGGTGGTCGTACTGGCCCTCCTGTCCATCTTCACCGGGGGCCTCAGCACTTACAAGAAGGGCTGGATCGCGCTGAAGAACCGCAACCTGAACATGAATGCCCTGATGTCCATCGCGGTCACGGGCGGCATGGCGATTGGCCATTGGCCGGAAGCGGCGATGGTCATGTTCCTCTTCGCGCTGGCCGAGGTGATCGAAGCGAAGTCGCTGGACCGCGCCCGCAATGCCATTCGCGGGCTGATGGATCTGGCACCGGAGACCGCGACCGTGCGGCAGGCCGACGGCTCATGGACGGAACTGCCGGCCAAGGAGGTCGCGAAGGGCACGGTGGTCCGCGTGCGTCCCGGCGAACGCATCGCACTGGACGGCCTCATCACGGCCGGCCGCTCGGCCATCAACCAGGCCCCCATCACCGGTGAGAGCCTCCCCGTCGAGAAGGCGGAAGGCGACCAGGTGTTCGCCGGCACCATCAACGAGACTGGCTCCTTTGAGTACAAGGTGACCGCGGGCGCGAGCGATTCGACGCTCGCGCGCATCATCCATGCCGTGGAGTCCGCGCAGGGCAGCCGCGCGCCCACGCAGCGCTTTGTCGACCAGTTCGCTCGGGTCTACACCCCGGCTGTGTTCGTGGTGGCCGTGCTGGTCGCAGCCGTTCCGCCGATTGCCTTCGGCGGCGCCTGGTTCGACTGGATCTACAAGGCACTGGTGCTGCTGGTGATCGCCTGCCCCTGCGCCCTGGTCATCTCCACTCCCGTGACCATCGTCAGCGGACTGGCCGCTGCCGCCAGGCGCGGCATTCTGATCAAGGGCGGCGTGTACCTGGAGGGTGGGCGCAAGCTCAAGGCTCTGGCGCTGGACAAAACCGGCACGCTTACCCATGGCAAGCCCGAGCAGACCGACTTCCTGCCGCTGATCGGCGATGCGAAGGAGGTTGCTTCGTGGGCTGCCAGCCTGGCTGCGCGCTCGGACCATCCGGTGTCCCAAGCCATTGCCCGCAAGGCGGACCGGGACGGCGTCTCGCTGCACGAGGTCGACGACTTCGCGGCATTGCCCGGGCGCGGCGTGCGGGGCCGCATTGCCGGTCGGATGCTGCAGATGGGCAATCACCGACTCGCGAAAGAGCTCGGCCTCAGCGAAGTCGCGTTGCAATCGCGGCTAGAAGCCCTTGAGCGCCAGGGCAAGACGGCTATCCTGCTGATGGACCAAACCACAGTGCTCGGCATCTTTGCCGTCGCTGACACGGTGAAGGAAACCAGTCGTGAAGCCGTGTCCGATCTGCAGGCGCTTGGTGTGCGCACGCTGATGCTCACTGGCGACAACCAGCACACGGCAGACGCCATTGGGGCCCAGGTCGGGATCTCACAAGCCCGTGGCGATCAACTGCCTGAAGACAAGCTCAAGACCATCGAGAGCCTCCTCGGTGGTGAGGGCCAGGTCGGTATGGTGGGCGACGGCATCAACGATTCGCCGGCGCTCGCGCGTGCCGATATCGGCTTCGCTATGGGCGCAGCCGGCACCGACACCGCCATCGAAACGGCCGACGTCGCTCTGATGGACGATGACCTGCGCAAGATTCCGACGTTCATCCGCTTGTCGCGCGCCACCGCCTCGATCCTGACCCAGAACATCGTGCTGGCCCTGGGCATCAAGGCGGTTTTCCTGGTGCTGACGTTCACGGGTCATGCCACGATGTGGATGGCGGTGTTCGCCGACATGGGGGCGAGCATGCTCGTCGTCTTCAATGGTCTGCGCCTGTTAAAACTCAAGACAGTGTGAATGGACGTTCAGGTGCCGGAAACCGCGCGAAACGGGCCGGCATCAGGAGCCAGGTCTCTCAACCCGAGAAGAAGTAGATGAACCATACCCCCAGCAAAGCGCAGTGGTACTCACTCGCGATCGTGGTGTTTGCCGCCGACCAGGCTGCCAAGACCAGCATCGACATGACGACTCCCTTGGGGTGGTCGCGGGAGGTCACGTCCTTTTTCAACCTGGTTCACGTTCTCAATCCCGGTGCGGCGTTCAGCTTCCTCGCTGGCGCCGGCGGCTGGCAGCGATGGTTCTTCCTCGCAATCGCCGTCGTAGCGTCGGCGTGGTTGATATGGCTGCTGTCCCGCCCGCTGCGGAAACTGGAAGGCCTTTCGTACAGCCTCATCCTGGGCGGCGCCCTGGGCAACGCGTTCGACCGCGCCGTGCGCGGGCACGTTGTCGACTACCTCGACTTCCATCTGCGCGGCTGGCATTGGCCGGCCTTCAACATCGCCGACATGGCCATTGTGGGCGGGGCAATCGCGCTGGTGGTCGTGTCGCTGCAGAGCGCGGAGAAGCCTACTGCAGCGAAAGCGCCACGGTGAACTAAGAGCAACCTGAAGGTTCAGAATGGGCATCCCTTCGATTGCATTCGAACAAATCTTGGAGCGGCACATGAAGAGTCTCGGAAATCGACTGGCTTTCTTCGCAGTCCCACTGGCACTCGCAGGTTGCATGAACTCCTCGCTTGCCCCACAGAGCTCTTTCACACTGCTGGACGGTTCGGCACGAACCACGGCGGACCTCAAGGGCAAAGTGGCGTTGATCAATTTCTGGGCGACGAGTTGTACCACCTGCGTTGCGGAAATGCCCATGCTGGTGGCTACCTTCGAAAAGTTCCGCGGCCGCGGCTATGAAACCATCGCTGTGGCCATGCACTACGACCCGCCGGCCTACGTTGTCAAGTTTGCTCAAACTCGCCAGCTGCCGTTCTCGGTCGTCATCGACAACACAGGAGCGGTTGCCAAATCGTGGGGTGACGTCAAAGTCACCCCCACAACATTTCTTGTGAACAAACGAGGGGAGATCGTCAAGCGCTTTGTGGGAAAGCCAGACTTCGCCGAACTTCACCAACTTATCGACCAACTGCTCTCCGAAAGCTGAGCGGGATTCATTTTTCCCTCCGTTTTAATCATGATCAAAAGACGCGTTTTCTGTAGCCTGGCGCTCCCATTCGCCCTCACCGTGCATACCGCCCTACAGGCCCAGGAGCAGTTCCTTCCGGGCAAGCACTATGTGGTGGTGTCTCCCCAACAGCCAACCAAGGATTTGAAGCAAGTCGAGGTGCTTGAGTTTTTCGCCTACAGCTGTTCGCATTGCAGTGCATTTGAGCCAGCGCTAGAGGCCTGGTTGAAGACATTGCCGCGGGACGTCCTGTTCCGTCGCATCCCGGTCGCCTTCCGCCAGGACTTTGTGATCCATCAGCAGCTGTACTTCGCACTGGAGACGATGGGCCTCGTTGAGCAGCTGCATGGGAAGGTGTTCCAGGCTATCCACGCTGACAAGCAACGGCTTGCAACGCCCGCGGATATCGCCGCCTTCGCCACGAAGAACGGTGCCGACGGCAAACGCCTCGTGGAGACCATGAGTTCGTTCGGTGTCGCCGGCAAGGTCAAGCAGGCAACCGCATTGGCCGGTGGCTACAAAATTGAAGGCACGCCTTCGCTCGGCGTGGACGGCAGATGGCTTACCTCCGGCCCCCAGGCCGGCTCGAACGCGCGCTCGATGGCTGTCGCCGACCATCTGATCACGCTGGCCAAGAAGGCGCGATGAGGACGGTGTACCGCTTTTCGGCGACGTCGCGCTCACATTCGCTACTGGACCTAGGCGGCCGGCAAACGTGTCTGGAAAAATTTGACTTGAGTGAAGGAGACGCGCTGAATCAAGCCTCTTACTTGTCTCGCCTCGCACCGTTCTGCACCTGACGCTGCTGATCGCTGGAATCCGCGCTTGAGGGCAAGTGCGCAAAGACAAGAGAACCGAGAAAACGCCCATTGCTGAAAGATCTCTTTTTATCCTCAATGGGACTTGAAGAAACGTCACAAACAGGTTTGAACGCCAGGGCCGGATTAACCGCCTCCTGCGGCTTTCGAGAGAATCTCGGAGTCGCTCACGGCGCGAGCTCAGGTTTTCCGTACGCGCGATCGACCTCTTCGCGCACAAGTGCATTCAGCTCGTCCTCACTAAACCGCTTGAGCGGCCGACCGTTGACAAAGAACCCTGGGGTGCGTGTGACGTCGAGCGCCTTGGCATCTGCCAAGTCTTGTTCCACCCTACTGCGCACGGAAGCCGAAGCCGCATCCTCGCGCGCCTTGCTCAGGTCCAAACCTGTTCGAGCGACGATCGCCCAGATCAAATCTGGCCGCGGGTTGTGGTCCGCGCCCCAAGTATTTTGCTCAAGCAACAGCCTTTGTGTCACTGGCCAGAATAGGCCCTGCAGGCGTGCGGCTTCCATCACGGCTACGGCCGCATCGGCGCCAGCGTGGAAAGGCGTGTAGCGGACCACCAGTTGGACACGGCCTTGATGCGAGTCGACGATATCTTTGACCAGGGGATAGAACGCCCGGCAGGTTTCGCACGCCGGGTCGAGGAACTCGACGATTCGAACCTTGGCCGCAGCGGGACCGTAGATTGGCGAATGGGGTCGGTTGAACACCGAATCCGACTTGGCCGCCGCTTCAACGAGGCGTTTCTCTTGCAACCAAGAGTACGCAAACGCCGAGATCACAAAGGCCAGCAAGAGAGCCACTGCACTGCCGACCATGACGCGCTGGCGCTTCATGCTTTTACTCCTGGGTGGCGCGCGGCCACAAGCAATCCCACTATCACGGTGAACGCGAACAGAGACATGAGAGGAATGGTGAGAAAACCGGCCACGCGCAAATCCACATCGGCACAGGAGAGGCCTTTGCTGCATGGCTGCAGGTGCTCCGGAATCCAACCGCTGTACAGGAGAAAGTGATACCCCGCCACTGCCCAGCCGAGGGCGGCCAAACCCAGCCCGTAAAGAAAGCTGCCGCCATCTTCGCGGTACAGCCCTATGCCCAGCACCAAAACCAGTGGAAACATCGCAATGCGCTGATACCAGCACAGCACGCAAGGCTGCAGCAGCATCACCTCGCTAAAAAAAAGACTGCCGAGCGTGCCAGCAAGGCTGGCGAGCCACGCGAGCAAGAGCAAGTTCCATGCTCTGCGAGGCAAATTGTGCGCCGCCGCTGACGCGGCGATGATGTGGGTAGTTTTCAGGATGGCTTCCTCAAGTACGACTGGATCAAAGCAAGCGCGGGCTTCTCATCCCACGCTGCTGCGCCGGAGAGCCGACCGATCTCCCGTCCCTTGGAGTCGATCAGAAGCGTCGTCGGAACCGTGTTCACACCCAGCCTGCTCACGCCCAGCCCCCTGAGTATGCGTGTACCCCCCGGAGCGTGGTGGCCTTGATCTGTCGAAGGAAAGCTTCGGCCTTGGCCTTGGCCGGGGAGTCCAACGCCAGGGTCACAACGGTAAATTGATCCCCGGCCACGTGCGCGTTCAGCCGGTCCACGGCGGGCATTCCTTCACGGCACCGAGGGCACCAGGTCGCCCAAAGATTCAGAAGGATCACTCGGCCTCGGAAACCGCCCAAGAGGCTCGGTCTGCCAATGGGGTCGGAGAACTTCAGGCCGGGAACCTCACGCGGCACAGCCCATCGCTTGAACTTCTGGCCATCAAGTTCGAAAATCTGAGCGGAAGTCGGCGGGCTATCGCGCGAGTCAGACTCTGGGTCTGCGCCTACGAAAACATAGCGGGCGAAGAAACCCAATGCAACAACGGCCGTTAAGCTGACGGCAACAATAGAGATTTGGAGAAGTTTGGACACGGTGCAGATATTGAGCAGTCTCTAGCAGGAAGAGAGTCAAGGCCCGTGCGCAGCCCTTAATATCAAAAAGGGTAATGAGCTAAAACTGGCTTTAACCCGGCTTGCCCCCCTTACGGGCGTGAGCACCTGGGGCATCCATCCCGCAAGGTGAACCTTGGAGCGACGAGCCTGAGCGTCCAGCAATTTGAGTAGCGCAAATGAAAAAAGGGCTGCATAGCTGCAGCCCTTACATCAGTCAATCGAATGCAATGTTTACTTCAACACCTTAATTGAACGGCTCGCCCACCGGACGGGGCTTTTTTTTTTAGAAGTTCTGCGCTCCTGGACCGCCCAGACATCCCCAAGGGTCGACCCAGTTAGAAGGGTACCTCCTCGTCGCTGTTCCAATGGCCGCACAAAGGACAGCTTTGCTCAAGACGATCTAGCGTCTCGTGGTGGCAGACGTCGCAGGTCATCATGTTCAGTTGGTCAACTCCGGCGTTCGCTGCAAGGCGGCGCGCATGCGCAGCCGCGAATTCATGCAATTCAGTCAATAGCTGGCCCCATGTGTCCTCACGGCGAAATTCGTAGGACAGGTCGCGGTCGAGCTCTGATTTAGCGAAATCGATGGCGAAGCTCAACGCTGCCCCAACGATGGCCTTCGCTTCTGCAAGGGTGGTATGCCACTCCGCGTGCTCAATGGCATTTCTCGTTCGCCTGAGATCACGCATGAGCTGCGCGTCAGAGTCCCGGACCAGATAGCCGGAGATGCTCTTGAGCCGCATGAGCGCGCGCTCTGCTCCCACGGTTCGAGCATCAAGACTTGGGAACTTGTCGACGTCCTCAAACATAAATGCCGGGTGTATCCGCCTCAGTCGCTCTTTGAGAAGCAGTTCGACACCTTGGGAGATGCTCAGGATGGCTTGCTTCATTCGACGCTCATCGTTTCGAATATCAGGCCAGGCAAGCAACTCAATCGCGTAGGAGATGGAATCTGTGGCGTTGGTGAGCAAATCGAACTGGATGGTGGTGGTGACCATTGGTGGTTTCTCCGAGCGGTGAAGGTTCAGCTTGTTCCGTACAACCTCATCGTAGCGTTCGTGCTGGCTGTCCACGGGATCCTCCTTGACGTGCGGCAGGGGTCAAAGTCGGTGCTATCGGGGTGCTAACCCCTTGATAGGTGACCTTTATCCGGGCATCGAGTCCCAAGAATAGGTCTGTGCAGCGGGCGTTGCCACAGGCGAGTTCCAGTGGTTCGCACAAGCGCAAGACAGACCACAGCCAACCAACCCAACAAGGATCACATGTTCAAGAATCTCGTCCTCTTCAAGATCAACGCAGGGTGGGACATCACCCATCACCAGGCCATGGAGGCGGTGGCGGCCAACCGTTTCAAGCCCACGCTACCCACGCAGGACAAATCCTTTGGTTGGGTGGAGCCACGAGGCGAAGACCATGCTGATCTTGTCGAGTCGGTCGACGGGCAGTTGATCCTCAAGTTGATGATGGAGACGCGCGCGGTGCCCGGCGGCGCGGTGCGCAAGAAGGCGAAGGAAGAAGCCGACAGGATCGAGGCTGAGACGGGCCGCAAGCCAGGCAAGAAGGAAACACTCAAGCTGCGCGAGGATGCGCTGCTGAGCCTGCTGCCCAACGCCTATCCCGCCCAAACCAGCTTCTGGGTCTGGGTCGACCGCGAGAATGGTTGCGTGGCCATCGACGCCAGTTCGCAGGGCAAGGTGGATGATGTGGTCACGGCACTGGTGCGGGCCTTCGGTGGCATGGCGATGACCCAGCTCAAGACGGCTCTGTCCCCTGCAACCGCCATGACGCAGTGGCTGTTGAGCTTGGAGCATGGCGAGTCCCCCGAGAACTTCAGCGTGGACCGCGACTGCGAACTCAAGTCCACCGACCAGGAAAAGTCCTCCGTCAAGTTCAATCGTCACAACCTCGACTGTGAGGAGGTGCGCAATCACCTCGTGCAGGGCATGGCACCGACCAAGCTAGCGCTCACCTGGGGTGGCCGCGTGTCATTCCAGCTGACGGAGACGATGGTGCTCAAGAAACTCTCGTTCCTGGAGGGCGTGTTCGAGAACCTCTCGCAGGACCGCGAGTCGAGTTTCGACGGCGACGTGGCGCTGTTCACCGGTGAGCTCAAGAAGCTGATTCCAGATCTCGTTGATGCCCTCGGGGGACCGCTGGCCGACTCGGGTGGCCAGAGCACAGCCGACAATACCTCTGGAGATTTCAACGACCACTCGGCCCACCAGGTGGACACCAGCGAGGAAGCCACAGCATGAGCACCGTTACCCGAATTGCCGCAGTTGCCGCGCTCGCCGGTGCCTTCCTCACCACTCCTGTCCTTGCGATGAAGACCGTGGGCTTCGATGAAGCCATGGCACAGGCCGGCAAGGACATGGCTACCCACTGCAAGGGCAACAAAGACGGTACCGGCAAGAGCAAAGGGTGGTTCTTTGTGACCGCCGACGCCGCCTTCCCCGCCAGCGTTGAGGGAAAGCCGTTTCTTGAACTTTCCGTCCAGGACGGCTTGCTCGCGCACTTTGTTGGGCCGCTCTCCAAGCCTGTGACCGCCGCACAGGCCAAAACCCTTGTGGGCCGCCCGTTCTGCATCCAGTACGAAGGTTGAAGCAGCCAAGCCCATAGGAGCCGTCCACCGTCCTTTGGCGGTGGATGCCCCATGGCGGTTGTTCGGACGCTCTGAAGGGCGCTGGAGGCCCGTCAGACCCGCAGAAACAGGAGGGTAGGGCCGACAACGACCCACCAACCCCCCGTTGACAGGCC
>QBMB01000003.1:47363-94326 GCA_003241965.1 Burkholderiales bacterium | reverse complement strand
GAGCCGGGCAAAGGCCTCCTGGGCGGGGCTGGGCTGGGCTCAAGTTGGTGGCCACCAAGCCGATACAGAGGAGAACACGCACCCACCAGCCTGGACTGCGTGCCAAGCCCAACGCCTCCACCGGACTTGCGTCACATGCAACTCGAAGCCCTGCTGAACTTTCCCCGCGCGCTGCCCGCCATGTCGCGCACTGTCTCCGAACTGCTGGCGGAGATGAACAAGGACGACCCGAGCCCCAAGCGGGTGTCCGACCTGATCTCCCAGGATCCGTCGCTCACCACGCGCGTGCTGCGCCTGTCCAATTCGGCATTCTTCCGCGTCAGCCGCAAGATCGGCAGCGCCGAAGAAGCCGTGGCCATGCTGGGCATGACCCATGTGCGCTCGCTGGTGATGGCCGCGGCGCTGGGATCGAGCTTCAAAAACGTGCCCGGGGTCAACCTGCCGCAGTTCTGGCGTTACAGCCTGCGCGTGGCCGATATCTCCAAATCCCTGGCGAGTTTGCTGCGCCAGAACGAAGGCAATGCGTTCACCGCCGGCCTGATCCATTCCATTGGCGACCTGATCATGCACATCGCCATGCCCGACCTGATCGCGCCGCTGGACATGGGCACGCCACCGCTGGACCTCAACCGCGCCCAGGCCGAGATGTCGGTGTTTGGCTACACCTATGCCCAGGTGGGCGCAGGCATGGCCGAGAAGTGGCAGTTCCCGCAGGACATCGTCTCGGCCCTGAACAACCAGATCACGCCCTTCGAAGGTGAGGCCTACGACCCGCTGGGTGGCGTGCTGCACATTGCCTCCTGGCGCGCGCGCGCCGAAGAAATCCAGCTCGACGAAAGCGGACTGGTGGCCACCTTCCCGGATCTGGTGGGCCTCTCGCTCGGGCTCGATCTGGACAGCGTGCTGGGCAAGGATCCGTCGGAGTGGTCGTTCAGCCAGGCGCTGGGCGCCTTCATTGACTGAGAAAGACCTCAAGTGCGCAAGCTTTCGGGCGATAAAAAATACAGCAAACCCCATTCGGGTCGGCACACAAGGCGGGGAAAAGACATGCAACTCGAGAAGCTCCTGAAACGGCCCGACGCCCTTCCTTCAGCACCCAAGGTGGTTCGCAAGCTGATCGAGACCTTCGATCAGGAAGACGTCGACGCGATGCTGGCCGCCTCGTACATCGAAGACGACCCGGTGCTCACCGCCAAGCTGCTCAAGACTGCCAACTCGGCTTTCTTCGGCCTGCACCGCTCGGTGTCCAACGCCCGCGAAGCGATCCAGGTGCTGGGTCTGATCAAGGTGCGCGCACTCGTCATTGCCGCTTCGCTGGGCGAAGGCTTTCACGCCGTGGGCGGTGTCAACCTCAACCAGTTCTGGCGCTACAGCCTCAACACCGCCAACCTCTCGCGCTACATCGCACTGCCGATCCGCATCGACGAAAACACCGCCTTCACCGCCGGCCTGATCCACGGCATCGGCGAGCTCGTGATGCACGTGGGCATGCCCGAGGCCATGATCGATCTCGACCGCAGCGTGCCCATGCTCGACCTCAAACGCTCCACGGCAGAGCGTGGCCTGTTCGGCTACAGCTACGCCGAGGTGGGGGCCGCACTGGCGCGCGAGTGGAATTTCCCCAAACGCATGATCAACGCCATCGAACACCAGACCGCGCCGTTCGAGAACGAGGTGTACGAACCGATTGCCGGCGTGATCCACATCGGCTCCTGGCGCGCCCGGGCTGAAGAGCAGTCCATGCGCTCAGAGCTGCTGATCAACACCTACCCGGACCCGGTCGGCCTGGTGCTGGGCATCGATCCCGACACTGTGGTGGCGGAGGAAATTCCATCCATCTCGCGCCACACCGAAATCACCGAGGCCGAAGAAGCACCGGGCCACTGAAGCGTTTTGTGCGTGCGCGCTGCGTGACAATCGCAGCCCATGCAAGCCCTTCGCCTCTACGCCGGCCCGCTCGCGCGCCACCACATCGAGCACCACGGTCTGCGTGCGCAGGACGTGGGTGTCATCCCGGGCGCCGCAGGCGGTCCCAAGGGGCTGGTTCTGGGGCCGCTGGACCGTTTCCTGTTTGGCCAATGGCTGCCTCAAAGCGCCCAGCCGGTTCATCTGGTGGGCGCTTCCATCGGCGCCTGGCGCATGGCCACAGCCTGCCTGAACGACCCGGTGGCCGCCTTCGAGCGGTTGGAGCGCGACTACATCGCCCAGCACTACGCCTTGCCCCCGGGGCAGAAGCGCCCCACACCCGACCAGGTCAGCGAGCAGTTCGGCGGCAGTCTCCAGCTTTTCTATGGCGGACGCATTCAAGAGGTGCTCCTGCACCCGCGCTACCACCTGCATATCGTCACCTCGCGCGGGCGCCACCTGCTCGGGCGCGATGGGCGCATCCGCACACCGCTGGGTTACCTCGGCGCGTTTGCCGCCAACGCATTGCACCGCAAGGCACTGGGCGCCTGGCTGGAGCGGGTGGTGTTTTCCACGGGCGCCGGGCTGCCGTTTTCGACCCAGGACTTGCGCACCCGGCAGGTGCCGCTGGCAGAGGCCAACTTCATGGATGCGCTGCAGGCCAGTTGCTCCATACCCTTTGTGCTGCGCCCGGTGCACGGCATTGCGGGCGCACCGCCCGGCACCTACTGGGACGGTGGCATCACCGACTACCACCTGCACCTGCGCTACCAGCCGCCCACCTCGGCACCCATCGTGCTGTATCCCCATTTCCAGCAGTCGGTCGTGCCGGGCTGGCTGGACAAGGCATGGAAGAGCCGGCACCGCAGCAGCCCCGCACTGGACAGCATGCTGGTGCTCGCGCCCGATCCGGCCTGGGTGAAATCCTTGCCCAATGCCAAGCTGCCCGACCGCCAGGATTTCACCCGCTACGGGCCTGATCTGGCTGGGCGCATGAAGGCCTGGAATGCCGCCACTGCAGCCAGCCAGCAGCTGGCCGAGGAGTTCGACCAGTGGCTGCAGCGGCCCGACCCGTCCCGGTTGTTGCCCCTGTGACGGGGCAGGGCAGGGGGATAATTGCGCCATGACCGACGCGTCCCCCGCCCATCCCTACCTCACCGCCGCGCTGTACCAGTTCGTCGATTTGCCCGACTTCGAAGACATGCGCGATCCGCTGCAGGCCTGCTGCGAGGCCCACCACGTCAAAGGCACCTTGCTGCTCGCCCGCGAAGGCATCAATGGCACCATCGCCGGGCCGCAGGCGGGTGTGCACTCGGTGTTGGCGCACCTGCGCGCTGATGCCCGCCTGGCCCGTTTGCCGCACAAGGAGTCGTGGAGCGAGCACCCGCCTTTCAACCGCATGAAGGTGCGTTTGAAGAAAGAGATCGTGACCTTGCGCGTGCCCGGCCTGGACCCGAACAAGACGGTGGGCCAATACGTGAAACCGCAGGACTGGAACGCCCTGCTGGCCGACCCGGACGTGCTGGTGATCGACACCCGCAACGACTACGAAGTGGCCATTGGCACCTTCGCGGGTGCGGTCAACCCGAACATCAAGACCTTCACCGAACTGCCCGCCTGGCTCGATGCACAACCGGCCTTGCAAGGCGGCAAGAAGCCCAAGGTGGCGATGTTCTGCACCGGGGGCATCCGCTGCGAGAAGTCCACCGCGCTCATGAAGATGCGCGGCTTTGATGAGGTCTACCACCTTGAGGGCGGCATCCTCAAATACCTCGAAGAGATCCCGCCCACCCAGAGCACCTGGGAGGGTGAGTGTTTCGTGTTTGACGAACGTGTGAGCGTGGGCCACGGCTTGCAACCCGGTTCGCACGAGCTGTGCCGCTCGTGCCGCTGGCCGCTGAGCGCCGCGGAGAAAGCATCGCCGCACTATGTGAAGGGCGTGAGTTGCCCGCATTGCCACGACCAGCGCAGCCCCCAGCAAAAAGCGCACATGGCGGAGCGGCAGCGCCAGGTCGAACTGGCCGAATCACGCGGCCTGGTGCATGTGGGTGCCCGTCTTGAGGTGCCACCGCCTGCGTGATCCAAGGCGGCATCACACGGGCATGGGCAGGTGGTGGGCGTAACAGGACGGGCCCGAGCCGCCCACATCCGCCACCCGGTGCGGCAGCAGCTCGGCGGCCGTTCCCAGCAACACCGGGTGTTCGCGCCGCGAGATGGCCCAATAAGGCTTGTTGTGCAGCATGGCGCGCACGTGCCGGCCTTCGCGAGTGCCCTCCACCCACTGTCCGGCGGGAAGCAGTTGTGCGGGCGAGGGGTTTCGCCCATCGATGAGCGCCAGCCATGTGAGGCCGAACAGGAGGATGTTGCACAGCAGCGTGCCACGCGCCAGACGACACGCCTGTTCAAACAGCGTCAGCGCCTTGCTCGCATTGCCCTCCGCGTATTCGATCATGCCCTCCACGGCCAGAGCGGTGGCTTGCCGCGACTGCAAAGGGCGGTGCTCATGGCGGGTCTGAAGCCTCTGCAACCACTGGCGCGCTGAGCGGCGGTTTCCCGCGACCAGGGCCAGCTGGGCCACGTAGAGCCATTGATCCTCGGCACACCAGATGCCCAGGTCCGCCAGTTCTTCCATGGCCGCCTCGGCCAGCGTCAAGGCCTGTGCTGCGTCACCCGCGAGGTGGTATTGCCGTGCGCGCAACCAGCGTGCGACGGCGTGCGCCAAGGGCGTTGCGCGCAGCGCGGGTTCTTCAAGCGCACGGATGCACTCCTGCAATCCGGCGTGGTCGCCACAGCGGGCCAGAAAGTTGCCCCGCTGCAGCTGGACGAAAAGGCGTACGGGGGCGGTACCGCCGTTGTCGGCCGCCTGCAGGGCATGGTCGAGCTCCCGCCGGCAGCTTTCAAAGTCGCCCCGGGCGCAGGATTGGAGGCTGTGCATGGCTTGAATGGACGCCGTGAGTGGGGACAGTCCCAGCCAGCGCGAAGCGTCCGGCACCGGCCCGCGGGGCCCGTGCGCGCTGGACAGCCCGGCCTCCATGTGATCGAGCTCGCAGCGCAGCAAATGCACGCGACACACCATGTCGTGCGTAGCATGTTGACTGACCACGGCGGCGGCCTCGCGCCACAGCACGGCTGCCTCGGTGACCTTGCCTGCTGTGGCCAGCACATGCGTGGCCAGCAGCAGCGCGCGGGCATGCAAGGCATGCGGAGCGGCATGGCGCACCAGTGCCACGCCGGCCATGGCCAGTTCAACCGCCTCGGCGCAGCGGTGCCGGTACAGCAAGTGGTGCGCACTGCACAGACGGGCCCATCCTTCATGGGCGCAGTCTTGTGCAAGGCGTGCCTGCTCAATGACACGTTCGGTGCAGGCAAGGGTGTTGTCATCCCCGCGCTGGGCCAGCAAGAGCACGAACTCGGCCCAGATCGGCAGAGGGCACGCCGCCATGTCGGTGCAGGCCGCCAGCAGCGGGAAGGCCTTGTCGACCTGATCCAGCGTGAGGGCCAGCTCGATCAGCGGCAAGGCTTCCTCCACAAAACGAGCCGCCTGCCCATGGGTGGGTTGCAGGCCCGCCTGCAGGCGCACGACGAGTGCAACTTCGCGGGCTGCCCTCAGGGCGAGGTCGGCGGGTGCTGCGCCCTCGATCCGGTTGCCGTGCTCGACGCCGTCCAGCTGCATGCGCCATTGCAGGCTGTACTGGTCGCCGGAGGTGGTGAGGTGGCTGTGCACCACCGGCATGCCGACCTCCAGAACCGCCAATGTGGGTGCGCTCGCACCATCGGCAGGCCCTTCAACGGAGGATTCGTGCCAGCGGATTGCCTCGCTGGCAAGCACTGTGGGCACGCCGTGGCCGTGCAGTATGTGGGTCGCCACCGAGATCAAGCCATAACGAACCCAGGACAGGTCCGGACGGTCCAGCGTGCCCTCTGTGGGCAGCCACAGGATGCGCGGCGGGCCCGGTTGGCGCCGCGAGCCCGAGCTGGATGCAGGTGAATGAATGGCCTTTCGCACTTCGCTGGCGAAGCGGTAGCCCACCCGGTGAACGGTCTTGATGGGGCCCGGTTCCTTGCCGGTGATGCCCAGCGCCTTGCGCACCTTCATGATGCTTTGGGCGATGACGGATTCGGACACGAAGTGGTTGCCCCAGACGTGTTCCAGCAGCTCGTCCTTGCTCGCCACCCGCCCTTCGAGCTGCAGCAAGTAGAGGATCAGATCGAAGGACCGCCGCTCGATTTTCTGAGCGATGCCGTCTCGCAACAGTTCTCGCGTGTCGCAGCGGATGACGCAGTTCGCGAAGTGGTATTCCTCCCGCCAGATCCTGTGTTTTTCCGTCATCTTGGATTCCTTTTGGATGATGCGTGACGCCTTGGGGGGACCGCATGCCGAAGTGCTGCGGATACTATTTAAGTAATAACAAACTACACAAATGATTACTTTATAGTTCCTAAGAGCACGACGTGCCATAGGTTGCGCGACCTATCTGCACGCGGGGTCCGTGGAGCGGACCGACCTGAAGCGGCGAGGCAACACAGCGAGGTTCAGGATGTTTTGTCCGTGGCCGTGGGGCTCGCCAACGCCGCGCTGGACGTGGGCGTCTCGGCCTTGTCGGCGGGTGCTGACACGGGCAGAGGCCGCTGTCGCTCGCGCAGCATCTCGGGCACGCGATGCGCCATGTAGGTGCCGGAGCTCAGACCCAGCAGGTACAGCAGTTCGGGTCCAAAGACCGGCATCTGCAGGTCGTCATACACATCGGCGAGAAACACCAGCACCAGCGCAACAGTCCAGGCCAGCATCTGGAACCGCGAGAGGGAACACCCTTCGTCGTCCGAGACGAGGTCGCGCATGAAGCGCTTCGCGGTCCAGGATGGTGCGAAGAATTCGTCGCTACGAACGGCCTGCGTGGGCAAGGCCGTCACGCCCGACCCGGCGGCTTTCACCAGGGTGTCGCCCAGGGCTGTGCCCGCGCTGATGCTCAGGGTGGACAGAATGGAGCCATTGACCGAGTCGAAGTTGCCTGTGGCCAACCAGATCACAAGGAAGGCGCTGAACACCACGAAGAACCACAGCGCCAGCTGGACCTTGGCCAGACTGAAGCGATGAGCGCGCTGGTCTTGCGTGCTTGACGTGCGCTCCATCAACAAGGTGGTGCGCGTGGCCAAGGCGCAGAACGCGACGCCGAACACGAGCACCACGAGTGCGGCGGCGAGCATCCAGCGCCAGTTGATCACCGTGAGCAGGGCGCGCTCGTTCTCCAGGGTGAAGTCGGTGGCGAACGGATCGACCTCCACCACGCCGACACTCAGGCGCACCGCGCGTTGAAAAGTGAGCGGGCCCAGCAGGTGGGTCCAGGTGTCCTGGTTCTCCGGCGTGATGCGCAGATGGAACTGGAGCAGGCCCTGACCCAGGTCCACCGCCAGCGGCGTCAGACCCTTGAGCGCGCGGCCGTCGATGTAGGGCACCAGTCCCCACGCCGGATGCCCCGCGGCTATGGTATTGCCAGGGTCCGCAGGTCCACCAGCCCGAACGCTCCAGGCCTGCAGCTGGTCCACCCTCAGCTCGATGATGCGGTCGAGCTCCAGATCGCCGTTGAGTTCGATCACGCGCGGCGCTGGAGAAGCAGAGGGCGCCGGTGTCTCCACCTGGCTGCGCCCCTCCAGCGGCAGCAGGGCGAGCAGGCACGCGAGCATGGTGGCGATGAAGGGGTTCATGCGCATGCCTTGAGTGCATGAGGTCAGGCCACGGCGCCGAGCAGCGACTGCGCCTGCTTCCACAGGGCTTCGCGGTGCTCCAACCCGATCAATTCGCCGTTGATGGCGGTCGTGAGGCGCTCGAAGGCCAGCGTTGTGGCGGGATCGGCCAGCGTGTTCCCGTCAATGTGTTGCCAGTACCAACCAGCGGCCCGGGCAGCCTCAAGGGGCAGCAGCAGGGCGTCGGGTTGATTGACCAGGTCGAGCTGCAAGGCCGACCCGGCGTCGGTGTACAGGCGCCGCCCGGTGAGCTGCACCAGACCGCGTCCGCGAAAGCGCCAGCCATCGCCGCTGGCCTCGCTCCCATTGCCCAGCCGGTTGGCGTAGATGGCGTTGGCCAGAGGTTCCGGGCGGTGCTCGTAGGCGCCGGCATCGCTGCGTCCCTTGGCATCGTCGGGCGGCAGATAGAAGTGGCGCGGCCACACCTCCGTCAGGCGCTTGGCGCTGTAGTTGAGGTTCTCGTCGAGCCGGCGCAAGCCGTCCGATTCGTGCAGCACCTGTGCCAGAAAAGCGGCCCTTCGGGTCGGCGTATCGATGTGAAACTCGGCCATGGCTGCGGCGATGGGTTGTACCCACATGGCCACCTCGGCGCCAGGCCGTGCGGTGAGCAGGGCGAGATCGTTGTCGTTCATCTCGTGCTCCATCACTGCGCAGGGGCCTTGGGTTCGGCCTTGCTGTCGTCACCGTCGATCGCCAGGTACCGGTCCGGGTAGTACTTGGCGATCCACATCTGCGCCAGCTGTGAGCGGGTGATCGGCTTGAGGTAGTAGTTGATCGGAACCCCGATTCCGCCTGCGCGCGCCTTGTCGACATAGTTGTCAAAAGCCGTCATGAGCGAATCGATGTTGAGCATGCGCACCGTCTGGCCCTGGAGCTCCCCCAGCTTGCCGATGACGGCGGTGACGGTCGCTTCCTTCATGTCGACCAGGTCCTTGCCGGTGCGCGCAGCCTCTGCCATGGCCTGGGCTGACTGCGTTTGACCGTTGTTGGCGTTGGCCAGTGAAGTCAATGCAGCCATCGTGCCTCCTCCTTCGCCTTCTTGCGCTGCGAAGGCCCGCACGGCGGTCTGAACGTCGACCCCTTCAATGCCCAGGATCACACCCGAGGTGAGCACGGTAACGTGCGAGCTGATGTTCTGGCGGCTCAGCAGGTTCTTTACGTCGGAGGCCGTTGTGTCGTCCACGCCCAACCCGCCGGATTTCGACAGAAACAAGCCCTGTTCTTCCACCTTGGCCTGGAGCACTTCTTCGTCGACTTCCATGTCCTGGCTGGTTTCGGTGGACTCGGTGCGCAACACATGCACCATGCCCACGAAACTCGAACCGTAGGTGGCGCCCGAAATGATGCTGAACGATTTTTCGCTCGTGGTGCCTTCTTCACTGGCGATTTTCTGCATGGTGGCCACGTCGGGCTTGATCTTGTCCTGTGCCTGCGGAAACAGCTGGTTCCAGACCCGGATCGCCTTGTCCACATCGAGCACCAGCGGAGCGAGCACAACAGCCGTCCGGTGCGTGCAGTTGGCGGTGAGCACCAGCGTGCCGGCGACCTTGTGCATCTGGCGCTGGCGGTTGATCTGCTTGACAGCCGAGTCGGCGATGTCGAGGGCACCGCTCTTGCCGCCGAGGCTGCCGGAGGCGCTGATGAACTTGCGGATGGTGTCGACGGTGTTGTCGGCGTTCTGCTTGTTTTCGTCGAACGAAAAGTACTGCGCGTCCATCGTCAGCGTGTCGGCCGCCAGTGGCATGGGGTTGGGCTTTGTGCGGTTGTAGTCGACCGGGCTTTCCACACTGGCGTTCACCAGTTGCACCTTGGCACGCAGCGGCTGCATTTTGAGCTCCTGCTCGATGCGTGTGGTGGCGTAGGCTGTGGCCGACTTGTCCAGCTGGGTGTCGACTTCGGCGATCTTGGCAATCAGATCCTTGGGGTTGATGTTCATGTTCAACAACTCATCGACCGTCATCTCCAGGCTGTGCTTGAGCGAGATGAAGGAGTTCAAGGTTTCCTGCGCCGCGTCGATGGGGGTCTGTACGGCGGCCATGGCCAGCAGGGTGTCGATGGCTGCTGGATGAACGATGCTGCCGAGCACGAGGGACGGCGAATACGGAATGGAGGTGGGCATGAGACGGCTCCGAAAAGACAAAAAGGGGTTCAGTGGAAGTCAGGTGCGGCGGTCATTGCGCTGCGTCGCCAGACGCAGCGTCCGGCTTGGGCGGTGGGACCCTCACGGTGTCGTCGCCTGAAACGCCCAGGTACTTGTTCGGGTAGTACTTGGCCACCCACATCTGTGCCAGCTGGGTGCGTGTGATGGGTTTGGTGTAGTAGTTGATCGGTACACCGATCTTCACGGCCGGGTCGGCGCCCGAGGCCGCCTTCACGTAGTCCTCGAACGCCACCATCATGGAAGCGACGTCCAGCATCTTGTTCTGGCCGTCATCCAGCGCCTTCAGGCCCTGCATGACGCTGATGGCCGCCGCGGTCTTGAGCTGGACGAACTCGCCTTTGGTGCGGGCCGCGGTGGCGGCCTGCTGCGCCGACTTGCGGTCGGCCGATGTGTAGTCGGACAGCCTGAGCAGATCGGTCATCATGGCGCTCGGGTCGAAGTTGGCGAACTGCTGCACGCCCACGGACACCATCTTGGATTTCAGCGTCGGGATGTAACCCGCCGTGATGAGCGTGACGTGCGAATTGATGTTCTGCGAACTCAGCATCGCCTTGATGTCTTCCCCGAAGTTCTTGTCGACACCAAAGCCACCTTTGAAACCGGCGAAGCTGGCGCCCAAGCTGAGACGGGCCGCGATGTCACTGGCGGCGGTTTTGACCTCCTGACTGCTGGTGGTGTCTTCCGTTTTCAGCACGTGCACCATGCCCACGAAGCTCGAGCCCAAGGTGGCGCCGGAGATGATGTTGAAGGACTTCTCCGCCGTGGTGCCTTCCTGCTCTTCAATGTTGCCGAGCCCCTCCTCGTCCATGCGGATCTTGTCCTTGGCGGCCGGGAAAAGCCTGTTCCAGACCCGCACCGCTTTGTCCACGTCCAGATACAAAGGCGCGAGCACCTGCGCATCTTTGTGTGTGCAGGACGCAGTCACCACCAGGGTGCCGGAGATTTTGTGCAACTGGCGTTGTTTGCTGACCTGCCCGACAGCGGCCCTGGCCATGTCGAACGAACCGGTGCCGCCCAGAATGGAGGTGGAGGCACTCACGTAAGACTTGATGTTGGACATCGTGTTTGAGTTGTTCTCGTCGTTCTCGTCGAACGAAAAAAACTGCGCATCCATCTTGAGCGAGTCGGCCGCCAGCGGCATCGACTTGATCTCCGTGCGGTTGTAATCAATCGGACTCTCCACGCTGGCGTTGACCATCTGCATCTTGGCGCGCAGCGGCTGCAGCTTGAGCTCCTGTTCAAGCCGGGTGGTGGCGTAGTTGGTGGCGGCCTTGTCCACATCGACATCCACCTCCTTCATCTTGTTGATGAGGTCCTTGGGATCAATGCTCATGTTGATGAGCTCCTGCACCGTCATGTCCAGGCTGCGCTTCATGGAGATGAACGAGTTCAGGGTTTCCTGTGCTGCGTCGATCGGGGTCTGAATGGCCGAGATCGCCAGCAGGTTGTCCATGGCGGCTGGGTCAACGATGCCACCCAGCACGAGCGAGGGTGAATAGGGAATGGTGGTCGACATGGGGGCTCCTGGTGTTGAAGGTTTGTGACGAGAAAGCTCAGAGCTTTGCGGCCATGGCGCTGGCGCCTGGTGGGTTGAACTGCAGCGTCGCCCGGTACGAGGCCAGCTGCGCACCGTTGTGGGCGCCGAGCTTTCGGCGCAGGTTGTCCCGGTGCGTGTTCACCGTGTAGGGGCTGATGTTCAATTGGCGTGCGATCTGTTTGGAGGTGAATCCACGCGCAATGAAATCGAGGATCTCGGCTTCTCGCGCCGTCAATGCGGTCTCGGCGGGGGTCAGTAGGGTGGCGAAGGTCATGGTCTGTCCAGGTTGTGAGGTGCCCGAGCTCTTGGACAGGCACTGTTGCCTGATGAACCGCTCTGGGCTGAAGGGCGTGAACCTTGGCAACATGCCTCGAATTCACCAGCGCCAGTCTCCTGGAATCACCTGTTCGAGGATTGATGAACAGGTCATGAAACACTTATGAATGGATGACGCGGAGCTGCGTGCGGTGTCCCTGCAAACGCAAGCTCATGGGCTGCAGGGCCGTGGTGTTCCGGGGCGATTCAGTGAACGCGCATCAACGCACAAGATCGCCGGGCTGCAATTTGCCAGCGATCCAACCACCACGCCATGACCAATGCCGACTACATGCACCTTATGAATCAATGGGCTATCGCTCAGCACGGTGCCGCTTTTGTTGCAGCACCCCATGTGAATGCCTTTCCAGAAGCGGGCGCGACCACGTCGCTGAGGTGCTGCTTCTCAGATGACACGCCCAACCACCTGCAGCTGTGGTTCACCTTCGACGTGCTGGATGAAAACAACGTGGAAGACCTGGCCGAACTGCTGGAGGCCAACGACGAGATCGATGCGCAGGCCGACGGGCTGGGCTACTTCGCGTGCCTCACCGAAGAAGGCGTGGATCGTTTTGCCTGGGTGGTTCGCATGCCGTTCAACCCGGCCACTTCGGCGAACGATCTGCAGCACGCGGTGACTCAGGGCCGGGCCCATGCGATCGCGCGCTGGCATGCCGCATTGCCGGCCTGAGCAGCGCAGTGCGAACCCAAGTTGTCTCTCCACCCCTCATCTATTGCCAACATCATGAACGCCGCCGACTTCCGAAAGCTCATCACATCTGTGTATGCCCATCAGGGCTTTCCTGACCTCCACGCACTGGACACCCATCCGCTGGTGGCACGCCCCCGAGTGCCGCACGTTGAGCCTGACTGGGCCGCCAGACTGGACGAGAAGAACCTCAACCCGATCCACCTGGGACAGTTCCAGGTGCACCTGGGCTACAGCCCCGAGCGGGTACCCGACCACCTCATGATCCATGTGCCCATCGGCACGTACAGGGGAGATATCGGCCTGATGATCAACATGCTGCGGTTCAACCAGGCAACGCAGGGTGAAGCTGTGGGCATGGGACATTTTTCGGTCGCACTCCCTGCTGAAGGCAACCCCGGCATCGTGATGTACCGCGCCTACATGCGCGTGAGCACGGCCACGCAACCTGGCGAGGTGACGGCCTTGTTGGGCCGGTTGGTCCCGTTTGCCTACGCTGCGGCCGACGATTGCCTGCGACGCAATGCCCGACTGAAGGACTCCGATGAAGACTTCGGGCCGCACCACCGCATCCGCATGGGGTATGGCGGACTGGGCGTGGACGGCGGCATGACGGCGCAGGACGAGCGCAGCTCGGACCATGAGAATTCGTCCAACGACGAACCCATGAGCCGGGACGAATCGTGCGATGTCGTGATGGGAACGCCCCCGGTCAGTCCTGTGCACAGCGTTGTCGGAACACCTCCCGGCAGCCCTCGCCACTGACCTCGCAGGCAGGTCAACCGTCGCGCTTCACAGCGCAGCGTGCAGCATCGCGCGGTAGTCCTCGGCGGTGGCCAGGCGCGGGTTGGTCTTGTGGCAGTGGTCGGCCATGGCGCCTTCGATCACCTTGTCGAACAGGTCGGGCGTGACACCCATGGCCGAAAGGCCGGTGGGCAGGCCCAGGCGTGCGTTCATCTCGGTCACGGCCTCGGCCACATCACCCCCGCTGGCCAGCCCCATGGCGTGGGCCATGCGCTGCAAGCGGTTTTCCTTTTTCATGGAGTCGGTTTCGGCGTTGAAGCGGATCACGGCCGGCAGGAACACGGCGTTGAGCGTGCCGTGGTGCAGGCGCGGATTGACGCCGCCCAGGCTGTGGCTGAGCGAGTGCACGCAGCCCAGCCCTTTCTGGAAGGCCATCGCGCCCTGCATGCTGGCGCTCATCATGTTCAGGCGCGCGTCGCGGTCCTGCCCGTTTTTGGTGGCGCGCTCGATGTGCGCCCAGCCGCGCGCCAGACCATCCAGGCCAATGCCGTCGGCCGGTGGGTTGAAGGGCGGCGCCATGAAGGTTTCCATGCAGTGGGCGATGGCGTCCATGCCGGTGGCCGCCGTCAGCATGGGCGGCAGGCCCAGCGTGAGTTCGGGATCGAGCAGGGCGGTCTTGGGCACCAGGTGCCAGCTGTGGAAGCCGAGCTTTCGGCCGTCGTCCACGATCACGATGGCGCCGCGCGCCACTTCGCTGCCGGTGCCCGCCGTGGTGGGCACGGCAATGAGCGGTGGCACCCGGTCGGTGATCTTCAGCGAGCCGCCCTCGATGGTGGCGTAGGTCTTGAGCGGACCTTCATGCGTGCAGGCAATCGCCACACCTTTGGCACAGTCGATGGCGCTGCCACCACCGAGCGCAATGAGGCCGTCGCAGCCCTGCGCCTGGTACACCGCCACCGCAGCGCGCACAGCGGCTTCGGTCGGGTTGGACGGGGTCTGGTCGAAGACCGCCGGGCTCAAGTCGGGCAGGGCGGCGGTGGCCTTGTCCAGCAGGCCGGCGGCTTTCACGCCGGCGTCGGTGACGATGAGCGGGCGGCGAATGCCCGCGCGTTCGCATTCGGCCTGCAATTGAGAGAGCACGCCGAAGTCGATCAGGATGTTGGTGATGTAGAGGATCTGGGCCAAGGGGGTCTCCGGTGCGGGTTTTTGTGGATTCAAAAACTATAGGGCCCGCACCCCGATCCGCCTATGCCGCCAACCCGCAGTCCGTCACCCAAAAGACAGGGCTTGTGACAACACCTTGGCGCGCCCGCGACAATGGTCACCCATGTCTCACCACCCCGATCCCCGCTCGCTGCTCACACCCGCCATGCGCCATGTGCTGGAGCGCATTGCTCGTGCCGGGCATGTGCCGCTGCACGCGCTGACGCCCGCGCAGGCCAAGCTGGCCTACGAGGCGGGGGCCGGCGTGCTGGAGATTCCTTCACAGAAACTGGCCCGGGTGCAGGACCTCAGCTTCACCGCGCGCGATGGGGTCGAGCTGCGCGCACAGTTGTTTGCACCGGCTGCTGAAGTCGCCTTGCCGGTGCTGCTGTACTTTCACGGCGGCGGCTTCACCGTGGGCAGCGTGGCGACGCATGCAGCGTTGTGCCGCCACCTTGCCCACCTGGCGCAGTGCGCCGTGGTGTCGGTGGACTACCGCCTCGCGCCTGAGTGGAAGTTCCCCACCGCGGCCAACGACGCCTGGGACAGCCTGGTGGGTTTGCGAGAGCAGTGCACACAGCTGGGACTGGACGCGGGTCGCATCGCCATTGGTGGCGACAGCGCCGGCGGCACGCTGGCCACTGCGACGGCCATCGCGGCGCGCGACGCCGGCCTGCCGCTGGCGCTGCAGCTGCTCTTCTACCCAGGCTGCGCGGGCCACCAGGACACCGCCTCGCACAAGATCTTTGCCGAAGGCTTCCTGCTGGAGGAGCCGCACATCAGCTACTTCTTCGGTCACTACCTGCGCAGCGCCGCCGACCGCGACGACTGGCGGTTCGCGCCACTCGATGGCGTGGACGAAAGTGGCCATGTGCGCGAGCTCGACGGCGTGGCCCCGGCCTGGATCGGCCTGGCCGAGTGCGACCCGCTGGTTGACGAGGGCGTGATGTACGCCGACCGGCTGCGCCATGCGGGCGTGCCGGTGGACATCGAGATCTATGCCGGCGTGGTGCACGGGTTCATCAACTTCGGTCGCGCCATTCCCCAGGCACTGACCGCCCACAACGACGCTGCGCGCGCCCTGCGCCAAGCCTTCCAGGAAAAATGACATGACCTTGAAACGCGCCAACTTCCGCTTCTTTCACCGCCTGCGCGTGCGCTGGGCCGAGGTGGACATGCAGAAGATCGTCTTCAACGCGCACTACCTGATGTATTTCGACACCGCCATCGCCGACTACTGGCGTGCGTTGGGCTTGCCGTACCAGGAAAGCATGGAGCAGCTCGAAGGTGATCTGTACGTGGTGAAAGCCACGGTGGAGTTCCACGCCTCGGCGCGGGTGGATGACCAGATCGAGGTGGCGATGAAGTGCAGCCGCATCGGCAACTCATCGCTCACCTTCACGGGCGCCATTTTTCGTGGCGACGACCACCTCATCACGGGTGAGATCATTTATGTGTTCGCCGACCCGGCCACCCAGAAGTCACGCCCTGTGCCTTCGGTGCTGCGCGACATCCTGAGTGGATTCGAAGCGGGCGAGGCCGTGACCGAGGTGCGCGTGGGCGACTGGAGCACCCTGGGCACCGATGCCCAGCGTTTGCGCACAGCGGTGTTTGTGGAAGAGCAGCGCATTCCCAAAGAGCTGGAGTGGGACGCAGCCGATGCCACCGCCGTGCACGCCGTGGCCTACAACCGCCTGGGCCGACCGCTGGCCACCGGCCGGCTGCTGGCCCATGAGCCGGGCACCTCCAAGATCGGGCGCATGGCGGTGGACCGCACGCTGCGCGGTGGACGCCTGGGGCGGGACGTGTTGCAGGCCTTGACGGAAACGGCTCGCGAGCGCGGCGATGCCGAGGTGGTGCTGCACGCGCAGCGCAGCGCCGAGGGCTTTTATGCCAGGCTGGGCTACACGGTGCTCGGTGATCCGTTTGAAGAGGCCGGCATCCCGCACGTGACCATGTTCAAGCGCCTCTGAGGCTCACCACACCAGCGACTCCAGCCGGGATTGTTCAGGCCGCAGGTGCGCTACCGGCAGGGCGGGGTCGTGGGTCCATTCGTGCACGTTCACGGCAAAACCCTGCGGCTGCGCCCGCACGCTGACCACCTGGCTGGTGCGCGTGCCGTAGGCCCGATCGGCCATGCGCACAAATGGGCTGGAAAGCGCCCGCTCCCAGTCGTCGGGCACGCCGGTTTTCGGCAGTTCCGGGTCTTGCGCCGGTTGGTCTTGGGTGAGTGCCCGGGACAAGGGTGACAACCAGTCCGATGCGCTCCTCAGCGATTCACCAATGGCCGCCTTCAGTTGCTGGGTCTTGGGCCACGGTGTGTTCAGGCTCGCGTTGGACAGACCGTGGATGCCGGCACCGAGCGTGCGCTGGTGCAGCACGGAGGCCTGCGGGCTGTGCGGCGCATCGGGGTGGCGGTTGCCCAGCCAGTGCCAGGCCCGGGCATGGAAGTCGCCCACCACCAGATTGAAGGCGCCGTACTCGGCGGGTGCGATGCCGGCGGCAAACCGCTGGGCATCACCGTCGCTTTGCAGCCAGCGCGTGACCAGTTCGCCGCGGCTGCGCCGTGCGGGTCCCTGAAGCGGCTGGCGCACATTGGTCAGCATGGCCAGCCGCCCCTGCGGGCTCAAGCCCAGCCAGGTGCCGCCGTCGCGCAGGTCGCGCCCACCCACCACCTCGGTGCCGTCGTCCAGCCGCCAGCGGTGCAGCGGCGCGGTGGGCCGGTCCAGGAATTCGTCGCGGTTGGCTGCGATCAGCAGCGGGCAGGCCGGATCGGCGTTCAGAGCGAAGGCGATCAGGCACATGGCAGGGCCCGTGTCAGATGTCGTCCAGCAAAGGGTAGGGCAGCGGCAGCAGGGCCAGTGCCGCGCCGCTGGCGCTGCCGGCGTGCAGGCTGCCATCAAGGGCCGCACTGGTCTGCATGGAAACGATGGCATCGAACCCACCGGCCGGGTGGGGCGCAGACTGCACCACCGTGCCGCAGGGTTGGTCGGAGTCGCTGCTGTGGAAGACCTCTTGCCCTGCGGTCATGGTCTCGGGGCCGTGCACCAGATAGGCCCGGCGCTTGAGCGTGCCGCGGAACTGGCTGCGAGCCACCACCTCCTGGCCGGGATAACAACCCTTCTTGAAGTTCACACCGCCGACCGACTCGTAGTTCAGCATCTGCGGCACGAAGGCTTCAAACACCGGCTGGCTGAGCGTGGCCACGGCGCTCTTCACCTCCAGCCAGTTCCAGAGGTCTTCGCTCATGGCTTCGCCAGCGGGCGCCGGGTTGGTGGCGGGGGCCACCCCCAGGGCGCGCGCGGTTCCATCGGCGGGGTACAGGCGCACCACGCTGACGTCGGCATCTCGCAACTGCGTCCACGGCGCGGCCGGCAAGGCAGCAGGCATGGCGCTGCCGGCCAGACCCCAGATGGCAAACGCATCGCTGGCGTCGCTCAGTTTGGCTTTGGCGCGCATCACAAACATCGACAACCGCTTGAGCGTGGCGGGCAGCAGGTCACGGCTGCATACCAGCAGGATCTGGTCGTGGCTGCGTTTGAAGCCCACGAAGCTGGCCTGCATGCGACCCTTGGCCGAGCAAAAAGCCGCCAGGCGCGCTTCCGACAGACCCAGCAACGCAAAGTCGTGGGTGAGCTGGCCGTGCAGGAATTTCGCGGCGTC
This sequence comes from Burkholderiales bacterium, assembly GCA_003241965.1. Classification (GTDB taxonomy): domain Bacteria; phylum Pseudomonadota; class Gammaproteobacteria; order Burkholderiales; family Burkholderiaceae_C; genus Hydrogenophaga. Next base: position 76,347 of record QBMB01000003.1, on the reverse strand, counting down.
TTCTCCGTCCACCTGTATCACGCCCAGGTGGTTCAACCGGGCGACGCCGTGGAAGGATGGAGCATCCGCAACTGAAATGGAGGAGGTCATGGGGATCGTGTGGGTGGTCAGGTCGCGGGCGGCGGGAGACGCAAGGCGTCGGCGGCGGTGCAGGCGGCACACTGGGCCGCGCAAGTGCCCGATTATCATCGTGTACCGTGTTTTGGGGGCCGCCCCCAAGCCTTCACCTTGCTGAGCCCACGCCCTTGTTACGCCTACTCAAACTCATGTTCGTGCTGCCTCTGATGGCCCTGCTGATCACAGGTGCCTTCGGCGTGTGGTGGGTCGATGAACCGCTGCGGCTTGCGTCGGGTGTGACCGAGCAACAACCGCTGGACCTGGAGATTGCCCCCGGCGAGTCGGCGCGCGGCATCGCCGAAAAGCTTTCATCGTCGGGCGTGCAGACCCCCTGGGTGCTGCTTTACGGCTGGTTCCGGGCGTCGGGGCAGTCGCGCGAGATCAAGGCCGGCAGTTACGAGTTTGCACCGGGCACCACGCCCCGCAGCCTGCTCTCCAAGCTGGTGCGCGGTGAGCAGGCCTTTCGCAGCATCACTTTGCTGGAGGGCTGGAACCACCGCCAGGTGTTCGAGCTGGTGCGCGCATCGCCCGACCTGACACAAGACCTTGAAGGCCTGAGTTCGGCCGACATCATGGCGCTCATCGGCTACGCCGGACGCCATCCGGAAGGCCGGTTCTTCCCCGACACCTACCGGGTGGCCAAGCGTGCCAAGGCCTCCAGCGTGTTGCGCCAGGCCGCCCAGGCCATGGACAAGCGCGTGGCCGAGGTCTGGGCACAACGCGACAGCACCGTGCCGTTGCGCACCCCTGAAGACGCGCTGATCCTGGCCAGCATCATCGAAAAGGAAACAGGCCTGGAAAGCGATCGGCGGCGCATCGGTGGCGTCTTCTCCAACCGGCTGCGCATCGGCATGCGCCTGCAGACCGACCCCTCCGTCATCTACGGACTGGGCGAGCGCTTCGACGGCAACCTGCGCCGCGACGACCTGCAGAAAGACACGCCTTACAACACCTACACACGCGCCGGACTTCCGCCCACCCCAATCGCCATCCCGGGCGCGGCCTCTCTGCGCGCTGCGGTGCAGCCGGCCGAGACCAACTCGGTGTACTTTGTCGCCCGTGGTGATGGTTCGAGCCAGTTCAGCGCAACGCTGGAAGAGCACAATGCCGCCGTGCGGCGCTACATCCTGGGCCGCTGAAACTCCGCCCATATCCATTGCCCCACATGCAGACCGCCGGACTTTTCATTTCGTTTGAAGGCATCGACGGCGCGGGCAAGTCCACCCACATCGCTGCGCTGGCCGATGCGTTCCGGAGCCAGGGGCGCTCTGTCACGCTGACCCGCGAGCCGGGGGGCACCCCTCTGGCCGAGAAACTGCGCGAGCTGGTATTGAACGATGCCATGGACCCTTTGTGCGAGGCGCTGCTCATGTTTGCAGCACGCCGCGATCACCTGCAGCAGGTGATCGAGCCCGCGCTGGCCAGCGGCAATGTGGTGTTGTGCGACCGCTTCACCGATGCCACCTTTGCCTACCAAGGTGGCGGCCGGGGCTTTGACCTGCAGGTTCTCGGTCAGCTTGAACAATGGGTGCAGGCGATCCCCACGGAAAACAACCGTTTGCGCCAGCCCGATCTCACCGTGTGGTTCGAGTTGCCGCCGTCGATTGCCGCCGAGCGATTGGCCGGTGCGCGCCTGCCCGACCGGTTTGAATCCCAACCGCTGGTCTTCTTTGAACGTGTGGCCGCCGGGTACGGTGCCCGCATGCAGCACGACCCGGCCCGTTTCGCCCGCATTGCCTCCGACCAGCCCAAGGCGGCGGTGTGGCGCCTGGTGCGCCAGGCGTTCGAGCAGCGCGGCTGGCTGAGCGCCGAGGTGCCTGCGTGAGCACCGTGGCGTTGGCCCCCTGGCTGCAAACCCAACTGGCCAGCCTGCTGGCCCAGCGCGGCCACGCCTTGCTGCTTTCCGGCCCTTCAGGCCTGGGCCAGTACGAACTGGCGCTGGCGCTGGCGCGCGCCTGGTTGTGCGAGAAGCCCACGCCACATGGAGCTTGCGGCGATTGTGGGAGCTGCCACGCCATCGACGTTCGCACCCACGCCGACCTGTGCGCCCTCATGCCCGAGGTACTCAGCTTGTCGCTGGGTTGGCCGCTGGACGAAAGTGCGCAAAAGGAGATCGACGACAAGAAGCGCAAACCGAGCAAACTGATCCGGGTGGAAGCAGCGCGCGATGCGGTGGCCTTCACCCAGACCACCCGCTCGCGCGGCAACACCAAGGTGATCCTGGTGTACCCGGCCGAGCGCATGAACATGGAGTCCGCCAACACCTTGCTCAAGACGCTGGAAGAGCCTGTGGGCGAGGTGCGCTTCATCCTGGCCACCGAATCGGCCCACCAGCTGCTGCCCACCATCCGCAGCCGATGCCAGACCCACGCCATGGTGTGGCCTGCGCAGGAAGAGGCGTTGAGCTGGTTGATCGACCGCGTTGCAGCAGCGCAGTCGGGCGCCAAGACCCCGGCAGCCGCGCCCACGCGCGCGCAGGCCGCGGTGTGGCTTCAAGCCGCTGGTGGGCGCCCCGACGACGCATTTGCCTGGGCTTCGAGCGGGCTGGATGCGCAGGCCTGGGCAGGCCTGCCCAAGGCGCTGGCGCGTGGTGACTGGTCGCACTTGTCGGACTGGCCCGCCGCACAGCAACTCTCCGTGTTGCAGAAGCTCTGCCACGACCTCATGGCGCTGGCCGCCGGCGCGCCGACCCGTTTTTTCCCGATGGCCGAGCTGCCCGCTGCGCCGCGCTGGACTGCGTTGGCAGCCTGGTCGCGTGAGCTGATGCAGGCCGCGCGCTCGGTGGAGCATCCATACAACCCCGGTCTCATGCAGGAAGCCTGGGCGGCCCGCACGCGCCAGGTGCTGGCCGCACGCGGTCAATGACTGCCAGGGGAGCAAGCTGCCAACTGCGTCGGGAATACCCGTCACTTGAGGGCATGGCAGGGCCGCAACAGGGCGCATTTGACGCGGGATTGCCGCTAAACTCGGCGCGATGAGCACAAACCCTTCTCCCTCGGCCGCCGCAGCGCGCCCGAGCGTGATCCAGCTCTCCATCAAGGAGAAGGCAGCGCTCTATGCGGCCTACATTCCCTTGTTCGCAGACGGTGGCATCTTCATCCCGTCCTCCCGCGAGTACCGCTTGGGCGACGACGTGTACGTGCTGCTCAGCCTGCCCGACGATCCCCAGCGTTATCCCGTGGCCGGCAAAGTCGCGTGGGTCACGCCGGCCAAGGCCTCGGGCGGTCGCACGCAAGGTGTCGGCATCCGCTTCCCGTCCGACGAAAAGTCGCGCATGTTGAAGCTGAAGATCGAGGAAATCCTGGGCGCCAACCTCGGTTCCGACCGCGCCACCCAGACGCTCTGAAGCGGCTCTCATCCCGCCGTTTGTTTGATCGGGCCTTGCGAGGCCCGCGTCCCGTTGCCGAAGACCCAGGGCCCGCATGTTCACCGACTCCCATTGCCACCTGAATTTCCCCGAGCTGAAAAGCCAGTTGCCCGAGATCCTGAGCGCCATGGCACAGGCGCAGGTGGACCGGGCCTTGTGCATCTGCACCACGCTGGAAGAATTTGAGGATGTGCACACGCTGGCGCGCGAACACGACAACCTCTGGTCCACGGTGGGTGTGCACCCCGACAACGAAGGCGTGCAGGAGCCCACACTGGATGACTTGCTGGAGCGCGCCGCGCGCCCACGCGTGGTGGGCATCGGCGAGACCGGGCTGGACTACTACCGCCTCGGTGACCGCACCCACGCCGACATGGCGTGGCAGCGCGAACGTTTCCGCACCCACATCCGCGCCGCCCGACGAACCTGCCTCCCGCTGGTGATTCACACCCGCAGCGCTTCGGAGGACACCTTGGCCATCCTGCGCGAGGAGGGCGGTTTTCAGGGGGAGGCCGGTTCGCTGGATGTCGCCCGCGGCGTGTTTCACTGTTTCACCGAGACGGTTGAAGTGGCACGCGCCGCGCTTGACCTCGGCTTCTACATCTCGTTCTCCGGCATCCTCACCTTTCGCAGCGCGAGCGATCTGCGCGAGGTGGCCGCCTTTGTTCCGCTGGAACGCATGTTGATCGAGACCGACAGCCCCTATCTCGCGCCGGTGCCGCACCGGGGCAAGACCAACTCGCCAGCCTTCGTACCGAAGGTGGCGGAGCAGATTGCCGAGATCAGGGGCCTGAGCGTGGCCGACGTGGCAAAGGCCACCAGTGAGAATTTTGAACACCTGTTTGACCGCGTGGTGTCACCCACTGCAGCGTCTTGATTTGAGAAATCACATGAAGAGTATTGAAAAGTCCCATGTTTTCAAATGGTCGTTCCTGCTGGCAGCCTTGTTCTCCACCGCGTTGTGGGCCGACTCCTTCAACGACTTCTTCTCGGCAGTCAAGCGCGACGACGTCAGCGCCGTGCGCCAGCTGGCCCAACGCGGGTTCGACCTGAACACGCGCAACGAGGAGGGCGAGCACGCGCTGTTTCTCGCCTTGCGCGATGACGCGCCGGCGGTGTCCGCTTTTCTTCTTGCGCAATCCAAGGTGCAGGTTGAAATCCGCACGCCCAAGGACGAGAGCCCACTGATGATGGCCGCCCTCAAGGGCAAGCTGGAGGCTGCGCAGCGCCTGATCGCACGCCAGGCAGAAGTGAACAAACCGGGTTGGGCCCCGTTGCACTATGCAGCCACCAACGCCGACGATGTGAGTCTGCCCATGGTGCGACTCCTGCTGGAGCACCACGCCTACATCGACGCCGAATCACCCAACGGCACCACGCCGCTGATGATGGCGGCCCACTACGGTCACCCTTCGGTGGTGAAACTGCTGCTGGAGGAGGGCGCGGATCCCCTGCTGAAGAACCAGCAAGGCCTCACGGCGATCGACTTCGCCAACCGGGCCCAGCGAGCGGACGCCGCAAACATCATCGCGGCGCACGTTCGAGCAAAGCAGCCCAAGGGCCGCTGGTAGGAGTCAACCCGGAGACAGGCAAGGCAGCAACGTGGCCAGGCGGCACCCCTGATGTAGGTGTAACCCACATGGGGGGATTCGCTTGACCGCATCAGAATCGCCAGACCCGATATTCCGAGGAGACCCTGTGAAGCTGGCAAGTCAAAAAGATTTTTTCTCTGGTTTGATGTTCACCATCGTGGGCGTTTCGTTCGCCGTTGGTGCGTTCAACTTTGACGTGGGGAACGCGGCCCGCATGGGACCGGGCTACTTCCCACTCCTGCTGGGCGTGATCCTGGCGGTGCTGGGAACGGCCATCACCATCAAGTCGCTGGCCAACAAGGGCCCACCCGATGGCGACCCCATCGGAGCGGCGGCCTGGCGGCCACTGATTCACATACTCGGTGCCAACCTCGCCTTTGGCGCCTTGCTGGTGGGGCTGCCCTCGGTGGGCCTTCCGGCCATGGGCCTGATCGTCGGCATCTACGCATTGGTGATCATTTCTGGCCGTGCCCAACCCAACGCCAGTCTCAAGGAATCCCTGATCCTGGCCACCATCCTCGCAGTCGGCAGTTATTTCGCTTTTGTTTGGGCACTCAAGCTCCAGTTCCCGGTGTGGCCGGCGTTCCTGACCCACTAAAAAAAGAATACGGAGATCAATCTCATGGAACTCATCGAACACCTCTCATTGGGCTTCAGCGTGGCATTCACCGCGCAGAACCTTTTGTACGCCTTCGTCGGCTGTCTGCTGGGCACGCTGATCGGGGTGCTGCCCGGCATCGGCCCAGTGGCGACCATCGCCATGCTGCTGCCCGTGACCTATGGTCTTGAGCCTGTATCGGCCCTGATCATGCTGGCCGGCATCTACTACGGCGCGCAGTACGGCGGCTCCACCACCGCCATCCTGGTGAACCTGCCTGGGGAGTCGTCTTCCGTGGTGACCGTGATCGACGGCTACCAGATGGCACGCAAGGGCAGGGCAGGCCCTGCACTGGCTGCCGCTGGCCTGGGCTCCTTTTTCGCGGGCTGTGTCGGCACCCTGGTGCTGGCTGCATTCGCGCCGCCGTTGACCGAAGTCGCGTTGAGCTTTGGTCCGTCCGAGTACTTCTCGCTCATGATCATGGGCCTGATCGGTGCCGTGGTACTGGCCTCCGGGTCGCTGCTCAAGGCGCTGGCCATGATCGTGCTCGGCCTCTTGCTGGGATTGGTTGGAACCGACGTGAATTCGGGTGTGGCCCGTTTCAGCTTCGACATCCCCGAGCTCACCGACGGCATCAGTTTCGTGGTGATCGCCATGGGCGTTTTTGGCTACGGCGAGATCATCAGCAACCTGTCGCATTCGGAAGACAAACGCGAAGTCTTCACCGACAAGGTCAAAGGCATCATGCCCACCAAGGAAGACTTCCGGAACATGCTGCCTGCGGTGATCCGTGGAACGGCGCTCGGCTCGGTGCTGGGCATCCTGCCCGGCGGTGGTGCGTTGCTGTCCTCGTTTGCTGCATACACCATTGAAAAGAAGACCAAGCTGCGCCCCGGCGAAGTTCCTTTTGGTCAAGGCAACATCCGCGGCGTGGCTGCACCCGAATCGGCCAATAACGCCGGTGCCCAGACATCCTTCATTCCGCTGCTCACGCTGGGCATTCCGCCCAACGCCGTGATGGCGCTGATGGTCGGAGCCATGACCATCCACAACATCCAGCCTGGCCCTCAGGTGATGACCTCCAACCCCGAGTTGTTCTGGGGCTTGATCGCGTCGATGTGGATCGGCAATGCGATGCTGATCATCCTCAACCTCCCGCTGATCGGCATGTGGATCAAGCTGCTGGCCGTTCCCTACCGCTGGCTGTTCCCGGCCATTGTGCTGTTCTGCGCCATTGGCGTGTACTCGACCAACAACAACAGCTTTGATATTTGGATGGTGGCGTTGTTTGGTGCGATCGGCTACGGCTTCATCAAGCTGGGTTGCGAGCCGGCGCCGCTGCTGTTGGGCTTCATCCTGGGCCCAATGATGGAAGAGTACCTGCGCAGGGCCTTGCTGATTTCGCGCGGTGACTGGTCCGTGTTCGTCACACGCCCCATCTCGGCATCGCTGTTGGCGGCCGCCACGCTGTTGCTCGTCATCGTGCTGCTTCCCTCGATCAAGAAGAAACGCGAAGAAGCCTTCGTCGAAGAATGACCGCAAGGTGCCGCTGTTGCAAACAGCCCTGAGCAGAACAAACCCGGCCTTGCGCCGGGTTTGTTTTTTCAAACGCAGGCACCCGGATTGGCGACTGGACATGCCCGCATTCATCGCAGTCATTGGTCCTTGATGTTCCACGATGTATATTATGTATAGTTAAAGATTGGGAGTTGATTTCGTATTCCGGCGTGAAGCTTGCTTAGTATTTACGTCCCTTATCAAGGCCGTGCATCCCTACTATGCGGGGAAACACCAGCAGCCCTTTTACGGTGCACCGTGAAGCGTCAACCTACAATTCAAACGCTTGTATCAACCCACTTGGCGGTCAACTGAACCGCCATTGAAAGATGTCCATGAAAAACCTTCTTTTGTCCCTGAGCTTGATTGGCGCTGCCGCCCTGGTGGGTTGCGGTAAAACTGAAACCCCGGCGCCTGCTGCAGCACCAGTTGCCGCTCCTGCCGCTGCTCCTGCCCCGGCAGCGCTGCCTGAACTGAAAGTCGCGATCGACCCGACTTACGAGCCGTTCACCTTCAAGACCGCCGACGGCAAACCCACCGGTTTTGACGTAGACATCGCTGAAGCGCTGTGCAACGAAATCAAGCGCAAATGCGTGTACGTCGAGCAAGTTTGGGACGGCATGATTCCCGGCCTGCAGGCCAAGAAGTACGACGTGATCATCAGCTCGATGTCGATCACCGAAGAACGCCTGCAAGCAGTGGATTTCACGGACAAGTACTACAACACCCCGAGCCGCATCGTCGTCAAGACCGGCACGCCTTTCACTGACGCCGCCTCGCTCAAGGGCAAGAAAATCGGCGTGCTCAAAGGCAGCACCCAGGAGAAGTACGCCATGGGTGAACTCAAAACCGCAGGCGTGAGCGTGGTTCCCTACGAAGCCCAGGACCAGGTCTATCTGGACATCAAGTCCGGGCGTCTGGACGGCACCGTGGCCGACCGGGTTGAGGTCACTGGTGGTTTCCTGAGCAAGCCTGAAGGCGCCGGCTACGGCTTTGTTGGTCCCGTGCTTGCAGAGGCCAAGTACTTCGGTACGGGCGCCGGGGTGGCTCTTCGCAAGGGCGAGACAGCACTCAAGGATGAGCTGAATGCCGCGATCAAGGCGATTCGTTCCAACGGCGTCTATGAAACGGTGAGCAAGAAGTACTTCGACTTCGACGTGTACGGCAACTAAGCCGTAGCGTTTTGTCCGGCTACTTCACGTCAATCCTGCAGGGCGCCCTCCTCACGGTGGGCGTTTCACTGGCCGCCCTGGTGGTGGCCGTCCTGCTGGGCTTGCTCGGCGCTGTGGCCAAGCTGTCGGGCCGCCCCATTCTTGTGGGGCTGGCCACGGTTTACACCACGCTGGTGCGCGGTGTTCCCGAGCTGGTGCTCATGTTGCTCATCTTCTATGGCGGCACCATCGGGCTTAACCACCTGATTGCGGCCATGGGCAGCAAATCTTCCGTGGACATCAATCCGTTCCTGGCGGGCATGCTCACCATCGGCTTCATCTATGGCGCCTACATGACGGAAACCTTCCGAGGCGCCATCCTGTCAATTCCAAAAGGACAAATGGAAGCCGCCTGGGCGTTCGGCATGGGTCCGGTGCGCACATTCATGCGCATCACCGCCCCCCAAATGGTCCGGTACGCCCTGCCCGGCTTCACCAACAACTGGCTGGTGTTGATCAAGGCCACGGCCCTCATCAGCCTCATCGGCCTGCAGGAAATGACCTACCTGGCCAAGCAGGCCAGCGCAGCCACCCGCGAGCCCTTCACATTCTTCCTGTTTGCCGCTGCGCTGTTTCTGATCTACACCTCTGTGTCGCTGTGGGCACTGCGCTGGCTGGACCGACGTTTCAGCATGGGCGTGAAACGCGCCAACACCTGAGCACCTACCCATGAAATGGGAAGTCATCTTTCAACCCAGCACCCTGGCCATGTATGGCGAGGGGCTCATCACCACACTGTGGTTGCTGCTGTCGTCGCTGGGCGTGGGCACGGTGCTCGCGGTGCTGTTCGCGCTGGCATTGACGAGTTCGATTGCGCCGCTGCGCTGGGTCGTCGGGGCTTACACCTATGTGATCCGCGGCACACCGCTGCTGATCCAGCTCTACCTGATCTATTACGGCCTGGGACAACTCGAATGGATTCAGGCACGTTGGGATGACGTCTGGCCGTGGACGCACTTCAAGGAGCCGTTCTTCTGCGCGCTGCTGGCCTTCAGCCTGAACACCGCGGGTTATACAGCCGAGATGCTGGCTGGTGCGATTCGGGAAACCGGCGCCGGAGAAATCGAAGCCGCACAGGCCATGGGCATGAGCCCCGCCACCGCCATGCGCCGCATCGTTCTGCCCAGCGCCATTCGCCGCACCCTGCCGGCCTACAGCAACGAGGTGGTGATGATGCTGCACGCCACCAGCCTGGCCAGTACCGTACCCGCCATGCTCGACGTGACCGCCGCAGCAAGCCGTATCTACTCCGACTTCTACCTGCCTTTCGAGGCCTACATTTTTGCGGCCGCGATCTACCTCACCATCACGTTCAGTCTCGTGGGTCTCTTCAAGCTGGCAGAACGCCGCTTCCTGGCCCACCTGGCGCCCCGTGGACATTGAGGGCCGCGGTCTCAGTCAACCCATGCAACGCACCGAATACCCCCTGTTGAGCCCGAGTCTGGGCACCCAGAAAACCCTGGTGGGTTTTCAGTTCGGTGTGCCCGGCGCCCGTCCCAAGGTCTACATACAAGCCAGCCTGCACGCTGAAGAGCTGCCTGGCATGCTGGTGGCGCACCACCTGCGTGCACGGCTGGAAGCCGCCGAAAAGGCAGGACGCCTGCGTGGTGAGGTCGTCCTGGTGCCGGCGGCCAATCCGATCGGCTTGAGCCAGCGCATGGATCACCGTGCCATGGGCCGGTTCGAGTTCGACACGTCGCAGAACTTCAACCGGCACTACCCGGACCTGGCCGCTGCCGTGCTGGCCGAGGCCAGCACCCGCATGGGCCCCGACGCCAACGCCAACGTGGCCACGGTACGCCAACTGGTGGGCCAGTGGCTCACCCAGTGGCAGCCCGCCAGCGAGCTCGACAGCATGCGCCGGCGCTTGCTGCTGCTCTCGCACGACGCCGACCTGGTGCTGGACCTGCACTGCGACACCGACGCGGTGATGCACCTCTACAGCGAAGAGGCCTGCTGGTCACCGTTCGAGCCACTGGCGCGCCTGCTGGGTTGCCAGGCCGTGCTGCTGGCGCGGGAGTCCGGTGGTGGACCGTTCGACGAACGCCTCTCCGGTCTGTGGTGGCAATTGGCCGCCGCGCTGCGCGGCGCAGGCGTGAACGCTCCCCTGCCCCAGGCTTGTGCCAGCACCACCGTGGAGCTGCGAGGCGAGTGCGACGTGTCGCACGATACCGCCCGACAGGACGCACAGGCGATCTTTGCTTTTATGGAGCACGCAGGCGCTCTGGTGGCCACGGCGCCATCCGCACTGCCCCCCATGGCTTGCCAGCCCACCCCGTTGGCGGGTTCGCAGACGCTGCGCTCACCAGTACCCGGTGTGCTGGTGTTTCTGGCAAAACCGGGAGCCGTCTTGAACGTGGGCGACGTGGTGGCCGAAGTGATCGACCCCACGGCTGCCGGAATTGCAAACGTGCACGAAGTGCGCGCCGAGGTTTCGGGCGTGCTGTATGCCACCGTGCGTGAGCGCTACATCGTTTCAGGCGGTGAGGTTGGCAAGATTGCTGGCGCCACCCCGTTCCGCTCCGGCGATCTGCTGGGCGCGTGAGTTTTCATCTCCATCGGGCATCGAACATGACTGCTGAATCCACCGCCACCCGAACGCCCGGCCGCCCCTTGCTGGAGGTGCACGACATCCACAAACGCTTCGGCTCCAACGAAGTGCTCAAAGGTGTTTCGCTGCAGGCGCGCGCGGGCGACGTGATCAGCCTGATCGGCAGTTCGGGTTCGGGCAAGAGCACGCTGCTGCGGTGCATCAACCTGCTGGAAAATCCCAACACCGGGCGTATCGTCCTGGCCGGCGAAGAGCTGCAGCTCAAGGCAGACAAACATGGCGAATTGCGCGCAGTGAACGCCGCACAGCTTCAGCGCCTGCGCACCAAGCTGGCCATGGTGTTCCAGCATTTCAACCTCTGGGCGCACATGACGGTGCTGCAGAACATCATCGAAGCACCGGTGAATGTGCTGGGTATCCCGAAAGACAAAGCTGTGGAAACTGCTCGACGCTACCTGGAGCGCGTGGGACTGCGGGGCGTGGAAGACCGCTTTCCGTCACACATGAGTGGCGGCCAGCAACAGCGCGTCGCGATTGCGCGCGCACTGGCCGTGGAGCCTGACGTGATGCTGTTCGACGAACCCACCAGCGCACTCGACCCCGAACTGGTGGGCGAGGTGCTGCGCGTGATGAAGCTGCTGGCCGAAGAGGGCCGCACCATGGTGGTGGTCACGCACGAAATGGGTTTTGCGCGAGAGGTTTCTTCGCACCTGATCTTTCTGCACAAGGGCTGCATCGAAGAACAGGGCGTTCCGGCCGAGGTGCTGGCCCGGCCCAAGAGCGAGCGCCTCGCCCAATTCCTTTCTGGCAACTTGAAGTAGTCCCGCCCGTCTTCAGGGCGTGAGTTCCAGGCTCGAGGTCCACTCGGCAGGCTTCATCTTGAGAGCCCGGTACTCCACCGCCGACCAGCCCTTGCTCATGTCGCGGTAGCGGCCCGAAAACACGTTGCCGCTCTGCCCGGTCTGGTAGATGAAGCGTGAGTTTTCCATGTCGGACAGGTCGTAGATGGCACGCAAGCTGGCCGCGTGCCGGTTGGCATATGGTGCGTCCGCCTTGTCCAGGTGGTACTGGCCCACATTGATCGTGAACGGGTCGCCACCGGTGGGCGTGCGTACCTCGAAGAACGGTGCCAGTGCTTTCACGTTGCTCATCGGACGGTGGATGGAGATGGCCGGGTGGACATCGGCCCAGCGCCAGTCGGCCACGTTCTCGCCCTGCTTCTCGCGCAATTGATCCAGCGCGCGATCCAGCGCCCGCGTGCTGGCCGCCTCGCAGCCCGACGCTCCACACCAGCCTTTGTCGTTGCGCTCCAGGATGCCCTCAACCGCGTTGCGAAACAGGCGCTTGCCGTACAGCGTCTCAAAGCGCGCCTGCCCCAGGCGCTCGCCCACCACCTGGCGTGTGAATGCATCGACCCAGGCCGTGTAGATCAAGGGCGCGGCCAGATCGCCCCGCATCTCTCCGTTGAACGCCTTGAGCTGCACCTGCGCGGCCGCGGCCAGCGGGTGACTCGATGGGGTCTTCTGCAGAAACGGCAGCAGGCGCACCGTGGCGGCCGACTGCAGGTCGCCGTGCATGGCCTGAAACGTTTCGATGGAGTGCTGGGGTGTGGCCTGCAACAGCGCTTCAATGCGCTCCTGGCGGTACGCCGGCGCCCAGTCCTGCGTGATGAAGTGCGGGTAGTCGGCGGCGTGGATGCGCTGGTTCGCGGTGGCGATCCAGCCGCGTTCGCCCGCGTCCTGCGGCGTGTCTGCATAGGGCAACCAGCCAGTCCAGTCGTACCGGGCCTCCCATCCTGGTGCCGGCGCCACGCCGCGGATGTCGTTGTCCGCAGCCCTGAGTGGCACCTTGCCCACCGCCTTGAAGGCGATGACACCGCTGCGGTCGGCCATCACCACGTTCTGCATCGGTGAATGGAACTCGGCGAACGCCTTCGTCAGATCGGCCACCGACTGCGCGCGGTTCGATTCGAGCGAGGCGACCACATTGCGGTTGTCCGAATCGAGGGCGCTCCAGCGCAGGGCCAGCACAAACCGGCTGGTGTCGATGACCTCGCCGTGGCGCGCCTGCGCGTCGCTGAGCACCGGGCCGTGGCGCGTGCTGCGCACCATGTGGCTCACGTCCGGCTGACCCTTCACGCGGATGGTTTCCATGCGCATCGCAAAGTCTGCCCAGACCGGCTCGGGCGTGCTGCCCGGTACCCGGTACTGCGCCGGGTTGGCCGGGTTGATCTGCTCGATGTAGAGGTCCTGCACGTCAGGCCCGGTGTTGGTGAACCCCCAGGCCACCTGCTCGGTGCGCCCCAGCACCACAAACGGCGTGCCAGGCAAGGTCGCGCCGATCACATCCATGCCTTTGATGCCATCTGCGTCAGGCGCCTGCAGCCGCGCGAAATACCAGATGGCCGGCGCACTCAAGCCCAGGTGCGGGTCGTTTGCCAGCAAGGGCATGCCGGTCTTGCTGCGTGCGCCCGACACCACCCAGTTGTTGGAGCCCTTGCCTTCAATGTTGCCCAACTCGTTGGTCCAGCGTCGCATGTCTCGGCCGATGAGCGCGGCCATGCTCAAGGTGCTTTCGGGCGCGGCCAACGAGGTGGTCGTCGGTGCGCTTCGGTACAGCCCCAACCCCCGGTACAGACTGGCCAGATCGGCCGTGGCTGCGGGTGGCTCACCCGGGTACGGCGGAAACAGTTGCCACAGCGCCGGCGTGTCGATCTTTTGCAAGGCGGTGAGCCGCGCGAACTCGTTGCCCCAGTTGCCACCCAGGTCCAGCGCCATCATGAGCGACCAGCCCACGCTGTCCAGCGGATCCCAGTAGCGCCCTGCCCGGGCCTCGGGGCCGGGATCCACCCCCAGCAACAGGAACTCGGGCGACAGCGCCTGGGAGCTGCTGGCAAAGAACGCGTTGACGCCTTCGCTGTAGGCCTGCAGCGCCTCGCGCGCATCGCGCGGCAGACTGTCCCACTGTCGCTGAGCGGCCTCGCGGATGCCCAGCGTGCGCATGAGCTTGTCGGTCTCCAGGGTGGCGGGGCCGAGCACTTCAGAAAGGGCTCCGCGCATCACACGCCGGTTGAATTCGAGCTGCCAGCCGCGCTCCTGCGCGTGCACATAGCCCATGGCTTTCCAGGCATCTGTGGGCCGGCTGGCCAGGATGTGTGTCACGTCGCTGGCGTCGCGGTGCACCTTCACCGGCCCGCCCAGGCCCACCAACTGCAGCTGCCCGTTCATTTTGGGCAGGCTGCGCTGCGCGTAAATGGCCGCCACGACCACCGCCGCGACCAGCAACACCACCAGCAGCTTGAAGAAACGTGTGACCCAGCGCATGGTGTCTCCTGCGTGTTTTGAAAAGGCCATTCACCGCCAGCGGTGAGAGCGAAGCCACCGAGCCCGCCCGGCGCTCAGTTTCAGCGCTCAGGCTCTGGGCGGCGTGCGGCCAAGCACCATGTTGCCATTGACGAGCTTGAAGCTCACTGTGGGCGCACTGAAATCGGTGAACGGCGCACCCAGCGCAATCTCGCCGTCGCTGTGCAACATGCAATCCTGTCGCCGCAAGGCAATGACGTTCTCACCCCCGGTAAACCGCACCCAGGTGCCGTAGCTGCTGATGTCTTCCAGCACGAAGTTGCCGGAGCGGATATCGATTCGTGTGTGCATGCGGGAAACACGCGGATCGCTCACCACGAAATCGGCTTCGGGCACACGGCCGATCTTCAGTGGCAACTCGGTCACGCTGAAGCTCTTGTGGGTGTCCAGCCAGGCCAGTTCGATCGTGCCCATGCCCACATCTTTCGGCGGCATGAGTGAATGCAGATCGGCAGGCAAGGTGAGGAATTCGGACAACATTTCTTGCTGCCACTCGATGCGAAACACCTCGCAGGGTTCGGTTCTGCCCTTGATGCGGATCGGACCGAGACTTCGGCTGCGCACCGGGGTGCGTTGACCCAGATCGCGCACCACGTTGTCCGTGACCAGGATCTGTTCACCGCCGGCCAGATCGCTCAAGCGCGAAGCGAGGTTCACCGCGTCGCCGAAGCAGTCACCATCCACCACCACCACCTGACCGCGCGCCACGCCGATCTGCATCATGAGCTTGAGGCGGTTGGGCCACTGAACCACGCGCTTGGCATGTTCCTGCTGGATCTGCACCATCGCTTCCACCGCCAAGCGGTTGTTTGAAAACGAAAGCAGCACCCCGTCACCCAGCATTTTCACCACCGTGCCACCGTGCTCCTGGCCCGTGGCGCCGATCCACTGGGTGAGTTTGGTGATCACCATCGTGGCGCGGTCGTTACCCAGTGTTTCAAACACCGAAACGCTACCGGTCAAATCCACGAATGCAATTGTCAGTTCGGCCATAGAGGAAGAGAGTGTCGCCGGATTAAAGCACAGGCCTCCTGATGCGTGCCGTACTGCACAAATGCGCTGTTGGCAGTTGGGCAACTCGGCCTTGCCATCGCCAACACCCGCCCAATTGACGGGTATTAATCCCATGTAGCCGAATATTCTCAAATTGCGACAAAAGGTACTACATACCTAAAGCGGCAGATAAAAACATCGCTCTAAACCTTTGATTTGCATGTTGTTTTTCTAGGTTCACGCGACGTATGGGATTGCTTGAAGCGTGTAAGAGCACGTATCCTTGCAGGGGATTCATACAAAGTCGTTGAGGACACACCATGCGCTGGTTCAAACCCGGTATTCGCAACAGCATTTCCGCTCTACTGGGGCCGGAAGTTCACCAGGATCCGGGTGAAGCGCTGGAACCCGTGCGAAAAGCGATGCTGGCTGTGTTGGGCGAGGACGGTGCCCAGATCAATCCCCAACTGACGCGCCGCCTGAAGTATCTGCACGATCCCCACGCCTTGTGGTTTGCGCGCGCTGAAATGGTGGCGGTGTTGAGCCAGATTCATGGCGAGGCTTTGGCCGTGCACCGCGTGCAGAGCCTCTCACCCGTGTTCCAGGGCCTGGTCCCCAAAAGCCTGATCGACTCAGGGCGTATCCGCCGCTGAGTACACAGGCCTGGGGACTTCACCCCCAGTAAATCAGGGCGTCGCGCCCCTGCACCATCAGATCGACCTTCTGCCCCACGGGCAGCAACACCTTGGTGGGAACGTGTCCGAAGGGAAGTCCAGTGAACACGGGCGTTTTCATTTTGGTGCGCAGCCAGTCCATCACCGTCTGCAGTTTGAAGCCACGGTCGTAACCGGGCACCGGCTTGAACCGGTTGAACGATCCCATGAGCACCGCTTTCTGCCGGCCCAGGATGCCGGCATTGAGCAGTTGCGTCAGTTGCCGCTCGATGCGGTACGGGTGTTCGTTCGTGTCTTCCAGAAACAGGATGCCGCCAGAGATCGCAGGCAGATGGGGCGTGCCGACCAGGGCGCAGATGACGCTGAGGTTGCCGCCCCACAGGGTGGCCGAACGCACTCGCAGTGCCGGTTCGTCGTCTGCCTTGGCCGGTTTCATGAATGGCAGGTCCGACGCAGGAAGACGCCACCCCGCGCCTTCGCCGTGCCCGACCAGCAGGTCGTCAAAACAGGCTTCCATGATGTCGTCCGGGCTCTCGGCGCCGAAGTCTTCACCCAGTGCGGGGCCGCCCCAGGTGAGCGCACCGGTCTTGGCCAGCAGGGCCATCTGCAGGGCGGTGAAATCGCTCAGGCCCACGAACTGGGTGCCACCTTCAATGGCCTTGGTGAGCTTCTTGAAAGGCAACTCGCCCAGGATGCGCGTGAGTCCGTAACCACCGCGCGAAATCAGTGCCACGTCGGCCCCGCTGTCCGCTGCCCGACCGATCGCGGCCAGGCGCTCGGCGTCGTCGCCTGCAAAGCGCATGTGCACGGCCAGCACCGATGCGTCCAGCTCCACCTCGTGCCCCAGGGCCTTGAGCCGAGCCACACCGCGGCGGAACGCGGCCTTGTCGCGCACGGCGCTGGAGGGGGAATAGATGTAGATGTGACTCATGGATTCAGAGACCTGCAAAGGGCTCTCATTATCAAGCTGCTCAAACAGTGAGCCGGCGCACGGCGGCCTGCGCAATCAACTCGCCGTGCTCCTGCACGAAATGGCCCCCCTGGGGAAGCAGCATCGGCTCGGGACAGCCACGTATCGAGGCGTGCAGCGCGCGCATCACGGGTTCACCCAGCACGGGGTCCTGCTGACCGATGGCCATGAGGCTCTGACCCTGCCATTGCGTCGACCAGAAGCTGCGTGCGCTGCGGCTGATGGCGGCGCCGTCGTCGTCCATGTGTTCGGGAACCAGGGCCGGGAACGCGCGCAACGCTGCGCGGTGGCCGCGATCGGGAAACGGCGCGTTGTAGGCGGCGCACTCTTCCGGCGTCATCTGCGGGTTGCCACGGGCGAAAAGCCGGGCCACATCAAATTCCGGGTTTTGCGCACACATGGTGCGCCAGGCGACAAAGCCGGGCGAGAGCGGCGTCTCTCCAGTGGCCAGCGTCGTGTTCATCACCAGCAAAGCCCGGTAACGCTGCGGTGCTTCCATGGGCAGCGTGAGGCCGAGCAAGCCGCCCCAGTCCTGCACCACCAGCACCACGTTCTTCAAGTCCAACCGCTCGATGAATTCGAGCAGCACCTGGCGGTGCCAGCCGAACGAGTGCGCGCTGTCCTTCTTGGGTTTGTCGCTGCGCCCGAAGCCGATCAGATCGGGCGCCACCACACGCCCTCCGCTGGCCAGCATCGCCGGGATCATCTTGCGGTACAGGTAGCTCCAGGCCGGGTTGCCGTGCAGGCACAGCCAGGTCACCGGCGCATGACGAGGGCCTTCGTCCAGAAAGTGCATGCGCAGCCCGTCCAGAGATGGCAGATCGCTGAGGTAGTTGGGCTGCCACGGGTATCCGGGCAGATCGGTAAAACGGTCGTCCGGCGTGCGCACGGCGTCGTCGCGCAGGGGATGCAGGTTCACACGTCGCTCCTTGAAAAATCCGCGCAACAACGCGGCGGTCTCGGCTGCCAGCACCCCGCCCTGCACCACCGTCTGGTGGTTGAGCTGGTCGTGGCCAAACAGGTTGAGCACCGAGCCGGCCGCGCCGGTCTTGGGATCGGGCGCACCGAACACCACCCGCGACAGGCGCGCGTGCAGCATGGCGCCGCTGCACATGGCGCAGGGCTCCAGAGTCACATAAAGGGTGCAACCCTCCAGGCGGTAGTTGCCCAGGGCCTGCGCGGCGGCGCGCAACGCCGCGATCTCGGCGTGCGCCGTGGGGTCGTGGCCCTCGATGGGCGCGTTGCGCCCGGTGGCAATCACTCGACCATCTTTCACAATGACTGCCCCCACCGGCACCTCGCCGTCAGCGGCCGCAGCGTGCGCCTGGGAGAGCGCCAGGCGCATGAAGTCTTCGTCGGAGGGCGTGAATGCGGACATGCCGGCCAGTGTAGGACAGCGCCCCTTCTCGGGCCGTGCGTGCCACCCCTCTGGCATGATCGCGGCTCATTCTGGTTTTCCCTATGTCCCCCACGCCCATCCACCCCTCCAACCGCCGCTGGGAGCTCGACGCCCTGCGCGGGTTGATGCTCGTGTTGATGACGCTGACCCACATGCCGACGATGTTCTCGTTGCCATCGGGTCAGCCGTTCGGCTTCGTCTCGGCGGCCGAAGGTTTCGTGTTCCTGTCGGCCTTCATGGCTGGCCGCGTTTACGGCCACCGTGCCCGGCGCGACGGTGTGGCGGCCATGCAAGTTGCCTTTCACGAGCGCGCGCTCAAGCTCTACCTGTGCCAGCTCGGTTTGCTGTCGCTGGCCTTCACGCTCATCGCCTGGTTGGGCGTGCACAACCGGCAAGGTGGTGCCACCGGGCTGCTTGAATTCTTTTTCATCGACCCGACGGCTGCGGTGGTGGGCGCCGCGCTGCTGCTGCACAACCCGCCCCTGCTGGACATCCTGCCGCTGTACATCGTGCTGATGCTGATCAGCCCGTGGGTGCTGCGCCACGCCCTGCAACGAGGATGGGGCGGCGTGCTGGCGGTGAGTGCCCTGCTTTGGCTGGCCCAGCAGTGGGGCCTGGGTCTGGCGCTGTACGAGCTGACCGCAAGCCTGATCGGCGTGCCCATTCCCTACAAAGACATGGGTGCGTTTCACTGGTTTGCCTGGCAGGCGCTGTGGGTCGTGGGCCTGTGGTTGGGTACGCGCCAGCAACCGCTGCCTCGCATTCCTGTGTGGTGTCTGGTGCCCGCCGCGGTCTACGCCGCCGGCATGCTGTTGTGGCGCCACATGGTGGGCCAGGACCCGATGCCGGGTGTGCCGGCGGTGGGCATGCTGCTGGACAAATGGTCGCTCGGGCCCTTGCGTGTACTCAATTTCGCCAGTGTCTTCGTGTTGCTCGTGACGTTCGGCCCGTGGCTGAAAAGGGCGCTGCCACGCCCACTGCCGCTGGAGCTGCTGGGTCGCAACTCCCTGTCGGTGTTCTGCGCCCACATCGTGATCGCCTTGTTCACCCTCGCCTTCTTCGGCTCACCGGAAGTGATCCGCCCCTGGAGCACCGATGTGGCGCTGCTGGCCAGCGCCTTGGCCGGTCTGTTTGCCGTGGCCATGGTGGTGGAAACGCGCGAGCGCAGCGGCTGGCGCCCTGCCCTGTGGTGGCGCTCAGGGCCGCAGATGCGCTGAGACGATCTGGCGCCACAGGCCATAGCCCTCGGCGCTCAGGTGCAACTGGTCGCGCACGAACAACTCCGGTCGTGGTCGGCCGTCGTTGTCCAGCATGGCGGTGTGCACGTCGATGTAATCCAGGTTCTCGTTGGCCAGCACGTGGGTCTGGATCAGCAGGTTGGCCTCTCGCATGTGCGCCATCTTCACCAGGCGCGAAGGACTGGGCTTGATCGACATGTAGGCCACCCGCGTGGCAGGCAACTCGCTCTGCACCTGCTGCACGAAACGCACGAAATGGCCCAGCACATCCTGCGGATTGGCACCTTCGGCAAGGTCGTTTTCACCCGCATAGAGCACCACCAGTCGAGGCCGGTACGGCAGCACCAGGCGTTGCACCAGGTCGGCGCTGTCGGAAATTCGTGATCCACCGAACCCGCGCCGGATCACCAGCGGCTGGTCGGGAGAAGCCGTTTCCAGGTCGCTCAGCATGCGGATCGGCGAGCTGCCCACAAACAACACGCCGCCGGTGGGTGGCATCTGCAGGCGGTCGGCTGCGGTGAAGGCGTCGAGTTCCTTTTTCCAGCGCTGCTCCGCCGTGGCACTGGTCTGCGCCCGCACCGGCGCCGACAGCCAGACCGCAGCGGCGAGCAGCCAGGCGCGCCGCTTCACGCGCCCTGTCCTGTCAGCCCCAGGCGGCGCATCCAGCCGGCCAGGGCCTGCTCATCGCCGTTGCCCTGTGCGTAGGCACTCAGCATGGCCGCGTGCGCTTCGGGGCGGTGCTGGTTGATCTTGACCTTGCACTGCAACTCGGTCACCTGCAGCTCGAAGGCCACGATGCCCTGCATCATCTTGTGCTGGTAGTCCTCGCCCAGACCACGCCATTGATCGGCATAGGCCGGGTCGTGGTCGTGGATCAGGTGCTTGAGCAGGCGGTCCTTGTCGTCAAAGCTGTCCACCGGGCGGGCCTGCACGGTGCAGTGCACGGCGAGGTAGTTCCAGGTGGGCACGCGCGCCAGATCGGGGTAAACACGCGGCGTCATGTAGGCGTGGGGCCCCATGAACGTGACCACGGCCTTCGGGCGTTCGCGCAGGAATTTGGCATGTGGGTTGGGCCGCGCCACATGGCCCAGCAACACGAGGCCGGCCTCTTCTTCCAGCAAGTGCAACGGCAGGTGCGTGACGAAAGGCAGACCCTCGTCGTCGGTGGAAATGAGGCTGGCAAAGGGGTGCGCGCGCATGAGTTCGCGGGCAATGGCGGGGTCTTGGGCGGCAAACTGCGGCGGCAGGTACATGGCAGCCTCTTTCGGGCGGGGTTTCGGGCAAGGGTTCGGGCGCGGGAGCCGCAGTGTATTCCCGCACCGCAAAACCGAGTGCCGGTGGGATGATGGGAACACACGCTACACGTCACACGCCATGTCATTCCTCCACCATCCCGCCTTCCAGAGCCTGGTGCTGCCTTTTGTGCTGGCCATGGCCATCAGCCTGCTGTTGCGCCAGTTGGGCCTGCGTTGGGCGGTGCTGGGGGCGGCGCTCGGGCTGGTGCTGGCCCTGGCCGTTTGGCCCGGGTTCGATTGGCCGGCGGCGTCGCGAGCGCAGGTGCTGCCCTGGGTGGCCCTGTGCAGCACGCTGCTGGCCGCACTGGCCATCGCGCTCAAGGCACCGGGCACACGGGCCATGGCGCGGCGCAACGGCTTGATCGCTGCTGTAGTGCTGACACTCCTCGCGCTCGGGTTGGCCGCCTGGGGTGCTCTGGGTGGCTCGCTGCTGCTGGCCCAGTTGGCCATGATGCTGGCCACAGCCTGTGGTGTGGCGGTGTTGTGGGCCTGGCGCGCTGCGGCGGTCTCGCCGGTCTCGCTGTTGCCTTTGCTGCTGACCGGCATCGGACTCGCGCTGTGCCTGGCCGGGTTGTCAGCGGGTGGCACAGAGGGCTCGGGCGGGAACGTGGGCGAGGACCCGTACTACGCGCCGCAGTGGAAGTAGGCGGCGTTCTGCGCGGGCGTCAAGTCGAGGGCCATTGCGGGTCTTTGCGGGTTTTGGTCCGGTACTGCACAACGGATGCGATGATGATCAGATGCCCTCGACCGAGTTGCTTACCCCTCCTGCCCCGGCCTGCGACCCTGTTTCGGATGTCCCGCTCGACTGGCCAGGGTTCTGGCTTCAGATGCTGCGCGCGCGTGACGGCAGTTACACACCGCAACTGAGCCACAGGCCAGACGGCGGCTGGAGCGTGGATGGCGCGGTCAGCGCACGAACCTCGGCCCTGTTCGACCTGTACAAACCCCTGCTTGATGCGCGGGCGCGCCAGGGCCGGGCACGCGGCGACAAGCCATGGGTGGTGGCCCAGCTCGGCCAGAGCCTGGACGGTTTTGTGGCCACCGCCACCGGCGACTCCTACTACGTCAACGGCGCCCACTGCCTGCTGCACTTGCACCGATTGCGCGCGCTGTGTGATGCGGTGCTGGTCGGTGCGGGCACGGTGGCCACCGACAACCCGCAACTCACCACCCGGCGTGTGCCGGGGCCGCAGCCCGTGCGTGTGGTGATCGACCCGGCCGCGCGTCTGGACGGCCTATCGCGCGTATTTCGCGACGGGCAGGCGCCCACACTGTGGGTGTGTGACGGCCGCCACGCGGCGCAGGCCCGGGCCCGTCTGCATCAGGCGCCGGCCCATGCAACGGTGGGTGCGCCACATCCCGCCGAGGTGCTGGCGGTCGACGATCTGCTGGCCACGGACGCCACCGCGGGCTACCACCCGCAGCCGGTGGTGGCCGCCTTGGCCAGGCGCGGCTTGCAACCCCTGTTCGTCGAGGGCGGTGGCATCACCGTCTCGCGCTTTTTCACCGCCGGTGCGCTGGACCGCCTGCACCTGGTGGTCGCGCCCGTCCTCATCGGCAACGGGCGCCGAGGCTTGCAGGCTCCCGCCCACGCGGTGATGGCCGATTGCCCGCGCCCCACAGCACGAACGCTGGCGCTGGGGCTGGACATGCTCTGGGATCTGGACCTGCGCCCGTCCCAGACCTAGGGAGGCAGGGCCAGCAGGTCCAGGTGGCCCACCCGCAGTTGAGTCTCGTGCGCCATCGAAAGACGCCTCTGCTGCCACGCCCGCACCCGGGCCGCGTTTGAGCGGGACTGTTCACCGGCCGCGCCCCCGATGCCGTCGATCAGGGAGCACTGCAGCGCCCTCGCCTGAGGGCTCTCGCGGCCGTCGAGCCACCAGTCGCTGGTTGCACTGAACACGCGGTAACCCGCAGCCACGAGCGCGCTTTGCAATACCGCCACAGCACCCGGGCCGAGGGCTGGACCCAGTCCCTTGTCGCCGCGCTGGTGCTCGCCAAACAGAGCGCCCACCGTAGCGTCCATCGGGTCTTCGGGCGTCCAGATGGGGCGGCCGTCGACTGTGAGGCTCATGAGCAGGGCAACACCCGACGCCGCGCTGGCCGCCACCAGGCGGTGCAGCCAGGCGGTGCCCACCAGGTCGAGCAGCGCCGAAGCGGTGACGAGGTCGGCCGCGTGCCAGGGCAGCGTTTCCAGCCCCGCCATCAGGTCAAGTTGCTGGCGCACGACGGTCGCCTCGAACCCCGTGCCGGTGAAGGAAATGGGCACGTCCAGCGCCGTGTCGGGGCCGGCTGGCACACCGCCTGCATCGGCCAGGCGCTCAGGCCAGCACCGCAGCAATGCGGCGTCGTGGTCCACCACCAGCCACTGTTGTGCACCACCCAGCCGGGGCGCGAGCCAGCGCAGGTTGGCGCCGGTGCCGCAGGCCAGGTCGATCACGCGCCACGGTCTGGCGTTGGGTGGTCGCAGCTCGGCGAGCCGGCGCTGCAGCTGCAGGCCACCGGCCGCATGGTCGCGCGCAGCGGCGTCGAACGGCTCGCGCTGCTGCAGCCAGTCGGCGCTGAAGATCGCCGCGCTCATGCGACCCGCTCCAGCGCACGGGCCAGGAGCAAAGCCTGCTGGGGCCAGGTCGGCAACTGTTCGGCCGCCGCACGGGCCCCTGCGCCCAGGCGCTCGCGCAACCCGGCGTCGGACAGGATGTGCGCCAGAGCCACCTGCAAAGGCGCGACCTCGCCTGCGGGCACTTGCAGGCCGGCGCCGCCCGGCAGTGTCTGCGCCAGGGCACCGGCATCGCTGGCCACCACCGGCAGTCCGTGCGCCAGGGCCTCGGTGATCACCATGCCGAAGCCTTCGTGCAGCGAGGCCAGCACGAACACATCGGCGTCTGCGTAGTGGGCGTGCAGCGCCTGCTCGTTCACCTCGCCGTGCCAGAACACGCGCGCGCCCAGCGGCGCGGCCAGCAGGCGCAGGTGTTCGGCGGTGGCTGGGTCGCGCATGGCGCTGCCCACGTTGTGCAGCTCCCAGTCCAGATGCATCAGCCCAGCCAGGGCCTGCAGCAACAGGCTGTGGCCCTTGCGCGGCGTGAGCGTGGCCACGCAGAGCAGGCGCAACGGGCCCTCGCGCGGGGGTCTGACCGCCATCGGCACCGGGTCGGTGCCGGGCTCCACCACGGTGATGTGCGCCGGCGAAACGCCCATCGCTGCCACGTCGATGGCGGTGGCCGGGCTGGGCACGACCAGGTGGCGCGCATGTAGCAGGGCATGTGTTTCGTTGGCCAGCAGTTGCCGTCGTGCGGCGTCCGACAGTCCGCTCTCCAGGTGCAGAGGGTGGTGCACAAGCGCCACCCAGCGCAGGCGCGCAGCGTGCGGCGCCACCACCTCGGCCAGGGTGCCGAAGGCCAGGCCGTCGGCCACCACCAGCGTGCCGTCGGCCAGCGCAGCGATCCGGGCCGCTGCACCAGCGAGCTCGGCGGCGTCGGGTTGCGGCCAGGCGCCGTCGAGACGACACACCTCGACCGCCCAACCGACCTCGCGCAGCGCCAGCACCATTCGCCGGTCGAAGGTGTAACCCCCGGTGGGGGTGTTCCAGTCGCCCGGAATCAGGAAGCAGCAGGCGCTCACGCGGAAGCGCGCACGGGCAGAGCGCCTTCGTACGAGGCCCAGGCCACGTGCGATTCGTTGAGTGTCACGCGCATTTGCTGGACACCGGTGGATGTCGCTGACGGCAAGGCGTGGGCACCGAGGTCACCGGCCGCGATGCGCGCGGCCACACGGTCGAAGATCAGGCGCGAGAGGAATTCGGTGGTGGTGTTGCGGCCCTTGAACTCGGGCACGTCGTCGAGATTGCGAAAGTTCAGCGCGGCCAGCTCCTCGCGCAGCACCTGGGTGGCCAGACCGATGTCGACCACGATCCCGTCGGCGTCCAGCGCCTCGCGGCGCAATTCAAGGTCCACCACGTAGGTGGCGCCGTGCATGCGCTGGGCGGGTCCGAACACCTCGCCCTGGAAGCTGTGGGCGATCATGAAATGGTCTCTGACGTTGACGGCGTACATGGTGGAGTTCTCTTTTCTTCAGACGGGGTAGTCGATGCGGTGGCACAGCGTGTCGGTCGCGGAAGGTCCGGCCAGGTGCTTCAGAACCTGGGGCAATTCTTGAAAAGGCGCGCTGTGCGTGATGAGGCGGTCCAGCACCGGGTCGGTGAGCAGGGAGAGCGCGAGTTCGAGCCGGCGGCGGTGGCTCCAGCGGCCGCGCTGCCCGGTGGCCACCTGGCCCACCTGGGAGCTTTTCAGCGTGAGGCGCTGGGAGTGAAAGGCTTCGCCCAGCGGCACGCTCACCGCTCGGTTGCCGTACCAGCTGAGTTCGAGCACGGTGGCCTCAAACGCCGCCAGCCGCAGCGCGGTGGCCAGGCCCGCGCCCTGCCCGCTGGTGTGCACCACCAGGTCGGCATCTGCGCGTGCATCCCTGGGCAGGGAAAACCCGGCGCCCAACATGCCTGCGATGGCGGCGCGGCTGGCTTCGGTGTCGATCACCTGCACCTCGCAGCCCGGCAGACGCGCCGCGAGCCACGCCACCAGCAGACCCAGCGTGCCACCGCCCACCACGGCGATGCGGTCGCCCAGGCGCGGTGCGGCGTCCCACAGCGCGTTGATCGCGGTTTCCAGGTTGGCGGCCAGCACCGCGCGCGCGGGCGGCACGCCGTCCGGCAGGGGAATCACGGCCTGAGCCGGCACCTGGTACACGGTCTGGTGCGGGTACAGGCAGAACACGGTGCGGCCGAGCAGATCGGCAGGGCCAGCCTCGACCACGCCCACGTTCACGTAGCCGTACTTGACCGGTGCGGGAAACTCGCCCACCTGAAAAGGGGCACGCATGCGCTGCGCCTCGCTGGCCGGCACCTCGCCGCGAAACACCAGGCCTTCGGTGCCCCGGCTCACGCCGGTGTGCAGGGTCCGCACCCGCGCTTCGTTGCTCGCCAGTGGAGGCAGCAACTCGTCGCGGATCTCGGCCCGGCCGGGTGCCACGGTCCAGCAGGCCTGGGCAACGGTGGTCGTGGAATTTGGAGTGGATGTCATGAACGAAGAGGGATATGACGGGTCGGAGCAAAGGTGCGTGCCATGATCACCGCGAAGTGCCGCCTTCCATGACCATCTTATGTTGCAGACCATGAAGACCGCAGCCTGTTCACCCTTAACGCCCCCGCTTCGGCAGGACATCACCGACCGCCGTGGTCTGGCGCGTGACGCTGCGCGCGATCTGGTGGCGGTGGCTGCGCTGGTGCTGCTCTTCGGGTTCTGGCTGGGCTGGGTGGCCGATCTGGGTCTGGACTTCGCCCTCAAGGCCCTGCTGGTGTACGCCGCTGGCGCCTGGATGGTGTGGCGCGGTCTTGGCGCACATCCGCATGCACGCTTTGGTCCGGCCAACCGGGTGACGCTGGTGCGCCTGGGCGCCGTGGCGCTGATGGCCGCTTTGATCGGTGAAGCCCTGCCCCGCGCACCGCTGGACGACATGCCGGCGGCCGCCTGGTGGCTGGTGATCGCAGCCACGCTCACGGCCCTGCTCGATGCGGTGGATGGTTGGCTGGCCCGGCGCAGCGGACTGGCCAGCGCGTTCGGTGCGCGCTTCGACATGGAAACCGACGCGGCTTTCACCTTGGTGCTGTGCGCGCTGGTGGTGCAGGCTGGCCAGGCCGGCGTCTGGATTCTGGCCAGCGGACTCATGCGTTATGCCTTTGTGGCGGCGGCTTTCGCCTGGCCCTGGTTGAACGGGCCGCTGCAGCCGAGCAAACGCCGTCAGACCGTGTGCGTGATCCAGATCACAACCTTGATCGTCTGCCTGGGCCCCACCGTGGCGCCGCTGCTGGCCAGCACGCTGGCCGCGATCAGCCTGGCTTTGTTGACCCTGTCTTTCGCCATCGACGTGCGAACCCTGGCGCAGCAGCGCCCCACCCCACCGGAGAACTGAACCATGCGTGCAAGAACCTTCACCACAGCCGTCCTCTGGGCGGCCCTGGCCGGCAGCGCCCAGCTGCTCATGAGCGCTCCGGCCCAGGCCCAGGCCGCGCGCTACGAGCTCGACCCCGAGCACACCACGGTGGCCTTCCTGGTCGACCACATCGGCTACGCGAAGGTGCTGGGCTTGTTCCGCTCGGCGCGCGGAAGTTACCGCTTCGACGAAGCCACGGCCACACTCTCCGAGCTGCGCATCGAGGTGGAAACCGCCAGCGTGTTCAGCAACCAGGCCAAGCGCGACAACCATCTCAAGGGCCCGGACTTCCTCAACAGCGGCGAGTTTCCCAAGATGGTCTTCACCGCAACCACCGCCAAGCGCACCGGCGACAAGACCTTTGACATCAGCGGCCAGCTCGAACTGCTGGGCAAGACGCAGCCGCTCACGCTGCAGGCCACCTGGAACAAGAGCGCCGAGTCGCCGCTGGGTGGCCCGCTCGGCAAGCCCTATGTGATGGGTGTGTCCGCACGCGGCAGCTTCAAGCGCAGTGCCCACGGCATGACCTACGCCGTGGCCAACGGCTGGGTCGGCGACGAGATACCGCTCATCATTGAATTCGAGGCCGTGCGCAAGTGAGGTCGGCCGAGGCAGCGCCGGGCTGGCTGCTGCGTGGTGCGCTGGCCTTCGGGCTGCTCAACACCCTGCTCACCTTCGAGAACCGCTGGCCCGGTCTTGGGGTGGCTTACATGCCCCGGCTGTCGTTCGAGCTGTGCCTGGCCCTGGTGGCGTTGATGGGTTGGGTGGTGTGGAGGGGCGGGCTCTCAAGCCGCGCTGCCTGGGTCTGGACCGCTGCCTTCGTCGGCCTGGTGATGGTGCGGTACGCCAACGTCACCGCACCCGCGGTGATGGGGCGCCCGGTCAATGTGTACTGGGACGGGCGCCACGCGGGCGAATTGATCCAGGTCGCTGCCCAGTCGATGGCGGGCTGGCAAGTGGCAGCAGCGATCTTCGCGCTGGCGGTGGGCCTGCTGTTGCTGGCGCTGGTGGTGCGCGGGTCCTTGGGTGTGCTCGCCGGCTGCCTGGCATGGCAGCGGCCCCGGCCTTGGCTGCTGGCGATTGCGTGCGCACTGACCTTGAGCTTTGCCGCCTACGTGCCGGACCATCGCGACACGCGCTGGTTCTTCTCGT
This sequence comes from Burkholderiales bacterium, assembly GCA_003241965.1. Taxonomy (GTDB): domain Bacteria; phylum Pseudomonadota; class Gammaproteobacteria; order Burkholderiales; family Burkholderiaceae_C; genus Hydrogenophaga. Next base: position 48,289 of record QBMB01000003.1, on the reverse strand, counting down.
TGCCCATCACCCCGCCGTTGGTGCACCAGGGCCAGCTGCTGGCCCGTGTGTGGCTGCCCGGCCAGGCCGGCGCCACGCTGGGGCCGAGCCCGGCTTTTGATGGGGACCTCTCCGGCCTCGTCAGCGATCGTGGCCCGGCCGACGTGCTGCTGGTGTTCGCCGAGTCCTACGGCGCCATCACCTTCGACAACGCGCAGCAGGCTCAGGCGCTGGCCGCACCACGCGCGGAGCTGGCCCAGGCCATCCGGGGCAGTGGCCGCTTTGTCGTCTCGGCACGCGTGACGGCGCCCACGTTCGGCGGCTCGTCCTGGCTGTCGCACGCTGCGCTGCTCAGCGGTGTGGACACCTCCGACCCCGCCGCCAACGACCTGCTGATGACCAGCCAGCGGCCCACGCTGGTGGGCCATTTCGCGCGCCACGGCTACCGCACGGTGGGCTGGATGCCGGGCATCAAGCGGCCCTGGCCAGAAGGCTCGTTCTACGGCTTCGATCGCCTGGCCGACGACGCGGGTATCGGCTACCAGGGGGTGGGTTTTGGCTACTGGCGCATCCCCGACCAGGCCGCTCTGGCCTTGCTGCAAGCCCAGGAACTCGACCGAACGGTCGAGCGTGCACCGCGCTTCGTGGTGTTTCCCACCACCAGCACCCACGCCCCGTTTCACCCCATCGCACCCTTCGTGAACGACTGGCCGTCATTGACACGCCCCGACGCCTACACGCCGGCCGACGCGGCGGCGGCAGATGCAGCCAGTGCGTCGTTGGGGCAGACCGTACCGCGGTACCTGCAAAGCATGCGCTACCAACACGCGTGGCTGTCGGACTACCTGCTGCACCGGGCGCCCCGGCCCATGGTGACGATCATCGTGGGCGATCACCAGCCGCCGGCCCTGGTCAGCGGCCAGGGCGCCTCATGGGACGTGCCGGGG
>QBMB01000003.1:38944-47353 GCA_003241965.1 Burkholderiales bacterium | reverse complement strand
CGTGATCAGCGACAACCCGGCGCTGCTGCAGCGCCTTCTCGGCAGTGGCTTCGTTCAGGGCCTCACACCCCGCTTGCAGCCGCTGGGGTCCATGCCCGCGCTGACCTCGGTGCTGCTGAATGCCTTCGATGCCCCCGGCATCCACGAGACGATGGGCATCGATCATGTGGGGCTGCCGCAGGACCCGGCCACCCGGCACGGGCATGGGTTGCCTGGCTCCTGAGAGCGCCTCAGACCAGCCAGGCGTGCACGTCGCCCGAAGGCCCGTCGGCGGGCATTGCCTGCAGCCAGGCACGCAGCGCATCGGCCGCCTCGCCCTGTGGCTGCAGCAGGGTCAAGCGTTCGCCCAGTGACACCGCGTACCGGTAGTGACCGGCACCGGCCAACGCCTCCAGCCGGTCTACACAGCCCCGTGCGATGTCGCGCACAGCGGGCAGGAACTCGAACGAAACAGCCGGCACAGGTTGGCTCAGACCCATGAGCACCTCCAGCTCGAAACCCTCCACGTCGATCTTCACGAAGTCGGGCAAGCCGTGTGCGGCGATCAAAGCGTCCAGCGTGGTCACGTCCACCACCGGCCCGGCTTGCCACCGAACGCCGCGAAACGACGGTGTTGCGCCCGCGCGTTCCACAAAGTCGGTGGAGAGCGTGGCCACCGTGGGCGTGCGCGGACTCGCCATCAAACGCGCATGCCCGGGCGCCCGACCCAGCGCCTGCGGCAGCAGCGTGACCTGGGCATCGGCGCCAAACCGGCGCTGCAGCAAATGCAAAAAATCGGCCTGCGGCTCCAGCGCCACCACGCGCGCGCCGAGCTGTCGAAAGGCCGCCACCCGGTTGCCCGCGTGCGCGCCCACATCGAACGCCAGCCCACCGGTCGGCACGAAGCGGCGGTAAAAACGCCTGAGCTGCGCGCCACGCCACGGGATAGCCCGGTAAACCAGCAGTGAGCGCAGCAGGCCGAGCTGGCGGTCGAGGTGCTGGCCCATGAGGCGACTACCTCATTCCCACTCGATGGTGGCCGGTGGCTTGCTGCTCACGTCGTAGGTCACGCGGTTGATGCCGCGCACTTCGTTGATGATGCGGCTGCTGACCTTCTTGAGCAGTGCGTAGGGCAGCTCTGCCCAGTCGGCGGTCATGAAGTCGCTGGTCTGCACCGCGCGCAGGGCCACCACGTAGTCGTAGGTGCGGCCGTCGCCCATCACGCCCACGCTCTTCACCGGCAGGAACACGGCAAAAGCCTGGCTGGTCAGGTCGTACCAGCTCTTGCCGCTGGGGTGGTCGATGGTGGAGCGCAGCTCTTCGATGAAGATCGCGTCGGCCCGGCGCAGCAGGTCGGCGTATTCCTTCTTCACTTCGCCCAGAATCCGCACGCCCAGGCCCGGGCCGGGGAAGGGGTGGCGGTAGACCATGTCGTGTGGCAGGCCGAGAGCCACACCGAGTTCACGCACCTCGTCCTTGAACAGGTCGCGCAGCGGCTCCAGCAGTTTCAGGCCCAGTTGCTCGGGCAAGCCGCCCACGTTGTGGTGGCTCTTGATGGTCACGGCCTTTTTGCTCTTGGCGCCGCCGGACTCAATCACGTCGGGGTAAATAGTCCCTTGTGCCAACCACTTGGCGCCGTTTGTTGACGCACCACTTGAGATAAGTTTGGCGGCTTCGGCCTTGAAGACTTCAACGAACTCTCGGCCGATGATCTTGCGTTTGGCCTCCGGCTCGCTCACGCCGGCAAGGTGACCGAGGAACTGGTCGGCCGCGTCCACCCGGATCACCTTGGCGTGCAGCTTGCCGACGAACATGTCCATCACCATGTCGCCTTCGTTCAGGCGCAGCAGTCCGTGGTCGACGAACACGCAGGTGAGCTGGTCGCCGATGGCGCGGTGGATGAGCGCTGCGGCCACCGACGAGTCGACGCCGCCGGACAGACCGAGGATCACCTCTTCGTCACCCACCTGCTCGCGGATCTTCTGCACCGCCTCTTCAATGTGGTCGCGCATCACCCAGTCGGGCCGCGTGGCGCAGATGCCGAGCACGAAACGCTCCAGCAGCGCCCTGCCCTGTACCGTGTGCGTGACCTCGGGGTGGAACTGCACGGCGTAGAAATGGCGCGCTTCATCGGCCATGCCGGCGATGGGGCAACTCTCGGTGCTGGCCATGAGTTTGAAGCCGGGCGGCAACTCGGTGACCTTGTCGCCGTGGCTCATCCAGACCTTGAGCATGCCGTGGCCTTCGGGCGTGGTGAAGTCAACGATGTCTTTCAGCAGCGCGGTGTGGCCGCGCGCGCGCACCTCGGCGTAGCCGAACTCACGCGAGTTGGAGCCTTCCACCTTGCCGCCGAGCTGTTGTGCCATGGTCTGCATGCCGTAGCAGATGCCCAGCACCGGGATGCCGAGCTGGTAGACCACGTCGGGCGCCTTGTCGTCCACCTCGTACACGCTGGCGTGGCTGCCGGAGAGGATCACGCCCTTGAGCTGGCCGTCGGCGGCGAACTCCCGCACCCAGGCGTCGCTCACATCGCAGGGATGCACTTCGCAATACACGTTGGCCTCGCGCACGCGCCGGGCGATGAGCTGGGTGACTTGGGAACCGAAATCGAGGATGAGGATTTTCTGGTGCTGCATGGCGTTGTCTGGTTGGGCGGTTCAGAAAACAAAAAGGCCGTCCATCGGGACGGCCACTGGCGCATGGGCGCTTATTCGGCTCTGTAGTTCGGGGCCTCTTTGGTGATCTGCACGTCGTGCACATGGCTTTCGCGGATGCCGGCCGAGGTGATCTCGACGAACTCCGCCTTGTGGCGCAGGTGCTCGATGCTCGGGCAGCCGCAATAGCCCATGGCGGCACGCAGGCCGCCGGCCATCTGGAAAATGATGGAAACCACCGAACCTTTGTAGGGCACACGCCCTTCGATGCCTTCGGGGACCAGCTTGTCGGCGTTGGGGTTGCCGGTGCTGCTTTCCTGGAAGTAGCGGTCGGCACTGCCCTGCTGCATGGCGCCAATGGAGCCCATGCCCCGGTAGCCCTTGTAGCTGCGGCCCTGGTACAGCACGATCTCGCCCGGCGACTCTTCGGTGCCGGCGAACATGCCGCCCATCATCACGGTGTTGGCGCCGGCCGCGATGGCCTTGGCGATGTCGCCGCTGTAGCGGATGCCGCCGTCGGCAATCATGGGCACGCCCGTGCCCTGCAGCGCAGTGGCCACGCTGTCGATGGCCATGATCTGCGGAACACCCACACCGGCCACGATGCGGGTGGTGCAGATGGAACCTGGGCCGATGCCGACCTTGACCGCATCCGCACCCGCCTCGACCAGCGCCATGGCCGCGCCACCGGTGGCGATGTTGCCGCCGATCACGTCGATCTGCGGGTAGTTCTGTTTGACCCAGCGCACGCGGTCGATCACGCCCTTGCTGTGGCCGTGCGCGGTGTCCACCACGATGGCGTCAACGCCGGCTTTCACCAGCGCTTCCACGCGCTCTTCGGTGCCCTCGCCCACACCCACGGCCGCACCCACGCGCAGGCGGCCCGCCGGGTCGCGCGCGGCGTTGGGAAAGTTGAGCTGTTTGGTGATGTCCTTGACCGTGATCAGGCCCTTGAGTTCGAAGGCGTCGTTGACCAGCAGCAGGCGTTCGAGCTTGTGCTTGTTCAGCAGCGTCTTGGCTTCGGCCGGCGTGGTGCCGTCGGGCATGGTGATCAGGCGTTCGCGCGGCGTCATGATCTCGCTGACCGGCAGGTCGTAGCGGGTTTCGAACCGCAGGTCACGGCCGGTGACGATGCCGATCACGCGGCCCGCCTCGACCACCGGAAAACCGGAAATGCCGAGGTCTTCGGACAGCTTCATGACCTGGCGAATGGTGGTTTGTGGAGAGATCACCACCGGGTCGCGCAGCACGCCCGATTCGTAGCGCTTGACCTTGGCCACCTGCGCCGCCTGCTCCTGGGGCGTGAGGTTCTTGTGGATGATGCCGATACCGCCCTCTTGTGCGATGGCAATCGCCAGACGGGCTTCGGTGACCGTGTCCATGGCCGCGGAGACCAGGGGCAGGTTCAGCTTGATGTTGCGGGAGAACTGGGTGGCAAGGGAGGTGTCCTTGGGCAGGACCTGGGAGTACGCTGGCACCAGCAACACATCGTCGAAGGTGAGCGCTTTGCCGAGTAGGCGCATGGGAAAGCTCCAAAAGCGACGATTGTAGCCGCCCGACATGGGGGCAAACCCGACCTCAGGTGCACAGCCATGCGACCGTTCAGTGGCAAAAAACCACCGCTGCTGCGGCTTGTGCGCGGCGGCCTGCCTGTGGAGTGCAGCACTCGCAACACTCGCAGCTAAACTCGCAAAATGTCAAAAGCCACCTTCCATTCACCGTCCTGGCGCAACCCCGTTTTGATGGGCATCTCGTTGGCCTTCAGCACTGTTGCCATGGCCCAGTGGCAGTGGGTGGACGCCACAGGCCGCAAGGTGTTCAGCGACACACCACCGCCAGCCAGCATCCCGGACAAGAACGTGCTCAAACAACCCGGCGGCGGTCGCATCACCATCCCCGCGCCAGCAGCAGAAACAGCACCTGCCGCTGCACCGGCCCCCACTGCGGCACCGGCGCCGCAGATCGCCACGCGCGACACCGAACTCGAAGCCAAAAAGAAGCAGGCTGAACAGGCCGAAGAAGCGCGCAAGAAGGCGGACATGGAACGCGTTGCCAAGGGCCGCGCCGACAACTGCGAACGTGCGCGCAAGGCCAAGATCACCATGGAGTCGGGCGTGCGCCTGGCCACCACCAACGCCAAGGGCGAGCGGGAGATCATGGATGACAAAGCCAAGGCATCCGAATCCCAGCGCATGGATGGCGTGATTCGCGACAACTGCGGCCCTTTGCCCACAGCCAAGTGAGCGAATTGGTGGCAGGTCAGTAGCCGGCTTTGGAGCCTGGCTTGCGGCGGGCAAACAAACCCGTTCCCCGTGCGCCTTGCCCCACGAAACGCTCACGCCGTGCCACTTTCGGGTCCACGCGCAGCGAGCGGTACACCTCCAGCCGATCACCCTCTCGCAAGAGATGCTCTGCCGTGATACGCCGACCCCACACACCCAGGGTCAGCGACTGGTCTTCGATGCCCGGGAGCAGCATGGACCAGCCGGCCAGCGCCAAAGCCTGTTGAGCCGTGCATCCTTCAGGCACCTGCAGAGCCCGTTCAACCACCTCTCGTGCAGCGGCTGCGTGAACCAGTGAGATGTTCATGGGGCCCTCAGGCTGCACCGTAGACCTGGTCAGCGCGCTTGACGAACGCGTCCATCAGATTGCCGGCGATCTTGTCGAACACGGGACCGACCAGTGCAGCGAGCGTGGCGCTCGAGAACCCGTAGCTCAGGGTGAACGCCACCTTGCAGGCGGGTTGGCTGCCATCGCCCAGCGGCGTGAATTCCCAGACGCCATCCAGCTGGGAAAACGGCCCATCCACGAGTTCCATGAGCACCTTGCGGTCGGTCTCGTGGGTGTTGCGGGTGGTGAAGCTCTGGCGCAGCCCGCTGATGGCCATGCCCACGCGGGCGAGCATGCCATCGTCCATCACTTCGAGCACTTCACCGTGATCGCACCAGGGCAGGAACTGGGGGTAGTGCTCGATGTCGGTGACCAGCGCGAACATTTCATGAGCGCTGTGTGAGAGCAAGACAGACTTGTGAATGGTTTTCATACAATCGAAGTCATTGTATTGGGCTGAAACGGCCACACCTCTTTCCCCATGGCCACCAAAAGCAGCAAAGCATCCCCCACCAAAGGCGTCGACAGCCGCATCGCCGACAACAAGAAGGCTTTCTTCAACTACGCCATCGAAGAGCGTTTTGAAGCCGGCATGGTGCTCGAAGGTTGGGAGGTCAAGGCCCTGCGCGAGGGCAAGGTGCAACTCACCGACGGCTACGTCGTCATTCGCTCGGGCGAACTGTTCCTCATCGGTTGTCAGATCAATGCGCTGTACACGGCCTCCACACACATCAGCCCGGATTCCGTGCGCACGAAAAAGCTGCTGCTGCACAAGGACGAGATCCGCCGGCTCATCGGCAAGGTCGAGCAGAAGGGCTACACGCTGGTCCCGCTGAACCTGCATTGGAAAAACGGCAAGGTGAAGTGTGATCTGGCGCTGGCCAAGGGCAAGGCCGAGCACGACAAGCGCGACACCATCAAAGACCGCGAAGGCAAGCGCGAGGTGGAGCGTGTGATGAAGTCGCGCAGCCGCTGAAGCGGCGTACAGGCTTCAAAAAACCTGGTCAACCCAGTTGTTTGAGCGGATGCGTGTCCGCTGTCCACGGGGATTCAAAAAACGCAGCCACCTGCCCTCTGGCCACGTCCTCGATACGCTCGGGGTTCCAGCGTGGCTGGTTGTCCTTGTCGATGGCCAGCGCCCGGATGCCTTCCACGGTTTCACTGGCCGCACCGGGGCGCAGGTGAAAGCACCGGTGCACCATGCCGCGCTCCATGCGCAGGTTGTCGGCGAGACCCAGGGCACGGGCGCGGCGCACCTGCTCCAGCACCACATGCAGCATCAGCGGTGAACGGTGGCGCAACGTGGCGGCGGTGGCCTTGGACCACTCGCCATCGCCCGACTCCAGCGTGGAGATGATGGCGTGCATGTCAGGCAGGCCAAACACCCGGTCGATCTCCTTGGCGGGCCAGCTGCCTGGTGCTGCGGTGGTGCTGAGGTGGCTGGCGCACCAGCGTTCCACCGCGGCGCCGTTCTCAAACGGAGTCTGCTCCAACGAGTTCCACAAGCCCAAGAGTCGACCCGACTCGATGAAGCCGTCGGCCAGACCTGCGGCCATGGCGTCGCGTGCACCGAGCACCTGGCCGGTGAGCGCGAGGTACTCACCCAGGCGGCCCGGGCAGCGGCTCAGGAAATAACCACCTCCCACATCGGGGAACAGGCCGATGTGTGTCTCGGGCATGGCGAGCTTGCTGCGCTCGGTGACGATGCGCAGGCTCGCACCCTGGCTGATGCCCATGCCGCCGCCCATGACGATGCCGTCCATGAACGCGATGTAGGGCTTGGGATATTTGTGGATCAGGTGGTTGAGTGCGTATTCTTCGGTGAAGAAGTCTTCGAGCGAAGCGTCGCCCGACAACGCTGCCTGGTGAAAGAAGCGGATGTCGCCACCGGCGCAAAACTGGCCGAACGGGCCTTCCTTGTTGACGCCGCGAACTGCGACCGCCTGCACCTGATCGTCATCGCGCCAGGCTTCCAAAGCCTGCGTGATGCTGCGGATCATCTCCAGCGACAAGGCGTTGAGCGCCTTGGGGCGGTTGAGCGTGATGCAGCCGACTCGGCCCAGGACTTCGGCTATGACGTGGGTTTCGTGCACGGGGGCGTTCATCGTTGTTCTTCCGGAGGAATCGTTCATTGTGGCTGCTTGTCGACGGTCTGGATGCGGGGTGTACCGGCTCGGGAGCGCCAGCCCAGCAGTTCGTTGATCACCAGTGCGCCGATGACCAGGGTGCCGCCCAGCAGCACTTCGTCACCCGGCGTTTCGCTGGCCCAGATCCAGGCCAGAAGAATGCCGAAGATCACCTCCAGCAAGGCCAGCAGCGAAACCTCTGGCGCCTTGAGCACACGCGCGCACACCACCGACAGCGCACAGGGAATCGCCAGCTGCACCAGGCCGAGCATGGCCAACCAGGCCATGTCTGTGCGGGTGGCCGAAAACGGCATGGCCAAAGGCAAGGTGAACAACGAGGAGATCACGGCCCCGAGCAACACCGAGGGCACGAGGTCGATCTTCTCGCCGTGGGTCTGGCCGCGTTGCACCACGGTCCAGTTGATGGCGCCTGCAATGGGCACACACAAGGCGGTGAGTGAACCCAGCAGCAGCCCGCCGGTGTCGATCTCGGGATGAGACAGGGCCTGAACGAACTGGCTGCCGTACATGTAGGCAATGCCGGCACCGGCGGCCACGATGGCCAGCCAGGTGCGTGCAGCCAGCTTTTGTCCGATGAAGACGCGCGCCACCAGGGCGGTGAGCAGCGGACCGATCGACATGATGATCAGCACGTTGGCCACGCTGGTGAACGTCAGGGCCAGCATGAAGGCGGTGAACATCACAGACCAGCAGATGCCCGAGATCCAGAACGCCCGCGATTCGGGGATCAGGCCCCAATGGCGTTTGAGCGACATTCGCAACGAAGGTGTCCCTGCTGGCTCAACGAAGTGCCCCTGGCTGCGGTCCACGTGACGCCAGAGGGGCAAGATGATCAGCAGTGAAAGTGCAGTGAAAGCGCTGCGCCAGAACGTCACCTCAAAACGTGCTGCCGACTCCAGCTGGCGCGAAACCACGCCGGCGATCGACCACATGAGCGTGACCGCCAGCATGAGAAAAACCGCCTGGGTGTGTGTCAGGCGGTTGAGGGCTTGAAAAGGCATGGCCAGTTCGGGTCGGAG
>QBMB01000003.1:7101-38934 GCA_003241965.1 Burkholderiales bacterium | reverse complement strand
GGCCGCAGCGCAGGGCTGCGGCCCGCCGGGATCAGCTCTTGGAAGCGCGCTTGCGGTCGCTTTCCTTCAGGAAGCGCTTGCGCAGGCGCACGCTCTTGGGCGTGATTTCCACCAGTTCGTCGTCCTCAATGAACTCGACGCCGTACTCCAGGTTGAGGTCAACCGGTGGCGTGATCTTGATCGCGTCTTCCTTGCCGCTGACGCGGAAGTTGGTCAACTGCTTGGTGCGGGTGGCGTTGACGATCAAGTCGTTGTCGCGGTTGTGGATGCCCACGATCATGCCTTCGTACACCGGGTCGCCGGCGCGCACGAACATGCGGCCACGGTCGTCGAGCTTGCCCAGGGCGTAGGTGAAGATCTCACCGTCGTCCATGGAGATCAGCACACCGTTCTTGCGGCTGGCGATGTCGCCTTTGTGCGGCTCGTAGCCGTCGAAAATGTTGGCGATCAGACCGGAGCCGCGCGTCAGGTTCAGGAACTCGTTGGTGAAGCCGATCAGGCCACGCGCCGGAATGCGGTACTCCAGGCGCACACGGCCACGGCCATCGGGCTCCATGTTGACCAGCTCGCCCTTGCGCTCGCCCAGGGCCTGCATCACGCCGCCCTGGTGCTGCTCTTCGATGTCGGCCGTCACCATCTCGATGGGCTCATTGCGAACGCCGTCGATCTCGCGGAACACCACGCGTGGCTTGGACACGGCGAGCTCGTAGCCTTCGCGGCGCATGTTTTCCAGCAGGATGGTCAGGTGCAGTTCGCCGCGGCCCATCACTTCGAAGATGCCCTCTTCGTCGGTTTCCTTCACGCGCAAGGCCACGTTGTGTTGCAGCTCTTTCTGCAGGCGGTCCCAGATCTGGCGGCTGGTGACGTACTTGCCTTCGCGGCCAGCCAGCGGGCTGGTGTTCACGCAGAAGTTCATGGTCAGCGTGGGCTCGTCGATCTTGAGCATCGGCAGCGGCGCAGGGTTCATCGGATCGGTCACGGTCACGCCGATGCCGATGTCGGGAATGCCGTTGATCAGCACGATGTCGCCCGGGCCGGCTTCGGTGACCTGCACGCGGTCCAAGCCCTGGAATTTCAGCACCTGGTTGATGCGGCCCTTGACGACCTTGCCGTCCTCGCCCTCCATCACCACCACGTCTGTGTTGGGACGGATGGTGCCCTGGCTGATGCGGCCCACGCCGATGCGGCCCACAAACGTCGAGAAATCGAGTGCAGAGATCTGCAGTTGCAGTGGCGCTGCTGGATCACCGTCCTGCGGTTTCACGTGCCTGAGCACGGTGTTGAAGAGCGCCGACATGTCGGGGCCCCACTGCTCACCCGGCGCACCTTCGACCAGCGAGGTCCAGCCGTTGATACCGGAGGCGTAAACCACCGGGAAATCGAGCTGTTCGTCGTTGGCACCCAGCTTGTCGAAAAGATCGAACGCGGCGTTGATCACAGCGTCGGGGCGTGCGCCCGGCTTGTCGACCTTGTTCACGACCACGATGGGTTTGAGACCCAGGGCCAGTGCCTTCTTGGTCACGAAGCGCGTCTGCGGCATCGGGCCTTCCTGCGCGTCGATCAGCAGCACCACACCGTCCACCATGGACAGGGCGCGCTCGACTTCTCCGCCGAAGTCGGCGTGGCCGGGGGTGTCGACGATGTTGATGTGGGTGCCTTCCCAACTCACGGCGCAGTTCTTGGCCAGGATGGTGATGCCTCGCTCGCGTTCGATGGCGTTGTTGTCCATCACCGTGTCGACGATTTTCTCGTGCTCGGCGAAGGTGCCCGACTGGCGAAGCAGCTGATCGACCATGGTGGTTTTTCCATGGTCAACGTGGGCGATGATGGCGATGTTGCGGATTTGTTTGCTCATGATGCGAGTTCCGGTGAGGTTTCCAGGATTTGCTGTATTTCTATGGGGCTCAGCAGTCGCCCCGGGATCAATTCACCCGCTACGGTGTGCGCGCTGCCCAGCAGCACGGCTTCTTGGGAAAGTTGGGCATCCACGCCATTCGGCACCGGGCCGTAGACCGCCACGCGGTCGTTGTCGGTCCATGCACCCCGACGGCGCAGACCGCTGAGAAAGCGCCCGGCATCATCAGCGTCCAGCGTGACGTTCTCGTGTCCGCCCAGCAAGGCAGGCACCGGCAGCAACAGCGCCATGCGCTCGTTCTCGTCCAGGGCTTCCAGGGCGTCCAGCGTGATGCACTGGGAGGCGTCGAACGGGCCGGTCTCGGTGCGGCGAAGCATGCTGAGGTGGCCGCCGCAGCCCAGGGCCTCGGCGATGTCTTCACCCAGCGTGCGGATGTAGGTGCCTTTGCTGCAGCGCACGTGCAGCCGCAGAAACGGCGCGTCGCCCTGCAGTTGCATGTCCAGCAAGTCCAGATCGTGGATGACGACGTGGCGCGCCTCGCGCTCCACCGTCTCGCCTTGGCGGGCGTATTCGTACAGCGGCTTGCCATCTTTTTTCAGGGCGCTGTGCATCGGCGGCACCTGGGCGATCGGGCCCATGAAACGGTCCAGCACCTCGACCACCTGCCCCGGCGTGCAAGCCACGTCGCGGGTCTGGATCACGTCGCCTTCGGCATCGCCGGTGCTGGTTTTCACACCCAGGCGCACCACGGTTTCGTAGGTCTTGTCGGCGTCCAGGTGGATCTGGCTGAACTTGGTGGCAGCACCGAAACACAGCGGCAGCACGCCGCTGGCCAGTGGATCCAGCGTTCCGGTGTGGCCTGCCTTTTCGGCGCGCAGCAACCATTTGGCCTTTTGCAAGGCCTGGTTGCTGGAGAGACCCAGCGGTTTGTCGAGCAACAGCACCCCGTGCACAGGGCGCCGTTGCACCCTCGTGCGTGGCGCAGGAGCGTAGACCCCACGCTCGCTCGTTGCACGTGCATCGCTGCCCCCCAAGGGGGCGTTCGCTCCTTGGGGCGGCCCGGCGGTGCTCATGTCTATTCTTCCTTCGAACGAGAAGAGACCGCCTTGGAGATCAAGGCGTTCATGTCGGCCGCACGCTCGGTGGTGCGGTCGAACACGAAGTGCAGCGTGGGCACGGTGTGAATGTGGAGCCGCTTGAAGAGGCCGCTGCGCAGGAAACCCGCTGCAGCGTTGAGGCCTTCCAACGTTTCCGCCGGATCCCCCGTGAGCAAGCTGAAATACACCTTGGCGTGCGCGTAGTCGGGCGTGACCTCGACCGCATTGATCGTGACCATGCCCACCCGCCGGTCTTTCAACTCGCGCGCAATCAGCTCGGCCAGATCACGCTGGATCTGGTCGGCCACGCGGAAACCGCGGTTGGGGACGGATGAGGCTTTGCGGGGCATGGTTTACAGCGTGCGAGCCACTTCCTTGACCTCGAAGAATTCGAGCTGGTCGCCTTCTTTGATGTCGTTGTAGTTCTTCAGCTTGATACCGCACTCGAAGCCTTCCTTGACTTCGCGCACGTCGTCCTTGAGGCGCTTGAGCGTGTCGATCTCGCCGGTGTAGATGACCACGTTCTCGCGCAACAGGCGGAAATGCGCGCTGCGGGTGACCTGGCCAGCGGTGACCATACAACCGGCGATGGTGCCGATCTTGGTGGCCACGAACACGGTGCGGATCTCGGCCGAGCCGATGACTTCTTCGCGCTTCTCGGGCGCCAGCATCCCGGACATGGCTGCACGCAACTCGTCCACTGCGTCGTAGATGATGTTGTAGTAGCGCAGATCCACGTCGTTGCCTTCGGCCAGCTTGCGGGCACCCACATCGGCACGCACGTTGAAGCCGATGATCACGGCCTTGGAGGCAATGGCCAGGTTCACGTCGGACTCGCTGATGCCACCGACCCCGGCAAACACCAGCTGTACTTTGACCTCGTCGGTCGACAACTTGAGCAGCGACTGGGCCAGCGCTTCCTGCGAACCCTGTACGTCGGACTTGACGATGATGGGCAGCAGCTTGACTTCGCCCGCCGACATGTCGGAGAACATGTTCTCCAGCTTGGCGGCCTGCTGGCGAGCCAGCTTGGTGTTGCGGAACTTGCCAGCGCGGTAGGTGGCGATCTCGCGAGCACGGCGTTCGTCGGTCATCACCATGAAGTCGTCGCCGGCCTGCGGCACTTCCGACAGACCCTGGATTTCCACCGGGATCGACGGACCAGCCGATTTGATCGACTTGCCGTTTTCGTCCAGCATGGCGCGCACGCGGCCCGAGGTCTGACCCACCAGCACCACGTCGCCGGTTTTGAGCGTGCCGCTCTGAACCAGCACCGTGGCCACAGCGCCGCGGCCTTTGTCCAGACGGGCTTCGATGACCAGGCCCTTGGCCATGGATTCCACCGGGGCCTTGAGCTCCAGCACTTCGGCCTGCAGCAACACCTGCTCCAGCAGGGCGTCGATGCCCACGCCGGTCTTGGCGGACACGCCCACGAACGGAACATCACCACCGAACTCTTCGGGCACGACTTCTTCGGCCACGAGTTCGGAGCGCACCTTCTCGAGGTTGATGCCTGGCTTGTCGATCTTGGTCAGCGCCACGACGATGGGCACGCCCGCCGCCTTGGCGTGTTTGATGGCTTCCTTGGTCTGCGGCATCACGCCGTCGTCGGCAGCGCACACCAGGATCACGATGTCGGTGGCTTGGGCACCACGGGCGCGCATGGCGGTGAACGCCTCGTGACCGGGGGTGTCGAGGAAGGAGATCATGCCGCGTGGTGTTTCCACGTGGTAGGCACCAATGTGCTGGGTGATGCCGCCGGCTTCGCCCGCGGCCACCTTGGCGCGGCGAATGTAGTCCAGCAGCGAGGTCTTGCCGTGGTCGACGTGACCCATGACGGTGACCACCGGAGCGCGCGGCAGCAATGCATATTCCTGCTGCGTGGTTTCATCGTCGGCAAACGCTTCCGGATCGTCCAGCGCCGCCACCACAGCTTTGTGACCCAGCTCTTCCACCAGGATCATGGCGGTGTCCTGGTCCAGCGGCTGGTTGATGGTGACCATCTGGCCGAGCTTCATCAACTGTTTGATGACTTCGGACGACTTCAGGCTCATCTTGTGTGCGAGTTCGGCCACCGTGATGGTTTCCGGCACGTGCACTTCGATCACCTTGATTTCGGTCGGCGCCACGAAGTTGCTCTGACCGGTGTCGCGTGAATCGCGTGAATCGCGCGAGTCGCGACGACCGCGTGGGCCTCCGCGCCAGTTGGTGGAGCGTCCCGCGCTGGTGTCACCACGCGTCTTGATTTCTTTCTTCTTGGCCGCGTCGTCCTTCCAGGTGGAAGACAGGTTCTCGGACTTGATCTCTTTCTTGCCGGCCACGCCTGCCGTGGCGGCGCCAGCGGTGGTGGCCGGCTTGCCGGGTGTACCGGCAGGCTTGTGCAGCGTGCCCTTGATGCCGGCTTTCGGGTCGGCCACGGGAGCTGGCTCGGGCTTCTTGGCCACCAGGGTCTTGGCGGGCGCAGACATCATGGCGCGGATGTTGGCGGCTTCGGCTTCGGCCTTGCGGCGGCGCTCCACCAGATCCTGCGCTCGCAGGTCGTCCGCGCGTTTGCTTTCGGCATTGCGGTCCGCAATCACGCGGGCCGCGGAATCGCGCTCCAGCGAGTCTGTTTTGGCCTTGGCGTCCTTGACGGTGCGGGCTGCAATCGCCTCGGCAATGCCCTCTGGCGTGGCGGCTTCTGCAGCAGCACGTGCCGCAACTTCCGCGGCTTCAGCCGCAGCGGCGGAGGCACGCTCCTGCTCGATCGCAGCTTGTGCCTGTTGTGCTTCTTCAGCCTCGCGCGCCTGGCGCTTCTGGTTGAATTCTTCTTCCTGCAAGCGCAGCAGTTCGGCCTGGCGCCGTGCGTCTTCTTCGCGGCGGGCCAGCTCTTCGGTGTCGATCACCGGCGCAGCCACCACGGGCTCTTCCACCGTCTCGGGCGCCGCGACCTCGTCGTCGCGTTTGACGAAGGTGCGCTTCTTGCGCACTTCCACCTGGATCGTGCGGGCACGACCCGTGGAGTCGGCCTGCTTGATCTCGGAGGTGGACTTTTTCACCAAGGTGATCTTCTTGCGCTCACCGCTGGCCGTGCCGTGGCTGGCCTTGAGGTGACCCAGCAGCGATTGTTTGTCGGATTCGGTGACTGGATCGGCCCCGGATGTCTTGGGCACGCCCGCTGCGGAGAGTTGCTCCAGCAGGACGGTGGTGGGCTTGTTCAGCTCGGCAGCCAGTTCGGCGACGGTGGTACTTGTCATAGGTTTCTATTCTCCGATGGGCCTCCGCTGGTCAGGTCGTGGATTGCGCTTCGTCACCGGTGAACCAGTGAGCGCGTGCCAGCATGATCAGCGCGGTGGCCTCTTCAGACGTCTGTGCGGTGATGTCGGTGAGCTCGTCGGTGGCCAGATCGGCCAGCTCGTCGCGGGTGTGGATGCCGGCGTCGGCCAACTTGGCGATCAGCTCGGGGGTCACGCCTTCGAGGTCGCGCAGGTCTTGCGAGACTTCTTCGACGCTCTCTTCGCGAGCGATTTCCATGGTCAGCAGGGCATCCTTGGCGCGGGTGCGCAGCTCATTGACCGTGTCTTCATCAAAAGACTCGATCTCCAGCATTTCCTGCAGCGGCACGTAGGCCACTTCTTCGAGGCTGGTGAAGCCCTCTTCAATCAGGATGTCGGCGATCTCCTGGTCCACGTCCAGTTTGGCCATGAAGATCTTGCGGATGCCGTCGGCCTCTTCGGCCTGTTTCTGGGCCGATTCGTCGGCCGTCATGATGTTGATGCGCCAGCCAGTCAGCTCGGACGCCAGTCGCACGTTCTGCCCACCGCGGCCGATGGCGATGGCGAGATTTTCCTCGTCCACCACCACGTCCATCGCATGGCGCTCTTCGTCCACCACGATGGAGACCACGTTGGCCGGAGCCAGCGCGCCGATGACGAACTGCGCTGGGTCCTCAGACCACAGCACGATGTCAACGCGCTCACCAGCGAGTTCGTTGGTCACACCGTTGACGCGCGAACCGCGCACACCGACACAGGTGCCGATGGGGTCGATACGGCGGTCGTTGGTGTGCACCGCGATCTTGGCGCGTGAGCCCGGGTCACGGGCGCAGGTCTTGATCTCCAGCAGGCCTTGTTCGATCTCGGGCACTTCCTGGCGGAAGAGCTCGATCATGAAAGACGGGGCCGAGCGCGACAGCAGAATGGGTGCGCCGCGCAGCGTCAGGTCCACGTCCATGATCATGGCGCGCACGCGGTCGCCGGTGCGGAAGTTTTCCTTCGGGATCATCTCGCCGCGCTTCAAGCGACCTTCGACACGGCCGCTCTCGACGATCAGGTCGCCCTTGTCCATGCGCTTGACCGTGCCCACAAAAATCTTGTCGCCACGCGACATGAAGTCGTTGAGCAGCATTTCGCGCTCGGCGTCGCGGATCTTTTGCAGGATCACCTGCTTGGCCGCCATCGCGCCAATGCGCCCGATCGGCACGCTTTCCACCGACTTCTCGATGAAGTCACCTTCTTCGATGTCGGAGAGCTCGTCGCGTGCGTCGGTCAGGAGCTCTTCGGCGTCGGGGTTCTGCAGACCGGCCTCATCGGGCACGACCAACCAGCGGCGGAAGGTCTCGTAGGCACCGGTGTCCGGGTCCATGGCCACGCGGATGTCCACGTCGCCCTTGTAGAGTTTTTTGGTGGCCGAGGCCAGCGCCAGTTCAACGGCGCCCAACACAACGTCGCGCTCGACGTTCTTTTCGCGCGAGATCGCATCGATCAGCATCAACATTTCGCGGTTCATTTCACTCGCCCACCTTTCCGAATAGCTTGTCCTGGGTCACTTTGATTTCTCTCATTCATCACTGTCTGGAGCATCTGCTCCGGGAGCCTGCCGGCCCTTGAAATTCACGATCGGCGCCAACCGCGCCTGCTGGATGTCGTCCAGCGAAAAAGTCATGGCCTGCATGGGCACAGGTGCGCGCTTCTTGCTCACCCGCGCACCGGGCTTGGGTTCGGGCGCATCGCTCCAAACCACCTGCCACTGCACGCCGTCCTCGGCACGCTCCAGCGTGCCCCTGAATTTCTTGCGGTTCGCGGCCACATCGGTGCCTGTAGCGCCAATCGGCGCCTTCAAGGCAAGGTCCACCACATGACCTTCAAACCGCACATAGTCGATCTCCCGCAGCAGCGGCCGGTCAATACCCGGCGAACCCACTTCGAGGCGGCGGTATTCAAGACCCTCGACCTCCAGCAGGAACTGCAGCTGACGCGTGATTTTTTCGCAATCTTCGACCGTGACAAAACGCTCTGGCGCCACCGGCTGACCCTCAACAGGCGCAGCCCAAGGCCAATCGATCGTGACCCGCAGCAGGCCGCTGCCCGAGCGCTCCAACTCCACCAGGTCAAAACCCAGTCCGGTGACGGTCTGCTCTACGATCTCTTGCCAAGCCATGCTGATGGTGTCTGCCCAGGGGTGTGCCGATCGATCCGCCCTGTGAATTACCCCAGGGTCAAAAGCGTTCGGCCAAAAAAAATGGGCCGGTAGTTACCCGCCCATTTGGTCGTGAAGCACGCATTGTAACGCCTGCGCAGACCGATTGGCAACCCGACGGATCGTTCCGTGCTGAACACCGTTCAAATACCCAATACCCATTGAATGAGGTTCTTCGCCAGAAATCCGAGCATGCCGAACGACAGCACGAGAAACAGCACGAAGGTGCCGAATTTGCCCGCCTTGGATTCGCGCGCCAGATTGAAGACGATGAACAGCATGTAGAGGATGAACGCCCCGACACCGAACGTCAGGCCGAACTGGGCGATCTGGCCCTCGGTGAAGCCGAAAAGTGTGTTGCCCATGGCTCAGCGCTCTGACCGGTGGATGGTCAGATCCCGGTAGGCGTGCCAGCTGGCGTGGGCCAGCAGCGGGATGAACACGATCAGGCCCAGCAGCGCCGTGGCCATGCCCACACCCACCAGCAGGCCGATCACCACCGCCCACAATGCCATTGCAGCGGGATGGCTGGCCACCGCGCGCCAACTCTGGGCCACGGCGTCCATCACCGAGACCTGGGTGTCCACCAGCATGGGCAGGGCCACGACGGTGGACGCGAACACGGGGGCCGCCAGCAAGGCGCCGAGCAGCAGCCAGACCTCGAACAGTCCGACCTCGCGAACCAGCACCACGTGGCGCAGGAAGTCCACAGGCTTGAGGATGGGCACGGGTGACCACAGCGTGATCAGTCCGGCCGAGGTGAGCACCCAGCCGGTGCCCGCCAGACCCAGCAGCAGGCCGAACTTCACCAGCCGGCCGTCGCCCGAGCGCCAAAGTTGCACCACCTCACCCAGGCCAGCCCGGCGCTGGCGACTCACCTGGTACAGCCCGGTGGCCAGGATGGGTGCCACGATGAGGAAGCCCGAGAAGGCGCCTGCCAGCAGCCAGAACTGGTCGCGCGCGGCCCAGAGCAGCAGCCAGCCAAAGGCGGTGAGCAGGAGCCCGTGAACCAGACCGGGCAGCGGGTTGCGCCGCAGGTCGGCCCAGCCCAGGGCGAGCCAGCGGCCTGGGGATCGCAAGGTGACGGGGTGCGTGGTCGGCGGCGAGGGATCGATCATGGTGAGCGGTTATACGCTCCACCACGCCTGGCGTGCCTGATGCAGATCAAGCGCCGGGCAACACCTCAGGCGGCGGCCTGCACCAAGGTGCGGGTGTACGGATGCTCGGGTGAGCGCAACACCTGATCTACCGGCCCGCTTTCGACCACCTCACCGTCCTTCATCACGATCACCTGGTGCGCCATGGCCTGGATGACGTCCACGTCGTGCGTGATGAGCAAATAGCTCAGGCCACGCTCCCGCTGCAGGCGCTGCAGCAGGGCCAGAACCTGTTTCTGCACCGTCACGTCGAGCGCGCTGGTGGGCTCGTCGAGCACCAGCAGTTGCGGGTCGATGATGAGAGCGCGCGCAATGGCCAGGCGCTGGCGCTGCCCGCCAGAAAACTCGTGCGGGTAGCGCTGCAACCAGTCGCCACCGCGCCTTGGATCGTCCACCAGACCGACGTCGGCCAAGGCCGTGACCACGCGTTCACGCCGTTGCGCCACCGACAAGCCGGGTTGGTGCACCAGCAAACCTTCGCCCACGATCTGCTCGATGGTCATGCGCGGCGACAGCGACGAAAACGGATCCTGGAATACGACCTGCACCCGCTGACGCAGCGCCCTGCCCTGGCCATTCTTCAGAGCTTGCGTCCAGTCGGAACCCGTCACCTGCAAGCTGCCCTGATGGGGCAACAGCCCCAACGCGGCCAGCGCCAATGTCGACTTGCCAGAGCCCGACTCACCGATCACACCCAGCGTCTGGCCGGGCGCCAGGGTCAGATCGGCACCCTGCACAGCGACGAACTCACCCTTCTTGAACCAGCCGCGCATGCCGGGCAGCGGCACCGGGTAGCTCACGCGCAACGCGCGGGCTTGCAGCACCGGGGTTGCATCGGCGGCGGGTGGTGTGGCCGGTGCCCCGTCGCGCTCGGGTTTGCTGGCGAGCAGCATTTGCGTGTACGCGTGTTGCGGAGCGGCGAACACGTCTGCCACCGCGCCTTGCTCCACCAGGTGGCCCTGCTCCATCACCGCCACGCGGTCGGCGAAGCGGCGCACCAGATTCAGGTCGTGCGTGATCAGCAGCACCGCCATGCCGTGCTGGCGCTGCAGATCGGCCAGCAGGTCCAGGATCTGGCCACGCAAGCTCACATCGAGCGCGGTGGTGGGCTCGTCGGCCAGCAACAGCTTCGGCGCACTGGCCAGCGCCATGGCAATCATGGCGCGCTGGCGCTGGCCACCGCTGAGCTGGTGCGGGAAGGCGTTGGCGCGGCGCGCGGGCTCGGTGATGCCGGTGGAGGCCAGCAGCTCGATGGTGGAGGCCAGTGCCTGGCGAGGCGTGAGGCCCTTCTTGAGCTGCAGCACCTCACCGATCTGGTCACCCACGGTGTAGAGCGGGTTCAGCGCCGTCATGGGCTCCTGAAAGATGATGGCCACTTCGTCGCCACGCACACCGCGCAGCTGGTGCTCGGTCATGGCCAGCAGGTCGCGCCCGTTCAAGAGTGCGGTGCCTGTGACGTCGGCGTTGTGCACCAGCCGCAGCAGCGAGAGAGCGGACACCGTCTTGCCCGAGCCGGATTCGCCCACCAATGCAAGCTTCTCGCCCGCCTTGATGGAAAAGTCGATGCCATGCACGACTTCCTGGCCGCCGAAGGCCACACGCAAGTTCTTGACTTCAAGAAGTGAAGGATCTGTCACTTGTCTGCCTTTCTGGGATCGAGCGCGTCGCGCAACGCATCGCCCATGAAGGTCAGCAGGAGCAGTGTGATCACCAGCACAGCAAAGGTGGAAAGCGATATCCACCACGCATCGATGTTGTTCTTGCCCTGGCTCAGCAGCTCGCCGAGTGAGGGTGTGCCGGGCGGCACGCCCAGACCGAGGAAGTCGAGCGAGGTCAGCGCCAGGATGGCCGCGCTCATGCGAAACGGCAGGAAGGTGACCACCGGTGTGAGGCTGTTGGGCAGCACGTGGCGCCAGATGATCTGCCAGTTGGACAGGCCCAGCGCGCGCGCGGCGCGCACGTAGTCCAGCTGGCGGTTGCGCAGGAACTCGGCGCGCACATAGTCGGAGAGGCCCATCCAGCCAAACAGGCTGAGCAGAATCAGCAGCAGGCTGATGCTGGGCGCGAAAACGGCCGAGAAGATGATGAGCAAATACAGCTCCGGCATCGAGCCCCAGATCTCGATGAAGCGCTGGAAAGCCAGATCGGTCTTGCCGCCAAAGAAGCCCTGAATGGCGCCGGTGACGACACCGAGCAACACGCCGATGACAGTGAGCGCCAGCGCAAACAGCACGCTCACGCGAAATCCATAGAGCAGCTGCGCCAACAGGTCACGACCCCGGTCGTCGGTACCCAGCCAGTTGTCCAGCGTGGGCGGTGAAGGATTGGGCAACTTGGCGAAGTAATTCAGCGTCTGTGGACCATACGGATTCGGTGCGTAAATGGCCCAGTTGTCACCCTTGCTGAGTTGCTCGCGGATGAAGGGGTCAAGGTAGTCGGTGGTGCTGTCGAAGTCGCCGCCGAACACGGTTTCGGCGTAGTCCTTGACCATGGGGAAATAGGTCGTGCCCTCGTAGCGCACGATCAGGGGCCTGTCGTTCGACAACACCTCGGCGAACAGGCTGCCCACCACCAGCAAGCAGAACAGCACGAGGCTCCAATAGCCCAGGCGGTTGCGCTTGAAGCGGCGCCAGGCGCGAGCGCTCGGGGACAGCGAAGGTGTCACGGCATCAGTCAAATTTGACACGCGGGTCCACCCAGACGTAGCAGAGGTCGGAAATCAGCTTGGTCACCAGGCCGATCAGTGTGAAGAAAAACAGCGTGCCCAGCACAACGGGATAGTCGCGCCGGATCACGCTCTCATAACTCAGCAGGCCCAGACCATCCAGCGAGAACAGGGTTTCTATCAGCAGCGAGCCCGCGAAAAAAGAGCCGATGAACGCCGAGGGGAAACCGGTGACGATGGGGATGAGCGCGTTGCGAAAGATGTGCTTCCACAGCACCTGCCGCTCGCTCAGGCCCTTGGCGCGCGCGGTCATCACATATTGCTTGCGGATCTCTTCCAGAAACGCGTTTTTGGTCAGCATGGCCGTGACGGCGAAACTGCCCAGCACCATGGCTGTCACAGGCAAGGTGATGTGCCACAGGTAGTCCACGATGCGGGCGCCCCAGCTGAGTTCATCCCAGTTGGACGAAGTGAGGCCGCGCAGCGGGAACCACTGCAACTGCCCGCCAAAGATCACCAGCAGCGCCACTCCGAGCACAAAACCCGGGATGGCATAGCCGATAAGCACAAGCAAGGTGGTGACCAGATCGAAGCGCGAGCCAGCACGCACCGCCTTGGCCACCCCCAACGGCACCGCCACGCCGTAGCTGATGAGGAAGGTCCATAGCCCCAGCGTGATGGAGACCGGCAGCTTCTCCATGATGAGTTCGGACACCGCCTTGTTCTGGAAGAAGCTGGTGCCCAGGTCGAAGCGCGCAAACTGACCCACCATCTGGATGAAGCGTTCGTGCGCCGGTTTGTCAAAGCCGTAGAGCGCCTTGATCTGCTCGATGCGTTTGGGGTCCACGCCCTGGGCGCCGCGGTACACCGAGCCACCTTCGGCACCCGCCGCGCCGGCGCCCGCACGCGCTTCAGCCAGGTACTGGTCCACCGGACCGCCCGGCACGAACTGGATCACCACGAAGGTCAGCAGCAACACCCCGAACAGCGTCGGGATCATGAGCAGCAGGCGTTTGAGGATGTAGACCCACATGGTGCTCAGTCTCGTCGAGGTGGAAAGGCCGCCGCGTCGGGCCGCCCCAAGCAAGGCCAGCCCCCTCGGGGGGCAGCGACCCGCGCAGCGGTGGAGCGTGGGGGCATCATTTTTTCCACCACGTGTCGATGGCCCAGACCTCGCCGCTTGCGTAGGGCGGCATGTCCTTGGGCCTTGCCAGTCGCCACGCGTTGTAAGCCATGCGGTGCGTCGTGGCCGACCACTGCGGGATCAGCACATGGCTGTGGGTGATGGCGCGGTCCAGCGCGCGGCAAGCCGCCAGAAACGCAGGCTGCGTGGGCGCCTCCACCATGCGCTGGATCAGCGCATCCACCGCCGGGTTGGCGGTGCCGGTGTGGTTGCCCGAATCCTCGGTCTTGGCCGCCTGGCTGCCGAACAGGTCGGCATACTCCGCACCCGGGTTGTTGGTACCGCCATAGGCCAGCGACACGATGTCGAAATCGAAGCTGCGCAGGCGCTGCTGGTAGAGCGCGAAATCCACCGGGCGGAACTTGAGCTCGATGCCGAGTTTGGTGAGGTTGCGGATCCAGGGCGTGACCACGCGGGCGCCGGTCTCGTTGCTGTCGAGATACTCCAGCACCATGGCTTTGCCCTGCGCGTTGCGCAGCTGGCCGCCCTGCACCGACCAGCCCGCTTCACGCAGCATGGCCTGAGCGCGCTTGAGGTTGCCGCGCAGGGAGTTCTCGCCATCGGTGCGCGGCGCCGCGTACGCAGGCCCGAACACCGCTGGCGGCAGCTGTTTGCGCCACGGCTCCAGCAAGGCCAGCTCGTCAGGAGATGGCGTGCCCTGGGGCGAACAATCGGTGTTGCCGAACAGACCCTGCACGCGTTGGTAGGCGTTGTAGAACATCTGGCGGTTCATCCACTCGTAGTCCATCGCCAGGCCGAGCGCCTCGCGCATACGAATGTCGTCCAGCGGTGCTCGTCGCGTGTTGAGCACATAACTCTGAAAGCCGGTGGGCAGGCGGTGCGTGAACTCCCCCTTGACGAGCTCGCCGGTGTCGAACTTCTTGCCGTTGACGCGGCGCGCCCAGTCGCCCGCCGAGAAGAAGCGCATGAGGTCGAACTCGCCTGCCTTCAGCGCTTCCAGGCGCGCGGTGTTGTCCTTGTAGATCTTGACCAGGATGCGGTCGAAGTTGGCGGTGCCGCGGCGCACCGGCAGGTCGCGCGCCCAGTAGGCCGGGTCGCGCACGTAGGTAATGTCCTTGCCGAATTCGACCGGCCCGATCTTGTAAGGCCCGCTGCCGATGGGGATGTCAGTCACCACCTGGTCGAAGGTCTTGCGCTGGCCGGTCTTGGGGTCGATGGTGTTGCCCCAGGCACGGCTGAACACCGGCAGGCCGCCCACCGTGATCGGCAGCTCGCGGTTGGGCTTCGTGAAGCGGTAGCGCACGGTGCGTTCGCCCAGCACATCCAGACCGGCCACATCCTGCAGGATGGTCTTGAATGCTGGGGAGGTGTGTGGGCCCATCAGCGTGTCGAAGCTGTGCTTCACGTCGGCGGCCAGCACCGGGTCGCCGTTGTGGAAACGCGCGGTGTCGCGCAGTTTGAAGGTGACCGACAGGCCGTCGGGCGCCGTGCTCACGTCTTCGGCCAGGAGACCATAGGCAGCGCCGTTCTCGTCCAGCGCGCCGGCGAGCAGCGAGTCGAACATCAGGTTGGACAAATAGGCCGGCGCACTGCCCCGCAGCGTGAACGGGTTGTACTTGTCGAAGGTGGACAGGCGCAGGTTGCTCACCAGGCGCAGCTCACCCCCTTTGGGCGCGGTCGGGTTGACGTAGTCGAAGTGGGTGAAGCCGTCGGGGTACTTGAGCTGGCCCCACAGCGCATAACCGTGGGCCGTCCACCCCATCGGACTCCAGAGCACCAGCAACGCGGCCAGAGACGCTGAGACGAGTCGGTGGCCGGGGCGGGTGCGCAAAAAGTGCATGCGACAATTCTGCTGGATTTTTCATTGGAGACAGAAACATGGGTTTTCTAGCAGGCAAGAAATTGCTCATCACGGGCGTGCTGTCCAACCGATCCATCGCCTACGGCATTGCCAGGGCCTGCCATCAGCAAGGCGCAGAGCTCGCTTTCAGCTATGTCGGCGAGCGCTTCAAGGAACGCATCACCGAGTTCGCCGCGGACTTCGACTCCAAGCTCATCTTTGATTGCGACGTGGGCGACGACGCCCAGATCGAGCGCCTGTTTGCCGATCTCTCACTGGTCTGGCCCAAGTTCGACGGCTTCGTGCACAGCATCGGCTTCGCACCACGCGAAGCCATCGCGGGGGACTTCCTGGATGGCCTGACGCGCGAGAACTTCCGCATCGCGCACGACATCAGCGCCTACAGCTTTCCCGCCATGGCCAAGGCCGCGCTGCCGATGCTCAACGAGAAGTCTGCCCTGCTCACCCTCACCTACCTCGGCGCCCTGCGCGCCGTGCCCAACTACAACACCATGGGCCTGGCCAAGGCCAGCCTGGAAGCTTCGGTGCGCTACCTGGCCGAATCGCTCGGTCCCAAGGGCATGCGCGTCAACGGCATCAGTGCCGGCCCCATCAAGACGCTGGCGGCCAGCGGCATCAAGGACTTCGGCAAGTTGCTGGGCATGGTTGCCAGTGCCTCACCGATCCGGCGCAACGTGACCATTGAAGACGTGGGCAACGTGGCCGCGTTTCTGCTGAGCGACCTGGCCGGCGGCGTGACAGCCGAGATCACCTACGTGGACGGTGGCTACAGCCACACCACGGGTGTGAGCCGCGACAGCGACGCGCTGAGCTGAGCTGAGCTGATTCTTTTCCGCGGCGGGATGAACGCGCACAGCACTGGCAGTGTGATGAAGCGACGCGAGTTGCTCGCCTGGCTGGGCTTTGCTGCATGCGGCATGCCCAGGCCTTCGTGGGCCGGTGGCGCACCCGCCTTGATGCTGGCCAACGTCTACCGTCCCGGTGTGCCGCTGGCCGACTACTGGCTCAGCGAAAAGTACGACGGCTTGCGCGGCTTCTGGGATGGGCAGCGCCTGATCACGCGCGGTGGTGAGGTGATCGTGGCTCCCGCGTGGTTCACCGCCGGCTGGCCCACCCAACCCATGGATGGTGAACTCTGGATGGGTCGTGGACTGTTTGAAGAAGCGCTCTCCACTGTGCGCCAGCAGACGCCCGACGACGACAAGTGGCGACGCATCCGCTTCATGGTGTTCGATCTCCCCGCACACCCGGGCCCGTTCACCGAGCGCATCCAGACCTGCCAACAGCTCGTGCGCCAAATCGATCAACCTTGGGTGCAGGCTGTGCGACAGGAACGCGTGGCCAGCCACGCCGATCTGATGGCGCGGCTGGACCGCATGGTGAAGGCCGGTGGTGAGGGTTTGATGCTGCACCGGGGCGACTCGCTCTACCGCGCGGTTCGCAGCGACGATCTGCTGAAGGTGAAAACCCACGAAGACGCCGAAGCCCGCGTGCTGCAGCACCTGCCCGGACAGGGCCGGCACGCCGGGCGCATGGGCGCCTTGCTGGTGGAAGCAGCAGATGGTGTGCGGGTCCGCCTGGGCACCGGCTTCACCGATGCCCAACGGGAGCACCCACCGGCGGTGGGTGCGTTGGTGACCTACCGTTTTCGCGGCCTCAACGAGAGCGGCGTGCCGCGTTTTGCCAGCTTCGTGCGGGTGCTCGACGAACGCCTGCGCTGATCAAGCCTTCACGCAGTCGGCGAAATAACGCTTCTTGCCGTCGTCGCCCACCATCTCCACCAGGCCGTGGATGTCGGTCTCGAAGCCCGGGCACTGCTGGTTGAATTCGCGTGCGAACTTGAGGTAGTCGACGATCTTCTTATTGAACACCTCGCCCGGGATCAAGAGCGGGATGCCCGGTGGGTAAGGCGTCACCAGGCTGGTGGTGATGCGGCCTTCGAGCTCGTCGATCGGCACACGCTGGGTGGTGCGCTGCGCGATGTGCGCAAATGCATCGGTGGGCTTCATGGCCGGCGTGAGATCGCTCAGGTACATCTCGGTCGTCAGGCGGGCAATGTCGTAACGGGCGTAGAGCTCGTGCACGTGCTGGCACAGGTCGCGCAGGCCCATCTGCTCGTAGCGCGGGTGCTTCTGGCAGAACTCGGGGAGGATGCGCCACATCGGCTGGTTCTTGGCATGGTCGTCCTTGAACTGCTGCAAAGCCGTCAGCAGCGTGTTCCAGCGGCCCTTGGTGATGCCGATGGTGAACATGATGAAAAAGCTGTAGAGGCCGGTCTTCTCCACCACCACGCCGTGCTCGGCGAGGAATTTGGTGACGATGGAGGCCGGAATGCCCTCGGTCTCGAAGCGGCCGTCCAGGTTCAGGCCCGGCGTGACGATGGTCGCCTTGATCGGGTCGAGCATGTTGAAGCCTGGCGCCATGTCGCCAAAACCGTGCCACTCCTTGGCCGTGGCCTGCGAGCCTGCCGGATCGGGGTTGAGCACCCAGTCGATGGCTTCGCCCATGCCCTCTTCGGCCAGATCGTCCGGGCCCCAGACCTTGAACCACCAGTCGTCATCGCCGAACTCGGCGTCGATCTTGCGCATGGCGCGGCGGAAGTCGAGCGCTTCAAAAATGCTCTCCTCCACCAGCGCCTTGCCACCGGGCGGCTCCATCATGGCCGCAGCCACGTCGCAGCTCGCGATGATCGCGTACTGCGGGCTGGTGCTGGTGTGCATCAGGTAGGCCTCGTTGAAGAGGTGGCGGTCGAGCTTGACGTGCTGCGAGTCTTGCACCAGCACATGGCTGGCCTGGCTGATGCCGGCAAGCAGCTTGTGGATGGACTGCGTCGCGTAGACCACCGACTCGAGCGGGCGCACGCGCTTCTTGCCCATGGCGTGGAAGTTGCCGTAGAACGGGTGGAAGGCCGCGTGGGGCAGCCAGGCCTCGTCAAAGTGAAGGTTGGCCACGTAACCGTCCAGCATCTGCTTGATGGCCTCGGTGTTGTAAAGCACGCCGTCGTAGGTGGACTGGGTGAGTGTCAACACACGGGGTTTGACCGTGTCGGCATCCACACCCGCCAGCAGCGGGTTGGCGCGCATCTTGGCCTTGATGGCGTCGATCTCGAACTCGCTCTGCGGGATCGGGCCGATGATGCCGTAGTGGTTGCGCGTGGGCTTCAGAAAAACCGGGATCGCGCCCGTCATGATGATGCTGTGCAGGATGGACTTGTGGCAGTTGCGGTCCACCACCACCACGTCGCCCGGCGCCACCGTGTGGTGCCAGACCATCTTGTTGCTGGTGCTGGTGCCGTTGGTCACGAAGAAGCAGTGATCGGCGTTGAAGATGCGCGCCGCATTGCGTTCGCTGGCGCCGATGGCGCCGTTGTGGTCCAGCAGCTGGCCCAGCTCTTCCACCGCGTTGCACACGTCGGCGCGCAGCATGTTCTCGCCAAAGAACTGGTGAAACATCTGGCCCACCGGGCTCTTCAAGAACGCCACGCCACCCGAGTGGCCTGGGCAGTGCCATGAATAGGATCCGTCTTCGGCGTAGTCGAGCAGCGCCTTGAAGAACGGCGGCTGGATGCCTTCGAGGTAGCTCTTGGCCTCGCGGATGATGTGGCGCGCCACGAACTCCGGTGTGTCTTCAAACATGTGGATGAAGCCGTGCAGCTCGCGCAGGATGTCGTTGGGCAGATGCCGGCTGGTCTTGGTCTCGCCGTAGATGTAGATCGGCACGTCCGAATTCTTGCGCCGCACCTCGTTGATGAAGGTGCGCAGGTTCAGCACCACGGGGTCCAGGTCGGTCCCGGCGCTGAACTCCTCGTCGTCGATCGACAGGATGAAGGCGCTGGCCCGGCTTTGCTGCTGGGCAAACTGGCTCATGTCGCCATAGCTGGTCACTCCGACCACCTCGAAGCCCTCGACTTCAATGGCCTGCGCCAGTGCGCGAATGCCCAGGCCCGAGGTGTTTTCGGAGCGGAAGTCCTCGTCGATGATGACGATGGGGAAACGAAATTTCATGAAGTTCTCCAGCCGCGGGGAGCGCGGCCATCAGGCGAAAGAAAGCGCGAAGTGTACGGACAACGTGGGACAGGTCCCCGGCGCTGCCGTTCATTTGCCGCAGAATGTGGCGTTGGTCAGACAAACGCTGCGATCACAGGCCTGTCGCAGTCGATTCATACAACGGGAGCATGCATGTCGGATTCAACATTGTGGTGGTTGTTGGCGGGTTCCACCGTAGCGCTGGAACTCTTCAGCGGTACCTTCTACCTGCTCATGCTCGCGGTGGGCATGGTGGCCGGAGCCTTGGCTGCCCACGCCGGCCTGGGCATGGCGGGCCAGCTCAGCGTGGCGGCCATCATCGGTTCGGCAGCCGTGGTGGCCTGCTATGTCATCAAAAAGCGCCGCCCCACCGATCCGTCCGTGCGCGCTTTGCGCAGCGTGAATCTGGATGTGGGCGAGATCCTTCAGATCGATGAATGGAACGTTGATGGCACAGCCAGCGTCCAATACCGGGGTGCCCGGTGGACCGTGATCCAGCGTCCGGGCAACCCGCCCACACCCGGCACCTACCGCGTGGCCGAGCTGGTGGGCAGCCGCCTGCTGGTCGACAAGGTCTGACGCATCAGAGCGACATGCCCTTGGGCTAACCTCACCCCTTTTCCAACCTTCCCGAGAACCGCACCGCCATGGAAATTGCCATCCTTTTGCTCGTTGTTGCCGCTATTTTCATCACCCGCTCCGTCAAGGTGGTTCCCCAGCAAAACGCCTGGGTGGTGGAACGTCTGGGCAAGTACAACACCTCGCTGGCGCCTGGCCTGAACTTCCTCATTCCGTTCATCGACAAGGTGGCCTACAAGCACAGCCTGAAGGAAATTCCGCTCGACGTGCCCAGCCAGGTCTGCATCACGCGCGACAACACCCAGTTGCAGGTCGACGGCATCCTGTATTTCCAGGTCACCGATCCCATGCGCGCCAGCTACGGCTCGTCCAACTACATCGTCGCCGTGACCCAGCTGGCCCAAACCTCGCTGCGCTCGGTGATCGGCAAGCTTGAACTCGACAAGACGTTCGAAGAGCGCGACATCATCAACGCGCAGGTCGTGCATGCCATCGACGAAGCCGCGCTCAACTGGGGCGTGAAAGTGCTGCGCTACGAGATCAAGGACCTGACGCCACCCAAGGAAATCCTGCTGGCCATGCAGGCCCAGATCACGGCCGAGCGCGAGAAGCGCGCGCTGATCGCCGCCTCCGAGGGTCGCCGCCAGGAGCAGATCAACATCGCCACCGGCGAGCGCGAAGCCTTCATTGCCCGCTCCGAGGGTGAAAAGCAGGCCGAGATCAACAACGCGCAAGGCGAGGCCTCCGCCATCCTGGCGGTGGCCGAAGCCACGGCCGAGGCCATTCGGGTGGTGGCTGAAGCCATCCGCCAGCCGGGTGGCCAGGAGGCCGTGCAGCTCAAGGTCGCCGAGCGCGCCGTGGACGCCTACGCCAAGGTCGCGTCCAATGCGACCACCACGCTGATCGTTCCGAGCAACATGACCGAGGTGTCGGCCCTGATTGCTTCCGCCATGAAAATGGTCGGCGCCACCAAGACCAACTGATCCTCCTTCGCCCTTGTCGAGACCACCATGACCCTCGCGCGCAACGTCCTCGGCAGCGAACTGCTGCCCTGCTCCTACGACCCGATCACCGGCTTCTATCGGGATGGTTGCTGCGAAACCGGGCCCGACGACCACGGCACGCATGTGGTGTGCGCGCGCGTCACCTCGGCTTTTCTCGACTTTTCACGCGAGCATGGCAACGACCTGAGCACGCCCCGGCCACAGTGGCGATTCGCCGGCCTCAAACCCGGCGACCGCTGGTGTTTGTGTGTGCAGCGCTGGCTGGAAGCACTGCGGGCAGGCGCAGCGCCACCTGTCGTGCTGGAGGCCACCAACGCCACCACATTGCAGTACGTGAAGCTGGAGGTGCTGCAACAACATGCCTGGCACAAGACAGCAGACGGCAGTCCTGCTGCCTGAGCAAGCCGGCGAGGCTGCTACAATCGTGGGCTTCGCGGAGAGGTGGATGAGCGGTTTAAGTCGCACGCCTGGAAAGCGTGTGTGGGCTAATACCCACCGCGGGTTCGAATCCCGCCCTCTCCGCCAAAATTGAGTCTCAGCGCCTTCCAAGGCGACTCGACAGACACCCTGAAAGCCCCGGTTTACAAAGTAGGCCGGGGTTTTTTTGTTTCCGGGCGTCCTCGCCCGCCGCCATGATGCCGGCGTGTAGCGACCACTTTGGACGCCTGCGTGGCGGGCAACGTCGTCGCCATCAATGAGCGACCTGCGTAGAGAAACCCTTTGCATGTACAGCCCGGCTGCCAAAAGAAATACAACGCCGGTGACCCGGTTGAATGCCAGGGCTCGGCGCGGCTGTTGAAGCCACTGTCTGGACCGCGCTGCGGTCAGTGCATAGACAGACAGCCTGAAGAGTTCGAAGAAGACGAACGTGACGCCGAGGGTCACGACGTGCGATGCCTGCGGTGCCGACGGCTCGCTGAACTGGGGAAAGAGCGCGCCGAAGAACAACAACAACGCCTTCGGGTTGCTGGCCCCCACCAGGAGGCCGCGCGCGAACAGCGAACGGGCGCAGGTGGCGACCAGGTCGTCATTGGGGGCGGCCAGCCCGACCCTGCACGCCCACGTGGGTGGGCGTGCAGCTGTGCTCAGGCGCTGACGGTCTTGGGCATCGGGCGGATCGCGCGCAGTTGCTCCCATTGCGCCACGTGTTCGCCAAGCTGGTGTGCCGTGATGGCAGAGAGCGTCCAGCCCAGGTGTCCATGGCCTGTGTTGTAGAACACGTTGGGCAGGCGGCCTGCGCCCACGCGCGGCATCATGTTGGGCATCATCGGCCGCAGGCCTGCCCAGGGCTCCACGCGGCGCGTGCTCACGCCGGGGAAGCACTGGTTCACCCAGTTCACCAGCGGTCGGATTCGGTCGGCGCGGATGTCCAGGTTGATGCCGTTGAACTCGGCTGTGCCGGCCACACGGAAGCGATCCACGCCTAGCCGGCTGGTCACCAGCTTGGTCTCGTCGTCCAGAAGGCTCACCTGCGGCGCGGCGGCCTGGCTCTGTTCGTCATTGAGCATGACGGTGATGGAATAGCCCTTGACCGGGTACACGTTGAGCCGGTCGCCGAGCTGGGCGCCCAGCGCACGGCTGTGCACACCGGCGCTGATCACCACCGCGTCGGCGTTCACCACCTGCCCGTCTGCCAGCGTCACTTGCGCGGTGGAACCCGTGCTTTGAACGCGGGCCACCGTCTGGCCAGTCATGAGCGTCACGCCCAGGCGTGCACAAGCCTGGCTCAGGCCATGGGTGAACTTGTGGATGTCGCCCGTGCTGTCGCTCTCGGTGAAGTAGCCGCCAAAGTAGTCGCCTTGCAGCGTGGGCTCGATGGCGCGCATCTCTCCGGGCGTGACGGCGCGGCGCGCCAAGCCACCTTCGGCCAACAGTTTGGACACTTCGCCTGCGTGCTCGAAGCCGGCGCGGTCGCGGTAGATGTGCAGGATGCCTTGCTGTTTCAGATCGAAGTCGATGCCCTCGGCCTGCGCCCAACCGAACAGGTGCTCGCGCGCTGCAATGGCCAGGCGTGTGGTGGCCACGGTGTTGCTGCGGTACTTCGGGATGGAGGCGACGAACTCGGCGAACCAGCTGAGCTTGTGCCAGCTGGGCGTTGGGTTGACCAAGAGTGGCGCGTCGGCCTTGAACATCCACTTCAGACCTTTGAGCAAGGTCGAGGGATGGGTCCAGACCTCGGCATTGGAGGCAGAGAGCTGGCCGCCGTTGGCATGGCTCGTTTCCATGCCCGCGTAGCGGTGTTTTTCAATCAGGGTGACCTGGTGGCCCTGTCGGGCCAGGGCGTAGGCGCTGGTGACGCCGGTGATGCCGCCGCCAATGACGATGATGTGTGCCATGGGAATATCTCTTGCAAAGTCGTCAAACAAGGAAGGACACGACCCGCACACCGTGTGCGGATCATGACCCCCTCTGTTTGTGACCTGAGAGATTCACCAGCCTGTGCGGCTGGCTTGCTCCTGCGGTGGGCCGGGGGACGAATCCCGGCCACTCTTCAGAGTTTGATGCGTGTCGACCGGTCCTTTTTGCCTGAGAGTTTCCGGGGCGGTTGCTCCTTCGGCGCCGGCCTGTCCTGCAAGCCGATCTCTCCCGGTCGACGGGTTGAGAGCGCCTATTGTGCCTGCAGCTGGATCTGGTTCAACTCGGCAATGGAGCGCTACCGACAGGACGTCTCAAACGCGGGTTTCCCCGGGTGGCCGGCGAAAAAACATGAAGTATATTGCCTGTACTTCATATGAGCACCCCTTCCAAACTCCTCATCCTGGTCGGCACCATGACCAACACCGCCGAATACGTGGCGCAGGCCATTGAGATGGATTGCGCAGATCTGGTGCCCATGATTGAAGTCCGCATGATGGACGGCCTGGACATCCGGGTTTTTGAGGAGGATGCACTTTACGTCATCTGCTCATCCACCTATGGTGCAGGCGACGTGCCCGACAACGCCCGCCATCTGTACGAGTCGCTGGCCAGCGAGCCGAGGTTTCTCGGCTCGGTGCGCTACGGCGTGATCGCCCTGGGCGACAGCGTGTATCCCCAGACCTTCTGCAACGGCGGTCTGCGGTTCGACGAACGACTGACCGACCTGGGCGCCGTGCGCATCGATGACGTGTTTCGCCACGACGCCTCGGCCGGCACCGAGCCCGAGGTGGTGTGCACCGCCTGGGCGCGTGAGTGGCTGGCACGTGTCCTGAATGGAACCATCTGATGCCGGGCCCACTCCGATTCACATGTAAATAGTTCAAGCCTCAAGTACGGGTTACTCTGTATCGCCAATCGATACCCGCCCGCCTACAGTCCGGCTACACCTCAAAGC
The DNA here is from genome assembly GCA_003241965.1 of Burkholderiales bacterium. Lineage (GTDB taxonomy): Bacteria > Pseudomonadota > Gammaproteobacteria > Burkholderiales > Burkholderiaceae_C > Hydrogenophaga. The sequence continues at coordinate 14,777 of QBMB01000003.1, read as the reverse complement.
TTTCCGCCAACCCACCTGGAGATCCTTCATGACCACTCGCCGACTTGTCCTGACCCGCAGCGCTGCCGTGATCGGCGCCGCGTCCACCGGCCTGCTGCTGCCCGAACTAGCGCGCGCACAGTCGGACAAGGTCCGCGTCGGTTTCATGCTGCCTTACACCGGCACCTTCGCCCAGCTGGGCGTGGCGATTGAAAACGGCTTCCGCATGGCACTCAACGAACAGGGCGGCAAGCTGGGTGGCCGCGAGGTGGAGTTCTTCAAGGTCGACGACGAGTCCAACCCGGCCAAGGGCATCGAAAACGCCACCCGCCTGGTGCAACGTGACAAGGTTGATGTGCTCGTGGGCACGGTGCACTCCGGTGTGCAGATGGGCATCCACAAGGTCGCGCGCGACAGCGGTGTGCTCAGCCTGATCCCCAATGCCGGCGTGCACGTGGCCACCCGCGCCCAGTGCGCGCCCAACGTTTTCCGCACCTCGTTCACCAACTCCCAGCCCACGCTGGCACTGGGCAAGGCCATGATGGAGCGCGGCCACAAGAAGGCTGTGTGGATCACCTGGAACTACGCCGCCGGCGACGAGGCGTTCGAGGGTTTCGAGAAGAGCTACACCGAGGCTGGCGGCACCATCATCAAGAAGCTGGGCCTGCCCTTCCCCAACGTGGAATTCCAGGCGCTGCTGACCGAGATCGCCTCGCTCAACCCCGATGCCGTGGCCTGCTTCTTTGCCGGTGGCGGCGCGGCCAAGTTCCTGCGCGATTTCGCAGCTGCCGGCCTGAACAAGAACATCCAGCTCTACGGCTCGGGTTTCCTGACCGAGGGTGTGCTGGACGCCGCCGGTGACGCCGCCAACGGCGTTCTGACCACCATGCACTACAGCGATTCGCTGGACACGCCGCGCAACAAGAAATTCCGCCTCGACTACGCCAAGACCTTCAAGCTGCAGCCCGACGTGTACGCGGTGCAGGGCTACGACACCGGCCTGCTGCTCATCAAGGGCGCCAACGCGGTGAAGGGCGACCTCAGCAACAAGCCAGCGCTGTACGCGGCCATGAACGGCGCCGAGATCGACAGCCCGCGCGGCAAATGGAAGATGAGCGCGGCGCACAACCCGATCCAGGACATGTACCTGCGCAAGGTCGAGAACAAGGAAAACAAGGTGATCGGCATTGCGCAGAAGGCCGTGGCCGACCCTGCCACCGGCTGCCGCATGGGCTGAAGCCGGACAGCCCGACGTCCGCTCCGGGCTGGTCTCGCCGCAGGCCGGCGCCCCACGGGCGCTGGCCTGTTTTTTGCACGCTCTCCAGATCCAACACCTCACCTGCCCGCCCATGGATTTCGCCAACTTCCTGATCCAGTTGCTCAACAGCCTGCAATACGGTCTGTTGTTGTTCATGCTGGCCGCAGGCCTCACGCTGATCTTCGGGATCATGGGTGTGGTCAACCTGGCGCACGGCAGCTTCTACATGCTGGGCGCCTATCTCGCGTGGTTCCTGGTTGGCCAGTTCGACAGCCTGGTGCTGGCCATCGTGGTGGGCACGGTGATCGCCGTGGCGCTGGGCTGGGTGCTGGAGTGGACCCTGTTCCGGCACTTCTACCATCGCGACCACCTCGACCAGGTGCTGCTGACCTTTGGCCTGATCTACATCTTTGAAGAGGTGCGCTCCATCCTCTGGGGCGACGACGTGCACGCGGTGCAGGTGCCCGAGGTGCTGAACTGGTCGATCCCGCTGACCGAGAACCTCTCCTACCCGGTCTACCGGCTGGTGATGTCGGGCGTGTGCATCGCGCTGGCGCTCGGTCTGTACCTGCTCATTTCCAAGACCCGCCTGGGCATGAAGATCCGCGCCGGTGCGTTCAACCGAGAGATGACCGAATCGCTGGGCATCAACATCCGCCTGATCCACGGCGTGGTGTTCGCGCTGGGCGTGGCGCTGGCCGCGATCGCCGGCATGATCGCCTCGCCCATTGCCAGTGTGTACCCCGGCATGGGCAGCTCGGTGCTGATCATGTGTTTTGTGGTGGTGGTCATCGGTGGCATCGGCTCGGTTCGCGGTGCGCTCGTCGCCGCCCTGCTCGTGGGCCTGGTGGACACGTTCGGCAAGGTGCTGGTGCCGCAAATTGCCGGCATGGCGGTGTACATGCTCATGGCAGCCGTGCTGCTCTACAAGCCCGAAGGGCTTTTCAAACAATGAGCCAGGCCAACCGATGAGTTCCCCCAAAGCCCAACTCGAAAAACTGCCGCGCAGCATCCAGGCCATCCTGGTGCTGGGCGCCATCGCGCTCGCTGCGTTTCCGCTCATCCCAGTGACCGGTGGCGATTTTTACCTGCAGATGCTCTCGCAGATGATGATCCTGGCGATCTTCGCCATGAGCCTGGATCTGCTGCAGGGCGTGACCGGCCTGGTGTCGCTGGGCCACGCGGCCTACTTTGGCCTGGCCGGCTACGCGCTGGCCTTCCTCACGCCGGCCGACACCCCCATCAGCCTGTGGTGGGCCCTGCCCGCTTCGGTGCTGGGCGCGGGCCTGGCCGCGCTCATCATCGGCTTCTTCGTGGTGCGCACCCACGGTATCTACTTCATCATGGTCACCATGGCGTTCGCGCAGATGGTGTTCTTCCTGTTCTTCGACAACAAGGTGCTCGGGGGGTCGGACGGCGTGTACGTGAACTTTCGCCCCACCGCTTCGGTGTTCGGCTGGGCCGGTATCGACCTGGAGAACAAGACCACCTTCTTCTATTTCACGCTGCTGCTGCTCGTGCTGGTGTATGCGTTTCTGCGCCGCCTGTTGTTCTCGCCGTTTGGTCGCGTACTCGCCGGCATTCGCGTGAACGAGCACCGCATGCGCGCTGTGGGCTACGGCACTTTCGGCTACAAGCTCACGGCCTTCACGCTGGCGGGTGCGCTGGCCGGTGTGGCGGGCTTTCTGTGGGCCGCGCAGACCGGCTACATGAACCCCGAGCTCATGGGTTTTCACATGAGCGCGCACGCCATCATGATGGTCATCCTCGGTGGCATGGGCAACTTCGCCGGCGCCATCGTGGGTGCCTTTGCATTCGAGTACGTGATGCACTTTTTCAAGGACCTCACCAAACACTGGCAGCTGCTCATGGGCACGTTCATCGTGCTGGTGGTGGTGTTCGCGCCACGTGGTTTGCTGGGCCTGGTGGAGCGGTTCTCCAAGAAGCGAAGTGCGCCATGAACGAGCTCCTCCTCTCCGCCCGCAACCTCACCAAACGCTTCGGTGGCCTGGCCGCCGTCAACGACGTCTCGGTGGACCTGCACCGTGACCGCATCCACGCCGTGATCGGCCCCAACGGCGCGGGCAAGTCCACGCTGACCAACCTGCTCTCGGGCGACCTGCCGCCCACCTCAGGCCGCATCACGCTCAACGGGGTCGAGACCGCCGGCAAGACCCCTGAAAAGATCTCCCGCCTGGGCCTGGGCCGCAGCTACCAGAAGACCAACATCTTCCTGCCCTTCACCGTGTGGGACAACGTGCGCCTGGCCGCGCAATCGCGCGAACGGCACGCGCCGTGGAACGTGCTGCGCTGGGTGTCATCGGCCAGCGCCATGGGTGCCGTGAACCAGCGCTGCGAACGTGCCCTGGAACTCGCCGGCCTCACGGCCCGTACCAACGTGGTGGCCGGCACCACCAGCCACGGCGAGCAGCGCCAACTGGAGATCGCCATGACCCTGGCCACCGAACCCACCGTCTTGCTGCTCGACGAACCGCTGGCCGGCATGGGCCAGGCCGAGGCCGAAAGCATGGTGGCGCTGCTGCTGCGGTTGAAAAAGGACCACGCCATCATGCTGGTGGAGCACGACATGGACGCCGTGTTCACCCTGGCCGACCAGCTCACCGTGATGGTGAACGGCCAGGTGATCGCCAGCGGGACGCCGGCCGACGTGCGCGGCGATGCCGGCGTGCAGGCAGCCTACCTGGGTGAGGAGCATTGATGAGCGCATTGACGAACGCCTTGGTTGAGGCCAAGGGTCTCAACACCCACTACGGCGCCAGCCACATCCTGCGCGGCATTGACTTCACCGTCGGCCAGGGCCAGACCATTGGCTTGATGGGCCGCAACGGCATGGGCAAGTCCACGCTGCTCAAATCCATCATGGGCATCGTCAAGCCCAGTAGCGGCCAGGTGCATGTGAAAGGCCGCGACATGACCGGCGCACCCACGTTCGAGATCGCCCGCATGGGCCTGGCCTACGTGCCCGAGGGCCGTGGCATCTTCGGCAACCTGAGCGTGAGGGAAAACCTGGTGATGTCGGCGCGTGCCGGCACCAAGGGACAGCGCGACTGGACCTACGAGCGCGTGCTGGAAACGTTCCCGCGCCTGGCCGAGCGCCTGAACCACGGCGGGCAGCAGCTCAGCGGCGGCGAGCAGCAGATGCTCACCATCGGCCGTGCGCTCATGACCAATCCCGATCTGCTGATCCTCGATGAAGCCACCGAAGGCCTGGCGCCGCTGATCGCACGCGAGATCTGGCGCATTTGCGGCCTGATCCGCGAGAGCGGCATCAGCAGCATCATCGTGGACAAGAACTGGAAACATGTGACCCAGATCACAGACCGCAACGTGATCCTGGTCAAGGGCGAGGTCGTGTTTGAGGGCAGCTCTGAAGAACTGCTGTCGCAGCCCGGCCTGCTGGAGCAGTACCTGGGCGTGTAACGGCGCGCCACCGTCAGGACTCACCCTTCATCAGGGCCTCGCCGTACTGCGCCTCGGTGATGAGGCCTCCGTGTTGCCAGGCCTGACCCTCGTCCACAGGCTTCAGCGATCCTTGCAGATCATCGATGCGTTTCCACGCCGGGAACGGCTGGCTGCCATCGTCGGCGGGCACGTACTTTGATGTGCCGAGGCGCTGGTGGGGGTGGATGTAACGCGCGCAGTTCAGGAACACCTTGTCGATGTGGGCGCGAACCACCATGAAGGCACCGGGATACGCCGCCAACAACACATCGTCGGTGTGCAGCGTGGCGGTGGCCTGCGCGCGGATGCGGTTGGGTGTCTCGAAGTCGATGAACAGCAGCCCGATCTTTGCCGTGTCGCTGATGTTGCCCCAGGACAGCATCATGCCGTTGCCGTCGTAGGCGGGAAACGCGAGCGTTTTGCTGTCGATCACCTTGACCGTGCCGACGTTGCCACCCTTGTAGGACACAGTGGGCTCGCCCGATGCATTGACCGTGCTGAGAAAAAAGAAGTCACGCGAAGCGATGAAGGCGATGTGCCGGTCATCGAGCTCGTCGGTCACGATCGCCTTCTCCACGGCATCGGCGAGGCGACGGCTTTCGAACTGTTCTTGAATCTTGCGTTGGGGATCGGTGTAGAAGGCCACGGGCTGTTCCTTTCAGCGAGGTTGCTGCGCGAGGCCGCAGAGTGCGGCGCCACTGCGAATCCAACCTTAGCCAGCGCAAGACGCCTGCGCTGTGCTGCCACCGACGAGAAACTTGACCGGGGCCGTCTGGAACAACGCGCTGTGGTCAGAGCAAGGGCCGCAGCTCGCGCGCCGCGTCCTGCAGCAGCGGCAGCATGTCCTGCTGAAACTGCGGCGAGTCCATGCGTTCGGCGGACGACACCACGTTCAGGGCTGCCACCGCCTGGCCCTGCATGTTGCGCAGCGGCACCGCCAGCGCAAACACCCCCAGCTCGTGCTCTTCGCGGGCAATCGCCACGTCCTGGCTGCGCACCTGGGCAATGAGCGCCTTGAAGGCCTTGTGATCGACAGCGGTGTGAGGCGTGAGCCGAGGCAACTCGCGCCCTTTGAGCCAGGTGGTGAACTTGCCGCGCGGCATGGCCGCGAGCAGCACCCGGCCGGTCGACGTGGCGTGTGCGGGCAGCCGCGCACCCAGGTGCAGCCCATAGGCCATGAGCCGCTGGCCGCCGATGGACACGTTGCGGGCCACGATCACCACCTCGTCACCATCGAGCACGGCCGCCGAAAACGAATCGCGGGTCAGCGCAGCCAGGCGGTTCAGTGTGGGCTGCAGCAGCCTGGGCAGGCGGGCCGAAGCCAGGTAACTTCCCGAGAAACGTAGCACCTTGGCCGAGAGCCAGTAGTGGCTGCCGTCGGTCTCCAGGTAGCCCAGGTGCGCCAGGGTGAGCAGGTGGCGGCGAGCCGCCGCGCGCGTGAGGCCGGCGCGCTCGGCCGCCTGCGTGGCATTGAGCCGTTGGCGCTGGGTGTCGAAGCTCTCCAGCACCGCCATGCCTTTGGCCATGCCTTCGATGAAGTCCGCTTTGGCGATGGCGTGCTCGGATGTGGTCATGGCCGGATTATGCGTGGGACACGCATATTGCGCGGTGATCGCACAAGCTGTCCGATCATCGCGCAAGCTTGATCGTGAACGATTGTGTTGCGCGCCCCGGATTTCTAAGCTTGGCGATTCCATCAGGAGACAAGACATGAGAACCCAGGTCGCCATCATCGGCGCCGGCCCCGCCGGCCTGCTGCTCGGTCAGTTGCTGCACAAGGCCGGCATCGACAACATCATCATCGAGCGCCAGAGCGGCGACTATGTGCTGGGCCGCATCCGCGCCGGCATCCTGGAGCAGATCACGGTGGACCTGCTGAGCGAGGTGGGCGTGGGCGAGCGCGTGAAGGCCGAGGGCACGGTGCACCACAGCATCGAACTGGTGTTTGCCAACACGCGCCATCCGATCGACGTGCATGGCCTCACCGGGGGCAAGGTGGTCACGGCCTACGGCCAGACCGAAGTCACGCGCGACCTGATGGACGCGCGCAGCGCTGCCGGTCTGCCCACCATCTACAGCGCGGCCAACGTGACGGTGAACGATTTCGACACCGACCACCCGGTGGTGCGCTACGAGAAGGATGGCCAGACGCATGAGGTGACCTGCGACTTCATCGCCGGCTGCGACGGCTTTCACGGTGTGTGCCGCGCCAGCGTGCCCGAGGGCGCCATCACCGAGTACGAGAAGGTTTATCCGTTCGGCTGGCTCGGTGTGCTGGCCGATGTGCCGCCGGTGTCCACCCACGCCATCGTCTACGCCAACAGCGAGCGCGGCTTCGGCCTGTGCTCCATGCGCAGCCTCACGCGCAGCCGTTACTACGTGCAGTGCCCCATCGACGACAAGGTGGAAGCCTGGAGCGACGACCGTTTCTGGGACGAACTGCGCCGGCGCCTCGACCCCGAAATGGCCGAGCGCATGGTGACCGGCCCCAGCATCGAGAAGAGCATTGCGCCGCTGCGCAGCTTTGTGGCCGAGCCCATGCGCTTCGGGCGCTTGTTCCTCGCGGGCGACGCGGCGCACATCGTGCCGCCCACCGGCGCCAAGGGCTTGAACCTGGCGGCCAGCGATGTGAAATACCTCTCCAGCGCCTTCATCGACCACTACATCGAAAAGTCCAGTGCGGGTATCGACAACTATTCGAAGCAGGCGCTGGCCCGCGTGTGGCGCGCCGAGCGGTTCAGCTGGTGGCTCACCTCGCTCATGCACCAGTTCCCCGACACAGCAGGCTTCGGCCAGAAGGTGCAGGAAGCCGAGCTCGACTACCTGGTGAATTCCGAAGCGCTGTCGCGCTCGCTGGCCGAGAACTACGTGGGCCTGCCGCTGGACTTCGGGCGACGCTGAATTCTTGTGCCGCAACACGAACGGGCGACGCTGTCGCCCGTTTGCGTTTCAGGCGGTCCATGCGGCGCTACAGTGC
>QBMB01000003.1:0-7091 GCA_003241965.1 Burkholderiales bacterium | reverse complement strand
ACCCAACCGATGCGCCCATGACCGCCACCACCCGCCCCGCCGCCGCTCTCAAACCCTTGCGCGGCGTGCGCGTGCTCAGCCTCGCACTCAACCTGCCCGGGCCGGCCGCGCTGATGCGCCTTAAAGCCATGGGTGCTACCTGCCTGAAGGCCGAGCCACCTGCGCCCAAGAGCGCATCGAGCGGCGACCCCATGGGCCAGTACAACCCCAAGGCCTACGCCACGATGCACGACGGCATCAAGGTCGTCACCATCGACCTCAAGACCGAGAAGGGGCAAGCAGCACTGCACAAGGCCCTGGCGCGCACCGACCTGCTGCTCACTTCGTTTCGTCCCTCCGCACTGACCAAACTCAAGCTGGGCTGGAAGGAACTGCACAAGCAGTATCCGTTGCTCGGCGTGGTGGCCATCGTGGGCGCACCGGGCGCGCGCGCCGAAGAACCCGGCCACGACCTCACCTACCTGGCCGAAGCCGGCCTGGTGCCCGGGCTGGAGCTGCCGGCGACGTTGTTTGCCGACATGGGCGGTGCACTGATGACCAGCGAGGCCGCTCTCAAGGCGGTCTTGGTCCAAAGGTCCACCGGCAAGGGCGTGTTTCAAGAGGTCGCCTTGTCGGACGCAGCCGCCTGGCTCGCCCTGCCCCGCGGCTGGGGACTGACCTTGTCCAGCGGCGCGGTGGGCGGCGCACACGCAGGCTACCGTGTGTACCCCTGCAAAGACGGCCGCGTGGCTGTGGCCGCGCTGGAGCCGCATTTCGCCGCGTCGCTGTGCACAGCGGCCGGCCTGGCCGTGAGCGAGATGCGCACGCTGTTCAAGCCCGAGACGCACGGGGCCATTGCTGCATTCTTCAAAGGCATGACACGCAAGCAGCTCGATCAACTGTCGGTGGCCAAAGACATTCCGCTGCACACGCTGGCAGCCTGAGTGTCAGCGGGCCAGCACGCTCGCGGCCCAGACCGGCAGCTTGCCCGGGATCACCGGCGGCACCCCTCGGCGGCAGCGGGCCACCAGCCGTGGTGGCTGGATGGCGGTACCCGAGGTGTCGTAGAGCAAGGCCAGATCGGCCAGGCGCACAGCGCCTTTCAGGTGCTTCAGGGTGCGTGGGTAGCGCGCCAGGATGCGGTCGGGCGGCACGGCGTGGCCCCCTTCGCGCACCCGCTGCGCCACCCGGCGCACCAGTTACTGCGCATCGTCCACGCACACCACCAGCAGCACGGCTCGAAACCCTGCCGCCTGTGCGTCGGCCATGAGTTGCAGCTTCGAGGGGTGGGAGAAGACGGTCTCGCTGACGAATGAACGGCCTGCGCTCAGCAGCGTCGCTCGGCGCTGGTCTGCCCAAAGCCGCGCCTGCTCCGAACGCGCCTTCGGATCGGCCACTTGCGCCAGTTGCGCCGCCTCGAACAGGTCGGCATTCACAAACTCAAGCTCGTCGGGGATCAACCCCTCGGCCACGGCGGCGCGGTAAAGCGTGGACTTGCCCGCGCCGTTGGGCCCGGCCAGCAGGTAAAAAACCGGCGGCGTCACGCAGCGCGGCGGGTGGCGGGGGCCCTACTGCGGTTGTCCTGCACGGTCTGGCGCACCGCCTGGGCCAGGCGGCCGCTGGATTCGGCGGCCAGAAAACGCGCCTCGATCGCGTCGAGCGGATCGGCCGGCACGGCGTGCCGCGCGGCTGCGTCGTAACGCGCGATGGCCTGGCGCGCTTCCTGCACCGTGAGGCCGGTCTCTTCGGCAATGCGCCCGAGCGTGGCCCAGTATTCGATTTGCCCGGCGACCGAGCGACGCTGTGGTTGCGCCGCCTCACGCGCCTGCTGAACCAGCCCGGCGGGCAACTTGACAGAGGAAAATGCAGAACCGGTGGTGGACATGAAACATCTCCTGTTTGGCGCATTTTGCGCCATTCGGGATGGACTGACAAGCCGCCGCCCTTTCATCGACCCATCACTCAACATCATGCGAAAACAGGGAACCGTGGTGCGCTGGGATCCAGCCAAGGCGTTCGGATTCATCCGCAGCGAACAAACCGCCTCCGACATCTTTTTCCACATGAAGGACTTCAGCGGCCACCAGCCGCCCAGCGAAGGGCTGCCGGTCACGTTTCAGGAAATCCATGTGGGTGGCAAGGGGCCGCGTGCGCTGTCGGTGGAGCCGCTGCGCAACGAGGTGAAGGCCCCGTTCGAAACGCCCAAGGCCAAGCTCCCGCCCGAGGCCGAGCTGCTGCCGCGCAGCGCGCCGGCCCAACGCTCCCGCTCAGCGCGCGAGAAACGCCGCGAAGAGCTGCCCCTGTGGATCGGCCTGGGCCTGATCGTTTTCTGGTTGCTGCTGTGGCTGGTGGGCATCGGCCTGGGCCGTTTCCCGTGGGTGATCCTCACCGCAGTGGTGCTGATCAACCTGGGCACCTTCTACATGTACTGGCGCGACAAGGATGCCGCCATCAACGAAACCCGGCGCACACCGGAAGACCAGCTGCACGCGCTGGCGCTGGTGGGTGGTTGGCCGGGTGCGTGGTTTGCGCAGCAGATCCTGCGGCACAAGACGAGCAAGCAGCCGTTCCGGCTGGTCTACTGGATCACCGTCGGCGCCAACACCATGGCCTTGTTGACCTGGGTTCTTTGGCCAGCTTTCGCTGGCTGAGACCCGCGATCAGCGCGGCTTGCGCTTGCCCGCACCCACAGGCGAACCCGGCCGCGCAGCACCGGTCACCCTCGGCGGCAGGCCGGTGTGTTGCGTGAGCAGGCGGCCAGCCACGGGCGGCACTGCTTTGCCCACTGGCGTGCTGTTCTTGCGGCGCGCGCTCTGGTAGCTGCCGTCCGTCATGGGCTGGAAGGTGGGGATCAGGTGGTGCTTGCCGTTGCCGATGAGATCCGCGCGTCCCATGGTTTTCAGCGCCTCGCGCAGCAGCGGCCAGTTGTTTGAATCGTGGTAGCGCAAGAACGCCTTGTGCAGGCGGCGGCGTTTGTCGCCGCGCACGATGTCCACCCGCTCGGCACGCTGTGCGTCGCGGCTGATGCCCTTGAGCGGGTTCAGGTTGGTGTGGTACATGGCCGTGGCCGTGGCCATGGGGCTGGGGTAGAAGGTCTGCACCTGGTCGGCCCGGAAACCGCTTTTCTTCAGCCAGATCGCCAGGTTCATCATGTCCTCGTCGCTGGTGCCCGGGTGGGCGGCGATGAAGTACGGAATGAGGTACTGCTTCTTGCCAACCTCTTCGCTGAACTTCTCGAACAGCTGCTTGAACTTGTCGTAGCTGCCGATACCGGGCTTCATCATCTTGGACAGTGGGCCGCCCTCGGTGTGCTCGGGAGCAATCTTCAAATAACCACCCACGTGGTGCTGCACCAGTTCCTTCACGTACTCCGGGCTCTTGATGGCCAGGTCGTAACGCAGGCCGGAGCCGATCAGCACCTTCTTGATGCCGCGCAACTCACGGGCGCGCTTGTAGATCTTGATCAGCGGGCCATGGTCGGTGGTGAGGTTGGAGCAGATGCCGGGGTAAACGCAGCTGGGCTTGCGGCACGCGGCTTCGATCTCGGGTGTCTTGCAGCCCAGGCGGTACATGTTGGCCGTGGGGCCGCCGAGATCGGACACCACGCCGGTGAAGCCTTCCACCTTGTCGCGGATGTCTTCCACTTCCTTGATGATCGATTCTTCCGAGCGGCTCTGGATGATGCGGCCTTCGTGCTCGGTGATCGAGCAGAAGGTGCAGCCGCCGAAGCAGCCGCGCATGATGTTCACGCTGAAGCGGATCATTTCCCAGGCCGGGATCTTGGTCGCGCCGTCGTGCTTGCCGTGTTCGTCGGCGTAGGCTGGGTGCGGGCTGCGGGCGTAGGACAGGTCGAACACGAAGTCCATCTCGGCCGTGGTCAGCGGGATCGGCGGCGGGTTGATCCAGACGTCGCGCGCGGTGGAACCTTCGCCATGCGCCTGCACCAGCGCGCGGGCGTTGCCGGGGTTGGTTTCCAGGTGCAGCACGCGGTTGGCGTGGGCGTACAGCACGGCGTCGCTTTTCACTTGCTCGTAGCTCGGCAGGCGGATCACGGAGCGATCGCGTGCAGGTGGCTTGCGTTTGCTCTGCAGGGCCGGGTTGGGCATGAACTTCAGCGGCTGGATGGCGGCGCCCATCCCCGTTCGGGGCGAGCCGACCTCCGTTCGGGCCGAGCCTGTCGAAGCCTCGCCGGAAGAATCGTCCTCTTTGGAGCACGTCGTGCCCTGCGCCTGCGCCTGCTCGCTGGTCGTCAGATAGGGGTTGATGTGGTCCTCGACCCGGCCCGGCATGTCCACGTCGGTTGAGTCGATCTCGATCCAGCCTTCGGCCGTGGGGTCACCCGGACGGCGCACGAAGGCCGTGCCGCGCACGTCGGTGATGTGCTCGATCGGCTCACGCGCCGCGATGCGGTGCGCCACCTCGACCAGCGCGCGTTCGGCATTGCCGTAGAGCAGCAGATCGCACTTGCTGTCCACCACGATGGAGCGACGGACCTTGTCGCTCCAGTAGTCGTAATGGGCGATGCGGCGCAGGCTGCCTTCGATGCCGCCCAGGATGATGGGCACGTCCTTGAAGGCTTCGCGGCAGCGCTGGCTGTAGACGATGGCCGCGCGGTCGGGTCGCTTGCCGCCCACGTCACCGGGGGTGTAGGCGTCGTCGCTGCGGATCTTGCGGTCCGCCGTGTAGCGGTTGATCATGGAATCCATGTTCCCGGCGGTCACGCCCCAGAACAGGTTGGGTTTGCCCAGGGCCTTGAAGGGCTCGGCGCTTTGCCAGTCGGGCTGGGCGATGATGCCCACGCGAAAACCCTGCGCTTCCAGCACGCGCCCGATCACCGCCATGCCGAAGCTGGGGTGGTCCACATAGGCGTCACCAGTCACCAGAATGATGTCGCAGCTGTCCCAGCCGAGCTTCTCCATCTCGGCGCGGCTCATGGGCAGCATGGGCGCCACGCCGAACCGCTTGGCCCAGTACGGGCGGTAGCTGGTGATCGGCTTGGCAGCGCGAGCGAAAAAGGAGACGTCGACGGGAGCGTTCATGGGGTGACACGGACCCGGAGCGCGGGTGGGTGGAAAACCCTCGATTTTACGGGCTGCACCCGTTTTCAGGGGGCTGCAGGGCTACTGCCTTCCAGACGGGCGTCCGCATGGGCAATCAGGCGGTCAATCACGGCTGCGAGCTGGCGCTGTTCGGCGCTGGACAGGCACCCGAAGATGTCGGCGTTGCGCTGCTCGATCAGCTGCATGACCTTTCTCCACAAGGGTCGCCCGCTGCGGGTGAGCGTGAGCACCACGCCACGCGCATCGGCTTCGCTGGCCGACTTCAACACCAGCGCGCGGTCCACCAGCATCTGCGCGGCGCGGCTGGCCTGGCCTTTGTCGAGGTTGGCCCGGGCCGCGAGGTCTTTCACGGAAAGCGGTGCGAACTGCCCGATGGCGGCCAGGCACCGCGCCTCGCCCACGCCCAGCCCGAACACGTTGGCGTAGGCGTCGCTGCTCTGGCGATCGGTGAGTTTGGCCAGGCGGTGCAGGCGCCAGGTCAGGAAATCCTGCAGAGCAGGCGGAGTGGCCTCAGCGGCCATCGCCCGCACCATCGGCGCACTGGCGCTCGGCGTGCGCCATCAGCGGCAACACGTCGTCGGCCTGCGGCAAGCGGGCCATGAGTGAGAGAGACAGCATGGAGAGGAACAGCGGTGCCTTGTCTTCGCCCACCCGGGTGAGGGCTTCGCACAGAGCGCTGTAGCTGCGGTCCAGATCGGTGTCGGTCATGCAAACACTCCGGTGGTTTTCAAGGCATGGAACACGGGCGCGGGGTCGAGGCCGTGCCAGCGGCCCATCACATAGCCGTCGGGCCGCACGAGCACCAAGGCTTTGTCTTGCGCTCCCGAGAGACCGTAGCGCTGCCACGCTTGCCCGTTGACATCCATGGCGGGGTCGATGCCCAGCAGCGCCAGACCCGGCAAAGCCGGTACCGGCTCGCCGCCAGGACCGAACACGAGCACGAGGAAGTCCCGTCCGAATCGGCTGCTGAGGTGAAAGGCGCCCTGCCCGTCCTGCAACAGCGCTTCGGGCGCTGGTGCGCCTGGGGCTGCCGCGTCGTGGCTCCAGCCGCCCGTGGCCGCCACGTTCAGCGCTGAGCCCACGTAGGTGATGGGCGTGGACTGGCGCGGGTTGATGAGCGATCGCACCTGCGCATCACCCTCGGCCAGCCGCAGCGTGGCCTCGCGCATGAGGCGGTAGGCAAAGTTGGGCGGCGCCATGAACTCGGTGCTCTTGGCACCGTAGGCGATGTTTTCGCGCGCGGCGTGCACCCGCTCGGTGGAATACGAGTCCAGCAACACGTCAGGCGACTGGCCGCGCACCACCCGCGCCAGCTTCCAGGCCAGGTTGCCTGCGTCGTCCAGCCCCGAGTTGAGGCCGCGCACGCCGAAGATGGGCACCAGGTGCGCCGCATCGCCGGCGAACATCACACGTCCGTGGCGGTAGCTCGGCAGCGTGAGGCACTTCGCGTTGTAGATCGATATCCACAACGGCACCCACGGCTCGGTCTCACCGATCATGGCCAGGTGGCTCTGCACGCGCGGCAACACGTTTTCGGGCTTCACCGCTTCCAGCGGGTCCTCGTCGTCTCGGATCTGGTAATCGATGCGCCACACATCATCGGGCTGGCGGTGCATGAGGATGGTGGAGCCGGGGTTGGACGGTGGGTCGAACCACGCCAGGCGCTCCACCGCGCGGCGCGTTTTCTGGACCACGTCCACGATGACGTACCTGCCTTCGTACTGCGTGCCTTCGAGCTGCAGGCCGAGCTGCTCGCGCACCGTGCTGCGGCCACCGTCACAGGCCACCAGCCAGTCGGCGCGCACGGTCTGCAGGCCTTTGGCTGTGCTCACCACGGCCTCAACTCCGTCTGCCAACGGGTTCACACCCGTGACACGGCTGGACCATTGAACCTGTGACGAACCACCCGCCTGCGCTGCCCGATGTGAAAACTCTTCCACGTAAAACTGCTGGATGTTCACCATGGGCGCAAAACGCTGCGTGGGCTCGCTCGGCATCTGGAAGTGCAGCACCTCGTTGTGGCGCCAGTAACTGCGCCCGCCCACCCAGCTC
>QBMB01000039.1:28264-40237 GCA_003241965.1 Burkholderiales bacterium | reverse complement strand
CCCCATGGCAACAGAACACCGAAGTTTAACGAGCGACCTCCTTGCGCGGGTGGTGGGGGCCATCGCACAGGCCGGGGGCCGGCTGCCCTTTGACCGCTTCATGGCCATGGCCTTGTACGAGCCCGGCCTGGGCTACTACGCCAACACATCGGCGAAATTCGGCCACACACCGCAAGGCGGCAGCGACTTCGTGACCGCGCCCGAACTCACCCCGCTCTTTGGCCACACACTGGCCCGCCAGGTGGCGCAGGCGCTGGACGCCACCGGCACCGACGAGGTGTGGGAGTTTGGTGCCGGCACCGGTGCGCTGGCCTTGCAGGTCATCGACGCGTTGGCCGACCAGGGTCGCCCGCTGCGCCGCTACACCATCGTTGACCTCTCGGGCAGCCTGCGCGAGCGCCAGGGCGCCACCCTGGCCGAACACTTGAACACGGTGCGCTGGGTGGATGCGCTGCCCGAGCGCATGCAGGGCGTGGTGCTGGGCAACGAGGTGCTTGATGCGATGCCGGTGCAGCTGCTGGCGAGGGTGGGTGGTTCGTGGTTCGAGCGCGGTGTGGCCTGGCACGACAACCAACTGGTCTGGGCCGACCGACCCACCGGGCTGCGCCCACCGGTCGATGTGCTCGGTGAGCACGACTACCTCACCGAAATTCACCCACAAGCCGAGGCCTTCGTGCGCACCCTGGCCGACCGGCTGGAGCGTGGCGCAGCGTTTTTCCTGGACTACGGTTTTCCCGAGTCCGAGTATTTCCATCCTCAGCGCCACATGGGCACACTGATGTGCCACCGCGCCCACCTCAGCGACAGCAATCCGCTGGTGGAGGTGGGCCAGAAAGACATCACCGCGCACGTGAATTTCACCGGCATCGCCCTGGCCGCTCAGCAAGCCGGCATGGCGGTGATGGGCTACACGAGCCAGGGCCGGTTTCTGCTCAATACCGGCTTGCTGCAGCTCGCGCAGGCTGCCGACACGCGCCAGAACGCGATGATGCAGAAGTTGCTCAATGAGCATGAGATGGGCGAGCTGTTCAAGGTGATGGCGCTCGCACCCGCCGCCAGCGCAGAGGGCTGGTTGCCGCTGGGCTTCGCGGTCGGCGACCGCACCCACAGGCTGTAGGAGTCCACATGATCCGCTGGATGATCGTCATCTTCCTGGCCTTGCTGCTCATCAGCTGGTTCACACCGCTGTTGCAGCGCCTGGGCTTCGGCAAGCTGCCGGGCGATGTGCGTTTCAAGGCATTCGGGCGCGAGTGGAACTTGCCGTTCGCCACCACCATCGTACTGAGCATGGTGGCCAGCCTCATCGGCCACCTGATCTGAAACATCCTGGAGCCTGGCCGCCATGTCCCCTGACGTTTCCCTGAGCGCCCGCCTGCTGGCCGATGTGGGTGGCACCAACGCCCGCTTTGCCTGGCAAGCCGGTGCCGGCGCACCGGTGACCGATGTGCGCGTGTTGCCCGGCGCCGATTTCCCCACGCTGCAGGCCGCCATGCACGCCTACCTCGACGGCCTGGGCCGTGGTCGGCCCGCTCTTGCTGCGATCGCGATTGCCAACCCCATCACCGGCGACCAGGTCCGCATGACCAACCACCACTGGGCTTTCTCGCAAGCCGCGGTGAAGGCCGAGTTCGGCCTGACCCACCTGCGCCTGCTCAACGACTTCACCGCGCTCGCCCTGGCCCTGCCCGACCTGCCGGCCAGCGAGCTGCGCCAGATCGGTGGCGGGGTGGGCGAGCCCGACAAGGCCCGGGCGCTGCTCGGCGCGGGCACCGGACTGGGCGTGTCGGGCCTGTTGCCCGACGGCGCTGGCGGCTGGGTGCCGGTGGAAGGCGAGGGTGGCCACGTGACCTTGCCCGCGGTGAGCGGGCGCGAGCGGCTGGTGATGGACGGCCTCACGCGGCTGCATGGCCGCGCTTCGGCAGAGCGTCTGTGCAGCGGCCAGGGGCTGGTCGACACCTTCACGCTGCTGTGCGAGGCCGACGGCGTGGCCTTGAGCGGCCTGGGCACGGCCGCCGCGGTGGTCGATGCCGCCCTGACGGCCCGTCAACCCCAGGCGCTGGAAGCGCTGAACATGTTCTGCGCCATGCTGGGCTCGGTGGCGGGCAACCTCGCGCTCACGCTGGGCGCACGCGGTGGGGTCTACATCGGTGGCGGCATCGTGCCGCGCCTGGGCACATGGTTCGACACCTCGCCGTTTCGCGACCGCTTCCAGTCCAAAGGCCGTTTTCAGACCTACCTGAAAGATGTGCCCGTGTGGGTGATCACCTCCAGCCAATCGCCCGCCCTGCTGGGTGCCGCGCGAGCACTCGCGGGTCTGCGCTAAGCTGCAACCCGACCCTTTTCAAGGAGCCCTCCATGAACCCATCCGTCCTTCGAGTTGCCCTCGTGTTCAACCCCGAAGACCAGTCCTGGATGCGCCGCGCATCGTTGGCCGTGCCCGATTTCTGGCGCGGTCATGGGGTGGCGCCGTTGCCGGGTGATGTGTTCCGTCTGGGTGGTCGGCAGTTCACCGTGCAGGGCCGTCTGTGGGAGCTCGATGGTGAAGGCACGGTGCTGCGGGTCTTCGTGGGCAGCGCGCACGCCGAGAGCGATTCGGTGTTCGGCTGATCACTGCGCCGTTCCCTTCTGCGCGGCGGGGCGCATTCCAGCGTCAGGCTTCGGCCAGCTGCTGCAAGGGGAAGGCCGGGGCCTTGCCCTGGCGATCCTGACCGGCGTACACCGTCATGTGGGGGTAGGGAATTTCGATGCCGTGTTCGTCGAACGCGGCCTTGAGCCGGCGCAGGTACTCGCGCTTGATGCCCCACTGCTCCAGCGGCAGGGTGCGCAATCGGCAGCGGATGATCACGGCCGAGTCGGCCCAGCTGTCCACGCCGGCCATCTCCAGGTCGGCCAGGATCTTCGGGCGGAAATCGGGGTCCTCGCGCAGTTCGGCGGAGACGCTGTGCATCACCGCCATCACCTGGTCGACGTTCTCGCGAAAGGCCACGCGGATGTCCATCACGGCGTTGCTGAAGCCCCGCGTCATGTTGATCACGGTGCTGATGTTGCCGTTGGGCACGTAGTGCACGTTGCCGTCGTAGTCGCGCAATTGCACGTAGCGCAGCGTGACCACTTCCACCGAGCCGGCGTGGTCGCCGATCTTCACCACGTCGCCCTGACGGATCTGGTTCTCCAGCAGCAGGAAAAAGCCGGTGAAGAAGTCCTTGACCAGGCTTTGCGCGCCGAACCCGACGGCCAGTCCCACCACGCCGGCCGCGCCCAGGATGGGCGCCACCGACACTCCCAGCTCAGCCAGCACCAGCATGCCTGCGATCAGGCTCACCACCACCGTGGCGAGGTAGCGGAACACCCGGCCCAGTGTTTCCGCGCGCTTGGCCGACTCGCGGTCGTCCATGCGGCTGGCAAGGCGTTCACGCAAGGTCGTGATGCCGCGTTGCAGGATCTTGAGCAGCAACCAGGCGGCCACGATGATGATGATCACGCGCATCATGACCGTGGCCGCTCCGCCGAAGCTGGCCCACCAGCGGGCGGCGATTTCCAGGGTGGTGTCGTTCATGGTGATCCTCCAGTTCGTGAAAATGCAATGCTCGCGCTGGCCGTGAGGCCAGCGCGAGCGCGTGGGGGTTTACGGAGCGGGAACGGCGGCCAGCGCGGCGAGGAAGCGCTTGCGCCACCAGTGCACGTCTTGCTCGCGGATCCCCGCCAGCAGTGCCTGGTGGCGGCGCTGGCGCTCTTCGAGCGGCATCTGCAATGCGCGCTGGATCGTCTCTGCGGTTCGGGAGGTGTCGTACGGATTGACCATCAAGGCCTCGCGCATCTGCTCGGCCGCGCCGGCAAAACGCGAGAGCACCAGCACACCGGGATCGGCGGGGTCCTGCGCGGCAATGAACTCCTTGGCCACCAGATTCATGCCGTCGCGCAGCGGCGTGACCAGCGCCACGCTGGCCGCGCGGTACAGGCCCGGCAGGCGCTTGCGCGCCACGTTGCGGTGGATGTAGCGCACCGGCATCCAGTCGAGCTCACCGAAGTTGCCGTTGATGGCCCCACTCAGGCTCTCCAGCTCTTGCCGCAGGGATGCGTAGGCGTCGACCGACTCGCGGCTGGGCGCAGCGATCTGGATCAGCGTGGCGCTGCCCAGGTTCTCCGGGTAGGCCTGCAGCAACTGCCGAAATGCTTTCAGTCGCTGCGGCAGGCCCTTGGAGTAGTCCATGCGCTCCACGCCGAGCAGCAGGCGCCGGCGCGAGTATTCGTCCCGGATCTGGGTGTACATCTCCTGCGCTTCGGGCGCTTCGCCGAGCTCGATGAACTCGTCCACATCGATACCGATCGGGAAGGACTGCACCTGCAATGTCTTGCCAAAGGCGCGGTACTCGTGCTCACCCATCACGTCGGCCTGCGTCTCGGTGCCCACATAGCGCGCGAAGTGTGCCACGTCGGCCTGGCTTTGCAGCCCCAACAGGTCGTAGGCGAACAGCGATCGGATGAGCCAGTCGTGTTCGGGCACTGCGGCCAGTATCAAGGGCGGCGGCAGCGGGATGTGCAGGAAGAAGCCCATGCGCTGCTGGCAGCCCATGGCGCGCAGCTCGGCGGCCAGCGGAATCATGTGGTAGTCGTGTACCCAGATCACGTCGTCGGGACGCAGCAGTGCGGCCAGTTTGTGCGCCATCATCTGGTTCACGCGCCGGTAGCCTCCGATGTAGCCGGCGTCGAAGTCGGCCAGGTCCAGGCGGTAGTGGAACACCGGCCAGAGCACGCCGTTGCTGTAGCCCAGGTAGTAGCTGTCGTGGTCTTCGCGGCTCAGGTCCACGGTGGCCAGTTGCACCTTGCCGGCGGTCTGCAGGTGCAGGTCACCTTCACCGGGCGTCCCGTCTTCCACGATCTTGCCGCTCCAGCCGAACCACAATCCGCCTGTGGCTTCGAGTGCCTGGCCCACGGCCACGGCAAGTCCGCCGGAAGCGGCCTTGCGCGGGTCGGCCACGCGGTTGGAGACGATGACGAGTCT
Source organism: Burkholderiales bacterium (assembly GCA_003241965.1). Taxonomy (GTDB): domain Bacteria; phylum Pseudomonadota; class Gammaproteobacteria; order Burkholderiales; family Burkholderiaceae_C; genus Hydrogenophaga. Next base: position 35,235 of record QBMB01000039.1, on the reverse strand, counting down.
GCCCATCTAGATCACCGTGTCCCAGGATGCCGATAAACGCATGGCGGCGTTGATGATCCCCACCATCGAATAGGTCTGCGGGTAGTTGCCCCACATCTCGCCGGTGGTGGCGTGGGTGTCTTCGGAGAGCATGCCCAGCGGGTTGCGCGCCGCCAGCATGGTCTCGAAGATGGCCCGGGCCTCGGCCCTGCGGCCGGTGCGCGCCAACGCATCGATGCGCCAGAAGGTGCAGATGTTGAACGCCGTCTCGGGCTTGCCGAAGTCGTCGGCCGCCTCATAGCGGCGCATGTAGGGACCGTCGCACAGGTGTTCTTCGAGCGCCTTGAGGGTGGCCACGAAGCGCGGGTCCATCGGGTCGATGAAACCCACCTCGACCATCAGCAGCACGCTGGCGTCGAGGTCGCGGCCGCCGAAGCTTTCGGCAAAGGCCTGGCGTTCCTCGCTCCACGACTCGCGCAGAATGCGATCGCGCATCACGGCGGCGCGGTCGCCCCAGTGCGCCGCACGGCCGGGCAGTTCAAGGGTGTGTGCGATCTTGGCCAGGCGGTCGCACGCGGCCCAGCACATGAGCGCCGAGCTCGTGTGCACGCGGGACCGTGTGCGCAGCTCCCACATGCCGGCGTCGGGCTGGTCATAGACGCGTGCCGCCTGTTCGCCCACCGCTTCGAGCCGCTCGAACTCGGCCAGGCCCGCCGGGTGCAGCAGGCGGCGGTCGTGAAACGCCTGGGCGGCGGCCAGCACCACGTTGCCGTACACGTCGTGCTGGAAATGTTCCTGCGCCTGGTTGCCCACCCGCACAGGGCCCATGCCGCGGTAGCCTGGCAAGGTCTCGCAGATGCTCTCCGGCAACTCACGCTCCAGGCCGATGCCGTGCAGTGGCTGGATGTGTCCACTGGCGTCGCCATCCCGGGCGCCCACCACCACATTGCCCAGCCAGCGCAGGTAGTCCTCCAGCGTGCCGACTTCGGCCAGGCTGTTGAGCGCGCGCACCACGAAGAAGGCATCGCGCAGCCAGCAGTAGCGGTAGTCCCAGTTGCGCTGGCTGCCCGGTGCTTCGGGGATGCTGGTGGTCATGGCCGCCACGATGGCGCCGGTGTCTTCGAACAGCGAAAGTTTGAGTGTGATGGCCGCGCGGATCACTGCGTCCTGCCACTCCAGCGGCACCGCCAGGCGCTGGCTCCAGCCGCGCCAGTAGGCCAGCGTCTCCTGCTCGAAGTGGCGCGCGGTGTCACTGACGCCGCCTTCCAGCGTTTCGTCCGGGCCGAACATGAAGTTGAGTTCGCGCGTGAGCAGAAACGGCTCGCGCGCCAGCACGTGGCTGATGGACGCGTTGGTGTGAAGGCGCAGGGTTTGGGCGTCGCCCACGTAGCGGATGTGGTGGCTGCCCGACGTGATGCGCGGGGTTTGTGCGCCCCAGTCAAAGCGCGGTGTGAGCGTCACGCGGATGCGCGGTGCGCCCTTGAGCGGGCGCACGCGGCGCACCAGCTGGGTGGGGCGGAAGTAACGACCGCGCGCGAGAAAACGCGGCGCGAAATCGGTGATGGAAACTCCCTGGCCCTGGCTGTCCCACAGCTCGGTCACGAGCACGGCGGTGTTGGGCTCGTAGCGCTGGGTGGCCTGCACCATGTCTTCCAGCTCGAAAGCCCACGAGCCAGCTTCGGCCGATTCCGCCCCGGTGTCCGCGCCGCCCAGCAGTGCGTGAAACACCGGGTCGCCATCAAAGCGCGGCAGGCAGCTCCAGACCACGCGGCCGTGCGGATCGATCAGTGCGCTGAACGCACAGTTGCCCACCACGCCGAGCGAGAGTGACGGGGCGGCGGGCGGCGCGAAGCCGTTCGGGGACGTGTTCATGCGTGGATCAAAGGGGTTTGGGTGGCCTCGGCCAACCAGGCGCGCAGGGTTTGTGGGGTGTCGCAGCGGTACTGCGCACACGTGGTGCCCGCACCCACCTTGATGCCCGCACCGCCCAGGCGCTGCACCACGGAAAACCCGGCTTCGTCGGTCACGTCATCGCCGGCAAACACCGGCAGGCGACCGGCAAACGGCGCCTCGTTCATGAAGGCCTGGATCGCGAGACCTTTGTTCACACCGACCGACTTCACCTCGATCACGGCCTTGCCGCGCAGCAGTTGCAGACCGCTTTCGTTTGCGATGGCGCGCGAGAGCGTCTGCACACACAGGTTCTCCAGCGAAGGGGCCAGCCGGAAGTGCAATGCCATGGAAGTTTGTTTGGTTTCCAGCAGCAGCCCGGTGTGGCGCTCGGCCAGGTGCTTCGCCGCGGCCTCGGCCCGGTTCAGTCCCTGCGGGCGGTGCGCGGCTGCGTCGCTGTGCGCCGAGAAACGCAGGGCTCCGTGCTCAAACGCAGCGGGCCACCGCCACGGCGAGAGCATGGGCTCGATGTCTTCGCGGGCGCGGCCAGTGACCACCGCCAGCGCGCCGTTCAACTGCGCATGCAGTCGATCGAGCAGGCGCGCGAGATCATCGGGCACCTCCACCGCGTCGGGTCGGAGGGCCAGATCGGTCAGCGTTCCATCGAAGTCCAGAAAGAGTGCTGACCCTTGCGTCAGCAGCTTGGGTAAGGTACTCATGAGCGTCCCACCGTAACACGCTGAGCGTCTGGGTGGTGCATGGCATGTCAAGACCCACCTTCAAGGTGCGAAGTTTTTCAGCCCACTTGACGTGTGCGAGCAGCGCTCAATCGCCAGCAACGGCGTGGCCTGCGGCACCGATGCCACGCGCCACGGCCGCCACGCGCGCCTTGTGGATCTGCTCGCCCACTTTCGGTCCGCTCAGGCCATCGGACTGGGCTTGCGCCGCAATGCCGGCCGTGTCCACGGCTTGCGCCCACACGAGTGCTTGCGCGAGTCGCGCGCGCTGCGGGTAGGCGGCCTCGCTCAGTCCCAGCCGCCCGCGCGCATCGCATTCGCAGGCCAGCAGCACCTCGTGAAAGCGGGCCGGCTTGCGCAACGCGTCGCAGCGTTCCAGCAGGCGCACGAGTGCTGCTGCACCGAGCGATTCGCTGCGGTGGATGTTGCCGTGTTCGCGCGCCACCACATCGGCCAGCTCGCGACAGTCCACTGGCACACGCAGTCGCTCGCACACGCCCTTGAGCAGGCGCGCGCTGCGCTCTTCGTGGCCGATGTGGCGCGGCAGCACGTCGGCCGGTGTCGTGCCCTTGCCGAGGTCGTGGCCCAGGCAGGCGAAGCGCACGGTGAGCGGTGCGTGCAGCTGCGCGCTCATGTCGAGCACCATCATCAGGTGCACGCCGGTGTCGATTTCAGGGTGGTACTCGGCGCGCTGCGGCACGCCCCAGAGCCGATCCACTTCCGGCAGCAGCCGCTTCAACGCGCCGCACTCGCGCAGCACCTCGAACATGCGGCTGGGCCGCTGCTCCATCAGCCCGCGAGCGAGTTCCTGCCACACGCGCTCGGCCACCAGGTGGTCGACTTCGCCGGCTTCCACCATGTGCTGCATCAGCGCCATGGTTTCGGGTGCCACCGAAAAATCCGGGAAGCGCGCTGCGAAGCGCGCCAGCCGCAGGATGCGCACGGGGTCCTCGGTGAAGGCGTCGGTGACGTGGCGCAGCACGCGGTCCTGCAGGTCCTGGCGGCCGTTGTGCGGATCGACGATCTGCGCGCGGGTTGGATCGTCGGCCTCGTCGGAGGCCACGGCCATGGCGTTGATGGTGAGGTCGCGCCGCGCCAGGTCGTCTTCCAGCGTCACGCCCGGTTCCGCGTGCACCACGAAGCCCCGGTAACCGGGTGCCGTCTTGCGCTCGGTGCGGGCAAGTGCGTGTTCCTCGCGCGTGTCGGGGTGCAGGAACACCGGAAAGTCGCGGCCCACCGGCAGAAAACCCTGTTGCACCATGGTCTCGGGCGTGGCCCCCACCACCACCCAGTCTCGGTCCACGTGCGAGGCTTCGGGCGCACCTGCGGCTTGCGCCATCAGCGCGTCGCGCACCGCACCGCCCACGAGATAGGTTTTCATGCGGCCGAGTTTAGGGGCAGCGGACCCCTATCTCCCCAGTCGGTAGGGCTCGTCGAAGTCGATGAAATCGTGCTCGGCCAGCGCGTCGTCGATCCAGGCTTTCACGCCGGGCAGCGCGCAAACCCGATCGACATAGGCCAACAGATCGGCCGGCAAGGGCAGTTCGTAGGTCTTGATGCGCATGCACACCGGCGCGAAGTAGGCGTCGGCGATGCTGAAGGCGCCGAACAGCAGCGCGCCAGCGGGCTGTGCGGCGAGCAATTCGCTCCACAGGCCACCCAGGCGCGCCATGTCGGTACGCACGGCGGGCTTGTCGCGCCAGATCAGGCGACCGATCTCGGGCAGAGAGGCCTCGATGTTCATGGGGCAGTGGTTGCGCAGCGCCGTGAAGCCGCTGTGCATCTCGGCGCAAACGCTGCGAGCACGGGCCCGGGCGTGTGCGTCTTGGGGCCACAGCTGCAGGTCGGGGAAGCGCTCGGCGAGGTACTCGGCAATCGCCAGCGTGTCCCAGATGGCAAAGCCGTCGTCCACCAGCACGGGTACCTTGCCCAAGGGATTGACGGCACGCAGCTTCTTTTTGAAGGTGGAGTCGATGTCGAACGAGTCGAACCGCACCATGACTTCTTCAAAAGGGATGCCCGCCTGCTTCAGGAGCACCCAGGGCCGCATGGACCAGGACGAATAATTCTTGTTGCCGACGTAGAGTTGCAGTGCCATGGGACCTCCTGAAAGAACCCCATGGTAAGGACTTCACGCCCGCTGATTGATGCCGAAACTGCCGCTGATTGATCAGCGGCAGCCCTGGACTCACGCGTACTTTTCCAGGATGCGGGTGGAGCGCTCGACCTCGCGGAAGGTGTGCACCTCGGACTCGGACGCGGACACGGCTTCCATCACCGAGGTGGCCATCATGCGGTAGAAGGCTTTGTCCATCGCCTTGCGGGCTGCGGACATCTGCTGCGCCACTTCTTCGCAGGATCGACCATCTTCGACCATGTCGATCAGGCCACGCACCTGGCCCTCGATCCGCTTCAAGCGGTTGATCACGTCGCGCTGGTGTTCAGTCCGGTAGATGGGCGAGGTGGACGCGGAGCCGGTTTTGCGCAAGGGGAGCTTCACGGTGGAGACAGTCATCGAGGTTCCTCAGGTTGGTCTTGTACGGAGTACGGTGTAATGTAGTCCGGGAAAACCACCTGAAAAATGACACCTTGGTGTTATTTTTCAGACGACAAATCACACAAAAGTCACATCTTGAACACTTTCTTGTCTCAGGGTCGGGTGCCCTGCCTGAAATCCAGCAGCTTGCTGCGCCCGCCCCGCTGGCCCAGGTAGGTGGGGGCGATGGTGTGCACGCTGGCGGGCACCAAGCCGAGCGACGAAAGGCCGGGCCACTGTCCGGTGGCCACGTTGTCAACCGTCATGGCGTCCAGGTTGTCCCGGCTCATCAACGGCTCACCGGGCATGAGTTCCATCATGCGGGCCTGCAGACGCGAGAGGAAGGCGGGCAGCGGCAGCACCGGGCGCTGGTGGCTGCCGTAGCGCCCGGCGATGCCCACCAGCTCGGCCAGCGTCAGCACATCGGGCCCGGCGCATTCGAAGGTCTGGCCGACCGCACTTTGGGGCAGACCCTGGTCAGCGAGGCAGGCCGCGACCGCGCCGGCCACATCTTCCACCCACACCGGTTGGAAGCGTGCGCCTGCGCTGGCCAGCGGCACCACAGGAAAGATCGACTGCAGCCCGGCGAACACGTTGAGGAAACGGTCGCCGGCGCCGAAGATGACGCTGGGGCGCAGCACGGTGAGGTCCAGCCCGGCGGCGCGCAGCAGTTCCTCGCCACGCGCCTTGCTGCGCTGGTAGCGCGACGGTCCTTGCAGGCTCACGCCGAGTGCACTGATGTGCACCAGCCGGCGCACTTCACCGGCGACGCAGGCCTCCGACAGGGCCAGGGGCAGCTCCACGTGCACACGCTCGAAGGCCTCTTCGGTGCCGTGCAGGATGGCGATCAGGTTGACCACGGCGTCGTGACCGGCCACGAGGCCGAGCAACTGGGCCGGGTCGTGCACGTTGGCTTCGATCACGGTCACGCGCGGCAGGTGTTGCACCGCGGCGGCGTTGATGGCCCGGCGCGTGGGCACCGTGATGCGCCATCCCTGGCGGTGCAGCTTTTCGCAGACATGGCGGCCGACAAAACCGGTGCCACCAAGAACAAGGATGTTTTTCATGGGCTCAGGGAAGATCTTTGTTGATGGTCGCGTCCCCGCCCACGCGCGGACCGACCGTGCCCAGGCGCGCGCGCAGTGATTGCGGCTGTCCCGTAAGCAGGGCGGCGTAGTTGGTGGTGTTGGCCAGCACGCGCTTGACGTAGTCGCGGGTTTCTTCAAACGGGATGTTTTCGGCCCAGATTTCGCCAGGCAGCACCGGCCCGTTGCGCCAGTTGCGAGGGCGGCCCGGCCCGGCGTTGTAGGCCGCAGCAGCCATGGGCAGCGAGCCCTCGAAATCGTCGAGCGCGAGCTTGAGGTAAGCCGTGCCGATGAGGATGTTGGTGTCGCGCTCGGTGATCTGGGCCGGCCTGAAATCGGTCAGGCCGATCTTGCGGGCGGTCCAGCGCGCGGTGGCCGGCATGACCTGCATGAGACCGGAGGCGCCCACACCGGAGCGGGCATCGGTGATGAAGCGGCTTTCCTGGCGGATCAGCCCGTACACATAGGCCGGATCCAGACCGATCTCGCGCGAACGGGTCACCACCGCCGAGCGGTGCGGTGTGGGAAAGCGCTGGGCCTGGTCCTGCACACTGGGTGTGCGCAGGCTGGTGTTGATGCAGCGGTCCCAGAGTTCGGCTTCACACGCCAAGTTGGCTGCTGCCAGCAACTCACGCTCGCCCATGCCGCCGGCATCGTGCAGGTTGGTGGTGTAGTTCCACTCGCGCACGCCTTCGCTGCGCAGCCCCAGCCGGATGGCGATGAGCGCACAGCGCCACCCGGGGC
>QBMB01000039.1:0-28254 GCA_003241965.1 Burkholderiales bacterium | reverse complement strand
TTCCAGTAGATCCAGTCGGGCAGCCCTTGCTGCGCTTCGCTCATGGCTGCCACCGCATCGCTTACCGCAGCCCAGGCGCCCGCGCGCATGCCGGCGCGCGCCTTCCAGGCCAGGTGGTCGTCGTGCATGAAGCGGTCTTCACCGTTGGCAAAGTAGGTCAGGGCCTGGGTGTCCAGGTTTTGTGCCGAGCGCTTGCCGATCACGCCCCAGACCCAGCTGCGCTCCTCTTTGGTCAGCTGGGCTTTCCAGCGCGTGCGGCCCATCTCCAGTGCCGCCGCCGCTGGGTCGTTGAGCGCCATCTTGATGATGGCCAAGGTCACCAACTCCTTGGTGCGCGGGCGGATGGCGGTGATCTTCTCGTCCAGGTACTTGGCCGGGTTGCTGGTGACGCTGTCCACCATGGTGGCCCAGTCGGGGTCGAGCAGACCCACGGCCTGGCTGGCCACGCGCGGGCGGTTGGCGTCCACCGCCAGCCGTGCGCGCTGCCAGGCGGCTTCGGGCTTGAGTTGCCCGCTGGTCAGCAAGGACTGCGCTGCGCTCGCGCAGCCATCGTCGGCCTCACGCTGCGCGTGCCAGAGCGTGCGCACCCGCTCGGCAGCCACGTCGGCCGGTACGCGGCCGCCGGCGGCGTCCAGCATGAGCGCGTAGCAGCTCACCTGCCGGTCGTCGTTCATGCGAAAGCGCGGCAGTTCGATTGAAAAGTTGTTCCAGTCGCGCGCTCGGCCCAGCACCAGCAGCCAGTCGTTGCGCAGCCGATCTTCCCAATAGGTGCCGGCCATGCGGTCCAGCGCCGCACGGATGTCGGCCGGGCTGGCACTCTCCAGCCGCGCCTTCATGTCCCAGTAGGTGGCCAGCGGCTCCAGTGCATGGCCGCGCACAGCGGGCAGGAGATTGGCGAGCTGGCCCGTGTTGTTGCGGCGGAAGGCCTCGCGCATCTCCAGCAAGGTGGCGTCGCCCCCCGCGCTGCTTTGTGCGTGTGCCATCCCCGGCAGCACCAGCGCAGCCATAATGAACCGCAGAGCCCACCGGTGCACGCCTTGCATGGCCGCCGTGTTCTGCGCTTTTGATCCCTGTTTCACACCAACCTGTTTCATGCGTTGATTATGGACACCAAAGACGGCCAGAATGCCCCACCACCCCACAGGAAACAGGCCGAAGGATCAACGGCGGCTGAACTGAAAACCGAATGGCGCAAGGCGCTGATCGAAAAGCGCCTGGGCCTGGCCGATCGCAGTTTTCGCAACGACATGCTGCAGCGGGTCATGCGGGTGTGGCTGATCGAGCGGCCTGATGCCGTCATTGGCGCGTACTGGCCCATCAAGGGTGAGTTTGACCCCTTGCCGGCGCTGTTCCGTTGGCAGGAAGCGGGCCTTGAAGAGGACGCCCAGGGCGCACAGAGGCACCGAAAGATCGGACTGCCGGTGGTCAACAAGATCGACAAGACGCTGACCTTCTACACCTGGTACCCGGGCTGCCCGATGGAGGAAGACGCCTACGGCATTCCCAAGCCCAAGGACACCGAGATCGTGGTGCCCACGCTGATCTTCGTGCCCTGTGTGGGTTACGGCCCGGGCGGGTTCCGGCTGGGTTACGGCGGCGGTTTCTACGACCGCACATTGGCCAGCCTGCAGCCCCAACCCTTCACGGTGGGCCTGGGTTATGACTTCGCTTATTTGCCGTACCTGAAGCCTGAAGCGCACGACGTGCCCCTGGACGCCATTCTTTCCGATACCGGCGTCATGTGGCCTGAAAGGCAGATGCCTGCTGGCGAGCTCTAAGGGTGTTCGGCGTTCGCGTGCACTTCGGTGATTCGCTTCTCGCGCCGCACCAGGTAGAGCCCGCTGCCGATGATGATGGCTGCACCAAGCCAGGTGTGTGAGCCGGGCAGCGTGTGCCAGATCATCCAGTCCAGTCCCAGGCCCCAGGCCAGCGCGCTGTATTCGAACGGCGCCACCGCAGAGGCCTGGCCGTGTCGGAAGGCCTCTGTGATGGCCAGCTGGCCGCCAAAGCCGGTGATGGCCAGGGCCAGCAGCAGTGGTGCGTCGCTGCGCTCGATGGCCACCCAGTCGGGCCAGGCCAGGGCGCCCGCGCCCAGCGACATCATCACCATCATCCACAGCACCATGCTTTCGCTGCTGTCGGTGCGGCTGGCCAGGCGGCCGCTGACGGCGGCCACGGCGTAGCACAGCGCCGCGCCCAGCGTGGCCAGACCACCCACGGTGACGAAGCCGCTCTGCAGGTCTTCACCGCTGGGCCGCAACGCGATCAGCACGCCGATGAACCCCACGCCGATGGCCCACCAGTGCGCGGCCGGCACCCGCTCCTTGAGCACGGGTACCGACAGCATGGTGATGAGCAGCGGCGAGATGAAGAACAGCGTGTATGCCGCCGACAAAGGCAGCTCGCGCACACCCATCGTGAACAGCGAGAGCATGGTGATGCCGAGCACACCGCGCAGCAGGTGCAGCGGCCAGCGGACTTTCAAGACTGTGTGCCACGCGCCGCGCCACGCGATGTAGAGCAGCACCAGCGGCATGGCGGTCATGCCGCGCAGCGCGGCGATCTGCAGCACCGGGTAACGCGCCGAGAGTGTCTTGAGCACTGCGTCCATGAGTGCGAAGAAGCCCACGGCAGCGAGCATGAAGACGATGCTGCGCAGGTTGCCGGCGGCGAGGTGGCGGGATGTGGACACGGCGTCAGTCCATCTGGTCGATGGTGTCGGGATCGGGCACTTCGCCGATGGCTTCTCGCGTGGCCGCGGCCTGCAGCAACAGCCAGTCGCAAAACGCCTTCACCTCCGGGCGCTGCACGCTGCGCGGCGCCACCATCAGCCAGTAGACCAGGGGCGAGTCCAGCCGTGTGTGGGGCAGCGGCTCCACCAGCGCACCGCTGGCCAGGCTCTCGGCCACCAGCGGCAAGCGTGCCAGCGCCACGCCCTGGCCGGTGAGCGCGGCCTGCACGATCTGGTTGGCGTAGTTGAAGTACATCCAGCGCTGTGGCGTGAGCTTGGTCGGCACGTTGGCGCGTGTGCGTTTGCCCGGGGTCGGGGTGGGCTGCGCGCCGAAGGTGTCGAGCCAGCGCTGCCACGTGAGCCATTCAAGGTGGCGTGTGCGGTGCGCGTCACCGGCCTCGATCAAGGCGCATTGCGAGAGGTCTTCAATGCTGTTGATTGGATGTGCCTTCAGCAGCCAGGGGCTCGCCACCGGTGTGAGCTGCTCGCCAAAGAGCCGCTGTGCGCCCGCTGGAATGCCCTGCGGCACGGCATAGCGCAGCGCCAGATCCACGTCGGAGGTGGCGAGATCGACCGCGTTGTCGGTGGCGTCGATGCGGATGTCGATGTCGGGATGGTCACGTTGAAAAATTTCCAGTCTCGGGATCAGCCACATCGAAGCAAATGAAGCCCAGGTCGTGATGGCCACGCTTTTGCGCCCTGCGCTCTGGCGGATCTGCCGCACGCTCGCATCAATGCGCTCCAGCGCGGAGGCCGCGGCACGCAGCAATTGCGAGCCCGCACTGGTGAGCTCGACCGCGCGCGTGTGGCGCAGAAACAAGGCGGTGCCGACCTCGTCTTCCAGTGCCTGGATCTGGCGGCTCACAGCGCTTTGTGTGAGCGACATCTCCTCGGCCGCTGCGCGGAAGTTGAGGTGGCGCGCCACCGCTTCGAAGGCGCGCAGGTGTCCTGCTGCAATGGGGCGTGTGCGGGGGTGGCTGCTGGTGAGCTGCATGGAAGTGCTCCGGACATTGATGCGGTTATCGAATCAATAGCTTACTGCGGTTTCATTGGACGGCAAGGGCCTGCGGCGCGAACATTCATTCCCAGGATGAGTCATCGTCCCTTCCCAGGAGCTTCTCATGAACACCCATTTCGCACCCGTTGCTGCTTCGTCCGATTGCATCTCTTTGGCCGCCTGCGCGCGCGGTTGGCGCCTGGACGTGCGCCGCGCCATGACCCTGCGCCCGCAGGTGCCCAGCCGCTTGCAGATCACCGAAGGCCGCGCGTGGGTGACGCTGGGTTTGCCGCACCAGGGCGCGGGCAACGAGTCGGGTGATCTCATGCTGACGGCGGGCGAGAGTTTGTCGGTGCCGGCCGGTGCACGCCTGGTGATGGAGCCCTGGCAGCCCGCCAGCGCCGGCCCGGTGCGCTTTGACTGGTGCGCCGAGCCCGAAGCCCTTGCTGTGACGCAGCCCGACCGCTTTGGCCGCGAGGTGGTGACACCTTCGCGCGAACTGGCGGTGGCGTTGGGTCAGGCTGGCGGGGCCTTGTTGCGCTTGGTGCGAGGCTTGTTCGGCTACAGCGAATTCCTCGTGGCAGGCCGTGGGCGCGTGCTCACGCCTTACGAATCCAATCAGCCCTGAGTACCGCTACTTGCGTGCGGGCTTCGTCTTCGGCTTGCGCGCGGCCACCGCAGCCTGCAGCGCCAGCCGTGCCCATGGCAGCATGAGCGCTGGCGACTCCAGCGCCTCATCCGGTGGCGTGTGGTAGTTCAGCTTCATCGCCTTGCCCTTGGCCTCGTACTCAAAGGGCCGCCCGCCGGCGGCCAGCCAGAGCGGCTCGGTGTCGGCGTTGGTCTTCAGGAACAGCGTGTCCCAGGCAATGATGGCGATGTTCATGCCGTCGGTGGAAATGCCCCAGCCGCCGAACATGCGCTTGGGCACGCACGGCCCCACGCCCGAGAGCAGCTCGCAGGCGTGCAGTGCGAAGGGGTCGACAGGTTTGACCATGGAGCCATCTTAGAAGCCCGTCCGGCAGAATGCGCCGATGGCCCGACCCAAATCCGCTTCCCATGACTTGAAACGCGACGAGATCCTTGACGTGGCGGCGCGCTGTTTCGCGCAGCAGAGCTTTCCCGCCGCGAGCATGAACGACATTGCCGCGGCTTGCGGCACCAGCAAGGCGCGGCTCTACCACTACTACGAGAGCAAGGAGGCGATCCTGTTCGACCTGCTCGACCGCTACACCCAGCGCCTGCTCGCGCTCATTGGCGAGTCGGAGGCGCGCGCGCAGCGCAAGAACCTGAGCGAACGCGACGCCCTGAGCGAACTGGTGCGCGCCTTTCTGGCCGAGTACGAAACCTCGGCCACGCGCCACGTGGCCTTGGTGTCCGACACCAAGTTCCTTGGCGAGCTGCAGCGCGAGCTGATCCTGAACCGCCAGCGCGACGTGGTCGCCGCCTTCACCCGTTTCCTCAAGCGCGCCTACCCCGATCGCGTGACGCCGGCCAACCAGACCGCGCTGACCATGATGCTGTTCGGCATGATCAACTGGACCTTCACCTGGCTGCGCCCCGGCGGCCCCATGAGCTACAGCGCCTTTGCCGACGAGGTGGTGACGATGATGGAACGGGGTCTTGCGGGTCCCGCCCAGAGCTGAAAATCATTCACCTATGCGAAACGGATTTCGTTTAGGTAAAATCCGCCACTTCCCCACACGGAGACCGCCATGAGCAAAGCATTCGCCTCCCAGGCCGACCTGGAAGACAAGAAAACCACCTTTGAGCAACTCAGCCCGCACTGCTGGGCCTACACCGCCGAGGGCGACCCGAACTCGGGCGTGATCATTGGTGACAAGTTCATCATGGTCAGCGACGCCACCGCCACCCCGGCCATGGCGCGCGACCTCATCAAGCACATTCGCACCGTCTCCGACAAGCCGATCAAATACGTGCTGCTGACCCACTACCACGCCGTGCGGGTACTGGGTGCGAGCGCCTACGTGGCCGAGGGCGCCACCGAAGTCATTGCCAGCCGCGGCACGTATGAACTGATCGTGGAGCGCGGTGCGCAGGACATGCAGAGCGAGATGGAGCGCTTCCCGCGCCTGTTCCGTGGCGCCGACAGCGTGCCCGGCCTGACCTGGCCCACCCTCGTCATCGGTGACGGCAAGCCGGGCCGCCAGGGCAGCCTGGAAGTGGATCTGGGCGGCGTGAAGGTCAGCATCTGGCACCCGGGCCCTGGCCACACGCGTGGCGACACCATCGCCTGGGTGGAAGAAGAAAAGGTGCTGTTCAGCGGCGACCTCGTGGAATACGAAGCCGGCGTGTACACCGGTGACGCGCAACTCGAAGAGTGGCCCGCCACATTGGAAGCGCTGCGCGCGCTGGGCGCCGAGTACATCGTGCCCGGCCGCGGCGAAGCCATGAAGGGCAACCCCGACGTGAACAAGGCGCTGGACTACACCAAGCGCTGGGTGACGACGCTGTTTCAGGCCGGCAAGGAGGCTGCTGCCGCCGGCATGGACCTCAAAACCGCCATGGCCCACACCCGCAAGAGCATGGACCCGGTGTTTGGCCACGTGTTCATCTACGAACACTGCCTGCCGTTCGACGTGAGCCGCGCTTACGACGAGGCCAAGGGCATCAAGAACCCACGCATCTGGACCGCTGAGCGGGACAAGGAGATGTGGAGTGCGTTGCAGGCCTGACGAAGGAAGGCCTACAAAGCGCCAGAGTGCGTTGCAGGCTTGAGGCCGCAGCGGACCGCCAAGCAAGCCGCCTTCGGGCGGCTTGTTCTTTGTGCGCCCCGACAATCGCATGGCCTTCGCGGGCGAGCAAGTGCCACTATCATTTCGGCATGCCAGTTGTTTTCCGCTACCGGGGCTTTCGCTTCTTTTTCTACTCAAACGAGGGAAGCCCACGCGAGCCGTTTCACGTGCATGTGCGCGGCGCGGAAGGCGAGGCCAAGTTCTGGCTCAAGCCCCTGGTTCGGTTGGCCGACAGTGAGGGATTGGACGCTCGTACCCAGAAGGAGCTGCTGGGCGTGGTGGAACAGAACGTCGAACTGATTGAAAGGATTTGGAATGAACACTTCGGCCACGGCGGTTCGCTTTGATGACAACAGCATGTGGGTGGATCTGGCCGACGGCCGGATTCTGGCGGTGCCTCTGGCCTGGTTCCCCCGTCTGGTCCATGCCTCCGTGGAGCAGAGGGCGGCGGTTGAAATCAGTCACATGGGCTTGCATTGGGATGCCCTGGACGAAGACATTTCTGTGGCCGGCCTTCTGGCCGGCGTGGGAGATATGTCGCGCCAGCTTCCACGGGCTGCTTGATCAAGTCCACCCGGTATGGGTTCTGCGCCACATCGCGAGCTGCCTGCTGAGGCAGCTGGGCGCCTGAAATGCCTAACCACCCTGCCACCGACTGGGGCATCGTCACTGTCTTCACCATCGTCTACCTGGGCATGTTCCTCGGCGGCCTGCCGCGTCTGAAACTGGACCGCTCGGGCGTGGCGTTGCTCGGTGCGATCGCCGTGATCGCGTTGGCCGGCATTCCAGTGGAAGACGCCGCTCGCGCGATTGACTTGCCCACCATCGTGCTGCTGTTCGCCTTCATGGTGGTGTCGGCGCAGATGCGGCTAGGTGGTTTCTATGGAGCGGTCACGCGCCGCGTGGGCGCCATGCCCTTGTCGCGCAACGGCCTGCTCGCGGCATTGATCGTGGTGGCCGGCGCACTGTCGGCGGTGTTCTCCAACGACGTGGTGTGTCTGGCCATGACGCCGGTGGTCGCGCGGCTGTGTCTGCAGCGCGGTATCAACCCGCTGCCCTTCCTGATCGGCCTGGCCTGCGCGGCCAACATCGGCTCGGCCGCCACCTTGATCGGCAACCCACAGAACATGCTGATCGGCTCGGTGCTGCAGCTGCCGTTCGCCGGTTATGTGCGCCAGGCGCTGCCGCCGGTGCTGATCAGTCTGGTGATGTTGTGGGGCTGGTTGGTGTTTGGGCCAGGGGCGGGGAGCCCTCACCCCCGCCCTCTCCCAGAGGGAGAGGGAGTGAACAGCCCCGGCGTTGAAGAGCCTGCATTTGATGCCTGGCAAACCACCAAGGGCCTCGTGGTGGCCGGCGCGCTGCTCGTGATCTTTCTCTTCACCGACTGGCCGCGCGACGTGGCCGCGCTGGTGGGCGCGGGCGTGTTGCTGCTGAGTCGGCGCCTGCACACCTCGCATTTCATGGGGCTGGTCGACTGGCCGTTGCTGATCCTGTTCATGGGCCTGTTCGTGGTGAACCATGCGTTTGAATCAACCGGTTTGGCAGCGCAGGCGGTGGCCTGGCTGGGCACGCAGGGCGTGCACTTGGCGGACCCCGGGCCGCTGCTGGTGGCCAGCGCGCTGCTGTCGAATCTGGTCTCCAACGTGCCGGCCGTGATGCTGTTGCTACCGCACCTGGGTGGCAGCGGTGAGCAGGCCGGGGTGATGCTGGCGCTGGTGACCACCTTCGCTGGCAACCTGCTGCTGGTGGGCTCGATCGCCAACCTGATTGTGGTCGACCTGGCGCGCCAGCAGGGCATCGAGATCGACTGGAAACGCCACGCTGTCACCGGCATCCCGGTGACGCTGGCCACATTGGCCGTGGTCTGGGGCTGGATGCGTTTTGTGAACTGAGCGTGCGCCTCAGCGCTGTGCGCTGAGCACGCGCAGGTCGTCTTCGTAACCTTTGAGCACGCGCACGGCGTTGGCGCGCTGCTCGGGTGTGGTCGAGTTGTGCAGCTGCGCGAACTGGGCACAGCCCACTCGAACCAGTTCGTCCGAGTAGGCCTTGTAGCCCGGCGCGGGCGACTGGCCGATGCGCGCGATGTGACTGCGCACGCGCTCGGCGGCCGTCTCGGGCGCGGCCTGCGCATCCTTCACCGTTTGCAGCAGATCGGCCTGACGCCGCAGCCGTTCGGCCTGGGTGCGTTGCGGGTCGAACGGCGACGTCTTGATGTTCTTGCGCAGCAGATCCTTTTGAGCACCGCTCAAAGAGCCGTAGAGCATTTCGCTGCGGCCCAACGCGCGGTCGAAGCGCTGGGTGATGCGCGCTTCTTCGGAGGCTTGGAGGAAGTCTTCTTCGAACTCCACGTTGCTTTTGGCCTGGCGGCTCTTGAGGTGTTCGATTTGAGCCGCGTCGAGCTGCAACGCCAGGCGGGCCATGGGTTGCACGCTGGCGTCGGCCGCGCGGTCGATGCGCTGGCGGATCACATCGAACTCGGCGCAGACTTGCGCGCCGCTCATGTCTTGCGAGGCCAGCGTTTGCCAGCGCTGCAGCAGACCGGCATACAAGGGCAGTTCGTTGGCACGGTGCCATTGAAAGAAGGCGTTGATGTCACCACGCACCGGGGTCGACTGGCCGTTGTTGAAATCGACATGGCTGTCGAGCCACCAGTAGGCGGCGTTGTGCGCCTGGTTGTAGGCCAGGCGCGTGGCGGTGCAGGCGGTGATGGCCACGGCCAGGGTCAGCAGCGCGCAGGTCTTCACCACCCGCAGGGCCATAATCCGGCGCACGTGAAGCCCGGCAAGAACGCCGCGCAACGATTCCCCGAAAGAGGTGTTCATGTCGTTCCCTGTGGATGTGGTGGTGATGGCGGCCGGCAAGGGCACGCGCATGAAAAGTCAGCGGCCCAAAGTGTTGCACCGTTTGGGCGGCCGCGCACTGGCTCAGCACGTGATCGACTGCGCAGCGCGGTTATCGGCGCGCACGGTGGTGGTGATCACCGGCCACGGCGCCGAGCAGGTCGAGGCGGGTCTGAGTGCGCCCGAGGCCACCGTGCTGCGGTTTGTGCGCCAGGAACCGCAACTGGGCACCGGCCACGCGGTGCAGCAGGCGGTGCCGGTGCTGGCGGACGACGGCGTGACGCTGGTGCTCTCGGGCGACGTGCCGCTCACGCGGCCCGAAACGCTGCAGGCGCTGCTGGACCTCTGCGGGGGCGAGCGCCTGGCGCTGCTCACGCTGGACATGCCCGACCCAAGCGGCTATGGCCGCATCGTTCGTGCGGCCGATGCGTCGGTGCAGGCCATCGTGGAGCACAAGGACGCCAGCGACGCGCAGCGCGCCATCACCGAGATCTACAGCGGCATCATGGCCGTGCCCACAAAGCTGCTGCGCGGCTGGCTGGCGCGGCTGGACAACCGCAATGCCCAGGGCGAGTACTACCTCACCGACGTGGTGAAGTTCGCGGTGGCCGATGGCCTGAGCGTGGTGGCCCACCGCATTGCGGATGCGGCGCAGGTGGCTGGCGTCAACAGCCCGGTGCAACTCGCCGAGCTGGAGCGCGCGTACCAGCGCCGCGTGGCCGATGCCTTGATGGAACAAGGCACGCGCCTGGCCGATCCGGCGCGCCTGGACGTGCGCGGCGAACTGCTCTGCGGTCTGGACGTGGAGATCGATGTGAACTGCGTGTTCGAGGGCCGCGTGCAGCTCGGAAACAGCGTGCGCATCGGCGCGAACTGCGTGATCGCCAACGTGGTGATCGAAACCGGTGCGGTGATCCATCCGTTCACCCACATCGACGGTGAGCAGCTGGGCGTGAAGGTTGGCCCGGGCGCGCTGGTGGGCCCGTTTGCGCGGCTGCGGCCTGGCGCCGATCTGGGCGCCGAGGTGCACATCGGCAACTTCGTGGAAGTGAAGAACTCCACGCTGGCCGCTGGCGCCAAGGCCAACCACCTGGCTTACCTGGGCGACGCCACCGTGGGCGAACGGGTGAACTACGGCGCCGGCAGCATCACCGCCAACTACGACGGCGCCAACAAGCACCGCACCGTGATCGAAGCCGATGTGCACATCGGCAGCAACTGCGTGCTGGTGGCGCCCGTGACCATCGGCGCGGGCGGCACGGTGGGCGGCGGTTCCACCATCACCAAGGACACGGCGCCCGGTGCGCTGGCGGTGGCGCGCGGCAAGCAGGTCGTCATTGCCAACTGGCAGCGCCCGCAGAAAAAGAAAAAGGCTCCCTGAGGAGCCTTGATGCAGGACGGGGGCGTTTCAGCGGCCGCCGCGCACGTCCATCGAATCGAACCGGCTTTCGCCCGGTGACTTGCTGCTGGGTCCGCTGCGGCTGCCGCTGCGCTGGTTGAACCCGCTGTTGCTGTAGGCACTGCTGAAGCCGCTGCGGCGGCCTTCCTGATCCAGGTCCATCAAGCCGGTCAAACCCATGACTTCAGAGTCGCGGAAAGCAGTGTTGGTGCTGAGCGAATCGAATTCCGAGAACTGGCTTTCCAGCCGCTGGCGCGGTGTCTCGCGCACCACCGGCTCCGCCGCTGCCTTGGGCTTGGGCAGCTCGGCCAGGTTGAGCTGCTTGCGAAATTCGGACGGTGAAGGCATGCGGTGCAAGCCGTTTTTCAGGAACACGAAGCGCACGCCCGCCGTCTTGAGGATGCGGTTCTTCATCTTCACCAGATGAGCCTTGTGCCGTGCATTGCTCAGCGGATGCTGCTCGATGTCGAAGGCAAATGTGGGCTTGCCGTCTTCGCCGCACACCACGAAGTCCACCCTCTGCTGGTTCAAGCGCGACTCGGCGCGCTTGCGGTTGGCCGCACGGCGCACCGACAGCATGTTCCTGAGCATCATGTTGGGCAGCACCACCTGGCCGGGAAACGTGTCCTGCAGGTAGTCCAGCATGTGCGCCTGTTCGGTCGTCATGAGGCGTTCCGGGCTGTAGCGGTCTTCCCGTCCGGACGATTGGGACGTGGTTCGATACCGCCAATAGCCCAGCGCAGCCAAGCCCAGCACAGCCAGAGCCCCGAGCACCGCGATCCACGTCGTATTCATGAAAACCTCCTATTGCCAAACCGCCTTTTCAGTTTGGCTAAAAGCGTAGGTTGTTACATAAAGTTTGGTTCGTCAACTCATGGAAGGGGGAAAAAGCGCTTTGGATGTGCGGTATGTATCAGTTTTGGCGCCGCATTGAGTACCAAGGTTGTCGATCTGCGTCAGGGCAGGCTCTTCAACGGAAGGGGCAGCCGGGGTTCGAATTTGGCGCGTTTCAGGCTGAAGAATGCCTTGATGTTGCGCACGTTCGCATCGCTGGTGAACAGGCGCTGCGCCAGCGCCAGATAGTCGGGCATGTCGGTGCAGTGCACCACCAGCATGAAGTCTGGCCCCGGACTGACGCGGTAACACTGCTGCACCTGCGTCACCGGCAACACGCGCGCCTCGAAAGCGTCCAGGTGCTCCGTGCCCTGGCGCTCCAGCGTGATCTCCACCAGCGCGGTCAGCCCATGGCCGATCAGCGGCGCCATGCGATCGGCGCTGAGCAAGGCCACCTCGCGCTCGATCAGGCCGAGCTGGCGCAGCCGCTTGACGCGCCGCAGGCTGGTGGGCGGCGACAGGTGGGCCAGTTCGGCCAGGACCTGGTTGCTGCGGGAAGCATCGGATTGCAGCAGATCGAGCAAACGCAGGTCGGCTTCGTCTATGGTGATTTGTTCCATCTGATTAATTATCTTGGAAGAAATCAACTTCAATCTACCATCAAGAAATTATTGACGATGAAACGTGATGTTTTGGGCTTTTATTTCTCAATGAAGTCACTAGCATCGGCATTCGTTCATTTTTCTGGAGCACACCATGTGTGGCATCGTCGCAGGCGTTTCAGGGCGCAACATCGTTCCCGTGCTGGTTCAGGGCTTGCAGCGGCTCGAGTACCGGGGCTACGACTCGTGTGGCGTGGCGGTGCACACCGGTGGCCTGCAGCGCGCGCGCAGCACGGCGCGGGTGGCCGAGCTCGCCCAGCAGGTGCAGACCGACGGCATCGCCAGCGGCACAGGCATTGCCCACACCCGCTGGGCCACGCACGGTGCGCCCGTGGTGCACAACGCCCACCCCCATTTCAGCCACGGCCCGGGCACCACCGCGGGCTCCGCCGGGCGTGTGGCGCTGGTGCACAACGGCATCATCGAAAACCACGACGAATTGCGCGCGGCCCTGCAGGCCAAAGGCTATGTGTTCGAGAGCCAGACCGACACCGAAGTCATCGCCCACCTGATCGACTCGCTGTACGAGGGTGACGTGTTCGCCGCGCTGCAGGCCGCCGTGGTGCAGCTGCATGGCGCCTACGCGCTGGCGGTGTTCCACAAGGACGAACCGCACCGCGTGGTGGGCGCGCGCGCCGGCTCGCCGCTGGTGCTGGGCGTGGGCACGGTCGACGGCGTGTGCGGTGGCGAGCACTTCCTCGCCAGCGACGCCATGGCCCTGGCCGGCGTGACCGACCAGATCGTCTACCTGGAGGAGGGCGACCTGGTCGACCTGCAGCTCGGCCGCTACTGGGTGCTGGACGCCAAGGGCCGCGCGCTGGATGCGACGCAGCGCCCGGTAAAGACCGTGCAGGCACACAGCGGTGCGGCCGAACTCGGCCCCTACCGCCACTACATGCAAAAGGAAATCTTCGAGCAGCCGCGCGCCATCGGCGACACGCTCGAAGGTCTGGAGGGCATCACGCCCGAGCTGTTCGGCGACGGTGCCTACCGCATCTTCAAAGACATCGACAACGTGCTCATCCTCGCCTGCGGCACCAGCTATTACAGCGGCTGCACCGCCAAGTACTGGCTGGAGAGCATCGCGAAGATCCCCACGCAGGTGGAAGTGGCCAGCGAATACCGCTACCGCACCAGCGTACCCAATCCGCGTACTCTGGTGGTGACCATCACCCAGAGCGGCGAGACCGCCGACACCCTGGCCGCGCTGCGCCACGCGCAAGGCTTGGGCATGAAACACACGCTGACCATCTGCAACGTGAGCACAAGCGCCATGGTGCGCGAATGTGAACTGGCCTACATCACCCGCGCAGGTGTTGAAATTGGCGTGGCGTCCACCAAGGCTTTCACCACGCAGCTCGCCGGCCTGTTCCTGCTGACGCTCGCACTCGCCCAGGTGCGCGGTCACCTGAGCGAAGAAGACGAAGCCGACCACCTCAAGGCCATGCGCCATCTGCCCGTGGCCCTGCAAGCCGTGCTGGCGCTGGAGCCGCAGGTGATCAGCTGGTCCGAAGACTTCGCGCGCATGGACAACGCGCTCTTCCTCGGCCGGGGTCTGCACTACCCCATCGCGCTGGAAGGCGCCTTGAAGCTCAAGGAGATCAGCTACATCCACGCCGAGGCTTACCCGGCAGGCGAGCTGAAACACGGCCCGCTGGCGCTGGTGACCGCCGCCATGCCGGTGGTCACCGTGGCGCCCAACGACACCCTGCTGGAAAAGCTCAAGAGCAACATGCAGGAAGTGCGCGCGCGCGGCGGCGTGCTGTATGTGCTGGCCGACGCCGACACCCGCATCACCAGCAGCGAAGGCATCCACGTGATCCGCATGCCGGAACACTACGGCGCGCTCTCACCGATCCTGCACGTGGTGCCGCTGCAGATGCTCGCGTATCACACGGCGCTGGCGAAGGGCACGGATGTGGACAAGCCGAGGAACCTCGCCAAGAGCGTCACGGTGGAGTGATCTGCCACGCTGTTTGAAACATCGGGTTGCATCGATCGGCTTATGGGGTTAACCTGAAAGAAGACGAGGCAATAAGCCCTCGTCTCATCGGTTTCCCGATGCGGCTTTCATGCCGCCTCTCTTCAGCGAAGCCGATGACCGTTCAACGGCCTGTTGGTCGCTTGAGTTTTTTTGTAGGTCTGTGATTGAACAGACCGGCCAGCCGCGGTGCCCGCTCTTGCAGCGTTGACGCGGTGTGGCACGTTGGAGTGCGATGTGCGCACGCAGCGTGTCACCAAGACAACCAGTGCACGACCCATTTGACCGTTGACAACCCGACAGCATCCCCCGTTTCCGTTCACTTTCGCGCAGCGCAGTCTCATGACGGCGCAGCCCTGTGGCGCCTTGCGCAGGCCACGGGCACGCTGGAGGTCAACTCGGCCTACTTCTACCTGCTGTTCGCCACCGACTTCGCGCGCACCTGCCTGATTGCCGAGCACGAGGGCCGATTGGTCGGCATGCTGATCGGCTATCAGCCGCCCAACGAGCCCCGCACCGCCTTCGTCTGGCAGGTCGGCGTGCTGCCTGAGCATCAGGGGCAGGGCCTGGGCTTGCGGTTGCTCCAACACTGGCTGGACTTGCCAGCGCTCTCCGCCTGCGAATTCGTGACCGCCACGGTGGCGGACGACAACCCCGCGTCGCAGGCGCTGTTTCGGCGGCTTGCGCGTTCGCACGGCGTGGCCTGTGAAGAGCGACCCCATTTCACTGCCGACATGTTTCCGCATGAGCATCCTCCCGAGCCCCTGTTTCGGGTCGGCCCCATCCCGCGTGGCGCTTTGATGCCTCACTGATCCTGAGCGCCAGCTGGCGTTCTTTCCCGTGCGTGTCGTGAGGTGGCTTCTGGCCACGGCGGCGCAGCCCAACCCCATCCCAGGAGAACAACCGATGAATACCTTTGAACAATTTGAGTCCGAAGTGCGAGGCTACTGCCGCAGCTTTCCGGCCGTCTTCAGCAGCGCCAAGGGCGCGTGGATGACCGACGAGGCAGGCGAGCGTTATCTGGACTTTTTCGCGGGCGCCGGCGTTCTCAATTACGGCCACAACCCCGAGAAGATCAAGCAGGCGTTGCTGGGCTACCTGATGCGCGACGGCATCACCCACACGCTGGACATGTACAGCCAGGCCAAGCAGCGCTTCATCGAGCGATTCAACGAAGTGATCCTTCAGCCACGTGGCCTGAACTACAAATTCCAGTTTCCGGGGCCCACCGGCACCAACGCGGTGGAAGCCGCGCTCAAGCTGGCGCGCAAGGTCACGGGCCGCGAACAGGTGGTGGGGTTCACCAACGCATTCCACGGCATGACGCTCGGTGCGTTGGCCGTCACCGGCAACAGCTTCAAGCGCGCTGGTGCCGGTGTGCCGTTGAGCCACGCCGCCTCTGTGCCGTTCGACGGCTACATGGGCGAGGACGTCGACACCCTGAGCTACTTCGAGGCCATGCTGCACGACAGCGGCAGTGGCATGGACAAGCCAGCCGCGGTGATTGTGGAAACGGTGCAGGCCGAGGGAGGCGTCAACGTGGCCAGCGTCGACTGGCTGCGGCGCCTGCGCCAGATCACGGCCGATCACGGCATCGTGCTGATCGTGGACGACATCCAGGTCGGTTGCGGGCGCACGGGCTCGTTCTTCAGCTTCGAGGAAGCCGGCATCGTGCCGGACATCGTCACGCTGTCGAAAGCGCTCTCGGGCTATGGCCTGCCGCTGGCGCTGGTGCTCATCAAGCCAGAGCTTGACCTGTGGGCACCGGGTGAACACAACGGCACGTTCCGTGGGCACTGCCCGGCGTTCGTCACCGCCACCGCCGCACTGACATTCTGGGAAGACGAGCGCCTGCAACAGGCCGTTGCCCGGAGGGGGCGAATGGTGCAAGTGCACCTCGAGAAGATGGCGGCCAAACACGCACCAGGCGCCCAGGTGCGAGGACGCGGCCTGATCTGGGGCATCGAGTTCAGCGATGCCACCCTGGCCTCCCGCGTCTCGAAAGCCTGCTTCGCTCGCAAGCTGGTCGTCGAGACCGCCGGCATCGACGACCAGGTGCTCAAGGTCCTGCCCAGTCTGACCATCAACGACGCAGAACTGCAGTACGGACTCGATGTCATCGATGCCAGCCTGTCCGCGGTGCTGAGCGGTGCGGACGAACAGCTAGCCCAAGAAGAGGCGCTCGCACTGGCCGAGACCGCCTGAGCGTCCACCCAGCACTTCATTCAAATTCAGAAACCAGGAGCTTCTTTCATGATCGTGAAACACCTCGATGACATTCTCAACACCACCGCCGATGTGGACGCCGAAGGCTGGACCAGCCGCCGCCTGATTTACAAGGATGCGGGCATGGGCTATTCGGTCAACGACACCATCATCAAGCCGGGCGCCGAGCTGGAGATGCACTACAAGAACCATCTGGAGACGGTGTATTGCATCGAAGGCGCAGGCGAGATCACCGACCTGGCCAGCGGTGTGACGCACCCCATCCGCGTCGGCACGATCTACGCGCTCAACCAGCACGACCACCATGTTCTGCGCGCCAACAAGGGCACACACATGCGCATGGTGTGCGTGTTCAATCCGCCGCTCACTGGCCAGGAAGTGCACGACGCCACCGGCGCGTACGCGCTGGCGCAATGACGGGAGCGCAAGCCATGGTGAACATGACCGGCGTGGGCGCGGCGGCCCAACCCGTGCTGGCGGAGCCTCGTGCCGAGGATCGTTACCCTTCGCGCTTCGCTGCGAAGGGTCAGATGAAAGACCGGCTGGACCCGGTGGTGTGGGGCACGCCCGAACAAGGCTCGCTGAGCAAGACCCAGCTGCTCTTCTACGAGCAAAACGGCTATCTGAACTTCGACCAGTTGCTCACCTCCAGCGAGGTGCAATCCTGTCTGAACGAGCTGCGCCAGCTGAGTGCCGACGAGGCGGTCAAGCAGGCGGACGAGGCGGTGATCGAGCCGGGCAGCCGCGAGCTGCGTTCGGTGTTCGCGGTTCACAGGAGCAATGCCGTGTTGAAGGCGCTGTGCCAGCACCCCACGCTGGTGGCCATCGCGCAGCAGCTGCTGGGCAGTGAGGTCTACATCCACCAGTCGCGCATCAACTACAAGGGGGGATTTCGCGGCAAGGAGTTCTATTGGCACTCCGACTTCGAGACCTGGCACGTCGAGGACGGGGTACCCGCCATGCGACTGCTGAGCTGCTCGATCGCGCTGACCGCCAACACGCCGTACAACGGTCCGCTGATGATCGTGCCCGGTTCGCACCAGCGCTACGTGACCTGCGTGGGCGCCACACCCGAGGACCACTACAGGGCTTCGCTCAAACAGCAGGAGGTGGGCGTGCCCGACGACAGCAGCCTGACGCGGCTGGTGCAGGACTTCGGCATCGCCGCGCCCACGGGCCTCGCTGGCTCGGTCACGTTCTTCGATTGCAACCTGATGCACGGATCGAGTTCCAACATCACACCGCTGCCGCGCAGCAACGTGTTCGTGGTCTACAACAGCGTGCACAACCAACCGGTCGAGCCCTTTTGTGGCCTCGCTCCCCGCCCCAACTTCATCGCAGAACGGCAGGACTTCGCGCCCGCTGGCCAGCGCTGACACTTTTCGATCAAGGAGAACCCCACATGCAAAACGAAACACCCATCCGCCGTCTGGTCCTGGGCCTGCTCGGCGCCGCCGTGCTGGTCACCACCGGGCTGGCCCATGCCCAGACCACGCTGGAAAAAATCCAGAAGCAAGGCTACGTCCGCGTGGGCTTCGCCAACGAGGCGCCCTTTGCGTACGCCAATGCTTCGGGCCAGCTCACAGGCGAGTCGCCCGCCGTGTTCACGCACGTGATGAAGCAACTGGGTGTCAAGGCAGTCGACGGCGTGCTGACCGAATGGGGTGCGTTGATTCCGGGCCTCAAGGCCGGCCGGTTCGACGTCATCGTGGCTTCCATGTACATCACGCCCAAGCGCTGTGAGCAGGTCTCGTTTGCCGAGCCCACCTATGGCGTGGGCGAGGCGCTGATCGTCAAGACCGGCAACCCCGATGGCGTGAGCGACTACGCGGACGCCGTTGCCAAAGACAAGAAGATTGCCTTCGTGGCGGGTACCGCCGAAATCGAGCACGGCCAACTGGCCGGCATGACGCGCCAGCAGCAGATGGTCGTGCCCGACTTCGCCGCTGCGGTGGCGGCCGTCAAGGCAGGCCGCGTTTCGGCGGCAGCCTTCACATCGCTCACTGCGAAGGACCTGGCGGCCAAGGACGAAACCATCGACCGTGCCGAACCCTTCACCTTCACCCACGAGAACAAGATCTACAAGGGCGAGGGATCGTTCGGTTTCCGCCCGGAGGACACCAGCCTGCGCGATGCGGTCAATGCCGAGCTCGGCAAGTTCATCGGCACCCAGGAGCACTTGGCCATGACCGCTGAGTTCGGCTTTGACAAATCCAACCTGCCTGAGAAAACCACAGCCGAGCATTGCGCGGGCGGGTGAGTGGACAGGCACTGGGGGCCGGCGTTGTGACTCCGGCAAAACCCGCAGTTTCGCTGTGGGTGGTGATCGCCATCGTCAGCTTTGCGAGCGGACTGGTGGTCGCCAGTTTCGCCGGGTTCCGGGCCTTCCTGCCCGAGTTGCTGCGCGGCGCCCAGGTCACCGTGACGGTGGCCCTGGGTGGTGCGGTGCTGGCCATCACCCTCGCGGTGGTGGCCGGGTTGGCCAAGCTGTATGGACCCGGGCCGCTGCGCTGGCTGGCGGTGGCCTACATCGAAGTCTTTCGCGGCACCTCGGCGCTGGTGCAGCTGTTCTGGTTGTTCTTCGTGCTGCCCCATTTCGGTATCACGCTGGGGCCGATGACGGTGGGTATCGTCGCGCTGGGCCTGAACATCGGTGCCTACGGCGCTGAAGTGGTGCGCGGTGCCATCCAGGGCATGCCGCGTGGTCAATGGGAGGCTTGCACAGCCCTGAACTTCAGCCGCATCGAGGCCTTGCGGCATGTGATCTTGCCGCAGGCCTTTGTGGCCATGATTCCCCCCTGGGGCAACCTGCTGATCGAACTGCTCAAGGCCACGTCGTTGGTCTCGCTCATCACCTTGTCCGACCTCACCTTCAAGGCGCAGCAAATCAACCAGAACACCTTGCGCACCTTCGAGGTGTTTTCGCTCGTGCTCCTGATGTACCTGGCGCTGTCGGTGCTGATCACGCTGGGTGTGCGCTCGCTGGAGAAGCGCGCCACACGCGGCCTGCGCCGTGGGAGGGTGACCTGATGGCCGGCATATGGGACTGGAATTACGCGTGGGAGGTGTTGCCCATCCTGGCCGAGGCCTCGCTGGTCACGGTCCAGGTCACGGTGCTGGGCTTCGCGCTGGCGCTGGTGGTGGGCATGGCGCTGGCCGTGGGCCGCATGGCCGGGCCGAAGCTGCTGCGTCTGGCGGTGGGCGGCGTGGTGGAGTTCATCCGCTCCACTCCGCTGTTGATCCAGATATTTTTCCTCTACTACGTGATGCCGGAATTCGGCCTCACCTTGAGCGCCCTGCTCACCGGTGTGCTGGCGCTGGGCCTGCACTACGGGGCCTATTGTTCCGAGGTGTACCGCGCCGGGCTGGAGAACGTGCCCAAGGGCCAGTGGGAAGCGTCGATCGCCTTGAACCTGTCGCCTTGGACCACGTTCAAGGACATCATCCTGCCCCAGGCAATTCCGCCTGTGGTGCCGGCGCTGGGCAATTATCTGGTCGCGCTGTTCAAGGAGACGCCGCTGCTGTCGGTCATCGCGGTGATGGAGCTGATGCAGACCGCCAAGATCCTGGGCTCCGAGAGCTTTCAGTACACCGAGCCCATCACCCTGGTGGGCCTGTTTTTCCTGGCCTTCAGCCTGATCTCGGCAGCGCTGATCCGGCAACTCGAACAGCACCTCAACCGCCGCAGGAACAAGCGCACATGAACACCACAACCCTTCCCGCTCGTGAACCGCACGACGATCTGTCTTCAGCCGAACCGCCCATGGTGCGGTTTGCCGGGGTCACCAAGCGCTACGGCGAACTGACGGTGCTCGACCGGCTGGACCTGGACATCGCCGCCAACGAGAAGGTGGCCATCATCGGCCCCTCGGGCTCTGGCAAGACGACCGTTCTGCGCATGCTGATGACGCTGGAAACCATCGATTCGGGTGTGATCTGGGTCAACGGCGAGCCGCTGACGCACATGCAGAGGGACCAGGCGATGGTGCCCGCCGATGGTGCTCACCTGCGCCGCATGCGTGCGCAGGTGGGCATGGTGTTCCAGCAGTTCAACCTGTTTCCGCACATGTCGGCCCTGAAGAACTGCATGCAGGCGCCGATGACCGTGCTCGGCCTGAGTGCCGACGAAGCGCGTGAACGCGCGGGTGCCCTCTTGCAGATGGTTGGACTGGGTGACAAGCTCGACCACTACCCGGCGCAGCTCTCGGGCGGACAGCAGCAACGTGTGGCGATTGCGCGCGCGCTGGCCATGCGGCCCAAGGTGATGCTGTTCGATGAGGTCACCTCGGCACTGGACCCCGAGTTGTGCGGCGAGGTGCTGAGCGTCATCCGCGAACTCGGTCAGGCGCACGACCTGACCATGCTCATGGTCACCCACCAGATGGGCTTTGCCAGGGAGTTCGCCGACCGGGTCTGCTTCTTCGACCAGGGCCGAATCTCCGAGCAGGGCCCGGCGCAGGCCTTCTTCGAGAACCCGCAGAGTGAGCGCACGCAGCAGTTCCTGCGGGCTGTGATGGACGCGGTCTGAGCAACACGCGCCTCCTGGGTCGCCACGGCCCAGCGTCAAAAAATCAGGATCTCGACGCGCCTGTTCCGGGGTTCCGACGCGCGCGCGCCCGATGGCGTCATGGGCTTGGTGTCACCGAAGAATTGCACCTCGATGTCGTTCAGCGTGGGATCGTTCGCCCTCAGCAGTTGAGCAACGGCCTCGGCCCGTTCTGCCGACAGCTTCAGGTTGCGTTCTTGCGAACCGGTGGCATCGGCATGACCGAAGACCGTGATCGTGGTGGGCTTGCGCTCGCGCACTGCGCCGAACAGGGCGGGAAGCATGGCTTTCGATTCTTCGGTGAGCTCGGTCTTGTCCAGCAGGAAGTTCAGGACGAAGGTTCTGGGCTGCTGCGGTTGTGCCCGGAGCAGGGCGCCGTACGCCGCATCGACCGTGTCGCGGCCGATCGTCCTTGCTTTTGAGGGTGCCGCGTGGGGCCCATTGCCGCTGGAATAGCTGAACGCTTCATGGAGCAACTGTGTTCCCGACGGCGTCGACACCGAGACCGCACCGACCTTGCCGTCTTCGTCGGGCAGCAGAACCACAGTCGTCCGGGTGGACGGGTGGGTCGCGCATCCGCCCAGGGCCGCAGCGGCGAACAGAAGCAGCGCCGCGAACCGGGCGCACCGGGTTTGAAACAACCTCATGTTGCGATCAGTCGGCTTCGATGATGAAGCGTGTGCCGCGAACGCCGATGGTCGCTGTGGGCGTGCCCACCCGGACCGATTCAGGCGACAGCTTGCCGATCATTCCCGATGAATAGATGGCCGCCCCCTTGGCGAGATAGACGAAAAAATCGTACTTCGCCTGCTTGGGCTCGAAGGCGTAGTCGCGAACCTGGATGTCCGTGGAAGGCCCGACCGTCAGCAGCGTGCCGTCCTTGAAGACGATGCCGGCCGAGGCACCAGCACTGGAGATGATGCGGTCCGAGACGAACACGGTCATGCCGGACACTGCATCCAGCGTCCCGTCCTTGCGGGCGATGTCGATGTTCCCCGCGACGTTCTTGAGCGTGGCGACATGGTTGTCGTTGGCGCCGGCCGGCCCCACAAACACCAGTGGCCCCATCAGCGTCAGCAGCGAGGCAAAGATCAAGCGTTTCATGGAATTCCCCTGTTGGTATGGCGAGCAACCGCAAGGCAAGGCGTCTGCGGGAGACGCCAATGTCGGGTCGCAGCCAGGGGCGGTCTGTGCGTTGAAGCACAGACCGGTGGGTTGTTGGCAAAGTCCATGAACAACCACACGAAGCGGCCATAAAAAAAGCCCCTGGGCAACACCCGGAGGCGCCCAGAGGCTTCACGGCAAGGCTTGCCGGTTCCGGTCAGCAACTTACTTGGGCAGCAGCACCTTGTCCACCACGTGGATCACGCCGTTGGACTGGTAGACGTCGGCGATGGTCACGGTGGAGACGCCACCTTTTTCATCCGTCAAGGTGACCTTGCCGCCGGCCGCCTTGGCCACGAGCGTGCCACCGGCCACGGTCTTGATCGAGGTCATGCCCTTGCCGTCGGCAATCATCTTGCTGATCGCGGCTGCGTCAAATTTGCCCGACACGACGTGATACGTGAGGATGCCGCTGAGCATGCTTTTGTTTTCTGGCTTGAGCAGCGTGTCCACGGTACCGGCGGGCAGCGCGGCGAACGCGGCATTGGTTGGTGCGAACACGGTGAACGGGCCAGGCGACTTGAGGGTGTCGACCAGGCCAGCGGCCTTGACGGCGGCCACCAGGGTGGTGTGGTCCTTGGAGTTCACGGCGTTGTCGATGATGTCCTTGCTGGGCAGCATCGGTGCGCCGCCCACGGTGACTTGCGCGAACGCACCCACGGCGGTGGTGCCCAGGGCCAGGGCCAGAATGGTTTTGCTGAGGGTCTGCTTGATCATGGAATCTCCTTGAGGGGTTGAAGCCGAAAGCGCGGCTGCAATGGATACGCAGTGGGGGTGCCCCTTGGATTCAGCGGGTTTCTTCAACGGATTTCGTGGTGCGCTCCTGCCACGCGAGCCCAGAGGGTCGCGGGGTCCTGCGCCTCGGCACCGCGCCATGCAACCACCTGATCGGGCCTGACGATCAACATCCCTGCGTCCAGCAGATCACCCGCCTGCCCGGGCGACAGCGTGAGCAGTTGCACCTGCAGCCCGGCCGCGATGCCCACGCTCGCCAGGGTGTGCGCGGCGCCCTGCAGGTGGGTGGGCGCCAGCACCGTCCATTCGAAGCCCAGCAGGTCGTACAGCGAGCGTTCACCGTCCAGCCAGCGGTGCGGCAACCGACCCCCTGGCTGGGTGGTCGGGATGTATTCGTTGGCTTGATCGGGCGGCGCGTTCGCCGGGTCGCCGAACACGAGCGGTGAGCCGTCGTAGCGCTCGCCGAAGGTGACGCCCGGAATGTTGAACTCGCGCCGCACGTGGGCGCCCAGCACGGTGCTGGCGTGCGCGCGTTGTTCGTCGCCCGCCGCGCCGTCGGCCTCCAGTTCGGGCGTGGCCTCGAACAAACCCACCGAGTCGGCGAACTGGCGCGCGTAGCCGGTGTTGCGCAGGCCGATGGGGCGGCGCTCCAGTTCATAGCTGTCCAGCAGCGACGTGTGGGCCCGATCCTTCACCACCGCCGCCAGCTTCCAGCCCAGGTTGACCGCGTCGCCCACGGCGGTGTTGTAGCCCAGACCGCCCGTGGGTGTGAACAGGTGGGCGGCGTCTCCGGCCAGGAACACGCGGCCTTGCTGGTAGCGCTCTGCCACCAGCGAGTGGCCTGCGATCCAGACGCCGGTGGACAGGATCTCGATGGCGATGTCCATGCCGCTGGCCTCTGCAAAGATGCGGCGCGCGTCCTCGTGCGTCCAGTCTTCGGGCGTCTCATGCGGGTGCACCGCGGCGTGAAACGCAAACTCGCCAAGCCCGTCCACCGAGGCCATGAACACCCGGCGCTCGTGGTTGACCGACACGTACATCCACGCGGTGTCGTGCGGGAACTGTGGGTAAAACGTCGGCGCGCGCAGGTAGATGGCGAACATCTTTCCGCCCATGAACTGGCGCTGCAGACCGGTCGCACCGCCCATGCGGATGCCCAGCGCCTGGCGCACGGCACTGCGCGCGCCGTCCGCACCCACCAGATAGCGGGCGCGCACCGTGACCGCCTCCCCCTGGGCAGAGGAGGGCGCCACCTGAGCCACCACCCCGTCGGGTCCGTCCTCAAACGACTGCAGCTGCCAGCCGAATTCGATCCGGCGGCCGGTGCGCTTCTCGGCGTGCTCGCGCAGCACCGCTTCCACATACTTTTGCGAGACGCGGTGCGGCAGCTCCGCTGCGCTCCACGAGCCGCTCATCTGTTTGATCTGCTGCGTGGCCTGTGCGGCGGTGGGCAGGCGCAGGCGCGCCAGCTTGTGCCGGGCAAAGCGGGTGAAGTACGCAATGTCGGTGGGGTGGTCTCCCGGCAGCCCGAGCGCGCGTACCTCTTGCGAAATGCCGATGCGCCGGAAGTGCTCCATGGTCCGCGCCTGCGTGGCGTTGGCCTGCGGATTGAAGGCCGTGTCCGCCTTCGGGTCCACCACCAGGCACGCCACGTTTCGCAAGCCGAGTTCGTTGGCCAGCATCAAGCCGCAAGGCCCCGCGCCGGCAATGAGAATGTCGACGTGCACATCGTGGCCCCTCGCGGCCTGCAGACCCGGCACCACGTTGCCCGACACGGCCTTGGCCGACATGTCTGCGTTCATCCCTTCAGGTGGTCTCGGGCGGCTGGCCAACGAACCGGTAGCCGATGCCGGTCTCGGTCACCAGGTGTTTGGGCATGGAGGGTTGGGCCTCGATCTTCTTGCGCAGGTTGGCCATGTGCACGCGCACGTAGTGCGAGTCTTCGAGGTGGCCAGGCCCCCACACCGCCTTGAGCAACTGGGCGTGGGTGATCACGCGGTCGGGCTGCGAGGCGAGGTGGGTGAGCAGCTTGTATTCGATCGGGGTGAGGTGCAGCGTTTCGCCGGCGCGCTCCACCACGCGGCGCACCAGGTCGATGCGGATGTCGCCGAAGGTGATCCGGGGCGCACCGCCGGGGGTCTGCTGCTGGTGGCGACGCAGCTGGGCGCGCACGCGGGCGCTGAGCTCGCCCGAGCCGAAGGGCTTCACCAGGTAGTCGTCGGCCCCGGCATCCAGCGCGGCGATCTTGCTGGCCTCGGTGCTGCGCGCCGAGAGCACGATCACCGGCATGGCCGACCACTGTCGCAGCTCGCGGATCAGGTCCACGCCATCGCCATCGGGCAGGCCCAGGTCGAGCACCACCAGATCGGGCCGACGCGTGCCGGCCTCGATCAAACCGCGCTGGTAACCCTCGGCCTCGTGAACGGTGTGGCCTTCGGCCTCCAGTGTGAGGCGCACAAAGCGGCGGATGTGGACCTCGTCTTCAATGATCAGGATCTGGCTGCCGGGTGGGGTGCTCATGAGGCGGAGGCTTCTGGTGTGGGCAGGGCCATGCCCTGGTCGTGCGGGGGATTTCCACGGGGCAGCGTGATGACGAAGCGGGCACCACTCACAGCGCCATCCGTGTCCGTCTGCACCCGGTTGTGTCCCTCGATGGTGCCACCGTGCGCCTCGACGATGGCGCGGCAGATCGCCAGGCCCAGGCCCACGCCCGGTGTGGCGCTTTCGCGCTGGCCGCGTTCGAACTTCTCGAACACGCGTTCCTCGCGGCCTTTGGGCAGCCCGGGGCCGTGGTCGTCGACCAGGATCACCACCGTGTCGTCGCGAGTTCGCGCCGAGATGCCGATGGCGCTGCCCGCCGGCGTGTACTTGACGGCGTTCTCCAGCAGGTTCACCAACACCCGCTCGATCAGCACCGTGTCCAGGTGCAACAACGGCAGGTTGTCGGGCAGGTCGACGTCGATCGGGCGCCCGGCCAGGGCGGTGCCACACGCCGCAATACCGCTGCCGACCACCTCTTCCAGCGGCTGCCAGGCCCGGTTGAGCTGGACCGCGCCAGCTTGCAGGCGGGCCATGTCGAGCAGGTTGTTCACCAGTGCGTTCATGCGCTGGGCCGACTGGCGCATCGCGCCCGACACCTCGCGCTGCGCTTCGCTCAGTGTGGGCGGCGTGAGTTCCAGCGCGTCGGCCAGGCCGACCAGCGAGGCCAGCGGCGTGCGCAGGTCGTGCGAAATGGCCGAGAGCAGCGAGTTGCGCAGCCGCTCCGACTCGATCTGCACCGTGCTGCTCTGCGCCACCTCGATGTAGTGGATGCGTTCGAGCGATATCGCCAGCAGCGAGGCGCAGGTCTGCAGCAGGCGGCGCTGCTCAATCCCCCAGGGACGCGGGCCGGGAGGCTCGATCACCAACACGCCGCGCACCCGCATCGGGGCCTTCAGCGGCAACACGAGGCAGGTGCTGGCGGGCAGCGTGTCGGTGCCACGCCCCGCCTCTTCGCCCTTGTCGTAGGCCCATTGCGCCACTGCAGCGTCCACCGGCGCGCTGCCGCCTTCCATGGTCTGCAGCTGGTTGAGTTCGTCGGCCACCAGCAGGGTCGAGCGGGCACCGAACTCGCCCGTGAGGAAACGCGCCCCGATCTCGGCCACCTGCGTGTTCATGAGCGCGGCCGACAGGTCGCGCGACATGTCGTACAGGCTGCGCACGCGGTGCTCGCGCTGGGTGGCGGCCTCGGCCTGCAGCTTGAGGCCGGCCGTGAGCTGGCCCACCACCAGCGCCACCACCAGCATCACGATGAAGGTGATGACGTACTCCACATCGCTCACCGCAAAATTGAAGCGCGGTGGTACGAAGAAGAAATCGAACATTCCCACGCCCAGGAAGGCCGCGAGCACGGCCGGCCCACGCCCGTGCACCATCGCCACACCCACCACGGCCAGCAGGAACAGCATGACGATGTTGCTGAGTTCAATCACGTCCGTGAGTGGCGTGGCCAGCAGGCCCGTGACGCCGCAGACCGCCGCGGCCCACAGGTAGCCGCGCCAGTGCCGTTCAACGCGTTCGCCGCTGTGTCGGGAGTCTTTGGCGGTGTCGGTCGCGATGGGCAGACCCACCTGCACCAGATCCAGGTCTTGCGCGCGGTCGGCGATGCGGTCGGCCACGCTGCGCTGCCAGGGCCAGCGGCGGGCACGGCGGCCCAGCACCAGCCGCGCCAGGTTGTGCTCGCGTGCGTAGCGCACCAGCGCGGTCGCCGGGTCGGGTGAGGAGAGTGTTGCGGTGGTGGCGCCCAGGGACTCCGCGAGCTGCAGCGTGCGTTGCGCCGATTCGGTCATCGGGCGCACCGGTGTTTCCACATGCACCGCGTGCCAGGGCACCTCCAGCTGCGCGGCCATGCGTGCGGTGCTGCGCACCACCTTGTCGCCGTGCGCGCCCGGGCCCACACCCACCAGCAAAGCCTCGCGGTTGGGCCACACGGGCCGGTCTGCGCCGCCCCGGCGCCAGGCGCGCATCTGGTCGTCCACCCGGTCGGCGGTGCGGCGCAGCGCAAGCTCGCGCAGCGCGAGCAGGTTGCCTTTGCGGAAGAAGTTGGCTGCGGCGCGCTCGGCGCGGTTGTCGTCGGCGCGCGGCAGGTAGACCTTGCCCGCCTTCAGCCGCTCCAGCAGTTCGTCGGGCGGCAGGTCGACCACCACCACCTCGTCGGCGTCGTCGAAGAACCGGTCGGGCACGGTCTCCCACACGCGCACACCCGTGATGCCGCTGACGATGTCGTTGAGGCTCTCGAGGTGCTGCACGTTCATCGTCGACCACACGTCGATGCCAGCCGCGAGCAATTCCTCGGCGTCCTGCCAGCGTTTGGGGTGGCGCGAACCGGCCACGTTGCTGTGGGCGAGTTCATCCAGCAGCACCAGGGCCGGATCGTGCTCAGCACCGAAGGCCAGCGCAGCGTCCAGGTCGAACTCGCTCAGCTGTTGGCCCCGGTAAGGCATGGCCTTGAGGGGCAGGCGGGGCAGGTCGCGCGCCAGTGCCTCGGTGTCGGGCCGGCCGTGGGTTTCCACCACGCCGATGGTCACCGGTGTGCCTTGATCGCGCGCCACGCGCGCGGCCGACAGCATGGCGTAGGTTTTGCCCACCCCGGCCGAGGCGCCGAAGAAGATCTTCAGGCTGCCGCGGCGCGCACGGGCTTCTTCCTCTTGCACCCTGGCAAGCAGGGCGTCGGGATCGGGGCGGTCGGGTTCAGGCATGTGGGCGGGGCGGCCGGTGGGTCAGGACGGATCGCTGCGGCTGTGCGCATTGTGACCGGAGCCCGGCTTGTGACGCGGCGGGCGGCGGCTGACCACCCGCACCACCAGCCACCAGGCCAGCAGCAAGGGCAGCACGATCGCCATCAGCG
>QBMB01000038.1:35718-40264 GCA_003241965.1 Burkholderiales bacterium | reverse complement strand
GCTGCAGGTGACCGTGGTCGCAGACGATGGTCAGGGCTACACGGAGACGACCACCATCGTGCCGCCTTCGCGCGCGGTGTGGATCCCGCCGCTGGCGCGCCACGCGGTGACCATCGTCGAAGCGGCGCAGCTGCTCACGCTCTACATCGACGCCAGCGCCGTGCCGGCGCACTGGACCCGTTCGCGGATGCTGGTGGTCTCGCCGCTGCTGCGCGAGCTGGTGCACGCCCTGAACCGCTCGCACCCGCCGTCGGCCGAAGCTGGCCTCGCGCTGCGCACCCTGTTGTTCGACGAGATGGAGCACGCCGCCACCCAGCCGTTGGGTGTGCCCATGCCCAGCGCCACCGGTGGCGACCGCAGGCTGCGCAACCTGTGCGAAGCGGTGATGCAAGCCCCGGCCCAACACGCCACGCTGGCGGCCTGGGCCACGCACGGCGGCGCCAGCGAGCGCACCCTGGCGCGCCTGTTTCGCGACGAGCTGGGCACCAGCTTTCAGCGCTGGCGCCAGCAGGTGGTGCTGGCGCACGCCCTGCCCATGCTGGCACGCGGTGTGTCGGTGGGGCGGGTGGCCGAGGCCAGCGGTTATGCGAGCGAGAGTGCGTTTTCGGCCATGTTCAAGTCGGCCATGGGCGTGCCACCCACGCGCCTGCGCTTGCAGACCCGGGCACAGCCTCAGGCCGGCAGGGCCTCTTCCATACGGGCCTGACGCTGCTCGGCCGCAATCGCTTCGATGGCCTTGCGCACCACGCTCTGGCCGTCCACGGGGCGCAGCAGGCGGTTGGCGATCAGGCGTTCGCAGCTGCGTTTGGTCATGGAATGGGGGCGCCCGCCCCGGCTCACAAACATGAACAGCGTGCCCCGGTTGCTGGCCCAGATGAGCTGCGCACGCAGCCATTCGCGGTGCGAGTACAGATCGACCCAGTCGCCCTCGCGCAGGCCCGCCAGCAGGGTGATGGCGTCAAACGGAATGTCCTCTTCGTCGTCTGCTCCACTGTCCGCTCCCTGGCCTGCGTCGGCCACGCCGGGCGATGTGGACTGAACCGCTTCCTGCACGTCCTGGTGCTCGGTGAGCTCGGAAAAGTCGGTGGGCATGGTGTCTTCGAAACCCGCCGCTTCCAGCTCCTCGCGCCCCAGCCAGGGCAGCGCGGCCTTGCGCGGCTTGCGCTGCTCGGGTGTGGCTGGCAAGGTTTCGTCAAGCTCCATCGACATGGACGAGGTCTCCAGCGGAATCGGATTGGACGCGCTGGCGTCGGCTCTTGCGCGCGCACGGCGCAGGCCCAGCACCGGCTGGTGCAGGCGCATGAGCGCGTCGAAGAACGGTTTGGTTTCCTCGCGGGTCTTGCCCAGCGACTCCAGTCCCGCGTGCAGCGTGGCCAGCATGCCCGGCACCATTTCCAGCAGCTGGGCCGGCAGGCGCAGCGTCACTTCCTTCTTGGTGCTCCACAGCAGGTTGGAGACCACCTTGCGGTAGCCACCGGGGTCGATCTGACCCTTGTCCGCATTGAGCTGGGCCGAAGCAATGGCCAGCGACCACGGGCCATACAGAAAGTCGAGGATGAAGCCGGGCACGTGGTCCACATCCGGGCGCTGGCTCAGGTCCCAGGCCACCTGATCGGCAAGGGTCTGGCGCGCTTCGGCGTGGCGAATGGCCTGCAGGTTGTTGTCCTGGGCGGCCACATCGTGCCGGTCGTGGCTCTCCCATTCCTGCAGCAGTTCATCGAGTGCGATCGAGAACGCCTGCGGATCGTCGGTTTCCAGTTCGTTGAGCGCGTTGAAAGCCTGCTGCACCGGCTGGAAGAACTCGGCAAAGTCGCTGGCGAATTCGTCGTTGTATTTGAAGCTGCGCTGTGCCACGCACTCCACGAGGCGGCGCGCCGGGTGTGAGTCTTCGCTGAAAAAGCGCGGGTTGGCCATGGCCAGGCGCAAGAGCGAAGGCTCCAGCGCCACCACGGCTTCGCGCACCGGCGCCAGCAACAACGGGTCTTGCGCCACCTGGTTGACCAGCTTGCGCACCACGTCCAGCCCCATGGCCTGCGCCACGCGTTCGGCCTTCTGCTTGAGCTGCATGAGCACGCGGGCGCGCTCGTGGGCGGCAGCAAAGTCGCCCCAGGTTTTCTGGCTGAGCTGGGTGCCGATGTCCACCGCACGCGTGGGCCGGTCCACCGCGGGCAGCGCCCTGTACTGCTCGCTGCGCTGCACCACCATCGACTCATCGAGCGTTGGAATGGCCGCAAACGCTTCAATGGCGGCGAGCTCTTCGCTCACCTGTTCGTAGTACTCGGGCGCCAGCGACTGCTCGTAACGCTGCCCTCCTTTTTCCAGAAAGTTGTGCAGGTACTGGTTGTCCACCGGCGTCTGCAGGCGCGCCAACTGGGGCATGTCGGGCACGAAGTCGCCGAAATGCGCCTCGCCGGTGCTGTCTCCGCGGTACTCCAGTGGGGCCTGGCCCGAGGGGTTCCATTCGGTGGCGGCCGGGCCGGCGCCGCGCGATGCGCGGGCCTGGCTGGCGGCCGAGCGCGCGGCAGCGCCCGGCGCCTCGGCCAGCAGGCGCACGCGGTAGCCCGCTTCCTGCACGTTGGCCCGCTGCAGCACCAGGGCCAGGCGGGCATACAGGCCCTTGAGTTCGTGGCCGATGGCCTTGCCGCAGTGGCGCAACCACAGGGCGCGCATCTGGGCGTCGGCCTCTTCCTGCGCCATCATGTTGCGCAGGGCCCGCACAAAGATGGCCGGGCGCAGCGGGTTCATGTCGGCCTGCACGGTGGCCAAGCCCTGCAGTGAACTCATGAGCGCGTCCAGCACCTTGAGTTCCGCCTCCAGCGGGGGCAGCAGGCTCTGCAGCAAGCGCGCGGATTCGATGGATTCGGTGACAGTGTCGTCTTCCACCAGGGAGAGGTAGGCAGACTCGCTCAACAGCGAGGTGCGCGACGACGTGGGAGCGTCGGTGGGCACTGCGAAGGCTTCGCGCAGGTGCTGCGGGTAGTCGGCCACCCAGCCAGAGCGCTCCTGGCGCAGGCGGTACCAGGCGCTGGCCAGGCGATCGCGCTGAGCCACTTCCAGGCACTTTTTTTCGGCCTCTTGCAGGCTGACCACCGCCGCGTCGAGGCAACGCCCCAGCATTGCGGGGGCGTCTTCAAGCGCCTCCGCGAGGCACTGCTGCAGCAATCTGGGGGGTACCGTCATCGCCTGGTCGCGGCGGTCTGCCGCTGGGTCGGGGTGTGAAACACGTCACGTTTATACCCGCGCATGCCCCGGGGGGCATGACAATGCTGAGATAAGGCGCATATCGGTCACCGAACGGTCAACCGGGCGCAGGCGTCAAGGCCATGTCACAACTGGCATGCAACATGCAAGCGTGCTGTCAACACACGCACGGGCCTTTGGGAGACAACAATGATTCAAGCGATCCGGCGATACGCCAAGACCGCCCTGGCGTGGGAGGCGCTGTCACGCCCCGACGTGGTCGGCCGCCAGGCCCACACCTTGTTGCTCATGGCCAACGGGCGGCGCAGCGAGCAGGAGCTCTCGTTGTTGCTGGGCGTGGATGTGTCCGAACTGGCCTACGGGTTGATGCAAAAGGGTTATTTGCTCAACATGGCCGCGGCCTTGCAACCCGAGGCCGACGACGACGCGTTGGCCGGGGCCTGAGACCTTCTGGCCCAGCCGCGCGAGAGGGTCACAACCAGCGCTTGAGCAGCCCCATGACCTGATCGAAACGCGCTCCGTAAGGCGGATAAAACACATGCCCCATGGAGAAGCGCGACTGCACCAGAACGGGCTTTTGCTGCGTGAATCGCAGGAAACCGGTCTCCCCGTGGTACGCGCCCCAGCCACTCTCGCCCACGCCGCCGAACGGCAGGTTTTCGTGGGCCACATGCATCAGCGTGTCGTTGATGCTCACACCCCCACTCACCGTGTTGGCCATCACCCGGTCGCGCGCGGCGGTGTCGGTACCAAACCAGTACAGCGCCAGCGGGCGTGGGCCGGCGTTGATGCGCTGGATCGCCTCGCTCAGCGAGTCGTAGGCCACCACCGGCAGGATGGGGCCGAAGATTTCTTCGTCCAGCAGGCGCAGGCCGGGGCCGGGGTTGAACACCAGGGTCGGGTTCATCTGGCGTGCGGTGGAGGCCACACGAGCCGTTGCTGGTGGCGCCACGTCCACCACACGAGCGCCCTGCTCTGAAGCCTCACGCAGCAAGGCTTGCAGGCGGGCCTGGTGGCGCTCGCTCACGATGGCCGCGTAGTCGGGGTTGCCGGCGATGGTGGGGAACAGGCGCGCCACAGCAGCCGTGTAGGCCCGCTCAAACGCTGCTTCCTGGCCGCGCGGCAGCAGCACGTAGTCGGGCGCGATGCAGGTCTGCCCGGCGTTGAGCAGCTTGCCGTGGGCGATCTTCACCGCGGCATCCATCAGGTTGCACGAAGCGTCCACGATGCAGGGCGACTTGCCCCCGAGCTCCAGCGTGGTGGGCGTGAGATTGACCGCGGCGGCGGCCGCCACCTTGCGGCCAACCGCCGTGGAGCCGGTGAAGAACAGGTGGTCGAACGGCAG
>QBMB01000038.1:23392-35708 GCA_003241965.1 Burkholderiales bacterium | reverse complement strand
CATCGGCACCGCCCAGCACGACGCTGAATTCGTCGGCCGAAAAGGCGCTGTGCACCAGCGAGGCCATGAGCGCCGAGCTGTGGGGTGTGAGTTCGCTGGGCTTGAGCATCACGCGGTTGCCGGCGGCCAGCGCGGTGGCGGCCGGCCCCAGCGTGAGCTGCAGCGGGTAGTTCCACGGACCGATGACGCCGACCACGCCCAACGGCTGGCGCTGGAGGTGTGCCCGTGCGGGCTTGAGGTACAGCGGCGTGGCCACGGGCCGGGTTTTCATCCAGTGCGGCAACTCTTTGTGCAGCTGACCGATGGCCGCTCGAAGCACGAACAGGTCGGCCACTTCGGTGAGCTGGCGGGAGCGCACGCCGAAATCCGCCTGCACCGCGTCTGACAGCGCAGCGCCGTGCTGGTCAACCAGCGCCTTCAAGCGGGCAAGGCGCTCGCGGCGCAGTGCCAGCGGCACGTCGATCTGTTTGCGGCTGGCCTGGTGCTGGGCGTCGAACAGGGCGCGCAGGGGAAGGGTCGGGGGTATCTGGGTCATGGCCCGCATGATAGGACTGCCCGCCTGCGGGCGGTAGAGGCAGACCCCCATCCCGACGGATGGAGGCCTGCCGCCTTGAGCCCGCTTCAGGCCTCGGCCACCGCGTCGCCGAACTCGAACACACCCGGGTTCTGCACCGGGTCCACGTCCACTGGAATCGCCGACTTCGGCGGGTAACGGCCCTCCAGCAAAAACTTCGAGAGCGGGTTCTCGATCCGCTGCTGGATGGCGCGCTTGAGCGGCCGCGCACCGAACACCGGGTCAAAGCCGACCTTGGCCAGTTCGGCCAATGCAGCGGGCGACACCTGCAGGTGCAGATCCATCTTGGCCAGGCGCGCTTCGAGCACCTTGAGCTGAATCGCGGCAATCGATTCGATGTGCTGCGCATCCAACGAATGGAACACCACCGTCTCGTCGATGCGGTTGAGGAATTCCGGGCGGAAGTGGTTCTTGAGCTCGCCCCACACCGCGTCCTTCACGTCTTCATACGGCTCACCCACCATGGCCTGGATCAGGTGCGAACCGATGTTGCTGGTCATCACGATCACGGTGTTCTTGAAGTCCACGGTGCGGCCCTGGCCATCAGTGAGGCGGCCGTCGTCCAGCACCTGCAGCAGCACGTTGAACACATCAGGGTGGGCCTTCTCCACCTCGTCGAGCAGCAGCACGCTGTAGGGCTTGCGGCGCACGGCTTCGGTGAGGTAGCCGCCCTCCTCGTAGCCCACATAACCGGGTGGCGCGCCGATGAGCCGGGCCACGGAGTGTTTTTCCATGAACTCGCTCATGTCGATGCGCACCAGGTGGTCTTCGCTGTCGAAGAGGAAACCGGCCAGGGCCTTGCACAGCTCGGTCTTGCCCACGCCGGTGGGGCCGAGAAACAGAAAGGAGCCGGTGGGGCGGTTCGGATCACTAAGACCCGAACGCGAGCGGCGGATGGCGTTGGCCACGGCGCCGATGGCTTCATCTTGCCCCACCACCCGCTCGTGCAGCTTGCCTTCCATCATCAGCAGCTTGTCGCGCTCGCCCTGCATGAGCTTGGCCACCGGAATGCCGGTGGCGCGCGCCACGACCTCGGCAATCTCTTCGGCGCCCACCTGCGTGCGCAGCAGCTGCGGACGACCCTTGCCGTCCTTGTTCAGCGCCTTGCCGGCTTCCACCGCCTGCGCGTCCTTCAGGCGTTTTTCCAGCTCGGGCAGCTTGCCGTACTGCAGCTCGGCGACCTTGTTGAAGTCGCCCTTGTCGGTGAAGGTTTTGATCTGCGAGCGGATGCGGTCCATCTCCTCCATCACGTCCTTGGAGCCCAGCGCAGCGGCTTTCTCGGCCTTCCAGATTTCGTCGTAGTCGGAGATTTCCTTCTCCAGCCGGCCGATCTCTTCCTCGATCAGGCCGAAGCGCTTTTGCGAGGACTCGTCTTTCTCGCGGCGCACGGCTTCGCGCTCGATCTGCAACTGGATCAGGCGGCGATCGAGCCGGTCCATCACCTCGGGCTTGGAGTCGAGTTCGATCTTGATCTTGGACGCCGCTTCGTCGATCAGGTCGATGGCCTTGTCGGGCAAAAACCGGTCGGTGATGTAGCGGTGGCTGAGCTCGGCTGCGGCCACGATGGCCGGGTCGGTGATCTGCACGCCGTGGTGCACTTCGTATTTTTCCTGCAGGCCGCGCAGGATGGCGATGGTGGCTTCCACCGTGGGCTCACCCACCAGAATCTTCTGGAAGCGGCGCTCCAGCGCAGCGTCTTTCTCGATGTACTTGCGGTACTCGTCCAGCGTGGTTGCGCCCACGCAGTGCAGTTCGCCGCGAGCGAGGGCGGGCTTGAGCATGTTGCCCGCGTCCATCGCGCCTTCGGCCTTGCCGGCGCCCACCATGGTGTGCAGCTCGTCGATGAAGACGATGGTCTGGCCCTCGTCTTTCGCCAGCTCGCTCAACACGGTCTTCAGCCGCTCCTCGAACTCGCCACGGAACTTGGCACCGGCCAGCAGCGCGGCCATGTCCAGGCTCAGCACACGTTTGCCCTTGAGCGAATCGGGCACCTCGCCAGCGACGATGCGCTGCGCCAGGCCTTCGACGATGGCGGTCTTGCCCACGCCGGGTTCACCGATGAGCACCGGGTTGTTCTTGGTGCGGCGCTGCAACACCTGGATGGCGCGGCGGATCTCGTCGTCGCGGCCGATCACCGGGTCCAGCTTGCCCTGGCGGGCGCGCTCGGTGAGGTCCATGGTGTATTTCTTGAGCGCCTCGCGCTGGCCTTCGGCCTCAGGGCTGTCCATCTTCTGGCCGCCGCGCACGGCGGTGATGGCTGATTCCAGACTCTTGCGGTTGAGGCCGTTCTCGTTGGCCATGCGTCCGAGCTCACCCTTGCTGTCAGCCACGGCGAGCAGAAACAGCTCGCTGGCAATGAACTGGTCGTTGCGCTTGATGGCCTCCTTCTCGGTGGCCTGCATCAACTTGGCCAGTTCCTGACCCACCTGCACCTGGTCTTGCCCCTGCACTTCGGGCAGGCGTTTCATGGCGGCTTCCGTGGCTTTGGTCAGGCCGGGCACGTTGACGCCCGCGCGCTGCAGCAGCGACTGCGGGCCGTCGACCTGGCGCAGCAAAGCGAGCAACAGGTGGGCCGGTTCGATGTAGGCGTGGTCGCTGCCCAGCGCAAGTGTCTGGGCCTCGCTCAGGGCTTCCTGAAATTTGGTGGTGAACTTGTCGATTCGCATGGCAGAGGCACTCCGGGAAAACAGAACTGTTGGGCATGTGGTGCTGCTGCACCGGTTTTCAAGCCAAGGTCTGCAGCCTGCGCCCACCCGGTGTGGGCGGGCTTGACCCAGATCAAGCCGTCGCCAGTCACGCCCGTGGCGGGAGCCAGTAGGCGTACGGCCAGGCGGTGGTCAGGCCAGCACGGCGGTACAGGGCCTGCGCAGCGACGTTGCTGGCATCCACCTGGAGGAACACGCCGGCCAGTCCCCGCGAGATGGCCTCGGCCGCCATGGTGTGCAGGATGCGCGCCGCCAGACCTCGACCGCGCTGAGACGCCGCCGTGCGCATGCCGTGCACGCCCAGCCAGCCGTGGCCGAACGAGGCCGCCCCGCAGGCCACGGTCTGCCCGTGTTCGCGCACCGAGGCGTACAGCGTGCCAGTGGCGCGGCTGAGCGCGCTCGAACGGCTCGCGCCGTCGGCAGGGTCCAGGCCCTCGCCCAGAAACATGGCCTTCCAGTCGGCGTCTGGTCGGGTGGCCAGTTCGGCGGGGGGCCCTGCCTGGATCTGGGCCAGTTGCTCCAGCGTCCCCGTCATGGTCAGCGTGGGCTGGTCCCGACGCCATCCGCGCTGCGTGAGGGCTTCGTGCCACGGCTCAAACGTGGCCAGGTCGGGCAGGCGCAAGCGAGGCTCGAACCCCAACGCGGCATAACGGTCGAGCAAGGGGGACAGCAGGGCCAGCTCGTGCGTCTGGTGGTGCAGCGGCACCGCACTGCGGGCCCGACCCACGGTGCCGTGGTCCATGGCGAGCAGCCATCCGGGGAGCG
The DNA here is from genome assembly GCA_003241965.1 of Burkholderiales bacterium. Lineage (GTDB taxonomy): Bacteria > Pseudomonadota > Gammaproteobacteria > Burkholderiales > Burkholderiaceae_C > Hydrogenophaga. Next base: position 31,664 of record QBMB01000038.1, on the reverse strand, counting down.
CCTGCACCACCTGGGGCGCCACCGCCTGCAGCGTCGCCCGCTCGATGGCTTCGATGTCGGCAGCGTTGAGCATCGCCTCGCCGCCGCCGTTCAGCCGTTGCTGGCCTCGATGCCCCAACGCGCCAGCGCTGCGTCGTCGCTCACGCGGGCGTCCACCCAGCGCGCGCCTTCGGGCGTCTGCTCCTTCTTCCAGAACGGCGCCTGGGTCTTGAGGTAGTCCATGAGGAACTCGCAGGCCTGGAAACTCTGGCCCCGGTGTGCGGAGGTCACGGCCACCAGCACGATCTGATCGAGCGGCTGCAGCAGACCCACGCGGTGGATCACTCGGGCGCCCAGGATGTTGAAGCGCCGATGCGCCTCGTCGATCATGGCTTCGATGGACTTCTCGGTCATGCCGGGGTAGTGCTCCAGCTCCAGGGTGCTGACGCTCTTGCCATCGTTGCGATCGCGCACGGTGCCGATGAAACTGCAGACCGCGCCCACACCCTTGTCGCTCACGCGCAGCCGGGCCACCTCGGTCGAGAGGTCGAAGTCTTCGGTCTGGATGGACACGCGCGCGGTCATGCTCAACCCCCGGTGACCGGTGGAAAGAAACCGACCTCCGCGCCATCGCTGAGCGCAGCGCTCTCGTCGCTCATGGTCTGGTTCAAGGCCACGCGCACCGCCTTGCCAGGCGCCAGGGCATCGGCATAAGCACCGCCGCGCGCCACCAACTCGGCCCGCAGGGCGGCCAGTGTGCCGGCTTGTGTGTCGAGGGATTCGCTGCCGGTGCCCAAGGCCTCGCGGATGGACGCGAAATAGCGCAACTGAACTTTCATGCGAGCAGATCCGCAAAAGAAATGAAGGACACCGCGTCGCCGTGTGCGATGGTGCTGCCGGCCGGGTTGTCCACCAGGCCGTCGCCCCACGCCACCGAGGTGAGCACGCCCGAGCTCTGGTTGGGAAACAGGTCCAGACCACCGGCAGCGTTGCGGCGAACGCGCAGAAACTCGCGGCGCTTGTCGGCCTTGGACAGCGTGAAATGTGCAGGCAGCGTGGTGGCTTGCACCGCCACGGCATTCACCCCTTGCAAGCGCAACAGGAACGGCCGCACCAGCAGCAGGAAAGTGACGAAGCTGGACACCGGGTTGCCCGGCAAGCCGATGAAATGGCAGGTCTCTGTTGCCGCCAGGTCTGCGCCCGCGCCGCGCTTCACGGTGCCGTAGGCAAACGGTTTGCCCGGCTTCATGGCGATCTGCCACAGGTCCAGGCTGCCAAGCTGCTGCACGGCCGGCTTGATGTGGTCTTCTTCCCCCACCGACACACCACCGCTGGTGAGGATGAGGTCGTGATGATCGGCAGCCGTCTTGAGCGCGGCCAGCGTTGCTGCGCGGTTGTCGGGCACGATGCCCAGGTCGCTCACTTCGCAGCCCATGCGGTGCAGGAGCGCGCGCAGGAAAAACCGGTTGGAGTTGTAGATGTTGCCGGCCTTCATGGCCTCGGGCGGCACATCGCCCGGCATCACGAGTTCATCACCGGTGGAGAACAGCGCCACACGCGGGCGTGCCACCACACTCAGGTGCGCCAGGCCCAGGCTCGCGGCCAGGCCCAGGCTTGCGGGCGACAGGCGCTCGCCCCGGGCCAGCACCACCGCACCGCGCGTCACGTCTTCGCCCGCGCGCCGCACCCACTGGCCGGGCTGGGGCATCACCTGAATGTGCACGCCGTGGATGTTGCCGCCCACCTCGACCGTGTCTTCCTGCATCACCACCGCGTCGGCCCCGGCGGGCATGGGCGCGCCGGTGAAGATGCGCGCGCAGGTGCCGGGCTCCAGCGGTTCGCCAGCGTGCCCGGCAGCGATGCGCTGCGTCACGGGCAGCACCCGGCCGATTTCGGTCACGTCGGCCGCGCGCAGTGCGTAGCCGTCCATGGACGAGTTGTCGTTGGGGGGCACCTGCAGCGCGGACACGAGGTCTTGCGCCAGCACGCGGCCATCGGCATCGAAGGTGCTCACCCTGTCGGTGGATTGCAGCGGCTCGGCGTGCGCCAGCAAGCTGACCATCGCGTCGTCCAGCGACATCAAGGGAGCACGGTTGTGTGGGGGTGCAGGCGTGGTCATGTTGGGCTCAACGGGGTGCGGTATTCAAACCGGTCTGCATTGTCGACCAACCACGCGGCCACGTCATCGGCACCGTTCAAATCCAGCACGGTGCAGTGAACGGACGCTGGCAGGGCTTCAGGTGTGTCTGTGGCGATGGCCACGATGTGGGGGTCCTCATGGAAACGCAGCGGTTTGGCATTCGCCTGGCGCCACACCTCCACCTTGGGCAGATCGCTCTGCTTGAAACCCTCGACCAGCACCCAGTCCACGTCTGCACGCAACTGGGCCAGGAGGTCATGCACCGAATGTTCTGCAAGGGTCTCGAATTCGCGCATGAGCACCAGCCGTTTGGGCGATGCAGCCAGCACCTCGAAAGCCCCGGCTTCTCGGTGGCGCCAGGTGTCCTTGCCCGGGTGATCGATGTCGAAACTGTGGTGCGCGTGTTTGACCACCGAAACGCGCCGACCCCGCAGCTTGAGCGCTGGAATCAGCTGCTCGACCAGCGTGGTTTTGCCCGATCCCGAGTAGCCCGCAAAGCCGACGACCTTCATGCGGGAGCGCAATGCCCGGTGATGTAAGTCTGCACAGCCGCCGTGTTCGCCGGCATCACCTGCACGCGCTTGGGCAGGGCTTCAATGCCTTCGAACTGCGGCGGGCGGTGGGGTTGCTGCCCCAGCGCTTCCACAATGGTCTCGGCGAACTTGATCGGCAGCGCCGTTTCCAGCACGATCATCGGCACGCCAGCCTGAAGGTGCTCACGCGCCACCTTCACACCGTCGGCGGTGTGGGTGTCGATCATCACGCCGTGGCGTTTGAATGTGTCGCGAATGGTGGCCAGACGATCGGCGTGCGTGCTTCGCCCGCTGCGAAAACCATAATGACTTGCCGCCTCGCCGAACAGCGGGTCGGCGCTCAGGTCGAAGCGGCCCTCGCGCGCAAGGCCTTCGCCGAAGAACGCCTTGACCCGCGCGCCGTCGCGCCCCAGCAGGTCGAACACGAAACGCTCGAAGTTGCTGGCCTTGGAGATGTCCATCGACGGGCTGGAGGTCTCGTGCGTGTCGGCGCTGGCGCGCACGCGGTACACGCCGGTGCGGAAGAACTCGTCGAGCACGTCGTTCTCGTTGGTGGCAACCACCAGCTGGGCAATCGGAAGACCCATCTGGCGTGCCACGTGGCCGGCGCAAACGTTGCCGAAGTTGCCGCTGGGCACAGTGAAGGAGACGCGGGGGAGAGACCGATTCGCCGCCGGGCCGCCCCATGGCGAATCAGCCCCCTCGGGGGGCAGCGAACCACGCGCAGCGGGGAGCGTGGGGGCATCGCCGGTTGCCTGGAAGTAACCCGCGAAGTAATAGACGACCTGGGCGAGCAATCGCGCCCAGTTGATCGAGTTGACCGTACCGATCTTGTAGGCGCGCTTGAACGCCAGGTCGTTGCTGACGTTCTTGACGATGTCCTGGCAGTCGTCGAACACGCCTTCAATCGCAATGTTGTGGATGTTTTCGTCCATCAGGCTGAACATCTGCGCCTGCTGGAACGGGCTCATGCGCCCGTGCGGGCTCAGCATGAAGACGCGCACCCCGCGCTTGCCGCGCATGGCGTACTCGGCCGCGCTACCGGTGTCGCCGGAGGTAGCGCCCAGGATGTTGAGCTCTTCGCCGCGGCGCGCCAGCTCGTACTCGAACAGGTTGCCCAGCAACTGCATCGCCATGTCCTTGAAAGCCAGCGTCGGGCCGTTGGACAGGGCTTCGAGGTGCAAGCCTGGTTCAAGATCTTTCAGCGGCACGATCTGCGGTGTGCCGTACACCGCTTCGGTGTAGGTCTTCTCGCACAGCGCGCGCAGGTCCGCGGCGGGAATGTCGTCGATGTAGAGCGAGAGCACTTCAAACGCCAACGCGGCGTAGCCACCCGCCGCGCCCTGGTTGAACACCTGGCGCCAACGCGCCAGCGTGGCCGCATCCACCTGGGGATAACGCTCCGGCAAGTACAGGCCGCCGTCGGGCGCGAGACCTTCAAGCAGGATCTCGCAGAAGTGTTTGCGCCCCGGATCACCGCGCGTGGACAGGTACAACATCAGTTCAACTCTTCCTTGCGGATGCGCACGATGGGTGCGAGCACGGTCGCCAGCTTCTGCAGTGCAGCCAACGCATCGTTCATGATGCCTTCGCGCGTGTCGTGCGTGAGGATGATCAGGTCGGTGGACGTGCCACCCTCGCCACTCACCTCGTCGGCCTCGCGCTGCAGCACCGCGTCGATGCTGATGCCGGCGGTGGCCAGCAGGCCGGTCACCTGGGCCAGCACACCGGCCTCGTCGGCCACGCGCAGGCGCAGGTAATAGCTCGTCACCACCTCGCTCATGGGCAACACGCTCAGGTCGCTCATGGCGTCGGGCTGAAACGCCAGGTGCGGCACACGGTGGTGCGGGTCGGCGGTGTGCAGGCGGGTGATGTCCACCAGGTCGGCGATCACGGCGCTGGCCGTGGGCTCGCTGCCCGCGCCCTTGCCGTAGTACAGCGTGGTGCCCACGGCATCGCCCTGCACCACCACCGCGTTCATCGCACCTTCCACGTTGGCGATCAGACGCTTGGCGGGCACCAGGCTGGGGTGCACGCGCAGCTCGATGCCCTGGGCTGTGCGCTTGGTGATGCCCAGCAGCTTGATGCGGTAGCCGAGCTGTTCGGCGTATTTGATGTCGGTGGCGCCAAGCTGCGTGATGCCTTCCACATAGGCCTTGTCGAACTGCACCGGGATGCCGAAGGCGATCGCGCTCATCAGCGTGACCTTGTGCGCTGCGTCCACGCCCTCGATGTCGAAGGTCGGATCGGTCTCGGCGTAGCCCAGGCGCTGCGCTTCCTTGAGCACGACGGCAAAGTCCAGGCCCTTGTCGCGCATCTCGGAGAGGATGAAGTTGGTCGTACCGTTGATGATGCCGGCGATCCACTGGATGCTGTTGGCCGTCAAGCCTTCGCGCAACGCCTTGATGATGGGAATGCCGCCAGCCACCGCCGCTTCGAACGCCACCATCACGCCTTTGGCCGAAGCGGCCGCAAAGATTTCGGTGCCGTGGACCGCGAGCAGCGCCTTGTTGGCCGTGACCACGTGCTTGCCCGCAGCGATGGCTTCGAGTACCAGCGCCTTCGCGATGCCGTAGCCACCGATGAGCTCGATCACGATGTCGATATCGGGGTTGGCGATGACGGCGCGCGCGTCATTCACCACCTTCACGTTCGGACCCACGATGGACTGCGCACGCGCCACGTCCAGGTCGGCCACCATGGTGATTTCAATGCCGCGGCCGGCGCGCCGGCGGATCTCTTCCTGGTTGCGCTGCAGCACGTTGAACGTGCCGCTGCCCACGGTGCCTATGCCCAGAAGGCCTACTTGGATCGGTTTCATGTCGGTCATGGTTGGAGAGCAAAAAATCAGGTGCCGTGGCGTTTTCGCCAGCCTTCGAAGAACCGGGCTACGCGGTTGATGGCCTCGCGCAGGTCGTCTTCGTGCGGCAGGAACACGATCCGGAAATGCTGGTTGTCGGGGTAGTTGAAGCCCGAGCCCTGCACCAGCATCACGCGCGTTTCCTGCAAGAGTTCGAGGAACATCTGCTGGTCGTCTTCGACCGGGTACACCTTCGGGTCGAGCTTGGGAAACATGTACAGCGCAGCCGAGGGCTTGACGCAGCTCACACCCGGAATGGCGGTGATCAGCTCGTAGGCCAGGTCGCGCTGGCGGCGCAAGCGGCCACCCTCGCCCACCAGGTCGTTGATGCTCTGGTAGCCGCCGAGCGCGGTCTGGATCGCCCACTGGCCCGGCACGTTGGCGCACAGGCGCATGTTCGAGAGCATGTTCAGGCCCTCGATGTAGTCCTTGGCCGGCTTCTTGTCGCCCGAGACGATGAGCCAGCCCGCGCGGTAGCCGCACGAGCGGTAGCTCTTGGAGAGCGAGTTGAAGGTCAGCGTGAGCACGTCGTCCGACAGGCTGGCAATCGCCGTGTGCTTGACGCCGTCGTACAGCACCTTGTCGTAGACCTCGTCTGCAAAGATCACCAGTCCGTGTTCGCGTGCGAGTTCCACGATCGCCTTGAGCAGGTCGTCGGAGTAGAGCGCGCCGGTCGGGTTGTTCGGGTTGATGACCACGATGCCTTTGGTGGCCGGCGTGATCTTGCGGCGGATGTCGTCCAGGTTGGGCATCCAGCCGTTGGACTCGTCGCACATGTAGTGCACCGGCGTGCCGCCCGAGAGACTCACGGCTGCTGTCCACAGCGGATAGTCGGGAGCGGGCAGCAGCAGTTCGTCACCATCGTCCAGCAGCGCGTTGGTGGCCATCACGATCAGTTCGCTCGCGCCGTTGCCGAGGTAAATGTCGTCGAGCGTCACGCCCTTGATGCCCTGCGTCTGCGTCTCGTGCATCACCGCCTTGCGCGCGCCGAAAATACCCTTGCTGTCCGAATAACCGGCCGAGTTCGGCAGGTTGCGGATCATGTCCTGCTGAATCTCCTCGGGCGCATCAAAACCAAACACCGCCAGGTTGCCGATGTTCAGGCGAATGATCTTGTGACCCTCGTCTTCCATCTTGCGCGCGGCATCCATGATCGGGCCCCGGATGTCGTAACACACGTTGGCCAGCTTGGCGGATTTCTGGATGGTCTTCAAAGTCACTCCCTGGGGGTTCTGGGGTCGTGCGGGGCGGTGTTCCCGGTGGGTTGCACCGGGCGTTATATTCGGTCTCGTCTGCAGGGAAAACCTGCAATTTGACCACAGTTCCGCACCCAGTCCGATTGGCCACTGCCCCATGAAACTGCACTCCGACAAGCTGGAAATCCAGTCCGTCACCGGCTATGGTGAAGGCTGGATCGCAGTCAATGGTCAGCGCCATTTCCACAGCCTGGTGCTGACACCCAAAGGTCAGTTGCAGCCTTGGCCATGTTCGCGTTTTGAGTTACTGGAAGCGTCGCACTTCGACATGCTCATCGAGCTCGCCACCGAACCACCCGAACTCGTCGTGTTCGGCAGCGGCTCAAAACTGCGCTTCGCGCCACCGGCCCTGCTGCGCGGCCTGATGGCCCGGCGCATCGGTGTTGAAACCATGGACACGGCCGCCGCCTGCCGAACCTACAACATCCTCGCGGGAGAAGGCCGGCGCGTGGTGGCGGCCTTGCTGCTGGAGACCTGAGACCCACGAACCCACCCCGGGTTGCCACGGTGACGAGCGCGCCCATTCAGGGTAAAATAGCCGATTGTTTCCTGCCACGGGTCCCATTGCTGCAACGCAGGGCTCGCCGTGAAACAGCCGGGAAGCCAACGCATCACCACCAACTTACGTCAGGGGTCCACGCAGTATGGCAGTCGTTGTCAATAAACCCATTCCCGAATTCGAATCGATGGCCACGGGTGGCATCAAGGTCAGCAACCAGACGCATCTGGGCCAGACCATCGTGCTGTATTTCTACCCCAAGGACAACACGCCCGGCTGCACCACCGAAGCCATGCAGTTCCGCGACAAGTACAAGGACTTCGTGAAAGCCGGCGCCGAGGTGTTCGGCGTTTCGCGCGACAACATGAAGTCGCACGACGACTTCAAGACCAAGCTCGAGCTGCCGTTTGAGCTGATCGCCGATACCGAAGAAAAGATGTGCCACATGTTCGGCGTGGTCAAGAACAAGATCATGTACGGCAAGAAGGTCAAGGGCATCGAGCGCAGCACCTTCCTGATCGGCCCCGACGGCGTTCTGAAGCAGGAGTGGCGCGGCCTGAAAGTGCCCGGTCATGTGGAAGACGTGCTCAAGGCCGTCAAGATGCTCAAGAAGGCCGCCTGATTGGTTCCTGGCCAAGGCGGGTTGTCGGCGTGGGTTTTGCGTCACGGGACTCATGCATAATGAATTCATGACGCCGGGAAGCCTCTCCGCCCCACCCCTTCTGCACTCCTCCAGCAGCCCCGAAAGCCGCCCGGTCACCCCGGCGGCTTTTTGTTTTCCAGCCCCGCGCTGAACACACAAGCCCACATGCCACTGCCTCCCGCCCCCTCCAAACGCGCAGCCCTTCTCTCCCCCGAGGCCTACAGCCTCAAAGCAGCCGAAGAACCGTTCGACCACACGGCCGATATGTCACCTGCGTCACCTGCGCCGGTCGCTCAGGCGGCGCGACAGGTTGATCGCGGGACCGCCGCACCGACTCCACTGGCGGGAAAACCGGCTGGGAA
>QBMB01000038.1:0-23311 GCA_003241965.1 Burkholderiales bacterium | reverse complement strand
CCCACAACCCCGCCGCTGCCGCGCCTGAAGTAGCGGAGGTTCACAAAGCCCCACCCGTTCTGGAAAGAGCCATTCCGCCCGCAGCAGTGGCGACCAGTCAGGCCACCAAAAGCCCGGTCGCTGCGCAAGTCACCGCATCCTCCGGCAGCCGCCGGCGCTCTGCGGGCAAATCGAGTTCGGGGCCGGCCAGGCTGTTCGTGCTGGACACCAATGTGTTGCTGCACGATCCGATGAGCCTGTTCCGCTTCGAAGAACACGACATCTTCCTGCCGATGATCGTGCTCGAAGAGCTCGATGGTCACAAGAAGGGCATGACCGAGGTCGCCCGCAACGGGCGCCAGACCAGCCGCACGCTCGACGCCCTGGTGGCGCAGCAAGGTGGCGACATGACCAAGGGCCTCAAACTCTCGGCCACCGGTCACCACGGCGCGCGTGGCCTGCTGTTCTTCCAGACCGAGCCGCTGGAGAGCAACCTGCCGTCCAGCCTGCCGCAGGGCAAGGCCGACAACCAGATCCTGGGCGTGGTGCATTCGCTGCGCCAGCGTCATCCCGAGCGCGAAGTGATCCTGGTGTCCAAAGACATCAACATGCGCGTGAAAGCCCGCGCATTGGGTCTTGCGGCCGAGGACTACCAGAACGACAAGACACTGGACGACGGCGAGTTGCTGTATGCCGGCGCGCTGGCGCTGCCTCAGGACTTCTGGACGCGCCAGAGCAAGACCATCGAAAGCTGGCAAAGTGGCAGTCACACCTTCTACCGCGTGAGCGGTCCGGCGGTGGGCCAGTTCTACATCAACCAGTTTGTGTACTTCGAAGCGCCAGGCGAGCCTTCGCTCTATGCCCGTGTGACCGAGATCCGCGACAAAACCGCGGTGCTCAAAACCCTCAAGGACTACACCCACCTGAAGAACGCGGTGTGGGGCGTGACCAGCCGCAACCGCGAACAGAACTTCGCGCTCAATTTGTTGATGGACCCGGAGATCGACTTCGTGACCCTGGCCGGCACGGCCGGCACCGGCAAAACGCTGATGGCCCTGGCCAGCGGCCTCACGCAGGTGCTGGACGACCGCCGCTACACCGAGATCATCATGACCCGCGCCACCGTGAGCGTGGGGGAAGACATCGGTTTCCTGCCCGGCACCGAAGAGGAAAAGATGGGTCCGTGGATGGGTGCGCTGGACGACAACCTGGAGTTCCTGGCCAAGGGTGACGGCGGCAATGCGGGCGAATGGGGCCGTGCGGCCACCAACGAGCTGATTCGAAGCCGCATCAAGGTCAAGAGCATGAACTTCATGCGCGGCCGCACCTTCATGAACAAGTACGTGATCATCGACGAGGCGCAGAACCTGACGCCCAAGCAGATGAAGACGCTGATCACCCGCGCGGGCCCGGGCACCAAGATCATCTGCATGGGCAACCTCGCGCAGATCGACACGCCCTACCTCACCGAAGGCTCGTCGGGTCTCACGTTCGCAGTGGACCGGTTCAAGGGTTGGCCGCACGGCGGGCACATCACGCTGGCGCGCGGCGAGCGTTCGCGCCTGGCGGACTTTGCGAGCGAAGTGCTCTGAGCCCGAGGTTCACGCCAGCATGAAAAAACCCGGCCTTGGCCGGGTTTTTTCATGAGCGTCACCTCATCAGTAATCGCCGCCGCCGGCGAGCGATTCGAATCGCGTGAGCATGTTCAGGAACGCCAGCTTCACCGTGCCCGTGGGGCCGTTTCGCTGCTTGCCGATGATGATCTCGGCCACGCCGGGTTCCTTGCACGCGTCCTTGGTGTAGTACTCGTCGCGGTAGATGAACATGATGATGTCCGCATCCTGCTCGATGGCGCCCGACTCGCGCAAGTCGCTCATCATGGGGCGCTTGTCGGTGCGTGTCTCCACGCTGCGGTTGAGCTGCGAGAGCGCGATCACCGGGCACTGCAGTTCCTTGGCCAGCATCTTCAGGCCTCGCGAAATTTCGCCCAGCTCCGAGGCTCGGTTGTCACCATCACCACCGCTGCCGCTCATGAGCTGCAGGTAGTCGACCACGATCAGACCCAGCTTGCCGCACTGGCGCGAGAGCCGCCGCGCGTTGGCGCGCAGCACGCTGGTGGTCAGGCCAGGGGTTTCGTCGATGTGCAGCGAGACGTTGCGCAACTTCTCAATGGCTTCGGTCAGGCGTGGCCATTCGTCGTCGGTGAGCTTGCCGTTGCGCAGGTGGGTCTGGTTGATGCGACCGATCGAGCCGACGATACGAACCGCCAACTGGGAAGCACCCATTTCCATGGAGAACACCGCCACCGGCAGGCCTTCGTTGAGCGCCACGTGTTCGGCGATGTTGATCGCGAACGCAGTCTTGCCCATGGACGGACGCGCGGCCAGCACCACCAGATCACCGGCCTGCAAGCCCGAGGTCATGCGGTCCAGGTCGACGAAGCCCGTGGGCACGCCGGTGATGTCGTTGGGGTTGTCGGCCATTTCCTGCACGCGGTCGAGCAGTTCGACCACCAGCTTGTCCATGCCCTGAAAACCCTCCTTCATCCGCGAGCCTTCTTCGCCGATGTTGAAGATCTTCTGCTCGGCCTCGTCGAGGATCTTGTCGACGGCCTTGCCCTGTGTGTTGAACGCCGCCGTGGCGATCTCGTCGCTGGCGGCGATCAGCTTGCGCAGAATGGCACGCTCGCGCACGATCTCGGCATAGCGGCGGATGTTGGCCGCACTGGGCACGTACTGCGCCAGCGAGTTCAGATAGGCGAGGCCACCCGCTTCCTCGGCCTTGCCCAGGTTCTGCAGGTGCTCGAACACGGTGACCACATCCGCGGGCTTGCTGGCGTTGACCAGTGTGGCGATGGCCGAGTACGTCAGGCGGTGTTCGTAGCGGTAGAAATCCGAGTCGTTGACCAGATCGGCAACCCGGTCCCAGGCGGCGTTGTCCAGCAGCAGACCGCCCAGCACGCTGGACTCGGCTTCAATGGAGTGCGGCGGAACGCGCAGCTGCGCGATCTGGCGGTCGGTGCTGCTGCCAGCCTCGTCCAGACCGGCGTCAAACGAGGAGAAAGAACTGGAAAAAACGGCGGACATTGGCTTGGAAAAAGTAAAGGGCCATGGTACGCGCTGACCCTTGGAAAGTCATGGGACAAGTCTGTGGACAAGTCCGGTAAAAGAGGTGGATGACGGACGGGACCAAGGGCTTGCGGGAACCGCACGAACCCCAAGAAAAAAGCCGCGGCCCGAAGGGCGGCGGCTTTTGAGCGAAGCGCCTGGGCGCTCGCGCGGGACTCAGGCGGTTTCGCCGAGCACCGAGACGTTGACGTCGACCGTCACGTCGGTGTGCAGGTTCACGCTCACCGTGTAGTCGCCCACGTTCTTCAGGGGACCATTGGGCATGCGGACTTGCGACTTCGCGACCTTGAAGCCTTGTTTGTTCAGCTCTTCAGACACGTCGTGGTTGGTGACGGAGCCGAACAGGCGACCGTCAACACCGGCTTTTTGCGACAGCTTGACCGTCACGGCGGCGAGCTTCTCACCCAAAGCCTGGGCTTCGGCGTGTTTGGCTGCGGCCACTTTCTCGAGTTCGACGCGGCGTGCTTCGAATTCAGCGATGGCATTTTGCGTGGCGCGGCGAGCGCGGCCGGCGGGGATCAGGAAGTTGCGGGCGTAGCCGTCCTTGACCTTGACCACATCGCCGAGGGCGCCGAGATTGACAACTTTGTCGAGCAGGATGATTTGCATGTCAGGCTCTCTTTCAGACGCGGTGCTGGTCGCTGTAAGGCAACATGCCCAGGAAGCGCGCGCGCTTGATGGCAGTGTTGACCTGTCGCTGGTAGAAGGCACGCGTGCCGGTCAGGCGCGCGGGGATGATCTTGCCGTTCTCGGCGATGAAGTCACGCAGGACATCGACGTCCTTGTAGTCGACTTCTTCGACGTTGGCCACGGTGAAGCGGCAGAAGCGCTTGCGCTTGAACAGCAGCGATTGGGTGTTGCGCTTGGGGCGCTTGTCTTTGTTGAAACGTTTGGGTGACGCCATGATGGGCCTTCCTATGTCTTGCTGAAATCTTGGATGTGGAACACCACGCCTTTGCCATTGCGCGCGTTGGTCAAGAAGCCGTGAAACTCACAGACCGAATCGAGTCCCTGTCGGGAGAGGATTTCGGCATGCGCCCCAAAGGCGATCGCCCTGAGTTGCAGTTTCACTTGCCTCGGAGTGTCCAGTTCGACGATCTGTGACTCGTGTTCGAGCACGAGGTTGACGGCCGGTATGCCTGCCGGTGTGTACCGCAGGCTCTGCACCTGCACCACGACGGCCGACAATTGAGTCTGGTTCACCCTTTGACGTTAACGCGCACCGGGCATCAAGCCTGGGCCTGTTCCTGCGGTTGGTGCTGCTGCTGTTGGGGGCGCTGCTCGGGCTGCTGAAGCTTGCGGGCTTCTTCACGCTCGACCGACTTCATCATCGAAGATGGGCCGGTATCGGCTTTCTTGCGCAGAACAGTCAAGTGACGCAGCACGGCGTCGTTGAACTTGAAGGCATGCTCCAGTTCAGCCATCACGGCCTGATCGGCCTCGATGTTGACGCACAGGTAGTGGGCCTTGGACAGCTTGTTGATCTGGTAAGCCATCTGACGACGACCCCAGTCTTCAACGCGATGGATCTTGCCGCCGCCGGCGGTGATCATGCCCTTGTAGCGCTCCAGCATGGCTGGAACCTGTTCGCTTTGATCCGGATGGATCAGCAAAACGATTTCGTAATGACGCATGGACTCTCCTTGTGGATTCACCCGCCGCTGGGCGGGTTTGGGTTAAAGCTGCCCCCAGCGTCGGTTGGGGTGCAGCAAGGCAAGCCCACGATTATAGCAAACGCACCGCATCCGCGATACCTGCCATGTACGGCGCGTCAGCGGTCGTTCAATGCCTTGGCCAGCGCCGCGTACTTCTCCTGTCCCACGGCGTCACGGATGCGAGGAGCGAGTTCCAGCAACTGCTCGTAGTTGCCGGCCCCCTCCACCGCCAGATTGAGCAGAACACCCCTCAGGCCCAAGGCGGCGGTCAACCGGGTTGCGATGGGATAGGCGGCGTCGTAGCGCTCCTTGGGGCTTCGTGCGTTGTGAACGCTGACCTCGGCGGCATTGAGTACCTCGGCGGCCAGCTCCACCTGCGTCTGGGCAGGCGCTGCATCGGTGATCAGCCCCAACTGGAACAACTGGTCAACGTCTTCCCGCGCAACGCCCATGGCGGCCGATGAGGCCAACACATCGTCCAGTGTGCGTTTTCCATCGATCAAGATGAATGCGGAGCGCTGCCTCGGGGTCAACGGGACAGATCGGTCTTTCATGACACGCAGCCCGGCTTCGGTTTTCACAACAATCATGATTTTCTCATTGAGGCACGGCCCTGAGGCCCTTGACCAGATCGGACCATCAAGGCCGCAATGTCACAAACCCGGCAAGCTTCACATGCGTCCATGGGGATTTGAACTGGGGTTTATCCATACGCTGAAAGTTGTAGAAGCAAGAATGCCCGCGCGGGGCGGGCATTCTCGGGAAACACATCCATTCAAACCGAATGGATGTTGTGGGCGTCAATCCTTGGCGTAGATGTCGATGTCCTTGGTTTCCCTGATGAAGATCATGCCGATGATGAAAGTACCGGAGGCGACGATCACGGGGTACCAGAGGCCGTAGAAGATGTCTCCGGTGGCGGCCACCATGGCAAAGGCCGTGGTGGGCAACAAACCGCCAAACCAGCCGTTGCCGATGTGGTACGGCAGGCTCATCGAGGTGTAGCGGATCCGCGTCGGGAACATCTCGACCAGCATGGCGGCGATCGGGCCGTACACCATGGTGACCAGGAGCACGAGGAACACAAGGATGGCGAGCACCATCGGTTTGTTCATCTTGGCCGGGTCTGCGGCAATGGTCAGGTTGGCGGCCTTGGCGGTCTCCGTGAGCGACTTGCGGAAATCAGCGATGGCCTTGGCGCTCGCAGGATCGAAGGCATCACGCTTCTCGTTGAGCACGCCGACCGGGGCGGTGAGCACCTTGTCGCCCAAGGTGATCGTCGCTGGCGCGCCCGCAGGGCCTTGCGCGCTGATGTAAGGAATGTAGGACTGCGTCAGTGCGCGCTTGGCGATGTCGCACGAGGTGCGGAAATCGATATCGCGCGCAATCGGGCTGCCCTGGAACGAACACTCCTTGAGATCGGCCGTCACCGTGACCTTGCTGGCCTGCTGCGCTGCCACCAACGCGGGGTTCGCGTAGTTCAGCAACAACGGGAACACGGTGAAGTACGTGAGTGCCGCGATCAGGCAGCCACCCATGATGATGGGTTTGCGGCCGATCTTGTCGGACAGCGTACCGAACACGATGAAGAACGGCGTACCGATCAGCAGCGAGGCGGCGATCATCAGGTTGGCCGTCGTGGCATCCACCTTGGCGATCGTGGTCAGGAAGAACAAGGCATAGAACTGACCCGTGTACCAGACCACCGCCTGGCCGGCAGTCAGGCCCAGCAGCGCGAGGATCACGACCTTCAGGTTCTTCCACTCACCGAACGACTCTTTCAGCGGAGACTTGGAGGTCTTGCCTTCGGACTTCATCTTCTGGAAGGCCGGCGACTCGTTCAGGCTCAGCCGAATCCACACCGAGATGCCCAGCAGCAGGATGGACACCAGGAAGGGAATGCGCCAGCCCCAGTCGGCAAAGGCCGCATCACCCAGGGCGGTGCGCACGCCCAGGATCACCAGCAGCGACAGGAACAGACCGAGCGTTGCCGTTGTCTGGATCCATGCCGTGTAGGCACCCCGTTTTCCGTGTGGCGCATGTTCGGCCACATAGGTTGCTGCACCTCCGTACTCACCGCCCAGCGCCAGACCTTGCAGCATGCGCAGGATGATCAGGATGATGGGGGCGGCCAGACCGATGGAGGCGTAGCTGGGCAACAGGCCCACGATGAACGTGGAAGCACCCATGAGCAGGATCGTCACCAGGAAGGTGTACTTGCGACCGATCATGTCGCCCAGGCGGCCGAAGAAGATCGCGCCAAACGGCCGCACCAGAAAACCGGCTGCAAAAGCGAGCAACGCAAAGATGTAGGCGGATGTTGGATCCAGGCCGGAGAAGAACTGCCGCGCGATGATGGCGGCCAGTGAACCGTAGAGATAGAAGTCGTACCACTCGAAAACGGTCCCGAGAGAAGAGGCGAAAATCACCTTTCTCTCCTCCTTGGTCATCGATGTCGAAGCGCTCGCCGTGGAAGTTGCCATGATGTTGGGGTCTCCAGGATTGAAGGGGTGTACAACGTGCCGGGCGTAGTGTTTGAACGCCGTCTGACAGGAAACTGACAGGCGTGGCGAGTCTGCTGGGGCAGTCTCAAAACTCAGTGCAAACACCTAAGACGAAGGCGCTCAAACCGGGTGGCGCCCGGGCCGTTTCACACGCCAGAGGCTCTGCTGCGTGGCAACCAGCTGAGCAGCGCAATCACGGCAAAGCCCAAGGGCACGCCGAAAACCCCGGCGGAGAGGGGTTGGATGCCGAACCAGAGCGTCTGGCCAGCATCGAGACCGAAGAACACGCGCACCACAGGCACATTGACGAGCATGTAGCCCACGGTGACCCCAAGACCGAGCAGCATGCCGGTCACAGCCGCGCCGCCCATGGTGCGCTTGCAGAAGATGCCCATCACCATGGCAGGCACAAATGCCGAGGCGGCCAGCGAGAACGACGACGCCACCAGGGGCAGGATTTCGGCCGGTCTGAGTGTTGCCACGAACGCGGCCAAGGTTGCCACGCTCAGCAGGGCAAACTTCGAGAGGATCACACGCTGCTCGGGTGTCACATTGCGCTTGACCTCGTGGCAGTACGTGTCCCGCACGAGCGAATTGCTGATCGTCAACAACAGCCCGTCTGCGGTGGACAGCGCCGCCGCCAACCCCCCTGCCGCCACCAGGCCGGACACCACATAGGGCATGCCGCCGATTTCGGGTGTCGCCAGCAGGATCACGTCGGCTCCGAGCCGGATTTCGCCGAACTGCAGAATGCGGTCGCCGTTGACGTCACTGACCGATATGAGGGAGCCGTCCAGCCGAGACCATTGCGCGATCCAGGCGGGCAGGTCGTCAAAACTGCTCCCCACCACGTTCTGCATCACCTCGAACTTGACCAGCACCGCCAGCGCCGGCGCGCTCACGTAGAGCAGCGCGATGAAGAACAAGGACCACGCCACCGACGCGCGCGCGGTCGCCACGGAAGGCGTGGTGTAGAAGCGCGTCAGCAGGTGAGGCAGGCCGGCGGTGCCCACCATCAGGCAGAACATGAGGGCGAGAAAATTCGCGCGGGAGGACTGAAACGCCTGTTGCTCGGCAGGCGTTCCATCGGGGTCGCCCGCGAAGGCCCGGCTGTGCGGTGGCAGACCGCCCAGCGGACGGGACCTTTCCTCGCTTTCCTGCATGGCGCGGGTCCAGCGCTCGCGCGCCGTGACCACGTCCTTGGGCAGTGCCGCGAGCTCGCGCTTGGCCAAGGCCTCCTGCACGATGTCGGCGTTCTGGGCCATGAGCATCTGCACGCGCGCCTGTTTGGCTGCACGCTGCTGTTTGAGCGTGCCCTCCACGTCCTGCAGCCACACCGCGTATTCGCGCGCACGCCGCTGGAACTCTGCCTGCACCTCTTTCTCTGCGGGCGAGTCGATCAATTGCCGCTCAAGAGCGGCAATCTTTTCGATCTGCTTGCCGTACACCAGCGGTGCCAGCGGGTTGCCCAACTGCTGGTAGGCCAGCCACGAGACCGGTATCAGAAAAGCCAGCAGCAAGATGATGTATTGCGCCACCTGCGTCCAGGTTATGGCACGCATGCCGCCGAGAAACGAACACAGCACCACCCCGCCCAGGCCCAGCATGATGCCGATCTCGAACTGCACACCGGTCAGGCGCGAGGCCACGAGTCCGATGCCGTAGATCTGCGCCACAACATAGGTGAAGGAGCACAGCACAGCGGAGAAGGCGGCAATGCGCCGAGGCCAGCGACCGCCGAAACGCAGCGCGAAGTAGTCTGGGACCGTGTACAGGTTGAGTTTGCGCAGGTGCGGTGCAATGAGCAGCCCCACGAGGCAGAAGCCGCCCGTCCAGCCCAGCACATAGGCCAGGCCCCCGGCCTGCACCTCGGTGCCGCCATAGCCCTGCAGGTACAGACCGCCAGCCAGACTGATGAAGGACGCGGCACTCATCCAGTCGGCGGCGGTGGCCATGCCGTTGTAGACCGGAGGAATGCGCCGCCCGGCCACGTAGTACTCATCCGGATCGACGGTGCGTCCGTAGATGCCGATGGCGCCGTACATCATGACCGTGGCGAACAGGAACACCGGTCCTATCCAGCTCCTGGGCATGCCCTGCTGTTCGGCCCACGCCATCAGCAACAGAAAACAGGTCAGCCCGAAGATGTAGAGCGCCAGGATGCAGTGCAGTCGGCGCTTGTAGGCCGCATAGGAGCCGCCCTCAGGCATCGTCCAACCCACTGCGCTCGAGCTCTGCCTGGTCTTCCATGCGGTTCATGACCACCGCGTAAACCACAACGATGGCAATGAACACCAGCAAGCCGCCCTGAGCAGCGATCCAGAAATGCACGGGCCAGCCCATCACCACAAAGCTGAGGTCCCGGGCGAAGAAGCAGACGCCAAAAGACACCACACACATGATCGTCAACAGCACGGCCTTGAGCGCAAGGCCGCGCGTGTCGTGGTCGTCGTGCTGCGATCTGTCAGGCATCAAGCAATCATCGCATCGAGCCGCCCGGCGCCGCCTAGGTGTTTGCTACAACACACGCGACGAGGCGCTTCAGCCTTTGGCCAGCAATTGCCAGGTGTCGACCACCGAGTCCGGATTCAGCGAGATCGAGTTGATGCCCTCGTCTCGCAGCCACTGCGCGAAGTCGGGATGGTCGCTGGGGCCCTGGCCACAGATGCCGACGTACTTGCCCTCCGCCCGGCAGGCGCCGATCGCCATTTGCAGCAGCGCCTTGACGGCCGGATCGCGTTCATCGAAGTCCTGCGCGAGCAGTTCCAGACCGGAGTCGCGGTCCAGGCCCAGCGTGAGCTGGGTCAGGTCGTTGGAGCCGATGGAGAAACCGTCGAAGTACTGCAGGAAGTCCTTGGCCAGCACCGCGTTGCTCGGAATTTCGCACATCATGATGACCTTCAGACCGTTCTCGCCGCGCGCCAGGCCCCGATCGGCCATGAGCTCGGTCACGCGCTTGGCCTGTGCCAGCGTGCGCACAAAAGGCACCATCACTTGCACGTTGTCCAGGCCCATGTCCTCGCGCACGCGCTTGAGCGCTTCGCACTCCATGGCGAAGGCTTCGCGGAAGTCTTCGCTGATGTAGCGTGCCGCTCCCCGAAAGCCCAGCATCGGGTTCTCTTCGTCGGGCTCGTAGCGCGAACCACCCACCAGCTTGCGGTACTCGTTGCTCTTGAAGTCCGACAGGCGCACGATCACCGGCTTGGGCCAGAAGGCCGCCGCGATGGTGGCCACACCTTCGGCCACCTTGTCCACGTAGAAAGCGCGCGGCGAAGCGTGGCCGCGTGCCACCGACTCCACCGCCTTCTTCAGGTCGGCATCGATCTGCGGGTAGTCCAGAATCGCCTTGGGGTGCACGCCGATGTTGTTGTTGATGATGAATTCCAGCCGCGCCAGACCCACGCCGCCGTTGGGAATCTGGCAGAAGTCGAAAGCCAGTTGCGGGTTGCCCACGTTCATCATGATCTTCACGTCCAGCGGCGGCATCTCGCCGCGCTGAACTTCGGTGATCTCGGTCTCCAGCAGGCCGTCGTAGATGTTGCCGGTGTCGCCCTCGGCGCAGCTCACCGTGACCAGCATGCCTTCCTTGAGCAGCTCGGTCGCGTTGCCACAACCCACCACCGCCGGAATGCCCAGCTCGCGCGCGATGATGGCCGCGTGGCAGGTGCGCCCGCCGCGGTTGGTCACGATGGCGCTGGCGCGCTTCATCACCGGCTCCCAGTTCGGGTCGGTCATGTCGGTCACCAGCACGTCGCCGGCTTGCACCTTGTCCATTTCGCTGATGTTGTTCACCAGGCGCACCGGGCCGGTGCCCACCTTCTGACCGATGGCGCGGCCACTGGCCAGCACCGCGCCCTTGCCCTTGAGCTTGTAGCGCACCTCGGTCTTGCCGGCGCTCTGGCTCTTCACCGTCTCGGGTCGGGCTTGCAGGATGTAGAGCTGGCCGTCCACGCCGTCCTTGCCCCACTCGATGTCCATGGCGCGGCCGTAGTGCTGCTCGATCACCACCGCGTAGCGCGCGAGCTGCTCCACATCGGCGTCGCTCAGGCTGTAGCGGTTGCGCAGCTCCACCGGCACATCGGTGGTCTTCACCAGCTTGCCCTGGAGCGCACCAACGCCCGACTTCTCGGCGGCGGTGGTGAACCCCATCTGGATCAGCTTGCTGCCCAGGTTGCGCCGGATCAGCGCGCGCTTGCCCGCCTTGAGCATGGGCTTGTGCACATAGAACTCGTCCGGATTCACGGCGCCTTGCACCACGGTTTCGCCCAGGCCGTAGCTGCTGGTGATGAAGACCACGTCTTCAAAGCCGCTCTCGGTGTCGATCGTGAACATCACGCCGGCAGCCCCCAGATCGGAGCGCACCATGCGCTGCACGCCGGCACTCAGGGCCACGTCGGCGTGGGCAAATCCCTTGTGCACGCGGTAGCTGATGGCACGGTCGTTGTAGAGCGAGGCAAACACTTCTTTCATCTTGTGCAGCACCTCTTCGATGCCGATCACGTTGAGAAAGGTCTCCTGCTGGCCGGCAAACGATGCGTCGGGCAGGTCTTCGGCGGTGGCCGAGGAACGCACGGCGAACGAGGCTGTGTCGTTGCCGCTGGTGAGTGTGACGAAGGCCTCGCGAATGGCCTTTTCCAGATCGGCCGGGAACGGCTGGTTCTCCACCATGGCGCGGATCTCGGCGCCCGCCTTGGCGAGTGCCCGCACGTCTTCGGTGTCCAGCGCGTCCAGGCGCGCGTTGATGCGCTCGGTCAGGCCATCGTGTTGAAGGAACTCGCGAAACGCGTGGGCGGTGGTGGCAAAGCCGGTGGGTACTTTCACGCCGGTGGGCAGCTGGGAAATCATCTCGCCGAGGCTGGCGTTCTTGCCACCGACAGACTCGACGTCGCTCATTCGCAGTTTCTCGAACGGCACGACCAGATCGGTCGCTCCAAACAGGTGGGACATGGGAAAACTCCTAAGGTTGAAAAACCGGGGTGTCCTCGCAGCGCATTGGCGACCTGTTGTTCTGTTGTGGGTCTGGCACCGGGCGGGGAGGCAAATGAGACGGCAGGGCCACGGATAATGGCCCGACACAACACCCGGTATTGTAAGGACGCGCCCCCATGCCCAACAGAACGGTCTTCTTCATCTCCGACGGCACCGGCATCACCGCCGAGACCTTTGGCAACGCCATCCTGAACCAATTCGAGACCCAGATGCGCCGGGTTCGCCTCCCATTTCTGGACGATGTGGACAAAGCGCACCAGGCCGTGCGCCAGATCAACCACGCGGCCGACCTGGAGGGCAACCGCCCACTGGTGTTCACCACCGTGGTCGACATGGACGTGCTCAATGTGTTCCGCACCCAATGCAAAGGCGTTTTGCTGGACATGTTCGGCACCTTCATCGCACCGCTGGAACACGAGCTGGGCATCAAGTCCAACCACCGCGTGGGCCGCTTCTCCGATGCCTCCAAGAGCCAGGCCTACAACGCGCGCATCGAGGCGATCAACTTTTCACTGGCGCACGACGATGGCCAGAGCCACAAGGACCTGCAAGGCTCCGACGTGATCCTGGTGGGGGTGAGCCGCAGTGGCAAGACGCCCACGTCGCTCTACCTGGCCATGCAATACGGTTTGAAGGCATCCAACTACCCACTGATCCCCGAGGACTTCGAGCGCCGGCAACTTCCGCCTGCGCTGGTGCCCCATCGCAAGAAGATCTTTGGCCTGACGATCGGGCCCGAGCGCCTGAGCGAGATCCGCAACGAACGCCGCCCGAACTCACGCTACGCCAGCCTGGACAACTGCCGCATGGAAGTGAGCGAAGCCGAGGGCATGATGCGCCGCGAAGGCATCCGGTGGCTGTCGACGACGACCAAGTCCATCGAAGAAATCGCCACCACGATCCTGCAGGAAATCAGACCCGAGCGACTGGAGTACTGAGGCGCCTCAAGCACCGAAACAGGGGATGCCGGTTCAGCGGCGCAGCCGTGCGACCAGCGCGACCACGGCCAGGACCAGCACCAGGATGATTAGGTTGGACGCCAGTCCAGCAAGAATGGCGTCGGTGAGGCTTGCCGAGCCAGTTGACAAGGTGGTGGGCACGATCACAGCGACAAACACCACACCCAAGGCCAAAGGCAGGACGCGCCCTGTGACCGCCGATGTTCTGAACATCGTGACCACCAGTGCGACGATCAGGCCGATGCGAAACAGGTCGGTCAATTGCGAAAAAACAAGATCCATCACGGGGGCGTTTCCTTTGGTTCAAGTGGGCATCCAGTCTGCCATTTTCTACACCTTGCGCATCTGACTCAGTGAGCTGAATCCGATCTGCGAGAAGCAGACCGACCCTGTTTCCCGGGGGAATTGGGTCGAACCGCAAATGAGACCGGGCCTGGGTCTTGGAGAAGACCCAGGCCCGGTCATCGAGTCGGATTTATCGGGCGGAGTCGCCGGCGAAAATGTCCTTCTTGTGGGTGCCACCGGGCACGAAGAGCGAGCCGATCACCACCGTCATGACGGCAATCACGATCACGTACCACAGCCCCGAATAGATGTTGCCGGTCTGCGCAGAGATCGCAAAAGCGGTCGCTGGCATCAGGCCGCCGAACCACCCGTTGCCGATGTGATAAGGCAGTGACAGGCCGGAATAGCGGATGCGGGTCGGGAACAGTTCAACCAACATTGCAGCAATGGGGCCGTAGACCATCGTCACCAGGATGACGAGGTAGGCCAGGATGAACACGATGGTGAGCTTCTGCGCCGAGAAGATGTCAAAGAAGTTCTTGGCCTTGGCTATTGATGTGTTGTCTGCCAGCACCAGCGGATAACCCGCCTGCTTCAGCGCGTTGTTCAGGCTGGTGTCGAAAGTGGTTTTCGCTTTCTTCAGCTCGTCGCCGGTCAGCTTGCTCGCGTCGTAAGACGGGATCGCGGTTTCACCCACTTTCACCGTAGCCAAGGTGCCGGCCGTGCTCTCGATGGTTTCGTAGTTCACCGACGTGCGGGCCAGCTGGGCCTTGGCGATGTCGCAAGACGACGTGAACTTGACCGTACCCGTTGGGTTGAACTGGAACGAGCAGTCTGTCGGCGAAACCGTCACCGTGACCGGGGTCTGGTGTGCCGCGTAGAGCGCCGGGTTGGCGGTCTTGGTCAGCAAGGAGAACACGGGCATGAGGGTGATCGCTGCGAGCAGGCAACCCGACAGGATGATCGGCTTGCGGCCGATGCGGTCGGACAGTGCGCCGAAGATCAGGAAGCCGCCGGTGCCCAGAATCAGCGACCAGGCCACCATGACGTTGGCGGTGAAGCTGTCGACCTTGATCACGTTCTGCATGAAGAACAGCGCGTAGAACTGGCCGGTGTACCAGACCACGGCCTGACCTGCGACCAGGCCGAACAGCGCGATGAGTGCGATCTTGCCGTTTTTCCAGTTGCCGAAAGCTTCGCTCAGCGGTGCCTTGGAAGCGCGACCCTCTTCCTTCATTTTCGTGAAGGCCGGGCTTTCGTTCATTTGCAGGCGGATGTAGAGCGAGATCGCCAGCAGGAAGATCGAGCCGATGAAGGGAATGCGCCAGCCCCAGGCGTTGAACGCCTTGACCATGGTCGGGTTGCCATCGGCCATCAGAACGGCAACGCCATCCTTCATGAGGGCCGCATCGGGGTAGGCACCGTTGATGTAGCCCTGCACCGACAGAATCACGATCAGCGACAACAGCAGACCCAGCGTCGCCGTGGTCTGGATGAAGGCGGTGAAATAACCGCGCTGGTTGGCTGGTGCGTGTTCTGCCACGTAAATGGCAGCGCCACCGTATTCGCCACCCAGGGCCAGACCCTGCGCCATGCGCAACAGGATCAGGATGATGGGCGCGGCCGTGCCGATGCTTTCATAGTTGGGCAACACGCCCACCAGGAAGGTCGATACGCCCATGATGACGATGGTCATCAGGAAGGTGTACTTGCGACCGATCATGTCGCCCAGCATGCCGAACACGAGTGCGCCAAAGGGGCGCACGATGAAACCGGCAGCAAAGGCCAACAGCGCAAACACGTTGCGTGTGCTCTCGGGGAACGCGGTGAAGAACTGCGCACCGATGATGGCGGCCAGCGAGCCGTACAGGTAGAAGTCGTACCACTCGAAAATGGTGCCCGCGGAGGAGGCCAGGATGACCTTCTTCTCTTCGCGGGTCATGGGACGGGATCGCTCCCGCACATTGTTCGTCATGTCAGCTGATGCCATTGTTGCTTGCTCCATGTATGTCCGGCACTGGGGCCAGACGGTTCCCGTTCGCAGTCGGCTGCGGGTCGGTTTTGTGACTTCGCTGGCGAGTGTGTTGCTGCTTTCTTACTGAAAAATTGCAAGCACGGGGTCATCGCCCCAAAGCAGGGTAAGCCCCTAGAAGAACGCATCCACGCTGATCCTCAGCTTGCAAATCGAGAGCAGCACGACGCTGTGTGGGTCAGCGGACAGACGGTCTGTCAGCGTCGCTTCATATTCAGGTCAGTGCCTGGTAAGAGCCCACACCTACGCTGCCGGCTCCACTTCACAACGAGGAGACCCCATGCAAGACGACATGGTCCAACGCATCCTGAGCCATCCGAAATACCAGGAGCTCAAGGCCAAACGATCCAGCTTTGGCTGGTGGCTCACCCTGGCCATGATGGTCGTGTACTACGGCTTCATCTTGCTGGTGGCCTTCAACAAGGAATTCCTCTCGCAGCGCATGGGCGAGGGCGTGATGACCGTCGGCATACCGCTGGGCTTCGGCGTGATCATGTTCACCATCGTCATCACGGCGATCTATGTGAGGCGCGCCAACACCGAGTTCGACGACCTCTCGGCTGCAGTTGCCAAGGCGGTACGGAAATGAACCGCATGCACAACACCACACGCCGCGTGCTCACGCTGCTGGCCCTCTTCGGTGTGTCGGCCGCAGTGTGGGCCGCCGGTGCCGACCTCGGCCAGTCCGTGAAACAGCCCACCAACTGGACGGCCATCGGCATGTTCGGCGCCTTCGTGCTGCTCACCCTGTTCATCACCAAATGGGCGGCGGCCAAGACCAAGTCGGCCTCCGACTTCTACACCGCCGGCGGTGGCATCACCGGCTTTCAGAACGGTCTGGCGATTGCGGGCGACTACATGTCGGCCGCGTCTTTCCTCGGCATTTCCGCTGCGGTGATGGCCAGCGGTTTTGACGGTCTGATCTACTCCATCGGCTTTCTGGTGGGATGGCCCGTCATCACCTTCCTGATGGCCGAGCGCCTGCGAAACCTGGGCAAGTTCACCTTCGCCGACGTGGCCGCTTTCCGCTTCCAGCAGGCCCCCA
The DNA here is from genome assembly GCA_003241965.1 of Burkholderiales bacterium. Classification (GTDB taxonomy): domain Bacteria; phylum Pseudomonadota; class Gammaproteobacteria; order Burkholderiales; family Burkholderiaceae_C; genus Hydrogenophaga. The sequence goes on along the minus strand of QBMB01000038.1, from coordinate 6,735 downwards.
TCCGCATCTTCGCGGCCTCGGGCACGCTGGTGGTGGTGGCGTTTTATCTGATCGCACAGATGGTGGGCGCGGGTCAGCTGATCAAACTGCTGTTCGGTCTGGAGTACTGGATCGCGGTGGTGATCGTGGGCGCGCTCATGATGGTCTACGTGTTGTTCGGCGGCATGACCGCCACCACCTGGGTGCAGATCATCAAGGCCTGCCTGCTGCTGGGCGGAGCGTCGTTCATGGCGCTGTCGGTGCTGTGGCACTTCGGCTTCAGCCCCGAGGCCATGTTTGCCGGCGCGGTGCAGATCAAGACCGACCTGGCGCTGAAAGACGGCAAGACCGCCGAGGTCGCCGCTGCGCTGGGGCAATCCATCATGGGGCCGGGCAATTTCGTGAAGGACCCGATCTCGGCCATCAGCTTCGGCATGGCGCTGATGTTCGGTACCGCTGGCCTGCCCCATATCCTCATGCGCTTCTTCACCGTGCCCAGTGCCAAGGAAGCGCGCAAGTCGGTGATGTGGGCCACCGGCTGGATCGGTTACTTCTACCTGCTGACCTTCATCATCGGTTTCGGCGCCATCACCTTCGTGCTGACCAATCCATCGTTCCTCGACGCCAAGGGCGCGCTGCTGGGCGGCAACAACATGGCGGCGGTGCACCTGGCCAACGCGGTGGGTGGCAACGTGTTCCTGGGCTTCATCTCGGCGGTGGCCTTCGCCACCATCCTCGCGGTGGTGGCCGGTCTCACGCTCTCGGGTGCATCGGCGGTCTCGCACGACCTGTATGCCACCGTGATCAAGAAGGGCAAGGCCGACAGCGCCTCCGAACTCCGCGTGTCCAAGATCACCACCATCTGCCTGGGCGTGGTGGCCGTGGTGCTGGGCATTGCCTTCGAGAAGCAGAACATCGCCTTCATGGTGTCGCTGGCCTTTGCCATCGCGGCCTCGGCCAACTTCCCCGTGCTGTTCATGAGCGTGCTGTGGAAAGACTGCACGACCAAGGGCGCCGTGATCGGTGGTTTCCTGGGCTTGATCTCCTCCGTGGCGCTGACCGTCGTCTCACCCTCGGTGTGGGAAGTGACGCTGGGCAACCCCAAAGGCTCGGCGCTGTTCCCCTACACCTCACCCGCCCTCTTCTCCATGACCATCGGCTTCGTGGGCATCTGGCTCTTCTCCATCCTGGACAACAGCAAGCGTTCCAAGATCGACCGGGCTGGTTTCCTCGCACAACAAGTGCGTTCTGAAACCGGCATTGGTGCCTCGGGCGCATCGGGGCACTGAGACATCTTCTGACGGCCGCTCGCCCACGGGGGCACCGACCCCATCCAAGGCTGCCAGATTTCCGCTGGCAGCTTTTTTTTCGTACGATCACCTCGAATTCCCGGCATCAACGCAAAGGGAGTGACCGGAGTGACGCCCGACGACGAACTCAACACCACGCAATGGGCGGCCGCCATTGCCCTCATGCTCGCGCTGCTGGTGCCGCTGGCGGTGTTGCTGGCTGTCTGGTTCAAGAGGCGTTATGCACAAGCGGTGGTCCGGCTGCAGTCCACCACCGTGGTGCAGGCCGCAGCTCCTCCACCTCCGGCGCAGCATCCCGGGCCGACCCCGTCCGACGCGACACAGGCGCCTCCCCTTGCTCAGCGCGTTCTGGCCGCAACCAGCTTCTCACACGCGCAGGCCGGAACCGATCCCACCGACCCGGCCCGCAGGTTGCGGCGGCGCGTGTTGCTCATGCAGTTCGTTGCGGGGTTGATGTATTGGTGGACGCTGCTCCTGGTGGTGGGCATCGCATTCGCCTATCTGGAGAGCGTGACGAGCGAGCCAAGCAAGGCGAGCGAGGTGCCGCCGGATTTCGTGATGCACCTGCTGCTGTGGCCCCTGCTCTTCCTGCCGGTCGCCCTGGCCTGGGCATTTCAGGCTGGTCTGCCCGAGCGCCGGGTGTGGGCTGCGGCTGGCACGGCCATGGCCGCCTTTGCAGTGGGCATGACGTTCAGCGGCGCGGGTTGGCTGATCGGGGGTGGGTTTGCCATCGCGTGCGCCCTGCTCGCCCTGATGCTCGCCACCTTTGTGCGGCCAGCGGTCCGGGGCGCGGGGCCACCCCTGGTGGCCGCCTTCACGGTGGGTCTGCTGAGCTTCTGTGCCCTGGTGTGGCTGGGCACCCTGCTGGACCCATCGCCCGAAGAGGAACTCGAGTCCTGGACCGACTGGGCGCTGGCCCTGCTCGTCCTTGCGGTCCTGCTGGGTGCCGCGGCCTTCGCCTCGTGGCGCATGCTGCTGCGTCTGGCGCGCCGTTACGCCGACAAGCGTTTCAGCGAACTGCAGCTGGCGCTGGGCGCCTACTGGGGCCTCATCACCGCCTTCTCGCTCACCCTCGTCTTGCTGCTGTCGTTCGAAGAGCGCACCGGCGCCAGCATGGAGTGGCTCGGACTGGCCATGCTGATCGTGTGGGTGGTCTGGCGCTGGCTGCTGCGGCTGGCGCTGCGCCTGGCCGTGCGCGGTGCCCCCTCGCCGTTGGGCCCGTTGCTGCTGCTGCGTGTGTTCAAGCCATCAAGCCGCTCCGAAGCTTTCACCGACCGCTTTCTGGCGCGCTGGCGTTTTGCCGCACCGGTGTGGATGATCGCGGGCCCCGATCTCGCTGGTGCCTACATGGAGCCCGACGAATTCTTCGCCTTCCTGCGCCGCCGGCTGCATGAGCGCTTCATCACCCAGGCAGACCAGTTGCCGCAGGCCCTGGCCAGCATGGACAACGCACGCGATCCCGACGGGCGCTTTCGCGTCAACGAACTTTTCTGCGCCAACACCACCTGGCAGGCCACCGTGCTGGCGCTGATCGAGCGCGCCGGTGTGGTGATGCTCGACATGCGCGAGTACACCCCCGAGCGGGCGGGCACACATTTCGAGCTGGAGGAACTGCTTCGCCGCGCACCGCTTCACAAGGTGCTGCTGGTGGTAGGGCCGCACGAGGACCTGCCGCAGATTCAGGCTGGCATCGAGCAGATCTGGCAATCGGTGGCGCGCCTGCGTCCGGTCACGGAACAGCCGGCGGCTTTGAATATCGTGCGGATCGACTCGGGCAGCGATGCAGAAATGTGGGGACTTTTTCGCGCTGCCGCGGCTGCCGCAACTGCCTTGGATCCACCCCGATCCGGGCCGCACTGAATAGCCCGAAAGCGCTCGAACAGGACATTCGCTTACAACTTGAGGTTTGCTTCACAAGGACAAAACGCCCAAAATTTGTGACAGATTGCACAGTTCGAACAATTTGAAACAGCCAGTCGGGGGAGAACCACATGGCCGGAAAAGTTGCTGTCCCGCCTTCGAAAAAACCTCAAGCCCTGTCGCTGCACATCGGCATCAACGAGGTCAGCGCCGACGCCTACGAGGGCTGGACCGGGCCGCTGGCGGCCTGTGAATTCGATGCCCACGACATGGCGGCCATCGCCAAATCGCGGGGCATGAAAAGCACCCTGCTGATCACCAAAAAAGCCACCCGATCCCACCTGTTGGCCGCCTTGCGCAAGGCGGCCAAGACCCTGGCCGCAGGCGATCTTTTTTTCATGAGCTTTTCCGGCCATGGCGGCCAGGTGCCGGATGTGAGCGGCGAAGAAGACGACAAGCAGGACGAAACCTGGTGCCTGTTTGATGGCCAGCTGATCGACGATGAGCTCTACTTCGAGCTCAGCAAGTTCAAGGCCGGCGTGCGCATCCTGGTGGTGTCTGACAGCTGCCACAGCGGCACCGTGGTGCGCGCCGCGCGGCCCCCACCCGGCACGCCCATGCAGCGCCCGCGCATCATGCCGCCGGCGGTGGGCATGCGCGTGTATGCCGCGCACAAGGTCTTCTACGACAAGCTGCAAACCGAGGTGGCCAAGGCCGCAGGCGGGCGTGTGAGCGACCCCGACACCGCGCTGGCCAACGTGACGGTGAGCAACCGGCTCACCGCCATCGTCAAGGAGTTCAAGCCCTCGGTGATCCTCATCTCGGGCTGCCAGGACAACCAGTTTTCCATGGATGGCGACCACAACGGCGCCTTCACCGAACAACTCCTGCGCGTGTGGAACAACGGCGCCTTCACCGGCAGCCACGCGCGCTTTCACGCCCTCATCCGCGCGGGCCTGCCGCCCAGCCAGTCGCCCAACCTGTTCACGCTCGGGCCTGCCGCCGCCTTCCTCAAGCAGACACCGTTCAGCGCCTGACCCCACCGCGCCCACAGGCGCCTTGTTCGCATTGGCCACCCCAGGGAGTGTTTCATGCTCGGCATCCAGAACCACCGCCTCACCGGCCCCGACGTGAGCTTCCGGCCCACACCCAATGTGGGCGGCGCCATGCGTCCGCAATTCGTGGTGCTGCACTACACCGCCGGGCGCACGCTGGAGAGTTCGGTGGAGTCGCTGTGCACGAAAAAGCCGCAGGGCAACGCCTCGTCGCACATCGTGCTGGGGCGAGACGGGCGCATCGTGCAGCTCGCTCCCTTCAACGCCGTGACCTGGCACGCCGGTGTGAGCCAGTGGAACGGCCTCGACGGCCTGAACCACCACGCCATCGGCATCGAGATGGACAACGCCGGCCTGTTGCACCGCGAGGGTGAACGCTGTGTGTCGTGGTTCGGCAAGGCCTACCCCGACAACGAGGTGGTGGTGGCCGAACACCGGCATGGCGGCGGCGTGCGGCCATGGCACCACTTCACCGAGGTGCAGATCGAGCGCGCGCTGCAGTTGTGTGAGGTGCTGGTGGCGCACTACGGCCTGAAGGACGTGCTGGGCCACGAAGACATCGCGCGCGGACGCAAGGTCGATCCCGGCCCGGCGTTTCCGCTGGCTGCCGTGCGCGCCCGCGCGCTGGGCCGAGGTGGTGATGTGGCCGTGCGGCTGGTGGTCAACGCGGCCAGCCTGAACATCCGCAGCGGCCCGGGCGCCGAGTTCCCCAAGGTGGCCCCCGCGCTCAAGCGCGGCGCCGAGCTGGTGCTGCTGGAGGCACAAGACCGCTGGAGCCGCGTGGCCGTGGTGGGCGCCACCGATCTGGAGGGCTGGGTGTGCAACGACTTCGTGCTGCGCCAGGCGGCCACGCGCTCCACCGGTGGCGTGCTCTCGCGCACGCAGCGCACCGTACCGGTCGCCGCCCAGGCCAAGGCCAAAGCCCCCACCAAAAAGCGGGCCGCGCCAGCGAAGAAGACCACCACAAAAGCCACCACCCCCCGCGCCCGGCGCTGACCCCAAACGCGCGCACCCGCTGCAGAAAGTGCCTTGATGACCACCGCGTCCGACCCCATCACCTTCATCGTTCGCGGTCAGCCACAGACCGCTTCGGCCGCCACACGCGGCAGAGGGCCGGGCACCACCGCAGCCTTCGGCGGGCGGGGGCAGACCACGCAGCGCGTGCAGGTGGGCGCCACGCGGGGCAACAGCGAGGCGGTGCGCGTCACCGCCCGCCCCGGGCTCGACGCGGTGGTGCTGCACATCAGCAACGGCCCCTCGCTCATGCTGCACCCGGAGACCGCGCGCGACCTGATGCTGGCGCAGTCGGGCCACACACGCAGTGGCATCGAAGGGCAGCCGCGCAGCCGCGCCAGCGCAGCAGGCAGCGAGATCAATGTACCGGCACAGCTCGGCTGGCCCGGCCTGGAGCAGGCGGGGGCAACGCGCGGTACTTCGCGCGGACGGCTGGGCGATGTGCTGCTCTCCGCCATCGAGGTGGTCACCGGCCTGCTGCTGGAGCCGGCCTCGCGCATCACTGCCGCCAAGATCGGCGCGCGGGTGGACGGCCAGGTGGAGGCGGGCCTGTACCCACTCTCGGCGCAGAGTTTTGCCACGGCGCTCAAGGGCAACGGCCAGTTGCTGACGAACGCGCCCTCCCCCACGCCGGCCGATGCGCCGTTGCTCGTGCTGCTGCACGGCACGTTTTCGGACACCCACGGCACCTTCGGCAAGCTGTGGCAACACCACCCGAACAAAGTGCGCGAACTCTTTGCGCGCTACGGCAACCGCGTGTACGGCTTCGACCATCCCACGCTCATGGCCAGCCCGATCGAGAACGCGCTGCTGCTGGCGCGCTCGTTGCCCAAAGGCGCACGCCTGCACCTGCTCACCCACTCGCGCGGCGGTCTCGTGGCCGAGGTGCTGGCACGTGTGTGCGCCCGGCCCGAGCTGGATGAAAAGTCGCTCGCACCGTTCAAGGCGCCCGCCCACCGCAACCAGTTGAAGGCCCTGCGCGAGCTCGCCGCCGAGCTCAAGGGACGCGACATCCAGGTGCAGCGTGTGGTGCGCGTGGCCTGCCCGGCGCGCGGCACGCTCCTGGCCTCCAAACGGCTCGATGCTTATGTGTCGGTGCTCAAGTGGTCGCTGGAGCTGGCGGCCATTCCGGTGGCGCCCACGCTGATCGATTTCATCGGCGAAGTGGCCAGCCAGCGCACCGACCCCACGCTCATGCCCGGGCTCGAATGCATGATGCCCGAGAGCCCGCTGGTGCAGTGGCTGCACGCCAGCGAGGGCACCGACGCCGGGCCGCTGCCGGGCCAGCTGCGCGTGGTGGCCGGCGACATCCAGGGCGACTCCATCACCTCCTGGGTCAAGACCTTGCTGGCCGACGCCTTCTACTGGACCGACAACGATCTGGTGGTGCAGACACGATCGATGTACGGCGGCACACCGCGCGCGCCCACCGGTGGACACGCTGCGGCCACCTTCGTGCTGGAGCGTGGCGGCAAGGTCACCCACTTCAGCTACTTCAGCGAACCGCGCTCGGCCGA
>QBMB01000037.1:32108-40286 GCA_003241965.1 Burkholderiales bacterium | reverse complement strand
CCTATCCTCAAAGATAAGCGATAGACCGTGTCCAGTCATTCAGGGGGCCAGGTCACACCAGATCGGGCGTGAACTGGATGCGCTTGAACTGACCGTGCACCACATTGGCCAAGGTCTTCACCGTGAGCGTTTTCGCCAGACCCGGCACGCCTTCCACCAGCAGGTGACCCTGGGCCAGCATGGCCACCATCACACGCTCCAGAAACCGGTCTTGCCCGACCACCACACGTTTCACTTCATACAGGATCTGCTCCATGAGCTGGGCGGTGTCGGGGGCTGCGTTCTGGTCCATGGAAGCTCCTGTGACGGTGAAAAAATTCAGAAGGGTGGCAAACCGGCGGCGGACGCGGCGCTTTCAATCGGCACTGCAAATCCGATGCCAACGAAGGTGCGGTGGCTGGTGGGGTTGAGGATGCCTGTGACGATGCCGATGACCTCACCGTCCATGGTGACCAGCGGGCCGCCGGAATTACCGGGGTTGGCCGCCGCGTCGAACTGGATCAGGTTGCCGATTTCCTGCACACCTTCGGGCGACTTGAAAGCGCGACCGAAGCCGGAGATGACACCCGAGGACACCGAGGGGCCGATGCCGAAGGGAAAGCCGACCGCCACCACGTCTTCACCGGGCACGAGGTCGTTGGTGGAGCGCATGGTGGCAGAAATGAGGTCGTCGGGAATGATCTGCGCCTGCAGCACGGCCAGGTCGTTGTGTGGCTGCGCGCCGCTCACGGTGGCGGGGGACTCGGAGCCGTCGGCGTACACCACCTTGATGCTCATGGCGGACTGCACCACGTGCAGGTTCGTCAGGATGATGCCCTTGTCGGTGATGACCACGCCGGTGCCCACGCCCTGCTCCACTTCCTTGCCCTCGCTGTTCTTGCCGTACGACATGACACGCACCACGGCAGGCCGGATCTTCTCGGCCGCGCGGGCAGCGCGCGAAGGCAGGTTCTGGGTGGTGAGGGTACGCAGCACCGCTGCGTCAATGTCTTTCTGTGTGAGCGCCTTGGGGCCCAGCGCGCCGGCCTGCCACACGCTGGCGACCAGCAGCGCAGCGAGCAAGGCCATGGCCGACCACATCACGCGCGGGCTGGACGCTGCTCTGGCGCTGGCCTGGCGAAAGCGGCGAAAGCGAGGCACGGGGCCCGCTGGCGCGGGATCGACCGCAGGCTCCCCGCTGGCGCGCGCATCCGTCTGCGAAGACCCTGCTCGGCGGGCGGGGCTGTACAAGGCAGGCTTTCGCATGGCGGCTCCTGGTGCAACGGAAAACACATCATGCCGCTTTGCGGCATCCGGCTCAAGCGCTCAACAATTGCCTGAGCACGTAGGGAAGGATTCCACCCTCCAGGTAATAGTTCACTTCCACCGGCGTGTCGATGCGCAGCGTCACGGTGACGGTCTGGCTCGACCCGTCCGCGCGCGTGATCACCAGCCGCGCATCACTTTGGGGCGTGAGCTCGGGGTGCGGCAACACCGCAATGGTTTCGTCGCCGCGCAGCCCCAGGCTCTCCCACGAATCTCCGGCCTTGAACTGCAGCGGCAGCACGCCCATGCCCACCAGGTTGGAGCGGTGAATGCGCTCGAAGCTGCGCGCCACCACGGCCTTGATGCCCAGCAGCTGCGTGCCCTTGGCCGCCCAGTCGCGGCTGGAGCCGGTGCCGTACTCTTCACCGGCAAAGATCACCGTGGGAATCTTCGCGGCCTGGTACTGCATGGCGGCATCGAAGATGCTCATCTTCTGGCCGTGGCCCACGCCCTCCTGCTGGTAAACAGTCCAACCACCCTCCTCGCGTGAACCGTCTGCACCGGCCGCGAGCATGAGGTTCTTGATGCGCACGTTGGCAAAGGTGCCGCGCATCATCACGTCGTGGTGGCCCCGGCGCGCGCCGTAGCTGTTGAAGTCGGCCTTGAGCACACCGCGCGACAGCAGCCAGCGCCCGGCCGGCGAGTTCTCGGCAATGTTGCCGGCGGGCGAAATGTGGTCGGTGGTGATGGAGTCGCCAAACAGCGCCATGACCCGCGCACCGCGCACCGCGGGCGGCTCGGTGGCAGCGGGCAAAGCCAGTTCGAAGCTGTCGAAAAACGGCGGCTCGGCGATGTAGGAACTGGTGGGCCAGGTGTAGGCGTTGCCGCTCACACCCTTGATGCGCTCCCACAGCTTGCCGGGCTCGGCTTTCACGCGTGCGTAGTTCTCGCGGTAGGCGCGCCCGTTCATGGCGAACTTCATCAGCTGGTAGATCTCGTCGCTGGTGGGCCAGATGTCGCCCAGGTACACGGGCTTGCCTCCCTTGCCCTTGCCCAGCGGCTCGGTCATGAGGTCCACCATCACGTTGCCGGCAATGGCGTAGGCCACCACCAGCGGCGGACTGGCCAGGAAGTTGGCCTTGAGGTTGGGGTGGATGCGCGCCTCGAAGTTGCGGTTGCCCGAGAGCACCGCTGCGCAGATCAGGTCGTTGCTGGTGATGACTTCGTTGAGCTCGGTCGTGAGGTCGCCCGCGTTGCCGATGCAGGTGGTGCAGCCGTAACCCGCGAGCGAGAAGCCCAGCTTTTCCAGGTAGGGCAGCAAGCCGGTCTGAGTGAGGTATTCGGTGACGATGCGCGAGCCGGGGGCCAGCGAGGTCTTGATGTGCGGCTGCACCTTCAGGCCCGCCTCGACCGCCTTCTTGGCCAGCAGGCCGGCGGCCAGCAGCACACCGGGGTTGGAGGTGTTGGTGCAGCTGGTGATGGCGGCGATCAACACGTCGCCGTTGCCGATGCTGAGCTTGCTGCCTTTGGCGGGCACGTCGGGCTGGGCCTTGGCCGTCAGCGCGGCCGGCTTGTTGGCCTCCATCTCGGCCACGAAGCGCGGGGCACCGGGCGGTGTGGGTTGAGGCTTGGCCGGGGCGACCGTGTCCACGGCGTCGCCGGTGTGCGGCTGGTGACGCGTGTGCAGCAATGCGGCGGGACGGTTGAAGCCGTTCTGTGCGTTCGGCTTGCTGAACAACTCGGCAAACTGGTTGGCCACGTTGCCCAGTTCGATGCGGTCTTGCGGGCGCTTGGGGCCGGCCAGGCTGGGCGTGACCTGACCCAGATCGAGCGTCACCACCTGCGAATAGTCGATCTCGCCGGCTTTGATCGAGGCACCCGGTGCACCCGGCACGCCAAAGAGACCCTGGGCGCGGAAGTACGCTTCAAAAGCCTCGATCTCGGCCTTGCTGCGCCCGGTGCCGCGGAAGTAGTCCAGCGTCTTGTCATCCACCGGGAAGAAGCCCATGGTGGCGCCGTACTCGGGTGCCATGTTGGCGATGGTGGCGCGGTCGGGCAAGGCCAGTGAAGCCGTGCCTTCGCCGAAGAACTCGACAAACTTGCCCACCACCTTGTGCTGCCTGAGGATTTCGGTGACGGTGAGCACCAGGTCGGTGGCGGTCACGCCTTCGCGCAGGCGTCCGGTGAGCTCGAAGCCCACCACGTCGGGCATGAGGAAATACACCGGCTGCCCGAGCATGGCGGCCTCGGCTTCAATGCCGCCCACGCCCCAGCCCACCACACCGATGCCGTTGATCATGGTGGTGTGGCTGTCGGTGCCCACCAGCGTGTCGGGGTAGTACAGGCCACCCTTCATGTGCACCCCGCGCGCCAGGTACTCCAGGTTCACCTGGTGCACGATGCCGAAGCCCGGGGGCACCACGCCGAAGGTGTCAAAGGCCTGCATGCCCCACTTCATGAATTCGTAGCGCTCGCGGTTGCGCTGGAATTCGAGCTTCATGTTGAGGTCGAGCGCGTTCTTGGTGCCGTAGTAGTCCACCATCACCGAGTGGTCCACCACCAGGTCTACCGGCACCAGCGGCTCGATCTTCTTGGGGTCCTTGCCCAGGCGCTCGGCCACGCTGCGCATGGCGGCCAGGTCGGCCAGCAGAGGCACGCCGGTGAAGTCCTGCAGCACCACACGCGCCACGGTGAACGGAATCTCCTGCGTGCGCTCGCCGTTGGGTTTCCACTGCGCGATCTGGGCCACGTGCTCGGGCATCACACGTTCACCGTCGCAGTGGCGCAGCACGCTCTCCAGCACGATGCGCAGCGACACCGGCAGGCGCTGGATCGCAGGAAACTGTTTGGCCAGCGCCGGCAGTGAATAGAAGCGTCCACTCTTGCCCGAAGCGGTCTTGAAGGTCTTGACGGTGTTGGCGAACGGGTGCGCGAAACGGGCGGGTGTGGCCATGAAAAAACTCCAGATGACTGCAGGGACTGACCGAACCATTCTGTCAGCAGCGAAGGAGTCCGCACTGACAGTAGTGATTTGGCCCTCTGCAATGACAGAAGCCCCGACAAGCGAACCTGCGGGGCTTCTGAATTTCGTCGGTCACCGGTGGTCGGTGACCCGCGGAATCAGAGTCTGCCGGTCAACAGCAGGACGATCACGATGATCAACACGATGCCCAGCACACCGCTGGGGCCGTAGCCCCAGCTGCGGCTGTGGTTCCAGCTGGGCACCACGCCCAGCAGCATCAAGACCAGCACGATCAACAGAATGGTTCCAATGCTCATGGAAATCTCCTTGTGTGGGACGCGAACCGATTACTTGGCGGGTTCTGCAGGTGGCACCACGATCACGGTGCCGCCACCGGTCTTGCCGGTGTCGCCGGTGGCGCCCGTGCTGCCGGTGGAACCCGTGGCACCGGTGTCACCCGTGGCGCCGGTGCTGCCCGCGCTGCCGGTGGAACCCATCGAGCCTGTGGAACCGGTAGAACCCGTGGAGCCGGTATCGCCGGTGGCTCCTGCGGGGCCGGCCGGGCCTGGAACGGTGGAGGCGGGAGCGTTCACGATGACCGGCTCGCGATCGCAAGCTGCCAGAACGAAGGTGGTCGCAACAGCGACCAGCAAGAGAGCTTTTTTCATGGTGTGTTCCTTGTGGAGTCTGTGACCGTGGCTTGAGCGGTTGCGCGAGTTGCACGGCCCGACCGACAAAAACATGCGCAGCGCATGAAACTCGTCGGTGTGAACACAGCCTAAGGCGTCCGAATGCCGGACTCTGTTCGCTAGCGAACGCCCGCCGGAGGATTCATGCAAAAACACGCATGACTTGTGTCCGTAAAACAACCGCTCATGCGGTGTGTCTGCGACCGCACAGACCCTGTTTCCGCGTGCCTCTAAAAACGCGTCTGACAACGAAGCGTCTTCCATTAACCGGAGCGCTCACGCTGCAAAAAACCCCTTCGCGACAGCGAAGTCCACAGCCTCTTGAAAGCCCGCCATGAAAACCCGTCACGCCTTCAGCGCATTGACCCTTGCCATCCTCTCGGTGGCCGCCACATCGGCCTCGGCCCAATACCAGGAACCCGGTTTCTTCTATGGCGGCGTGTCCGTCGGCGAAGCCAAAGCCAAGGTCGATGAGCCCGGTGTTGCCAACGGCTTGCTGGGCGCCAACGGCCCGGCCACCGGCTTCAGCAGCGACGAAAAAGACACCGCCTACAAACTCTTCGGTGGTTACCAGTTCAACCGCAACATCGCGCTGGAAGGTGGTTACTACGATCTGGGCAAGACCAGCTTCTCCTCCACCGCACCTGGTGGCGCTTTCAACAACAGCACCCGCCGCCATGGCCTGAACCTCGACCTGGTGGGCACGCTGCCGATCACCGAGCGCTTCTCCCTGCTGGGTCGTGTGGGCGCTGCCTACGGCCGCACCCAGAGCAACTACTCGGGTGCAGGCGCCACCGCAGCCGGCGTGCCCAACAGCAAGGACAGCAAGACCGACGTCAAGGTCGGCCTGGGCGTCCAGTACGAACTGAACCGCTCCATGTGGCTGCGCGCAGAGATCGAGCGCTACCGGGTGAAGACCGCCAGCGCCGGCCGCACCAACGTGGACATGGTCACCGTGGGCCTGGTGTTCCCGTTCAACCGCGCACCGGCGCCCGCACCCTATGTGGCTGCAGCACCGGCACCCTACGTGGCACCGGCTCCAGCGCCCGCACCGATGGCTCAGGCACCTGCGCCCGCACCGATGCCCGCACCGGCTCCGATGCCCCAGCGTGTGAGCATGTCGGCCGAGTCGCTGTTCGGCTTTGATGCCTCTGCCGTGAAGCCCGAAGGCCGCACCGAGCTCGACAAGTTCGCCCGCGACCTCTCCAGCGCCAACTACCAGACCGTGACGGTGGAGGGCCACACCGACCGCCTGGGTTCGGACAAGTACAACCAGAAGCTGTCGGAAGAGCGCGCCATGGCGGTGAAGAACTACCTGGTGACCTCGGGCAAGCTCGACGGTTCGAAAATCTCCGCCGTGGGCAAGGGCGAGACCATGCCCGTGACCAAAGCCGGTGACTGCAAAGGCAACACGCGCACCACCGCGCTGGTGACCTGCCTGCAGCCTGATCGCCGCGTGGACGTGGAAGTGACCGGCACCCGCTGATCGCTCCTGTCTTCGGACATGAAAAAGGCGGCCTGCGGGCCGCCTTTTTCGTGGGGTCGCCGGATCAAGCGGTCAGCGGTCCCCGGTGCGTGCCCGCCAGCCGGCGCGCGCCCATCCATTCCAGCTCGGCCAGCACGAACACGGCCGCCGCCTGCACCAGCAGGTACGCCAGACCCAGCGGCGCCGGATCGACCGCGCCACCGAAGGCCAGCCACAGACAGCCCGCGCCCCAAGCCACATTGAGCAGCACGATCGCCATCAGCGGACCGCGTGAGGGCGAAGCCTGCAGCGCGAGCCCACCAGCCAGCGCCACGAACGCAAAGATCGCCACGCCCGAGGCCTGCAACAAGGCCTCAGGCAAGCCGAGCCACTCCGCAAGCACGGGTGCCAGCAGCAGGTGCAGCCCCCCTGTGGCGGCACCCGACAGGGCGTCGAAGGTGAGCACGCGGCGCAGCATGGCGGGAGAAGAAAGTCGAGAGGTGATGGACATGGGGCACTCCTTGCGGTGGTGGTTGAAGAGGCCTTGATCGTGGGCACTGGCGTGCACCGCGTCGATGACCTCACAGGTCATGGAAGCGGTGCTGCAACCGCCCTACCATGCTGTCCATGGACACCTCCGCCCTCTCCCACCACAGCGCCCCGCCCCCCACATTCGGCGAACACCTGCGCCACTGGCGCCAGCGCCGCCGCTTCAGCCAGATGGACCTGGCCCATGTGGCCGAGGTCTCCACGCGCCACCTGAGCTGCGTGGAAACCGGGCGCGCCAGCCCGAGCCGCGAGATGGTGCTGCGCCTGCTGGAGCGGCTGGACGTGCCGCTGCGCGAGCGCAACGCCTGGCTGGTGGCAGCGGGCTTTGCACCCATGTACCGCGCGCGGCCGCTGGACGACCCCGAGATGGCCTCGGCCCGCGCGGCGGTGCAGCGCATCCTCGAATGCCACGAACCCTGCCCAGCGCTGGCCATGGACCGCCACTGGAACCTGGTGATGCACAACCGCCTGGTGCCCTTGCTCATGGCGGGTGCTGCGCCCGAGCTGCTGCAAGGCCCGGTGAACGTGCTGCGGCTGAGCCTGCACCCGCAGGGGCTGGCGCCGCGCATCGCCAACCTGCGGCAGTGGCGCGAGCACCTGTTCGAGCGGCTGCGCCAGCAGATCCGCGCCACAGGCGACGCGGTGCTGTCGGCGCTGCTGGAAGAGCTCAAGGCCTACCCCGATGGCTTCGGCGACACAGGCAATGCGGAGCACCTGGCCTTGCCCGGCGAACACCCCGGTGTGCTGATGCCCTTTCAGTTCCACACCAACCACGGTGTGCTGCAGCTGGTGAGCACCACCACCGTGTTTGGCTCGCCGGTGGACATCACCTTGCAGGAACTCGCACTGGAAACGTTTTTCCCGGCCGACGAGGCCAGCGCTGCCGTGTTGCGTGGCTTGCTGGCTTCAACGACCGCTTGATCAGCGGCTGGTCAGTTCGGGTGGTCGCTCGGTGCCCGCGCAGCCGATTCGTGGTTCAGGGTGGGTGGAATGTCACCCCGGTCGCCGCTGGCGGTGCGGCGGCGAAACAGCTCGGTGCGCGCCAGAAGGATGGTGGTCACCGGCACCGTGAGCGCGAGGAAAATGATGATGAGCCAGCTGCGCAGCGCGAGCTTGTCGTCTTGCGCCGAGAAGTAAACGACGCTGGCCAGCGTGACGCACCAGGCGGCAAAACTGAAGGCCAGCGCTGGCGGATGCATGCGCTGGAAAAAGGTCTTGAAACGCATCAGGCCCACCGCTGCGGCCAGCGTGAACACACCGCTGAGCAC
>QBMB01000037.1:29836-32098 GCA_003241965.1 Burkholderiales bacterium | reverse complement strand
CAGCAGGGCCACCGGGATCTCGACCCACCAGGACAGGTTGCCGCTCATTCGATCACCTCACCACGCAACAGGAACTTGGCCATGGCCGCGGAACCAATGAAGCCGAAGACGGAGATCAGCAGCGCTGCCTCGAAGTACATCGAACTGCGGTAGCGGATGGCCAGCACCATCATCATCAACATGGCGATGGTGCAGATCAGGTCCATGGCCAGAACGCGGTCTTGCGCCGAAGGACCGCGAAACAAACGCAGCAGCGAAAGACCCATCGCCAAGCCATAACACGACAGCGCAAAGATGATGGCGGCAAACAGGACCGGGGTCATTCGAATATCTCCATCAAGGGCCGCTCGTAGCGCTGCTTGACCAGCTCGATCTCGGCCTGCGCGTCTTCCATGTCGAACATGTGGACCAGCAGGGCACTGCGGTCCAGCGCCATCTCCGACCAGATGGTGCCGGGGATCACACACATGATGGCCGCCAGCACGGCCAGGCCGTTGGGATCGCGCAGGTCCAGCGGTACCACCACAAAGCCGCCCTGCGGCACCTGGCTCGTGGGGGCGAGCGTGCCCAGAAGCACGCGCCAGTTCCAGACGATCACGTCATGCCCGACATGGAAGAGCAGCCGCAACGCCACCAGCGGGTGGCTGAAGCGCACAGGTGTGGGACGCAGCGAATGGGTGAGCCAGGGCACCAGCCAGCCCAGCAGCAAAGCCAGCAACCAGTGACCCAGTCCGAGCGAGTTGTTGAGCAGGAGCCACAGGGCCACCAGCGCCAGGGACAGCAGGGGTGCGGGAAACAGGCGCCGCATCATCGCGGTACCCCCGGCACAGGAATGCCCAGCCGATCGGCGTTGGTGGGTGTGGGCACGGGCCGGGAGGTCATCACGGCGTCGATGTAGAGACGGGGCTGGTAGAGCGCGGCGGCGGTGGCGCTGGTGTAGCGCATCACCACTTCGGCGCGCACGGTGAACACCACGCACAAAGCGACCAGCAGGACGATCGGCAGGTACTCCACCACGCGCAGCACCGGAGCCGGGCGGTCCACCGGCGCCCAGAAAAATCGGATACCGGTGCGAGACAGCGCCACCAGCGCAAAAAGACCCGAGGCAATGATGCAACCCATGAGCAGCCAGCTCACGGGCGCCACCGTTGCACCGGGCCCACCCAGCAAGCTGGAGAGCATGGCGAACTTGCCGACGAAACCGGAGAACGGTGGCAGGCCCGCCAGCAGCAGCGTGCAGGCGATGAAGGCCAGGCCGAGCAGCGCGGTGGAAGCCGGGATGGCCCGCCCCACCAGCGGCACTTCGTCCTCGTCGAGGTTGGCACCGCGTGCAAGCTCCAGCTCGGCCATGGAAAACGGCAGGTGGTCTTCTTCGTCTTCCGGCGCCTGCTCGCGCATGGACTCGGACAGGCGCGAGCGGTCCATGAGCTCGGTCAACAGAAAGAATGCCGCCACCGCGAAGGTGGACACGGGCAGGTAGTACAGCGCACCGGCCGTGACCTCGGGCCGCGCCAGTCCGAACACGGCCATGAGCGTTCCAGCCGAAACGATGACGGCGAAGCCGGCCATGCGCGCCGGGCGCTGCGCAGCCATCATGCCGATGGCGCCAAAGACCAAGGTGATCGTCCCTCCCCACAGCAGCCACTGGCCGCCGAAGCCGGCAGAGTCACCAGCTTCGTCGGAAAACAGCAGCGTCGACAGGCGCAGCAGCACATAGATGCCCACCTTGGTGAGCAGGGCGAACACCGCCGCCGACGGCGCACTGGCGCTGGCATAGGCCGGCACGAGCCAGAAATTCATCGGCCACATGGCCGCCTTGGCCAGAAAGGCCACAGCCAGAATGGCACAGCCCGCGTGCAACAAAGCCCGGTCGGCGCTGGTCACCTCGGGGATGCGCGCGGCCAGGTCGGCCATGTTGAGCGTGCCCGACACGCCGTAGATCAACGCGGCGCCGACGAGGAACAACGAAGACGCGGCGAGGTTGATGGCGATGTAGTGCAGACCGGCCTTCACGCGGGCCGGCCCGGAGCCGTGCAGCAGCAGGCCGTAGGAAGCGGCGAGCATGACCTCGAAGAACACGAACAGGTTGAAGAGATCGCCGGTGAGGAAGGCGCCGTTCAGACCCATGATCTGGATCTGGAACAGCGGGTGGAAGTGCGCGCCCGCCTTGTGCCAGCGGGCCAGCGAAAACAGCAGGGCCATCAGGACGACCAGCGCGGTGATCACCAACATCAGGGCCGAGAGCCGGTCCAGCACGAGCAC
>QBMB01000037.1:0-29826 GCA_003241965.1 Burkholderiales bacterium | reverse complement strand
GCCGTAGGGCACGTCCCAGTTGGAAGGCAGGTAGATGCCGAAGGCGCTGGGCTCGTCCCCGCTCTTGACCCAGAACACCAGCAGCACGGCGACCGCCAGGTTGGCGGCCGTGGCCAGCAGGCCCAGCGTGGCCTTGGTGCGGTGCCGACGCTCGCTCACCAGCATGAGCAGGCAGGCCGCCAGCAGCGGCAGCAAGATGGGCGCCATCATCAGGTGCGGCATCAGGGTCTGGGCCAACGCCGTCATTCCTCGTCCTCCTGACCGTCCACATGGTCATTGCCCGAGAAACCCCGCTGGGCCAGCATCACCACCAGAAACAGCGCGGTCATGGCAAAGCCGATCACGATGGCGGTGAGCACCAGGGCCTGCGGCATGGGGTCGTCGTAGAACTCGAAGGTGGGCGGAAACCCGGCGACCAGGATCGGCTCGCTGTCCACCGAGAGCCGCCCCATGCTGAAGATGAACAGGTTCACGCCATAGCCCAGCAGCGCCAGGCCCATGATCACCTGGAAGGTGCGTGGGCGCAGCATGAGCCACACGCCGCAGGTGGTGAGCACACCAATGGCCAAGGCCAGCACGATTTCCATCAGGAGTCTCCCCGGGTTGGTTCGCCGGCATCCCGGTCGTCGGCCGCTGCACGGCGGCGTCCCCGCACCGACTGATGGCCGAGTGCGGTGAGGATGAGCAGCGTGGCACCCACCACCAGGGTGAACACGCCGATGTCGTAGAACAGCGCACTGGCCACATGGACCTCGCCCAGCAGTGGGAGGTCCAGGTGGGCGGTGTGCGTGGTAAGGAAGGGATAACCGAAGAAGAGCGACCCCAACCCGGTGGCGGTGGCCAGCAGCAGGCCGGCGGCGATCCAGCGCACGGGGCGCAGGTTGATGTTGGCCTCGACCCACTGCGTGCCCGAGACGATGTACTGCAGGATGAACGCGGTGGAGAGCACCAGCCCGGCCACGAAGCCACCCCCCGGCTCGTTGTGCCCGCGCATGAAAAGGTACACCCCGATGACGGCCGCGATCGGCAGGATCAGGCGCACCAGCACGGCAGGCACCAGCAGGTAGCCGTGCGCGGTGTCGGTGGCCGTCTGTGCGTTCACCAGATCGGTTCTCATGTCGGTGGGCAGGGCCCGCTGCTGCGAAGGCAGGTCCATGCTCTCGGGCGCGGGCCTGAAACGCCGCAGCAGCGCATACACCGTGAGCGCCACGATGCCCAGCACAGTGATCTCGCCCAGTGTGTCGAAGCCCCGGAAGTCGACCAGCATCACGTTGACCACGTTGGTGCCTCCGCCCTCGGGCATGGCGCGCTCCAGGAAGAAGGTGGAGATGCTCTGCGGGAAGTTGCGCGTCATCACCGCATACGACAACGCGGCCATGCCGCAACCGGCCACCAGCGCCACACCCAGGTCGCGCCCGCGCCGCACGCTGGTGCGCACGCGCGTGCGCAACGGCAGTCGGCGGTCGATCGCCTCGGACCGCTTGGGCAACCAGCGCAGGCCGAGCAGGATCAGCACCGTGGTCACGGCCTCCACCGAAAGCTGAGTCAGCGCCAGATCGGGCGCGGAGAACCACGCGAAAGTGACCACCGTGACCAGGCCGGCCACGCTCATGAGAGCCAGCGCAGTCAGCCGGTGGTACTTGGCCTGCCACGACGCACCGATGGCGCTGCCGATGCCCACCAGCCAGAGCAGCGCGAACATGGGTGAAAACGGCAACACGCTGCGGTCGCCCGAGAACCAGGTCGCCTCATCAGCGCCCTTCAAGGCTGCAAACGCGGCCAGCAACGTGACCGCCATCAGCAGCAGCATCTGGGTCTGAAGGCGCCGCGTGCCCAGCACCCGCTGGACATTGCGGCTACCACCCGTGATGAACGCGAGCACGCCTTCAAAAACGCGTTTGCCGCTCACCCAGCTGAGCACCGGGGTGCGCTTGATGCGACCCGTCAGCATCGGTCGGCGCAACAGCATGAACAACACGATGCCACCGGCCAGCGCCAGAAAACTCATCCACAGCGGCAGGTTGAAACCGTGCCACACCGCCAGATCGAATTCGGGCAGTTGCCCTCCCACCACCGGCGTGGCGGCGGTGGACAAGATGTATTGAATCGACAATTGCGGCAACACGCCCACCACCAGACAGGCCAGCACCAGCAGCTCGACCGGCACGCGCATCCAGTGCGGCGGCTCGTGCGGCATGCGCGGCAGGGCGTGGCAGGTGTCGGGCCCGAAGAACACGTTGACGGTGAAACGCAGCGAATACGCCACGCTGAATGCGCCGGCCACCACCGCAGCCACGGGCAGCAGGCGGTCGAACCAGGGCGCGGCGCTCACGAACACCGCTTCGGTGAAAAACATTTCCTTGGAGATGAAACCGTTGAGCAGCGGCACGCCCGCCATGGCAGCCCCCGCCACCATGGTCAGGGTCGCGGTGATGGGCATGTAGCGCCACAGGCCACTCAAACGGCGCATGTCGCGGGTGCCGGTCTCGTGGTCGATGATGCCCACCGCCATGAACAACGAGGCCTTGAAGGTGGCGTGGTTGATGATGTGGAACACAGCCGCCACGGCCGCCAGCGGGCTGTTCAGGCCGAGCAGCGTGGTGATCAGGCCCAGGTGCGAGATGGTCGAATAGGCGAGCAGGCTCTTGAGGTCGTTCTGGAAGATCGCCGCGAAACCTCCGATGAGCAAGGTGATCAGGCCCGAGCCGGTCACGATCCAGAACCACTCGTCGGTGCCGGCCAGCACCGGCCACAACCGCGCCATCAGGAACACCCCGGCCTTGACCATGGTGGCCGAGTGCAGGTAGGCCGAGACCGGCGTGGGTGCAGCCATGGCGTGCGGCAGCCAGAAATGAAACGGGAACTGCGCGCTCTTGGTGAGTGCGCCGAGCAGGATCAGCACCAGCGCCGTGCTGTAGAGCGGGTGGGCGCGGACCACATCGCCCGCGCGCAACACCACATCGAGGTCGTAGCTGCCCACGATGTGGCCAAGCACCAGCATGCCGGCCAGCAGGCACAGGCCGCCGGTTCCGGTGACGGTGAGCGCCATGCGGGCGCCGCGCCGTGCGTCGCTGCGGTGGTGCCAGTAGCCGATGAGCAGGAACGAGAACAGGCTGGTGAGCTCCCAGAACACCACCAGCTGGATCAGGTTGCCCGAGAGCACCACGCCACTCATGGAGCCCATGAAGGCCAGCAGCAGCGAGAAGAAACGCGGCACCGGATCGGTGGGCGACATGTAGTAGCGCGCGTACAGCACCACCAGTGCGCCGATGCCCAGCACCAGCATGGAGAACATCCACGCGAAGCCGTCCATGCGGAACACCAGGTTCAAACCGAGTGAGGGCAACCAGACGATCTCTTCGCGCACCACACCGCCTGACGCCACCTCGGGAAACAGCAGCGCGGCCTGCACGGCGCAGAACAACGCGATCGCGCCGGCCAACGTGGACTCGGTGTTTCGAGCGTTCGACGGCAGCAGGGCGGCAACGAGGCTGCCCACGAAAGGCAAGAGAACGAGGCTGTAGAGCGGCAGGGTCATGTGGCTTTGAGTCTATCGGCTGCTCATGGCAGAACGGATAGCGAAAAAAAAGCGGCCCGCAGGCCGCTTCTTCATGGGGGCGCAGCGGCTCAGGCCGTGACACCTTTGGCTGTTTCGGCGTACTCCGAAATCTGGTCGAAGTTCAGGTACTTGTAGATCTGACTGCCGTCCTTGTTGATCACACCCATGTCGGCCTGGTACTCGGCCACGGTGGGAATGCGACCCAGCTTGGACGCGATGGCGGCCAGCTCGGCCGAAGCCAGGTACACGTTGGAGTTCTTGCCCAGGCGGTTGGGGAAGTTGCGCGTGGAGGTGGACACCACCGTGGCACCTTCGCGCACCTGCGCCTGGTTGCCCATGCACAGCGAGCAGCCCGGCATCTCGGTGCGTGCACCAGCGGCGCCGAACACGCCGTAATGGCCTTCCTTGGTCAGCTCGGCCGCGTCCATCTTGGTGGGCGGTGCAATCCACAGCTTCACCGGAATGTCGCGCTTGCCTTCGAGCAGTTTGGAGGCGGCTCGGAAGTGACCGATATTGGTCATGCAGGAGCCGATGAACACCTCGTCGATCTTGACGCCGGCCACCTCACTCAGCAGCTTGGCGTCGTCCGGGTCGTTCGGGCAGCACAGCACCGGCTCATGGAGATCGGCCAGATCGATCTCGATCACCGCGGCGTACTCGGCGTCCTTGTCGGCTTCGAGCAGGCTGGGGTCGGCCAGCCAGGCTTCCACCTTCTCGATGCGGCGCGCGAGCGTGCGGGCGTCGGCGTAACCGTCGGCGATCATGTTCTTCATCAGCACCACGTTGCTGGTGAGGTACTCCTTGATCGGCTCGGGGTTGAGCTTGACCGTGCAGCCGGCGGCCGAGCGTTCGGCCGAGGCGTCGGAGAGTTCAAACGCCTGCTCCACCTTCAGATCGGGCAGGCCTTCGATTTCCAGGATGCGGCCGGAAAACACGTTGATCTTGCCGGCCTTGGCCACGGTCAGCAGACCGGCACGAATGGCATACAGCGGGATCGCGTGCACCAGGTCGCGCAGCGTGATGCCGGGCTGCATCTGGCCTTTGAAGCGCACCAGCACCGACTCGGGCATGTCCAGCGGCATCACGCCAGTGGCCGCGCCGAACGCCACCAGGCCGGAGCCGGCGGGGAAGCTGATGCCGATGGGGAAACGGGTGTGCGAGTCGCCACCGGTGCCCACGGTGTCGGGCAGCAACAGTCGGTTGAGCCAGCTGTGGATCACGCCGTCACCAGGACGCAGGGCCACACCACCGCGGTTGCTGATGAAGGCCGGCAGTTCGCGGTGGGTCTTCACGTCCACCGGCTTCGGATACGCCGCGGTGTGGCAGAAGGACTGCATCACGAGGTCGGCGCTGAAGCCCAGGCAGGCCAGGTCTTTCAGCTCGTCGCGCGTCATGGGGCCGGTGGTGTCCTGGCTGCCCACGGTGGTCATGCGCGGCTCGCAGTAGGTACCCGGGCGCACGCCCTGGCCTTCGGGCATGCCGACGGCGCGGCCCACCATCTTTTGCGCCAACGTGAAGCCGGCCTTCGTGGCCACGGGCGTGGTCGGCAGGCGGAACAGCGTGGAGGCCGGCAGGCCCAGGAACTCACGCGCCTTGGCGGTGAGGCTGCGGCCAATGATCAGGTTGATGCGGCCGCCGGCGCGCACTTCGTCGAACAGCACGTCGCTGCGCAGCTGGAACTCGATCAGCGTGGCACCGCCTTTGGTGATCTTGCCTTCGTAGGGGTGGATGTCGATCACGTCGCCCATCTCGAGCTTGCTCACGTCGACCTCGATCGGCAGCGCGCCCGAGTCTTCCTGCGTGTTGAAGAAGATGGGTGCGATCTTGCCGCCCAGCGTGACACCGCCAAAGCGCTTGTTGGGCACAAAGGGGATGTCCTGACCGGTGGCCCAGATCACCGAGTTGGTGGCCGACTTGCGCGAGGAACCGGTGCCCACCACATCGCCCACGTAGGCGACCAGGTGACCCTTTTTCTTCAGTTCGTCGATGAACTGCATGGGGCCGCGCTTGCCGTCTTCTTCGGGCTTGAAGGCCGCACCTTCGCGCGTGTTCTTCAGCATGGCGAGGTAGTGCAGCGGGATGTCGGGGCGGCTCCAGGCGTCGGGCGCGGGCGAGAGGTCGTCGGTGTTGGTCTCGCCAGGCACCTTGAACACGGTCACGGTGATCGTCTTCGGCACTTCGGGGCGCGTGGTGAACCACTCGGCGTTGGCCCAGCTCTCGATCACTTCTTTCGCCTTGGCGTTGCCAGCCTTGGCCTTGGTGGCCACGTCGTTGAAGAAGTCGAACATCAGCAGCGTCTTCTTCAGGCCTTCGGCCGCCACCGCCGCCACATCGGCCTGGTCGAGCAGGTCGATCAGCGGGTGCACGTTGTAGCCACCCACCATGGTGCCCAGCAGCTCGGTGGCCTTGGCCTTGGAGACCAGAGGCACGGCGATGTCGCCGTGCGCCACGGCGGCCAGGAAGCTGGCCTTCACCTTGGCGGCGTCGTCCACGCCCGGTGGCACGCGGTGCGTGAGCAGGTCCAGCAGGAACGCATCTTCACCAGCGGGTGGCGCTTTGACGAGCTCGATCAGGTCGGCCACCTGCTTTGCCTCCAACGGCAGCGGCGGAATGCCCATGGCTGCGCGTTCGGCGGTGTGGGCACGGTAGTCGGTGAGGAAGGTGGTGGACATGGCGTTCTCCAGAGGGAATGAATGTTCGTGGGGGTCAGAAAACAGATGTGGACGAGGCAAGCAAGCTCAATGCCGCGCTGCAACAGGCTCGTTGAAATGGGCCTGCACCGCATCGGGCAAAGGCAGACCGGTCTGGTGCGCGCGTTCCAGCACCTGCCAGTAGTAGCGGTAGCTCGCGCGGTCGTGAAGGCGACCTTCGAACTGCACCGGCGCCCAGTCGGCGGCCATGGCGTGTTCGATCAGGGCCGCGGCTGTGTCGACCTCGCGCTCCGAGGGTGCAAAGGCCGCCAGGATGGGGCGGATCTGGTCGGGGTGGATGCTCCACATGCGGGTGTAGCCCAGCTCGCGGGCGGCCTTGTTCGCGGCCTGCTGCAACGCTTCGAGGTTCTTGAACTCGGTCACCACGCAGTGCGAGGGCACCTTGCCGTGCGCATGGCAGGCCGACGCAATGGCCAGCTTGGCGCGCAGCACCAGCGGGTGGCTGAACTGGCCCGCCACGCTCATGCCATCGGCAGGAATCGCCCCACCGTGCGCCGACACAAAGTCCATCAGGCCGAAGCTCAGGCTCTGCACGCGCGGGTGGGCCGCGATGTCGAAGGCGCGGTGCACCGCGGCGGGGGACTCGATCAGCACATGCAGCGGCAGTGAGCGCGCGCCTGCGGCGTCGAGCGCAGCCACAGCGCGCTGCACATCGGCCACCGCCTCGACCTTGGGCACCATCAGGTGCGTGAGGCGCTGGCCTGCGCGGCCGGCGATGGTGGCCACATCGGCGTCGAACGCCGCGTGGTCCACCGGGTGCACCCGAACCGCCACCCGGGCTTCAGACGCTGCCGCCAGCGCCAGCTCGGTGACGAGCAAGGCGTGTTCCGCCTCGCCGCCCACCGGTGCGCCGTCCTCGCAATCCAGCGTCACATCGAACACGCAGGTGCCGAACTCCTCGGCCATTTCGGCCTGGAGCGCCAGGCTCTTCTTCATCCGCGCCTCCACCCCGCTGTAGTGGTCGCAGACCGGCAGCGCAAACGCGCCGGCCTGAGCGCCCTGCAGGATGTGTCTCGGATGGATGGGAGCCAAGGCGCAGTTACCAGCGGGTTACAGCAAATGCTTCACGCCGTCCTGCTCGCCTTGGAGCTCGGCCAGGGTCTTGTTGATGCATTCCTGCGAGAAGGCGTCGATGTCCAGGCCTTCGACGACCTTGTACTCGCCGTTTTCGCAGGTGACGGGGAAGCCGAACATGATGTCCTTCGGAATGCCGTACCAGCCTTGCGAAGGAATGCCCATGGTGACCCACTCGCCGCTCGTGCCCAGCGCCCAGTCGCGCATGTGGTCGATGGCGGCGTTGGCGGCCGATGCAGCGGAAGACAGGCCACGCGCCTCGATGATGGCGGCACCGCGCTTGCCCACGGTCGGCAGGAACACGTCCTTGTTCCACACCTGGTCGTTGATCATGTCTTTGACCGACGCGCCGTCGATGGTGGCGAAGCGGTAGTCGGCGTACATGGTGGGCGAGTGGTTGCCCCACACGGCCAGTTTCTTGATGCTCGCCACGGCCTTGCCGGTCTTGGCGGCAATCTGGCTCAAGGCACGGTTGTGGTCCAGGCGCAGCATGGCGGTGAAGTTGCCTGGCTTCAGGTCGGGTGCGCTCTTCATGGCGATGTAGGCGTTGGTGTTGGCCGGATTGCCGACCACCAGCACCTTGACATTGCGCGAGGCCACGGCGTTGAGCGCCTTGCCCTGGGCGGTGAAGATGGCGCCGTTGATGGCGAGCAGCTCGGCGCGCTCCATGCCGGCCTTGCGGGGCATGGAGCCGACCAGCAGTGCGTAGTCGGTGTCCTTGAACGCAGTCATCGGATCGCTGTGGGCTTCCATGCCCACCAGCAGCGGGAACGCGCAATCTTCCAGTTCCATCATCACGCCCTTGAGCGCTTTCTGCGGACCATCCACCGGCACCTCCAGCAGTTGCAGGATCACGGGCTGGTCTTTGCCCAGCATTTCGCCGGAAGCGATGCGAAACAGCAGGGCGTAACCGATCTGGCCAGCGGCGCCGGTGACGGCAACACGAACGGGCTTCTTGTGCATGGTGAGAACTCCAGAATGAGACGAGAGGAAGGGGATGGGGTTGGGGAGAGAACACCCCGAGACAAAGGCGACAAAAGCGGGCGGATGATGCGCCGCTGGTGGGTCCAGGTCAGGCGAAGAGTGTACCCTCGCAAACCCTGATACGTCAATTTGTCTTATGTCTTATATAAGATATGATTCGACGTTCGTGCGCAGCCTTCCGGCACGCCCAAAATCATGGCCACGACCCCCCTCAACACCCCAGACGCAACACCGAACGACGGCCGCCAGGCCGCCGATGTGGGCGCGGTCGAGCACTCCGCACCGGCCTTCAGCCCGCTGTACCAGCAGATCAAGACACTCATCCTTCGCAGCCTGCAGGCCAGCGAGTGGAAGCCCGGCGACATGATCCCGAGCGAGTTTGACCTCGCCGCCCGCTTCAAGGTGAGCCAGGGCACGGTGCGCAAGGCCATCGACGAACTCGCCAACGACAACCTGCTGGTGCGCCGCCAAGGCAAGGGCACGTTTGTGGCCACGCACTCCGAGCAGCACATCCAGTACCGTTTCCTGCGCCTGCTGCCCGACACCGGTTCGCTGGAAGATCAGGGCCCGGCCGAGCGTCTCATCATCGAATGCCGCCGCCTGCGCGCGCCCGCCGAGGTGGCGCGCCAGCTGGCGCTGCGCACCGGCGACCCGGTGCTTCAAGTCAAGCGTGTGCTCACCTTCGCCCAGGTACCTGCCATCTTCGAGGAGCTTTGGCTGCCAGGCGTGCCGTTCAAGGGCCTGACCATCGAAACCCTTTCGGACGACAAGGGCCCGATGTACGCCTTGTTTGAAGCCCAATTCGGCGTGCGCATGGTGCGTGCGGTCGAGAAAATCAAGGCGGTTGCAGCCGACGGTGAGGCCGCCAACCTGCTCGGTGTGGCCGTGGGTTCTCCGCTGCTCAGCGTCGAGCGATTGGCCTTCACCTACAACGACACCCCGATGGAACTGCGGCGCGGCCTGTACCGAACCGATGCCCGCCACTACCGCAACGAACTGAGCTGAATGCTGCGCTGCTATGCCCTTGATAGCCCCGCATGTACATCCGGTGTCAGCCTCGCGATTGGTGCATTGCAATAGAATTTGACACTCGGTGGTTCTGGTTACCAACGCGTTACATCACCGTCACCCCTCCCCCCGCATCCCCTCTGCGCAAGAAAGTCCCCACATGACCGAGTTGACCAAGAAGCGGCCCGAGTTCCGCAACATCAACGCATTCAAAGACCTCACCACCTACCGCTTGCCCCCCGCAGGCTGGGTCTCGATCCTGCACCGCGCCAGCGGCGGCCTGATGTTCATCCTGCTGCCCCTGATCGTCTGGCTGTTCGACACCTCGGTGTCCTCCGAGATTTCCTTCGAGCGCTTCAGCGGTGCTTTCTCGGCAGGCCTGGGCTTCGTGCCGGGTTGGTTTTTCAAGCTCGTGGTGCTGGCCCTCATCTGGGCCTACCTGCACCACCTGATTGCCGGTGTGCGCCACCTCTACATGGACGCGCGCCACGCCGTCACCAAGGAGTTTGGCAAGTCCTCCGCCATCTTCACGCTGGTGGCCAGCATCGGCTTGACCGTGCTGCTTGGTGCCAAGCTCTTTGGCCTCTACTGATCCCGCGAACCCCTCCAAGGACCCCACAAGATGTCTGTCAATTACGGTTCCAAACGCGTCGTCACCGGCGCCCACTACGGTCTGCGCGACTGGCTGGCCCAACGCATCACCGCCGCCATCATGGCGCTGTTCACCCTGATCCTGCTGGTGCAGGTGCTGTTCAGCAAAGGTCCGCTGGGCTACTACGGCTGGGCCGGCATCTTCTCTGCCCAGTGGATGAAGGCACTGACCTTCGCTGTTTTCCTCGCCCTGACCTACCACGTGTGGGTCGGCATGCGCGACATCTGGATGGACTACGTCAAGCCCGCCGGTATCCGCCTGGCGCTGCACGTTTTCACCATGGTTTGGCTCCTGTCCTGTCTGGGCTGGGCCGTTCAAGTTCTCTGGAGGCTCTGAAGCAATGACCGCAACCGCAAATCTTCCCAAGCGTCAGTTTGACGTCGTCATCGTTGGCGCCGGTGGCTCCGGCATGCGCGCCTCGCTGCAGCTGGCGCGCGCCGGTCTCAAAGTGGCCGTGCTGTCCAAAGTGTTCCCCACCCGCTCGCACACGGTGGCAGCGCAGGGCGGCATCGGCGCCTCGCTGGGCAACATGAACGAGGACAACTGGCACTACCACTTCTACGACACCATCAAGGGCTCCGACTGGCTGGGCGACCAGGACGCCATCGAGTTCATGTGCCGCGAAGCACCCAAGGTGGTGTACGAGCTTGAGCACATGGGCATGCCGTTCGACCGCAACCCGGACGGCACGATTTACCAGCGACCTTTCGGCGGCCACACGGCCAACTACGGTGAGAAGCCGGTGCAACGCGCCTGCGCCGCCGCCGACCGCACCGGCCACGCCATGCTGCACACGCTCTACCAGCAAAACGTGCAGGCCCGCACCACCTTCTTCGTCGAGTGGATGGCACTGGATTTGATCCGCGACGCCAGTGGCGACGTGCTCGGCGTGACCGCGATGGAAATGGAAACCGGCGAGACCTACGTGCTGGAAGCCAAGACCACGCTGCTGGCCACCGGTGGCGCTGGCCGCATTTTTGCGGCCTCCACCAACGCCTTCATCAACACCGGTGACGGCCTGGGTATGGCGGCACGCGCCGGGATCCCGCTGGAAGACATGGAGTTCTGGCAGTTCCACCCCACCGGTGTGGCCGGTGCCGGCGTGCTGCTCACCGAAGGTTGCCGTGGCGAAGGCGCCATCCTGCTCAACAGCGAAGGCGAGCGCTTCATGGAGCGCTACGCGCCCACCTTGAAAGACCTGGCACCGCGCGACTTTGTCAGCCGCTGCATGGACCAGGAAATCAAGGAAGGCCGCGGCTGCGGGCCCAACAAGGACTACGTGCTCTTGAAGCTCGACCACCTGGGCGCGGAAACCATTCACAAGCGACTGCCGTCGGTCTACGAGATCGGTGTGAACTTCGCCAACGTGGACATCACGCGCGAGCCGATTCCTGTGGTGCCCACCATCCACTACCAGATGGGTGGCATTCCGACCAACATCAACGGTCAGGTCGTCACCCCCGATGGCCAGGGCAACCAGGCCGTGGTCAACGGTCTCTACGCCGTGGGTGAATGCTCCTGCGTGAGCGTGCACGGCGCCAACCGCCTGGGCACCAACTCGCTGCTGGACCTGCTGGTGTTCGGCCGCGCGGCCGGCAACCATATCGTGCAGTTCAACGACAAGAACAAGGTGCACAAACCGCTGCCGGCCGACGCGGCCGACAAGTCGCTGGCGCGCCTGGCCAGACTGGACGGCACCACCGACGGCGAATATGCGCAAGACGTGGCCAACGACCTGCGCGCCATCATGCAGCAGCACGCCGGCGTGTTCCGCACCCAGGCCAGCATGGACGAAGGCGTGGCCAAGATCAACGCCATGCGCGCCCGCGTCAACAACATCGCGCTCAAGGACAAGTCCAAGGTGTTCAACACCGCGCGCATCGAAGCGCTGGAAGTGGAAAACCTGATCGAGTGCGCCCAGGCCACCATGACCTCGGCCGCTGCCCGCCACGAATGCCGCGGCGCGCACACGGTCAACGACTACGAGCGCCCGGCCGACGACGCGCAGTTCCCGCTGGGCCGCAACGACGCCGAGTGGATGAAGCACACGCTCTGGCACAGCGCCGACAACAGCCTGACCTACAAGGCCGTGAACCTGAAGCCGCTGACGGTCGAGTCCGTCCCGCCCAAGGTTCGTACCTTCTAAGCACCCACGCACCGGAGCACCCACATGGCCAAACGCACCTTCAAGATCTACCGCTACGACCCCGAAAAGGACACCAAGCCCTACATGCAGACCATCGAGGTTGAACTCGACGGCCACGAACGCATGCTTCTCGACGCGCTGATGAAGCTCAAGGCGGTCGATCCCTCCATCTCGTTCCGCCGCTCGTGCCGCGAAGGTGTGTGTGGCTCGGACGCGATGAACATCAACGGCAAGAACGGCCTGGCCTGCTTGACCAACATGAACACGCTGCCCGGCGTGATCACGCTCAAGCCGCTGCCCGGCCTGCCGGTGGTGCGCGACCTGATCGTGGACATGACGCTGTTTTTTAAGCAGTACAACAGCATCAAGCCGTACCTGATCAACGACACCGTGCCGCCCGAGAAGGAGCGTCTGCAGAGCCCTGAAGAGCGCGACGAGCTCAACGGCCTGTACGAGTGCATCCTGTGCGCGAGCTGCTCCACCAGCTGCCCGAGCTTCTGGTGGAACCCGGACAAGTTCGTCGGCCCGGCCGGCCTGCTGCAGGCCTACCGCTTCATCGCCGACAGCCGCGACCAAGGCACGGCCGAGCGCCTGGACAACCTCGAAGATCCGTACCGCCTGTTCCGCTGCCACACCATCATGAACTGCGTGGACGTCTGCCCCAAGGGCCTGAACCCCACCAAGGCCATCGGCAAGATCAAGGAAATGATGGTCATGCGCTCGATTTGAGCGCGTTGACTCCCCCTGCCATGAACGCCACAGCCCACCCCGATGACCTGCTGGACGAGCGTGCCCTGAGCAAGCTGCGGTGGCGTTGCCGGCGGGGGCTGCTGGAGAACGATCTGTTCATCGAGCGTTTCTTTGCTCGGTACGAATCTGGCTTGACGGTTCGTCAAGCCGATGCCCTGGGGCTGCTGATGGACCTGTCCGACAACGATCTGCTCGATCTGTTGCTCGGCCGCAAGGCACCCCAGGATGATCTGGCCCGTGACGATGTCACCCGTGTGCTGGGCATGCTTCGTGCAACCCGGCAATCCGCTTAAGCCATTCCCACAAGAAGGAACCCGCATGAAACTCGTTGACAACAAAGCCACCCTGTCGTTCTCCAACGGCAGCCCCAGCGTGGACCTGCCGGTGTATGCAGGCAGCATCGGCCCGGACGTCGTGGACATCCGCAAGCTGTATGCGCAGACCGGCATGTTCACCTATGACCCGGGCTTTTTGTCCACCGCCTCTTGCCAGTCGGCCATCACCTACATCGACGGCGACAAGGGCGAACTGCTGTACCGCGGTTACCCCATCGAGCAGTTGGCCACCCAGTGCGACTACCTCGACACCTGCCACCTGTTGCTCAACGGCGAACTGCCCAATGACGTCGAGCGCGAGGCCTTCCACAAGCTCGTGATCAACCACACCATGGTCAACGAGCAGATGCAGTTTTTCCTGCGCGGCTTCCGCCGTGACGCCCATCCCATGGCGGTGCTCACCGGCCTGGTTGGCGGTCTGTCGGCCTTCTACCACGACAGCACAGACATCAACAATCCGAAGCACCGCGAGATTGCGGCGATCCGCCTCATTGCCAAGATGCCCACGCTGGTGGCCATGTCGTACAAGTACGGCATCGGTCAGCCCTACATGTACCCGAAGAACGACCTGAGCTACTCGGGCAACTTCCTGCGCATGATGTTCGGCACTCCGTGCGAAGAGTACGTGGTCAACCCGGTGCTCGAGCGCGCACTGGACCGCATCTTCATCCTGCACGCCGACCACGAGCAAAACGCCTCCACTTCCACCGTGCGACTTTGCGGCTCGTCGGGCACCAACCCGTTTGCAGCCATTGCCGCCGGCGTGGCCTGCCTGTGGGGCCCGGCCCACGGTGGCGCCAACGAAGCCTGCCTGAACATGCTCGAAGACATCCAGCGGCAGGGGGGCGTGTCCAAAGTCGGCGAGTTCATGGAGAAGGTCAAGGACAAGAACTCCGGTGTGAAGCTCATGGGCTTCGGCCACCGCGTTTACAAGAACTACGATCCGCGAGCCAAGCTCATGCAGGAAACCTGCAACGAAGTGCTCAAGGAACTGGGCCTGGAGAACGATCCCCTCTTCAAGCTCGCCAAGGAGCTGGAAAAGATCGCGCTGGAAGACGAGTACTTCGTCTCGCGCAAGCTCTACCCCAACGTGGACTTCTACTCCGGCATCGTGCAGCGCGCCATCGGCATCCCGGTCAACCTGTTCACCGGCATTTTCGCGCTGGCCCGCACGGTTGGCTGGATCGCCCAGCTCAACGAGATGATCAGCGACCCCGAGTACAAGATCGGCCGTCCGCGCCAGCTGTTCACCGGTGCTGTGCGCCGCGACATCAAACCTCTGGCCACGCGCTGATCCAGCACGCCTGAAGACCGCGCCCGCTGCACCCGAGGTGCAGCGGGCGTTTTCCATTCAGTGCCCGTAAAATCGGACGCTCACCAGCATTCACGATCGCCCCTCGCGATCATCAACGGAACCGCCATGGGACGCACGCTCTACGACAAGATCTGGGACGAACACGTCGTCCATACCGAAGACGATGGCACCTCCGTCCTCTACATCGACCGCCATCTGGTGCACGAAGTCACCAGCCCGCAGGCGTACGAAGGCCTTCGCCAGGCGGGCCGAAAAGTCTGGCGCGTGAGTTCGGTGGTGGCCACCGCCGACCACAACACGCCCACCACCGGCTGGGATCTGGGTTACGACGGCATCACCGACCCGATCAGCAAGGAACAGATCACCACGCTGAACACCAACATCGCCGAATTCGGCGCCGCAGCGTTCTTTCCCTTCATGTCCAAGCGCCAGGGCATCGTGCACGTGATCGGCCCGGAGAACGGCGCCACCCTGCCGGGCATGACGGTGGTGTGCGGCGACAGCCACACCTCCACCCATGGTGCGTTCGGCGCGTTGGCGCACGGCATTGGCACCAGCGAGGTGGAGCATGTGCTGGCCACACAAACGCTGCTGGCCAAGAAGGCGAAGAACATGCTGGTGCGGGTGGACGGTCAACTCGCCAAAGGCTGCACCGCCAAGGACATCGTGCTGGCCATCATCGGCAAGATCGGCACCGCCGGCGGCACGGGTTACACCATCGAATTCGGCGGCTCTGCCATCCGAGCGCTCAGCATCGAAGGCCGTATGACGGTTTGCAACATGGCCATCGAAGGCGGCGCACGCGCAGGCCTGGTGGCGGTGGACGAGAAGACCATCGAGTACGTCAAGGGCCGCCCGCTCTCGCCCACCGGCGTGGAGTGGGACCATGCGGTGGCGTACTGGAAGAACCTCCAGTCCGACGTCGACGCGAAATTCGATGCTGTGGTGGAACTTGATGCGTCACAGATCGTGCCGCAGGTCACCTGGGGCACGTCGCCCGAAATGGTGCTCGGCATCGACGGCCATGTGCCCGACCCCGACCGCGAAAAGGACGCCAACAAGCGCGGCGCCATCGAACGCGCCCTGGCCTACATGGGTCTGCAGCCCGGCAAGGCGTTGGACGACATCTTTGTCGACAAGGTCTTCATCGGCTCCTGCACCAACAGCCGCATCGAGGACATGCGCGAAGCCGCCGCCGTGGTGAAGAAGCTCGGCCAGAAAGTGGCCAAGAACGTCAAGCTCGCCATGGTGGTGCCCGGCTCGGGTCTGGTGAAGGCCCAGGCCGAGCGCGAAGGTCTGCACGAGATCTTCAAGGCCGCTGGCTTCGAGTGGCGCGAGCCGGGCTGTTCGATGTGCCTGGCCATGAACGCCGACCGGCTGGAGCCGGGCGAGCGCTGTGCCTCCACCAGCAACCGCAACTTTGAAGGCCGCCAGGGCGCAGGCGGCCGCACCCATCTCGTGTCCCCCGCCATGGCGGCCGCTGCGGCCGTGCATGGTCATTTCGTTGACGTGCGTACCTTTGCCTGATCACCCCTCAACCCACCAATGGAGACTCCCATGAAGACCATCGCATGTATCGTCGCTGCACTGACCTTGTCGCTGTCCCTGACCGGATGCAACACATGGAACGGCGTCAAGCAGGACACCAAGCAGGCCGGGCAAGCCGCTGGCAAAGGTGTGGAGAAGGCGGGCGAGAAGATCCAGGAGGTCGCGAAGTAACGCGTTGATCAACATGCAGAAATTCACCCTCCACAAGGGCCTCGTGGCCCCGATGGACCGCGAGAACGTCGACACCGACGCCATCATTCCCAAGCAATTCCTGAAGTCGATCCGCAAGACCGGCTTCGGGGAAAACCTGTTTGACGAATGGCGCTACCTCGACAAAGGTGAGCCGGGCCAGGACCCGACCAGCCGCAAGGTCAATCCGGACTTCGTGCTCAACCAGCCTCGCTACGCAGGCGCGTCGGTGCTGCTCGCGCGCAAGAACTTTGGCTGCGGCTCCAGCCGCGAACACGCGCCCTGGGCCATCGACCAGTACGGTTTCCGCGCGCTGATCGCCCCGAGCTACGCCGACATCTTCTTCAACAACTGTTTCAAGAACGGGCTGCTGCCGATCGTGCTGCCGGATGCCCAGGTGGCCCAGCTGTTCGATGATGTGGCGGCATTTCCAGGCTATGAACTCACGATCGACCTCGAACGCCAGGTAGTCGTGAGGCCCCAAGGTGACGAGTTGCCGTTTGAGGTGCAGGCATTTCGCAAGTTCTGCCTCGTCAACGGCCTGGACGACATTGGCCTGACCCTGCGCTACAAAGACAAGATCGCGGCCTTCGAGGCCGAACGCCTGGCCACCAAGCCCTGGCTCGCCCACACCATGCCAGTGGCCTGACTCAACAAGAGACAACACCCCGGCCCGGTGTCGGGGTGAACCATTCACAACCCATGAAAATCGCAGTTCTTCCCGGTGATGGCATCGGTACCGAAATCGTCGCCGAAGCCGTCAAGGTCCTTGACGCACTCGACCTCCCCTTCGAGATGGAATCGGCCCTGGTCGGTGGCGCCGCTTACGAGGCCCACGGCCATCCGTTGCCCGACTCGACCCTGAAACTCGCCATGGACGCCGACGCCGTGCTGTTCGGCGCCGTGGGCGACTGGAAGTACGACAAGCTGGACCGTCCGCTGCGCCCGGAACAGGCCATTCTGGGTCTGCGCAAACACATGGGCCTGTTCGCCAATTTCCGCCCAGCCATCTGCTACCCCGAGCTGGTGGGCGCCTCCAGCCTCAAGCCCGAGATCATCTCGGGCCTGGACATCCTCATCATCCGCGAGCTCACCGGCGACATCTATTTTGGTCAACCTCGCGGGCGCCGCGTCGCCACCGACGGCCACTTCCCCGGTGCCGAAGAAGCTTTCGACACCATGCGCTACAGCAAGCCGGAGATCGTGCGCATCGCGCATGTGGCGTTCCAGGCGGCTCGCAAGCGCAGCAAGAAGGTCACCAGCGTCGACAAGGCCAACGTGCTGGAAACCTTCCAATTCTGGAGAGACGTGGTGACCGAGGTGCACGCCGAGTATCCCGACGTGGAGCTGGAACACATGTATGTGGACAACGCCGCCATGCAGCTGGTTCGCGCGCCCAAGAAGTTCGATGTGGTCGTCACCGGCAACATGTTCGGCGACATCCTCTCCGACGAAGCCTCCATGCTCACTGGCTCCATCGGCATGCTGCCCTCGGCCTCGCTCAACACGAAGAACCAGGGTCTGTACGAACCGAGCCACGGCAGCGCACCCGACATCGCGGGCCAGGGCATCGCCAATCCGCTGGCTACAATACTGTCCGCCGCCATGATGCTCCGTTTCTCACTCAACCAGCCCGACGCCGCCGACCGCATTGAACGTGCGGTCAGCAGCGTGCTTGCGTCTGGCTTGCGCACGACGGACATCTGGTCGGAAGGCACCACGAAGGTCAGCACCCGCGACATGGGTGATGCGGTCGTGGCGGCCATCACCAAAACGATCACCAAGGGCTGATACAGCTCCGGTTCGTCACGCCCCTCCCCGGCACGACGAGCCGGGGCAAACAGGTTTTTTAACTGAAGGGCGTTGACATGAAACTCGTCGAAGGAAAGAAAGAGCCCCTCGTTGGGCTGGTGGGCTGGCGCGGTATGGTGGGCTCCGTGCTCATGGACCGCATGGCCGCAGAAGGCGACTTTGACCTGATCGAACCGCTGTTCTTCTCCACATCGAATGCCGGTGGCAAGGCCCCGGCGATGGCGAAGAACGAAACCAAGCTGCAGGACGCGCACGACATCGCCGCCCTCAAGCGCTGCGACATCATCATCACCGCCCAGGGCGGCGACTACACCAGCGAGGTGTTCCCTAAGCTGCGCGCTGCGGGCTGGAACGGCCACTGGATCGACGCCGCCTCCACCCTGCGCATGGAAAAAGACGCGGTCATCATCCTGGACCCGGTCAACCTGCCTGTGATCAAGACCGCCTTGGGCAACGGCGGCAAAAACTGGGTGGGCGGCAATTGCACTGTGAGCTGCATGCTCATGGGCGTGGGTGCGCTGTACAAGGCGGGCTTGGTCGAGTGGATGAGCACACAGACCTACCAGGCCGCGTCGGGCGGTGGCGCGCAGCACATGCGCGAGTTGCTCACGCAGTACGGCACGCTCAACGCCGAAGTCAAAGCCCTGCTGGACGACCCCAAGAGCGCCATCCTGGAGATCGACCGCAAGGTGATCGCCAAACAACGCGCACTGACCAGCGCCGAGACCGCCAACTTCGGTGTACCACTGGGCGGCTCGCTGATCCCCTGGATCGACAAGGACCTGGGCAATGGAATGTCCAAGGAAGAGTGGAAGGGCATGGCCGAGACCAACAAGATCCTCGGCATGGGTGAAGGCTTCAGCGCGCCGGCCATTCCGGTGGACGGTTTCTGTGTGCGCGTGGGCGCCATGCGCTGCCACAGCCAGGCGCTCACGTTCAAGCTGCGCAAGGATGTGCCTGTGGCCGATATCGAAGCCATGATCGCGGCCGACAACGCCTGGGTCAAAGTGGTGCCCAACACCCGCGAAGCCACCGTCCAGGACCTGACGCCTGTGGCCGTGACCGGCACCATGACGATACCGGTCGGCCGCATCCGCAAGCTCGCCATGGGCCCCGAATACCTGGGTGCATTCACCATCGGCGACCAGTTGCTGTGGGGCGCTGCCGAACCGCTGCGCCGCATGCTGCGAATCCTGCTGGACGCCTGAACACCCATCCAAAGGGGCGCACAGGGTGGCGGGGCACGGAAATGGCCGTATGGATTCGTTGCAAGTCAGCAACGTAAATTCAACGGCCAAACACGACAAACGGTGGGCTGGGAAACTCAAGCGGATTCTCAGCTTGTCACCGTAATCTGTTGATGTTAAGGTCAAAATTAGGTTTTTTCCTTCGAGGTCCAAGTGCCATTCAAACCCCGCCCTACCCCCATTCAATCGGCGCGCCAGGTGCGACAAATCACCGGGTTTGGTGGCTTGCAAGCAATCGCCGCAGCTGCCCTGTTGTGCGCCACGCTCACGCACCACGGCGCTGCACAGGCACTGGCGCTGGGCCGTGTTGTTGTGCAGTCGGCGCTCGGGGAGCCCTTGCGGGCGGAAATCGATGTTCCGGACATCAATCCCGAAGAGGCTGCAAGCCTTCGTGTCGGTTTGGCCGCGGCGGAGACCTTTCGCGCTTCCGGCATGGAAATGAACCCGGCTTTGACGGGCCTGCAGATTTCCCTTCAAAAACGTGCTGATGGCCGCTCGTTCCTGCGGCTGACGAGCCCTCGTCCGGTGAACGAGCCCTTCGTGGATCTGATCGTTGAAGCCAACTGGTCGTCTGGGCGCATCGTTCGCGACTACACGCTCCTGTTTGACCCCCCCAACCTGCGTGCCGCCCCCAGGCCGTCCCCTGTGGCGCCCGGTGTGAGCGCACCGCCTGCGGCCGCCCGTGCACAACCGGTGTTGCCCAGCGCGCCGCTGCCACCTGCGGTCCAGGCGGCCCCGGCACCAGCCCCTGCACCATCGGCCAGCCGCCCGGCAACGCCAGCACCCGCTCCGTCCGAGCGCACTGCTGCGCCAGCGCCTGCCGGCGGCGCCGGTGGAGGTCAGGTTCGGGTGCAGGCCGGTGACACCGCGGGACGCATCGCCGAGGCCAACCGTCCCGCCAACGTGTCGCTGGACCAGATGCTGGTGGCCATGCTTCGGTCCAGCCCCAACGCATTCATCGGCGGCAACGTCAACCGCATCAAGGCCGGCGCGGTGGTCGATCTGCCCACGGCAGAGCAGGCAGGCGCCGTGAGCGCCGGCGAAGCGCGCCAGACCATCACGGCCCAGAGCCGCGATTTCAACGATTTCCGCCGGCGCCTGGCGGGTGCCGCGCCTGAAGCAGCGGTCGGCGTCGCTGATCGCAAGGCGACGGGCCAGGTGCAGGCCGAGGTGAAAGACGCAGCGCCGGCAGCGCCTGCGGCCGACAAGCTCACGCTGTCCAAGGGCGGCACTGCTGCACAAGCGGCGAACGAAGCTCAGATCGCGAAAGATCGCCAGGCCAAAGAGGCCTCCAATCGGGTGGCGGAACTCTCGCGCAACATCGACGAACTCTCCAAGCTCGGAAAACCTGCTGCTCCAGCAGCTCCAGCGGCTCCAGCGGCTCCTTCAACGCCGGCACCTGCCGCTGCAGCACCGGCTGCTGCTGCGCCACCAGCCTCACCGCCGGCGGAAGTCCCGACACCAGCACCCGCCGTCACCGCGCCTGCGGCCTCAGAGCCTGCTCCGGCGCCGGCACCTGCTCCGGTTGCCGAAGCGCCCGCTCCTGCGCCGTCGGTCACTCCGGCCGTCACGCCGCCGCTGCCCACCCCGGCGCCTTTGCCCGACGAGCCTTCGTTCATCGACCAGCTCAGGGAAAACCCCCTCGTGTTGCCCCTCGCGGGCGGGCTTCTTGCGCTCTTGGCGGGTTTCGGCATCTACCGCATGCGCCAGCGCAAAGCAGGCTCCAGCGTGGACAGCTCGTTCCTCGAGAGCCGCCTGCAACCCGACTCCTTCTTCGGCTCCAGCGGCGGGCAAAGGATCGACACGGCGGAGTCGGCCGCCTCCGGTTCTTCCATGGTGTATTCCCCCAGCCAGCTGGACGCCGCCGGAGACGTGGATCCCGTGGCCGAGGCCGACGTGTACCTCGCCTATGGTCGTGACCTGCAGGCCGAGGAAATCCTCAAGGAGGCGATGCGCAGCACACCCACCCGCGTGGCCATTCACAACAAGCTCCTGGAAATCTACGCCAAGCGGCGCGATGCCCGGGCCTTCGAAGTGGTCGCCACCGAGGCATTCGGCCTGACACAGGGCCAAGGTTCCGAATGGGACCGCGCCTGCGAACTGGGCAAGGAGCTTGATCCGTCCAACCCGCTGTACCAACCTGGCGGCAAGCCCGCGACCAAAGCGGGTGTGGTGGAGAATTTCGCAGGTGCCGGTGCCAACACCATGCCCTTTGCCAGCAGCACGATCGCCGACACCTCGGGCGCTCCTCCCTCCGGCATGGGCGAACTCGATCTGGACCTGGATTTCTCCCTCGATGATTCACCCGCTGATCCGCGCACCATGGCTGTTTCAACCAACTTGAACCAGGAAGCTGCGTTGTCCGACATGGGCGATCTGCAATTCACGGATGCACTGACCAGCCAGCCCGCCGAGGCTGCCGGTCCATCGTCCATGTCGATGGACTTCGACCTGGACTTCCCGTCGGAGCCCGGGCAGCTGCAAGCCGCACCACCGGCGGCACCCGCCGTGGTCGCGGACGCGCCGACCTTTGACCTGAGCGAAGAAACGCCGGACTTCGGACTGGACATGGACCTCCCCATGGACATCCCCTCGGACAAGACAACCAGCAACATCCAGGCGCCCGCGGTGCAGGCCGTGACGCCAGCGGCTTCTCCAGAGCTGATGTCGTTCGATCTGAACAACCTCAATCTGGATCTGGACACACCTGAAGAGTTCGATGTCGCGTCCAGCGAAGTTCCGGGCCAGGAAAACCCCCTGGAAACCAAGCTCTCGCTGGCCGAAGAGTTCCGTGCCATTGGTGATTTTGAGGGCGCGCGTTCACTGGCCGAAGAGGTGCTTGCCGAGGCCTCGGGTTCACTCAAGACCAAAGCGGGCACATTCCTGGCCGATCTGGCTTGACCCGCCCCACCGGCGCTCACGCCTGCCGAGCGACAACACCCCGTGTAGTTTCCCGTGCCTGACGTGACTCGCATCGCCCTGGGTGTGAGCTACAACGGCCGTGCCTACGAAGGCTGGCAGAGCCAGCTCGGAGGGCGCACCGTGCAGGACAAGCTGGAGCGGGCTCTCACCCGTTTCGGCGCGGTGGACCCCATCAAGACGTTGTGCGCGGGTCGTACCGACTCGGGCGTGCACGGCCTCATGCAGGTGGTGCACTTCGACACCTCGCTGGATCGCGACGAAAACGCCTGGGTGCGCGGCACCAACCGTTTTTTGCCTCCCGACATCTCGATCCAGTGGGCGCGTCGCGTTGACAGCAGCTTTCACGCGCGCGGCAGTGCACGCTCGCGCCGCTACGCTTACGTTCTGCTGGAGTCACCCGTGCGCCCGAGCGTGGACGCTGGCCAGGTGGGCTGGGTGTTCCGGCCGCTGGCGCTGGAGCCCATGGTGCAAGCCGCGCAGATGCTGGTGGGCGAACACGACTTCACGTCGTTCCGCGCCGCTCAGTGCCAGGCACATTCACCGGTCAAACACCTGATGCGCGCCGAGGTCACTCGCCGCGGCGCCTATTGGCGCTTCGAGTTCGAGGCCTCGGCCTTCCTGCACCACATGATCCGCAACATCATGGGTTGCCTGATCACGATTGGCACCGGCAGCCAGCCCCCTGAGTGGATGACCGAGGTGCTGCTGGCCCGCAGCCGAAACGTGGCCGCTCCCACCTTTTCCCCTGATGGCCTGTACTTCCTTGGACCGGTCTACGATCCGGTCTGGGGTTTGCCAGAGCGAACGCCCGCCTTCGACTGGTTGCCCTGATGTCTTTGCCCTCCCTTCCCCACCGCACCCGCATCAAGATCTGCGGCCTCACGCGCGAGGCCGATGTGGACGCGGCCGCCCGCGCCGGCGCCGACGCCGTGGGCTTCGTGCTGTACGACAAGAGCCTGCGCAACGTCACCCCCGAGCGCGCCGGCGAACTGGCGCGCCGCCTGCCTGCCTTCGTGACGCCGGTGCTGCTGTTCGTCAACGCCAGCGCCGAGCACATCGAGCGCAGTTGCAAGGCGGTTCCGAATGCCCTGCTCCAGTTTCACGGCGACGAGTCCCCCGCCGACTGTCTGGCCGCTGGGCGCCCTTTCATGCGCGCGGCGCGCATACCCACAGGTGCTGTCGGGCATGGCTTCGATCTCCTAGAATATGCGTCCGACCACTCAGCTGCCCAAGCCATCCTGCTCGACGCACATGTCGAAGGCTACGGCGGTGGGGGTCAATCCTTCGACTGGACGGCATTCCCTTGGTCACATCCGCTTCTAAACGCCAGCTCTCGCCTCGTTTTGTCTGGTGGACTCACGCCTGCAAACGTGATCGATGGCATCACGTGCGTGCGGCCCTGGGCCGTTGACGTGAGTTCCGGCGTCGAGGTGTCCAAGGGCATCAAGAGTCCGGACCTCATGAACGCTTTCGTCGCTGCCGTGCGCGCAGCCGACGACCACCTTTCCCGCCTTCCCTGACCCTCTGAACGTCGGGGTGGGCAACCGAGACGAGATCACCCCATGCAGCCCTACCAGCAACCCGACGCCCGTGGCCACTTCGGCATCTACGGCGGCAGCTTCGTGAGCGAAACACTCACGCACGCGATCAACGAGCTCAAGGCCGCGTACGCGAAGTACCAGCACGACCCGGCGTTTCTCGCCGAGTTCAACAGCGAACTCGCCCATTTCGTGGGTCGCCCCAGTCCGGTCTACCACGCAGCGCGCATGAGCCGCGAGACCGGCGGTGCGCAGATCTTCCTCAAGCGTGAGGACCTCAACCACACCGGCGCGCACAAGATCAACAACACCATCGGCCAGGCCATGCTGGCCAAACGCATGGGCAAGCCGCGCATCATTGCCGAGACCGGCGCCGGCCAACACGGTGTGGCCACAGCCACCATCTGCGCACGCTATGGCCTGGAATGTGTGGTGTACATGGGCAGCGAAGACGTGAAGCGCCAGAGCCCCAACGTCTACCGCATGAAGCTGCTGGGTGCCACGGTGGTGCCGGTCGATTCCGGCAGCCGCACGCTCAAAGACGCGCTCAACGAAGCCATGCGCGACTGGGTCGCCAACGTGGACAACACCTTCTACATCATCGGCACTGTGGCCGGCCCGCACCCCTACCCGATGATGGTGCGCGACTTCCAGAGCGTGATCGGCGAAGAGTGCCTGGTGCAGATGCCCGAGATGCTGCTGGCCGCAGGCTGCAAGAACGAACAACCCGACGCGGTGATTGCCTGCGTGGGTGGCGGCAGCAACGCCATGGGCATTTTTTACCCGTACATCGGCCACGAGCAGACGCGCCTGATCGGCGTGGAGGCGGCCGGCGAAGGCCTGGAGAGTGGCAAACACTCGGCCTCGTTGCAAAAGGGCAGCCCGGGCGTGCTGCATGGCAACCGCACCTACGTGCTGCAGGACGACAACGGCCAGGTCACCGAAACCCACAGCGTGAGCGCTGGGCTGGACTACCCCGGTGTCGGACCCGAACACGCGTTCCTGAAAGACATCGGCCGCGCCGAGTACGTGGGCATCACCGACGCCGAGGCGCTGGAGTCCTTCCACTACCTGTGCCGCACCGAAGGCATCATCCCCGCGCTGGAGTCGAGCCATGCAGTGGCCTACGCCATGAAGCTGGCCAAGACCATGAGAGCCGATCAATCGATCCTGGTCAACCTCTCCGGACGGGGCGACAAGGACATCGGCACCGTGGCCGACCTGTCCAATGCCGACTTCTATTGCCGACCGAGCTGCCGCGGGCAGTCGGTCAAAGGCGGCGTGGCCACCATCGAGATGAAGAAATGAGCCGCATCGAAGCCACCTTTGCCGCGCTGAAGAAACAGGACCGCAAGGCCCTGATTCCTTTCGTCACCGCCGGTTTCCCCTACGCCGACATCACACCCGACCTCATGCACGGCATGGCCGAAGCGGGTGCCGACGTGATAGAGCTCGGCGTGCCCTTCTCCGACCCCTCGGCCGACGGCCCGGTGATCCAGAAGGCCGGAGACCGCGCGCTGGCCGCCGGCATTGGCCTCATGCAAGTCATTGCCATGGTGCGCAGCTTTCGCGAGCGCAACAACACCACGCCCGTGGTGCTCATGGGCTACGCCAACCCGGTGGAGCGCTACGACCAGAAACACGGTGCCGGCGCCTTCGTGCGCGACGCCTCGGCCGCGGGTGTGGACGGCGTGCTGATCGTCGACTACCCGCCCGAAGAGTGCGAGGAATTCGCCACCTCGTTGCGCGAACACGGCATGGACCTCATCTTCCTGCTGGCCCCCACCTCCACCGACGAGCGCATGGCGCAGGTGGCGCGCGTGGCCAGCGGT
The DNA here is from genome assembly GCA_003241965.1 of Burkholderiales bacterium. Classification (GTDB taxonomy): domain Bacteria; phylum Pseudomonadota; class Gammaproteobacteria; order Burkholderiales; family Burkholderiaceae_C; genus Hydrogenophaga. The sequence continues at coordinate 4,204 of QBMB01000037.1, read as the reverse complement.
TACGTGTACTACGTGTCGCTCAAGGGCGTGACCGGTGCCGGCACGCTCGATGTGGGCCAGGTCGAGGCCATGCTGCCGCGCATCCGATCGCATGTGAGCGTGCCCGTGGGCGTGGGCTTCGGCATCCGCGACGCGGAAACCGCGCGCACCGTCAGCCGCGCAGCCGACGCTGTGGTGATCGGCAGCAAGATCATCCAGCTGATCGACAACGAACCCCATGAAAAAGTCGTGGCTGTGGCCTCGAACTTCATTCGCACGATCCGCAAGGCGCTCGACGCATAATTCCAGATAGCGTCCTCGGGGCGCATCCGCACGGAGAAAAACATGTCCTGGCTCGAAAAACTGCTGCCCCCCAAGATCACGCCCACCAACCCAACCGAGCGCCGCAGCGTGCCCGAGGGCCTGTGGATCAAGTGCCCGAGCTGCGAGGCCGTGCTCTACAAGAACGATCTGGAGAAGAACCAGAACGTGTGCCCGCACTGCAGCCACCACCACCGCATGGGCGCGCGCGCGCGGCTCAACGCGTTTCTGGACGCTGAAGGTCGCTACGAACTCGCGCAGGAAGTGCTGCCGGTCGACGCCTTGAAATTCAAGGACAGCCGCAAGTACCCCGAGCGCCTGAAGGATGCGCTGGAGACCACCGGTGAAACCGACGCGCTGATCGTCATGGGCGGCGCGGTGCACGGCATCAGCCTGGTGGTGGCGTGTTTCGAGTTCGACTTCATGGGCGGCTCCATGGGTTCGGTGGTCGGTGAGCGATTCGTGCGTGGCGTTGAAGAAGCCATTGCCCAGAAAGTGCCGTTCGTGTGCTTCACCGCCACCGGCGGCGCACGCATGCAGGAGGGTCTGCTCTCCCTCATGCAGATGGCCAAGACCAACGCGTCGCTGACCCGCCTGGCCAAGAAGGGCCTGCCCTACATCAGCGTGCTCACCGACCCGACCATGGGCGGCGTGAGCGCAGGCTTCGCATTCCTCGGCGACGTGGTGATTGCCGAGCCCAAAGCGCTGATCGGTTTTGCCGGCCCGCGCGTGATCGAGAGCACCGTGCGGGTGAAGTTGCCCGAGGGGTTCCAGCGCGCCGAGTTCCTGCTGACCAAGGGCGCGGTCGATTTCATCTCGGACCGGCGCGAACTGCGCGCCACCATCGCCAGCACCTTGGCGATGCTGCAGCGCCAGAGCGCCGACGCGGTGGTCAACGATTGAGTTCCACGCCAGCGGCCGAGGCACTCACACTGTCTCAGCTTCCCTTGTTTCCCCTGCAGTCCGTCCTGTTTCCTGGCGGATGGTTGCCGCTTCGCATTTTCGAGGTGCGCTACCTCGACATGATCGGCCGCTGCCACAAGGCGGGTGCGCCCTTTGGCGTGGTGTGCCTGAGCGAAGGCAGCGAGGTGCGCCGCGTCAACCCGGCGGCGCCCCCCACCGGCGACAGCTTTGCCAAGGAAGTGTTTCACGCCGTGGGCACGCTGGCGCACATCGAGAGCCTTGAGCGCCCGCAACCGGGGCTGATGGTGATCAAGTGCCGCGGCTTGCAGCGCTTCCAAATCACACGCCGCAGCCAGCTGCCGCATGGTCTGTGGGTGGCCGACGTCACACTGGACGAGCAAGAGTCCGTGGTGGCCGTGCCGCCCGATCTGGCGAACACCCGCGATGCGCTCAAGCGCCTGCTGCAGAACCTGCAGGAGCGCGACCCCGAGAGCCTGGACCAGTTGCCGCTGCAACCACCCTACCAGTGGGACGACAGCGGCTGGGTGGCCAACCGCTGGGCCGAGTTGCTGCCCGCACCGGCCGAACTCAAACAGCGTCTGATGGCGCTGGACAACCCGCTGCTGCGCCTGGAGCTGGTGTCGGACCTGCTGGACAAGCTGGGTCTGGAGAACTGACCCGTCAGCGCGGCCTCAATCGGGCAGCAACGAGAGCGCCTGCATGTAGCGCTCACTCACCATCAACGCATCCCAGTCGAGCGCCGCGGCCCGCGGCAACAAGGCCAGGCGCCGCTCTTCGCTGGCGGGGCTGGGCGCCCAGTCGCCTTGCAGGCAGGCCTTCGACAAATCATTGATGGCTTCGTCGATCGGCGCGCCACCGTCTTGCACCGACTGGTTGCACAGCAAGACCATGTCGCAGCCCGCCTGCAAGGCCGCCAGCGCGGCGGTGGAGAAGCTCACCGCCTGGCCATCGATCTGACGCGCTGCGGCCATGCTGAGGTCGTCGCTGAAGATGGCACCGGTGAAGCCCAGGCGGTGGCGCAACACGTGTTGCAGCCAGCGCGAAGAAAAGCCCGCTGGACGCGGATCCACCTTGGGATAGATCACGTGCGCCGGCATCACCGCCTGCAGGCTGGCCGAGAGCCAGCCGTAGGGCGCTGCGTCTTCCGCCAGGATGGCCTTCAGGCTGCGCCGGTCCACCGGAATGGCCAGGTGCGAGTCGGCCTTGACGAAGCCATGGCCCGGGAAATGTTTGCCGCAGTTGCCCATGCCGCTTTGCAGCAGGCCATGCATCAGCGCCTGCGCCAGCAGCGTGACGGTGCGCGGATCGCGGCCGAAAGAACGGTCGCCGATCACCGAGCTCTCGCCGAAGTCGAGGTCCAGCACCGGCGTGAAGCTCAGGTCAACACCGCAAGCACGCAGCTCGGCGCCCAGCACGTAGCCGGTGGCGGTGGCTGCGTTGCAAGCCTGCAAGGTGGGGGTGCCTTCGGGCTCTCCCGCTTGGGCCGGGCGCATGGCCATGGTGCCCAGGTTGGCCATGGGCGGCAGGTGGGTGAAGCCATCGGTGCGAAAGCGCTGCACCCGCCCACCTTCGTGATCCACCGCGATCAGCAGGTCGGGCCGCACGGCCTTGATCTGTCGGCACAGTTGCGTGAGTTGCAGCCGGTCGTGCCAGTTGCGACCAAACAGGATCACACCACCCACCAAGGGGTGGGCCAGGCGCTGGCGGTCGGTGGTGGTCAGGGAGAGACCAGCGACATCAATGATGAGAGGGGCTTGTGGGTTCATGTTGGAGGAGAAGGTTGAAGATTCGCCGCCGGGCCGCCCCAAGGCGAATCAGCCCCCTCGGGGGGCAGCGACCCGCGCAGCGGTGGAGCGTGGGGGTCATCCCTTTCAACAACCACGAAGCTGGCCGCGTAGTCGGTTTCATCGGTCACCGTCACATGCGCGCGCAGGCCCTGGGCTTCGAACCACGTCTTCAGCTCACCGTGCAGCACGATGACAGGCTGGCCGCTGGGCAGGTTGGTGATCTCGCAGCGTCGCCAGGTCATGGGCATGCGCATGCCCAGACCGATGGCCTTGGAGAACGCCTCCTTGGCTGAGAAGCGCGTGGCCAGATAGCGCATGCCGCGCTGTGGCCAGCGCGCACTCCGCTTTTCCCATACAGCGAACTCGGCGTCGCTCAACACCTTGCGCACAAAGCGCTCACCCTGGCGCTCGTACGTCGCCTGGATGCGCCGGATGTCGCAGATGTCGGTGCCGATGCCAAAGATCATCCGGCCTCGGCGATGCAGCGGTTGTACTCAGCGATGGTGGCGGTGTAGCCCAGTTCCAGCGCGTCGGCCATCAGCGCGTGGCCGATCGAGACTTCACTCACGCCGGGCACGGTGCGCAGGAAAGCGGTGAGGTTCTCGCGGTTCAGATCGTGGCCGGCGTTCACGCCCAGCCCGGCATCCAGGGCGGCCTGCGCAGCGGCGCGAAAACGCTCCAGCTGTTCAGCCCGTTGCGGCGTGTGCCACGCAGCGGCATACGGCTCGGTGTAGAGCTCCACGCGATCCGCGCCCACCGCGTGGGCGCCGGCCATCTGATGGGCGTCGGCGTCCATGAACAGGCTCACGCGCACCCCCAGCGCTCGGCACTCGTCGATGAGCGGGCGCAGCGCTGCCGCGTCGGCGGGAAAGCTCCAGCCATGGTCGCTGGTGAACTGACCTTCGCTGTCGGGCACAAACGTGACCTGGTGGGGTCGCACTTCGCGCACGAAGCCCATGAGGTTGTGGAACGGGTTGCCTTCAATGTTGTATTCACGGCCTGGCCAGGCCTTGAGCAGTTCGGCCAGATCATGCACATCGTGCGCGCGGATGTGGCGCTCGTCGGGCCGTGGATGCACGGTGATGCCGCGCGCGCCGGCCTGCAGGCACAGTGTGGCCGCCCGCGTGACCGATGGAATGCCGAGGTGGCGGGTGTTGCGCACCAGGGCCACCTTGTTGAGGTTGACCGAGAGC
>QBMB01000036.1 GCA_003241965.1 Burkholderiales bacterium | reverse complement strand
CACCCAAGCCGCTGTGATCCTGTACGAATACCCTTTCAACGAACGCATCCGCACCTACCTGCGACTTGAACAGCTGTTCCGTCGCATGGTCGAACTGGTGCCGCGCCAGCATCCGCTGGACCACCACTTCGCGATTCAGACCATCTTCGAGATCATCGAAGTGGCGTCCCGCGCGGACATGAAATCCGATGTGCTCAAAGACATCGAACGGCACAAACAGCAGCTCATCGCTTACCGCGGCAATCCGATGATCTCGGAGCAGGCGCTCAACGATGCCATCGGTCAACTGGAAGATTGCTTCTCGCAGCTCAGCGGGCTGGCGGGAAAGACCGGCCAGTCGCTGACTGAAAACGACTGGCTGATGAGCATCCGCAGCCGCATCGGCATTCCAGCAGGCACCTGCGAATTCGACCTGCCGGCTTACTACAGCTGGCAGCACCACAGCGCCGAGGAGCGACAAGCCGACCTGCAACGCTGGTCGGTGCCGCTGGCGCCGCTGGCCGAATCCATCGTTTTGTTGCTGAAGATGCTGCGCGATTCAGGCTCTCCGCAGAAGGTCGTGGCGCCCGGCGGGCAGTTCCAGCAGACCCTGCCGCAGGGCCGCACCTTCCAGCTGCTGCGACTGCGCATGGACCCCAGCACAGGCCTGATTCCTGAGATCAGCGGCAACCGCCTGATGCTGTCGGTGCGCTTGATGCGCCAGGGTGATGACGATCGCCTGCACTCGGCGCAAGACGACACAGCGTTCGAGCTGACGCTCTGCGCCTGAGTTTTTTCCGGAACTGGCCATGTCTTCGAACGCCAACACCAGCCCGCTGAAAACGGTACGTTGCCCGGGCTGTGGCGGCCCGAGCATCTACGCGCCGAGCAATGCCTTCCGCCCATTCTGTTGTGAGCGTTGCAAGAACATGGACTTCGGCGCCTGGGCCACCGAAAGCTTCAAACTGCCCGAGCAGGACAGCCAGAACGATCCGGACTTCGGAACGTCTTGAAGGCTTGAGCGCGTCTCAGCGGGAAGCCGAGCCGGCCTCTTGCACCAGCCACTCCAGCACCGGCACGGTGCCCGGCAAAACCGGTTCACAGCGCACGGGCAAGGCTTCCCAGCTGAATTGCTGGCCTTCCCGCATCTGCAGTTCGCCCGTCCATTCAAACACCTTGCAGAAATGCAGGCGCACGAGCGCATGGGGATAGTCCACCATGCTGTCACGCCAGACCTGCGCCGCGCCGATGGTCACACCGATTTCTTCCTGCAGCTCACGGCGCAGGGCCTGCCCCACCGATTCACCCGTTTCCAGTTTGCCGCCCGGGAATTCCCAGTAGCCTGCGTACACCTTGCCCACCGGACGCGACGTGAGCAAAAAACGGCCATCGGGCGCGATCAGCACGCCCACCGCCACATCGACCACAGGTCGATCGATGGGTCTCGCGGCGCCGGGATCCGCGTCCACGACAAGGACCCGGCCGCTCATGCCCGGGATGCGTGCGTGCCGGCGTAGTCGCGGGCGAACTGGTAGGCCACGCGGCCGCTGCGCGAACCTCGCTCCAGCGCCCAGACCAGCGCCTGGGGCCGCGCTGTTTCAATATCGGCTTGCGGCACGCCGAACGAGGACAGCCATTGCGCCACGATCGTGAGGTATTCGTCCTGGCTGAATGGATAAAAGCTCACCCACAAACCAAAACGCTCGGAGAGCGAGATCTTTTCTTCCACCACCTCACCGGGATGCACCTCACCATCGGCGGTGTGGGTGTAGGTGAGGTTTTCCTTCATGTACTCGGGCAGCAGGTGGCGCCGGTTGCTGGTGGCGTAGATCAGCACGTTGGGACTGGCGGCCGACACCGATCCGTCGAGGATGGATTTGAGCGCCTTGTAGCCCGGCTCGCCGTCTTCGAAGCTGAGGTCGTCGCAGAAGACGATGAATCGCTCGGGGCGATCAGCCACGACATCGACGATGTCGGGCAGGTCCACCAGATCGGCCTTGTCGACCTCGATCAGACGAAGACCTTGCGGCGAGTATTCATTGAGGCAGGCCCGGATCAGCGACGACTTGCCCGTGCCGCGCGCGCCCGTGAGCAACACGTTGTTGGCGGGAAGGCCCTGCACGAACTGCAAGGTGTTGCGCTGGATCTTCTCTTTCTGACCGTCGATTTCCTGCAGATCGCTCAGGCGCATGGCCCCCACGTGGCGCACCGGCTCCAATGCGCCGTGCCCGCTGCTGCGTTTGCGGTAACGCCAGGCCACCGCAGTGGCCCAGTCGGGTGCCTGCATGGGCTGCGGCAACACGGATTCGATGCGGGCCATCAACTGCTCGGCCCGTTCCAGCAGGCGCTCGAAATGTTCGTTCATGGCGCGGGATTCAAGACCGGTAGTCTGCGTTGATGGTCACGTAGTCGTGGCTGAAATCGCAGGTCCACACTGTCTCGGTGGCACTGCCGCGGCCCAGGCCGATGCGCACCAGGATCTCGGCCTGCTTCATCACGCGTTGACCATCTTCTTCGCGGTAGTCGGCATGGCGGCCACCTTGCGTGACTACGTGCACATCGCCCAGGTGCAGGTCGATACCGCTCACGTCCAGGTCGTGGATGCCGGCGTAGCCCACAGCAGCCAGGATGCGGCCGAGGTTGGGGTCGCTGGCGAAGAAGGCAGTTTTGACCAAGGGCGAATGCGCCACGGCGTAAGCCGCCAGCAGGCACTCGGCCTGGGTGCGGCCACCCTCAACTTGAACGGTGATGAATTTGGTGGCGCCTTCACCATCTCGCACGATGGCGTGCGCCAGATACCTCGCGACCTGGGTCAAACCCTCCAGCAGGGCGATGCCCGCCGGGCTGTCCAGATCGGTGACCGGCGTGTTGCCGGCCTGGCCTGTGGCCACCAGCACAAAGGAATCGTTGGTGCTGGTGTCGCCGTCCACGGTGACGCGGTTGAACGACGCGTCGGCCAGGCGACGGGCCAGGTCGTTCATGAGGGCGGGAGCCACGGCGGCGTCGGTGGCGAGAAAGCCCAGCATGGTCGCCATGTTGGGGCGGATCATGCCAGCGCCCTTGGCGATGCCTGTGGCACTCACTGGGTGACCATCGATCATCATGCGCTGGCTGAAGGCCTTGGGCAGGGTGTCGGTGGTCATGATGCCCTGTGCGGCAGATAGCCACTGGGCGCCGCTGTCGGTCTGGGGCAGCGCTGCGTCGGTCAATGCAGCGGGCAATCCTGCCAGCAGACGATCAAGCGGCAAGGGCTCCATGATCACGCCGGTGGAGAACGGCAACACCTGTTCGTGGCGCAGACCCAGCGAGCGCGCCAGCGCCGTGCAGGTCTGGCGCGCATTGACCAGGCCGGGCTCACCCGTGCCGGCGTTGGCGTTGCCGGTGTTGATCACCAGCGCACGCACGCCCTGCCCAGCCGCCAGGTGCTCCCGGCACACCTGCACCGGGGCGGCGGCGTACCGGTTCTGTGTGAACACCGCGCCAACCGCACAGCCTTCATCGAGCAAAAAAACCGTGAGGTCCTTGCGGTTGGCTTTGCGAATGCCCGCCTGCGCCACACCGATGCGCACGCCCGCGATGGGAAGCAGGTCCGAGGCCGAAGGCGTGTCGAGTTGAACGGGCATGAGAACTCCGTGAATTCAGGGTGAAGCCAGTCGGCAAAACGCGCGGGGCCCAAAGCCCCGCTGAATCAGTCCAGCTTGCCGTGGCACTGCTTGTATTTTTTACCGCTGCCGCACGGGCAGGGTTCGTTGCGCCCCACGCGCGGCATGTCGCCGACAGGGCGCGACACAGCGCTGGCCCCGCCCACGGTTTGCACATCACCTGTTTCGGTGGGAGCGGTATAGGTCACGTTGGCGATCTGCTCTGCGCGCTCTTCCAGCTGTTCGGCGGCCTGGGCCATCTGCTCGGCCGACTGCACGCGCACGTTCATCAGGACACGCGTCACATCGTTCTTCACCGTGTCGAGCAACTGGCCGAACAGCACGAAGGCCTCGCGCTTGTACTCTTGCTTGGGCTGCTTCTGCGCATAACCACGCAGGTGAATGCCCTGGCGCAGGTAGTCCAGTGCAGACAGGTGCTCGCGCCACTGGCTGTCGATAGTCTGCAGCAGCACGACCCGTTCGAACTGGGTGAAGTTCTCTTCGCCCACGATCTGAACTTTGCCCTCAAACGCCACCTTGGCAGCTGCCACCACACGCCCGGCGACCTCTTCGGAATCGATCGATTCGGCGTCGGACACCCAGCTGGTCACGGGCACATCGACCGCCCACTCTTCGCGCAACACACGCTCCAGTGTGGGCAAGTCCCACTGTTCTTCGACGCTGCCTTCAGGCACGTACTGGTGCACCAGATCGGCAATGCAACCGTCGCGCAGGGAATCGATCTGTGCCCGCAGCGACTCCGCGTCCAGGATGTCGTTGCGCTGCTGGTAGATCACCTTGCGCTGGTCGTTGGACACGTCGTCGTATTCGAGCAGCTGTTTGCGGATATCGAAGTTGCGGGCCTCGACCTTGCGCTGCGCGCTCTCGATGCTGCGTGTGACGATGCCGGCCTCGATGGCCTCGCCTTCGGGCATCTTCAGACGGTCCATGATCGCGCGCACGCGGTCGCCCGCAAAAATGCGCATCAACGAATCGTCCAGGCTCAGGTAGAAGCGCGAGGAACCCGGGTCGCCCTGGCGGCCGGAACGACCGCGCAACTGGTTGTCGATGCGGCGCGATTCATGGCGCTCGGTGGCGATGATGCGCAGACCACCCAGCGACTTGACCTTGTCGTGATCGGCCTGCCAATGCTGGCGCAGCGATTCAATGCGCGAGGCCTTGGTGGCGTCGTCCAGCGTGTCGTCGTTCTGCACCGCGTCGACCATCTTCTCCAGGTTGCCGCCGAGCACGATGTCGGTGCCACGACCGGCCATGTTGGTCGCGATGGTGATGCCGCCCGGGCGACCCGCCTGGATGATGATGTCGGCTTCCCGCGCATGCTGCTTTGCGTTGAGCACCTCGTGCGGCAAGCCTTCCTTCACCAGCAGCTCGGCAATGATTTCCGAGTTCTCGATCGACGACGTGCCCACCAGCACCGGCTGGCCACGCTCGTGGCATTCGCGGATGTCCTGAATGGCAGCCACGTATTTTTCCTGGGTGGTTTTGTAGACGCGGTCCAGTTGGTCGTTCCGCTTGCTCAACCGGTTCGGCGGGATGACGACGGTCTCCAGGCCGTAGATCTCCTGGAACTCGTAGGCCTCCGTGTCCGCCGTGCCCGTCATGCCCGAGAGCTTGCCGTAAAGACGGAAGTAGTTCTGGAAGGTGATGGACGCCAGCGTCTGGTTCTCTGGCTGGATCGCCACGCCCTCCTTGGCCTCCACCGCCTGGTGCAGGCCATCGCTCCAGCGGCGACCGGTCATGAGCCGGCCGGTGAACTCGTCAACGATCACGATCTCGCCACCCTGGTTCACGTAGTGCTGATCGCGGTGGTACAGGTGGTGCGCCTTCAGCGAGGTCACGAGGTTGTGCAGCAGGGCAATGTTGGCCGGGTCGTACAGCGACGCGCCTTCGGGCAAAAGGCCGGCCTGGCTGAGCAGTTGCTCGGCATGCTCGTGCCCTTGTTCGGTCATGTGGATCGCGTGCGCCTTCTCGTCCACCGTGAAGTCGCCCGGCTTGATCACGCCTTCGCCGGTGCGCACATCGGCTTCGCCTTCCTGACGGACCAGGTGGGGCACCAGCTGCTTGATGGCCATGTAGGTCTGGGTCTGGTCTTCGGCCTGACCGCTGATGATCAAAGGCGTGCGGGCCTCGTCGATCAGGATCGAGTCCACCTCGTCGACGATGGCGAAGTTCAGACCCCGCTGCACACGGTCGCCCACCTCGTACACCATGTTGTCGCGCAGGTAGTCGAAGCCGTACTCGTTGTTGGTGCCGTAGGTGATGTCGGAGCGGTAAGCGGCCTGCTTTTCGTCGCGCGGTGCCTGGGGCAGGTTGATGCCGACCGTCAGACCGAGGAAGTTGTACAGGCGCCCCATCCACTGCGCGTCGCGACTGGCCAGGTAGTCGTTGACCGTCACCACGTGCACGCCCTTGCCGGTGAGTGCGTTCAGGTACACCGGCAGCGTGGCGGTCAAGGTCTTGCCCTCGCCCGTGCGCATCTCGGCCACCTTGCCGTGGTGCAAAGCAAGCCCGCCCACCAGCTGCACGTCGAAGTGACGCATCTTCATGATGCGCTTGCTGCCCTCGCGGACCACGGCAAAGGCTTCCGGCAGCACGGCGTCCAGGCTCTCGCCTTGCGCTACGCGCTGCTTGAAGGATTCGGTCTTGCCACGGAGCTCGTCGTCGCTGAGCTTTTCAAACTGCGCCTCCAGACCATTGATGCGTTCCACCGTCTTGCGGTAGGTCTTGAGCAAACGGTCGTTGCGGCTACCAAAGAGTTTGGTGAGGAAGTTTGTGGCCATACATGCAGGCCTGCACCAGACACCCTGAAGGCGCCGGGCAGGCAAAAGAAATGAGGAGGGCTCTTTCGAGCTGGGAGGGCATGCGCCCGGCGCCAATGATGTGCCGGCAAACGCGGAGCTTTCAAGAGCAAAACCGCGATTTTAACTGCCGAGGCAAGGCCCCGTTCAGGGCTTGCGAGGACCCACTGCTGCGGGCTTGGCCGCGGCGAGCTTTTCGCCAGCGTCCAGGAAACGCTGCGGATCCTGTGGCACTCCGGCGACCCACACTTCAAAGTGCAGATGCGGGCCGGTGGAACGGCCCGTGGAGCCCACACTGGCGATCTTCTGGCCACGTTTGACGATGTCGCCCTTCTTCACGAAGGTGTGGGACGAGTGCGCATAGCGCGTGATCAGGTCGTTGCCATGGTCGATCTCGATCATGTTGCCGTAGGCAGCGTGGTACTCCTGCACAACCACCACACCACCGGCCGCCGCCAGGATGGGGGTGCCGACATCCGCCGGGAAGTCCAACCCGGTGTGCAAGGCCGACCGGCCAGTGATCGGATCGATGCGGAATCCGAATGACGATCCAACCTGTACGCCATCCACCGGTTTTTCTGTGGGTATCAGTGTCTGCTGGATCTTCTGATCAAACAGCCGCGACTCCACGACCGTGAGCCAGTCAACCCGGGAACCGCTGGAGACCTCGACCGTGTCCAGCGCCTGCATCAGCTCCTGCATGCTGATGTCGCGGCTGGCCACCAAAGCCCCGCCCGATCCAGGCATCTTCTTGAATTCGGCTGGATTGAGCCCGGCAAGGCCGGCAACGCGCTCGCCCAGCGAGTCGATCTGAATCATGCGAGCCTGCATCTCACCAAGCTTGCGGGCCATGGCATCCAGGTTGGCCCGCATGTAGGCGTCCTTGGAGTCCGCGTCGGTCTGATGTACCAGCCGGGCAACGGAAGCAAATCCAGGCCATCCCTGGCGCACGCCTTCGAGAAAAAACCAATGGTAGGTGGCGATCGACGCCAGCATCAGCAACACCGCAGCCAGCATGCCGGCACCCACCAGTTTGAAGCCGTTGAGATGCACGGCCCGGCTCTTGGCCAACCAGGCGTCCGTGATAATGATGTGCACTCTGAAACCTTTCCTTGCGGTGAGCCGCGAGCGCCCATCCGTCCAATTCACATGGCCACAGACCAACGACCCCGCACGCTTTTCAGCCTCGAACAGGCTGTGGGCGCCGCGCCGTCTCTGGCCTTGCTGCGGGAACGCATTCGCGAGTCCCAAGGCTGCCTGGATCAGATACGCCATCTGATACCGGCAGCCATGCGTCAGCAGGTGGTGGCTGGCCCTTTGCAGGACCAGGAGTGGTGCTTGCTGGTGGGCAGCGCGGCTGCATCCACCAAGCTGAGACAACTGTTGCCTGCCTTCCAGCGGGCATTGACCCAAAGCGGTGCGCAGGTTAACGCAATACGGATCAAAGTTCAAATACCGGCGCGATGAACGCGCCCGGCGCCCAAGCCAGTGGTGGCTGGCTTGGAAATGGTGCCGCTTGTCTGACTCGAACAGACGACCTATCGCTTACAAGGCGAGTGCTCTACCAACTGAGCTAAAGCGGCTTCGGAAAGAGTGGCGAGTTTACTTGACGCGCTTGAGTTGCGGTCGGCCTGCGGCACGTCCGGGCCCGTCGGTGGGCGACTCGGGTGGTTCGTCGCCATCGCCGGGAACATTCTCGTTGGTCACAGAGCGAAGCGGGTTGCGCGACGCGGCGTCAACAGCTGGTTCGGGTGAATCCGACGCCGCGTCCGCTTTGAGTGCAGACCGTGTGGCTGGCGCAGGCGCTGGAAAAGCCATGCCCTGACCATTTTCGCGTGCGTAGATCGCAATCACATGGCTGATGGGCACCACGATTTCGCGAGCCACACCGCCGAAGCGGGCCTTGAACTCAATGAAATCGTTGCCCAACCGCAGGGAACTGGTGGCGTCCACGCCCACGTTGAGCACGATCTCGCCGTTCTTCACAAACTCCATCGGGACCTGAACGGAAGCATCCACCTGCACAGCAATGTAGGGGGAGAACCCGTTGTCCGAACACCATTCGTGCAGAGCACGGATCAGGTAGGGCCGAGTGGACGGGATATCGGTATCGACGGGACTCATGAACGCTCGCTGAAACTGAAAACGACCCGGTCGCGCGCGACCGGGTGCACTTTCACTTGCGCATCACTTTCTCGGAGGGCGTCAGCGCTTCGATATAGGCCGGGCGCGAGAAAATCCGCTCTGCGTACTTGAGCAGGGGAGCGGCGTTTTTGCTGAGCTCGATGCCGTAGAAGTCCAGACGCCACAGCAAAGGGGCGATGGCCACGTCGAGCATGGAGAAGTTGTCGCCCAGCATGAATTTGTTCTTCAGGAACACGGGTGCCAGTTGCGTAAGGCGGTCGCGGATGTGGGCACGGGCCTTTTCAAGCGCCTTCTCGTTGCCTTTGGTCGCACGCGACTCAAGCATGGACACGTGCGTGAACAGCTCTTTTTCGAAGTTCAACAGAAACAGACGAACACGGGCACGGTCCACCGGATCGCCGGGCATCAGCTGCGGATGGGGAAAGCGCTCATCGATGTACTCGTTGATGATGTTCGACTCGTACAAGATGAGATCGCGCTCAACCAGGATGGGCACCTGGCCGTACGGGTTCATCACGCTGATGTCCTCAGGCTTGTTGTAAAGGTCAACATCCCGGATCTCGAAGTCCATGCCTTTTTCGAACAACACGAAGCGGCAGCGGTGGGAATACGGGCAGGTGGTGCCCGAGTACAAGACCATCATGGGGGAGTCTCCTTAAAGCAAAAAACAGTGGTTTGCAAACATGCCATACGGGCACTGCAAACCACTGCGGAACAGACAGGCTGGCGGCTCGTGCCGTCAGCCCTGCCGGATGGAATTATTTGATGTCTTTCCAGAAGGCGGCATTCAGGCGCCAGGCCACGATGGTGAAGGCTGCGAGAAACAACATCACCCACACGCCGACACGGACCCGGCTGTTCTGGGCAGGCTCGGACATCCACTGCAGGTAGGCGACCAGATCACCCACGTTGTCGTCGTACTTGGCGGCGCTGAGCGTACCGGGCTTCACCGTCTCCCAGCCCTTGACCCGATCGACCTCATGGCCGTGGCTCATCACCTTTTCATACACGGGACGCTGTTCACCCTGCAACTCCCACAGGGGGTTGGGCATGCCGATGTTGGGAAAAGCGAGGTTGTTCCAACCCGTGGGCTTGGTGTCGTCGCGGTAATAAGTGCGCAGCATGGTGTAGACATAGTCGGCGCCCGTGCCGGCACCGCTCGAACGCGAGCGTGCAATCAGCGTGAGGTCGGGCGGGTTCACACCGAACCACTGCTTGGCCTGCTTCGGATCCATGGAGGCCTTCATCGTGTCACCGATCTTGTCGGTGGCAAACGTCAGGTTCTCGGCGATCTGCTTGTCGTTCAGACCAATGTCGCGCAGGCGGTTGTAGCGCATGTAGGCCGCCGAGTGGCAGCTCAGGCAATAGTTGACGAACAGCTTGGCGCCGTTCTGCAGGGCGGCCATGTCGTTGGTGCGCTGGGGCGCCTTGTCCAGCGGAATGCTGCCGCCAGCAGCCATGGCGGCGCCGGACAGACCCAGTGCCAGCGCGAAGCCCAAGAGGATTTTTTTCATTTGCTTGACTCTCTGAATTGGCTCTTCGGGGTTCAGTGGGGCTGGAAGGTGACGCGGTCGGGCACGGGCTTGAATTCGCCCAGCCGGCTCCACCAGGGCATCAGCAGGAAGAAGCCGAAGTAGAACAAGGTGCCAACTTGCGACACGCGCTCGCCGATGGGCGATGGTGGCAACACACCCAGGTAACCCAGGACAAAGAAGTTGATGACAAAGACGCCGTAGAGGTATTTGTTCCAGGTCGGGCGGTAACGGATCGACTTGACCGGGCTGTGGTCCAGCCAGGGCAGGAAGAACAGGATGATGACGGCGCCACCCATGGCCACCACACCCCAGAACTTGGCATCGATGGCCAGCATGAGAGCCACCAGCACAACAGCGCCACCCACCACGGCTGCTTTGAAGATCGACGCGAGCTTAGTTTTGACGACACCCAGCACGGCACCGAGCAACACGCAGGCGATCAGTGCGTACATCATCTCGCTGGTGATGGCGCGCAACATCGAATAGAAGGGCGTGAAGTACCACACCGGTGCTATGTGCAGGGGTGTGACCAGCGGATCGGCCGGAATGAAGTTGTTGTACTCAAGGAAGTAGCCGCCGAACTCCGGTGCGAAGAAGATGATCGCCGAGAAGATCATGAGGAACACGGACACGCCGAGCACGTCGTGCACGGTGTAGTAGGGATGGAATGGAATGCCGTCCAGCGGGATGCCCTTGGCATCCTTTTTCGCCTTGATCTCCACACCATCCGGGTTGTTGGAGCCCACCTCGTGCAGGGCGATGATGTGCGCGACCACCAAGCCCAGCAGGACCAATGGCACGGCAATCACGTGGAAGCTGAAGAAACGGTTCAGCGTGGCGTCACCGACCACAAAATCACCGCGGATCAGCAGCGCCAGGTCGGGGCCCACGAACGGAATGGCAGCAAACAGGTTCACGATGACCTGCGCGCCCCAGTAGGACATCTGGCCCCAAGGCAGCAGGTAGCCCATGAAGGCCTCGGCCATCAGGCACAGGAAGATGGCGCAACCGAACACCCATACAAGCTCACGCGGCTTGCGGTAGCTGCCGTAGATCAGGCCACGGAACATGTGCATGTAGACCACCACGAAGAACGCCGAGGCGCCGGTGGAGTGCATGTAGCGGATCAGCCAACCCCAGGGCACATCCCGCATGATGTACTCGACCGAGGCAAACGCCAGCGCGGCGTCGGGCTTGTAATGCATCACCAGGAAGATGCCGGTGACGATCTGGATCACGAGCACCAGCAGTGCCAGCGAGCCGAAGAAATACCAGAAGTTGAAGTTCTTGGGTGCGTAGTACTCGGCCAGATGCTCGTTGTAGAGCTTGGAGAGCGGGAACCGGTTGTCGACCCAGTTCAGCGCTTTCACACCGATCGGCGCAGTGGGGGAAACTTCTTTGAATTCAGCCATGGGTTGCCTCTGTGTGGCGTTGTCTATATCGCTGGGAACGCTGTGGCTCAGGCCTGCTTGTCTTCGCCGACCAACAGCCTGGTGTCGGAGATGTAGTGGTGCGGCGGCACTTCGAGGTTGTCGGGGGCGGGCTTGTTCTTGAAAACGCGGCCCGCCAGATCGAAGGTGGAACCATGGCAAGCACACAGGAAGCCGCCTTGCCAGTCGTCGGGCAGCGAGGGCTGGGGGCCGGGTGTGAGCCGATCACCGGGCGAGCAACCCAGGTGGGTGCAGATGCCCACGGTCACCAGAAGCTCCGGCTTGATGGAGCGGTGGTGGTTCTTGGCGTACGCAGGTGTGGGCACTGCGGTGCGGGCCGATTCGGGATCGGCCAGTTGGCCTCCCAGCTTGTCGAGTTCTGCCAGTTGCTCGGGCGTGCGGCGCATGATCCACACAGGTTTGCCGCGCCACTCGACCACGATCTTCTCGCCCGGCTGAATGCCCGAGATATCCACTTCCACCGCAGCACCGGCGGCTTTGGCACGCTCGGATGGCTGAAATGTGCTCACAAAGGGCACGGCGACGGCGGCTGCGCCCACACCACCCATGGCGCAGGACGTAATCAGCCAGGTACGGCGGCTGCTGTTGGCAGGCGCATTGACGGTTGCTTCACTCATGGAACTCTTTCAATGAGACTTCGGTTCGGTACATCAGGGACAACCCGGCATTGTACTGGAGCAAGCAGTGTCCAACCCCGCTTGCCGGGGTACGCGACTGGGCTATTGAGGACATGAACGCAGGCGACAGAGCCCGCTTGCGCACGCAGGTGTCGCGCTGGGTCCACCCCTTGTGTGAGAATCGATTTCGCCCATCCGTCCATCGCGACGATGGCCATTCACAACCACCACAAAACGAGGGAAACACCATGAGCGTGATGCAGGAATTCAAGGAATTTGCCGTCAAGGGCAACGTGATCGATCTGGCCGTGGGCGTGATCATTGGTGGCGCGTTCGGCAAGATCGTGACCTCGATGGTGGACGACATCATCATGCCCATCGTGGGCTCGATCTTCGGCAACCTGGACTTCACCAACCTGTATGTGGCGCTCGGCAGGGTGCCCGAAGGTACCGCTCCCACGCTGGCGGCGCTCAAGGCCGCGGGTGTTCCCACGCTGGCCTATGGCAATTTCATCACCGTGGCCATCAATTTCACCATCCTCGCGTTCATCATCTTCATGATGGTCAAGCAGGTCAACCGGCTCAAGCGTGAGACGCCGGCTGCACCGCCTGCGCCGGTGGCCACACCCGAAGACGTGGTGTTGTTGCGCGAGATCCGCGACAGCCTCAGGAAGTAACGGTCGCGGCCAGCGCTGCGTCGATGGCAGCCAGCAGGCTGCTGGCGCTGGCCCGCCCCGTGCCCGCGATGTCGAAGGCGGTGCCGTGATCGGGACTGGTGCGCATGAAGGGCAGGCCCAGCGTGGTGTTCACACCATCGTCCAGACCGAGCAACTTGACCGGGATCAATCCCTGGTCGTGGTACATGGCCACCACCACGTCAAAGCTGCCTTGCAGCGCGCGCATGAACACGGTGTCTGGTGCGTGTGGGCCACTGGCGTCCATGCCTTCCTGGCGCGCGCGTTCGATGGCCGGTGCGATGGCGTCCCGGTCTTCCAGCCCGAACAGCCCGCCCTCTCCGGCGTGCGGGTTCAGTCCCGCCACGGCGATGCGCGGCTGCACCAGACCCATGCGTTGAAAGTGCGCATGGGTGATGCGGATGGTCTGCAGCACCTGCTCGGTGGTGACGGCGTCCAGCGCCTGCCTGAGCGACATGTGGATGCTCACCAGCACCGTGCTCAGACCCGGACAGCTCAACATCATGCGCACAGGCAGTGCCACCACCGGCACTCCCAGGTGCTCAGCGCTCAGCGCCTGCAGCAGTTCGGTGTGGCCGGGATGCTCAACGCCGGCGGCGGCCAGGGCCTCCTTGTGGATGGGCGCCGTCACCACGGCACGCGCGCCCCCCTGCAGCGCGGCCTTCGCCGCCCATTCAATGCAATCGGCGGCGGCGCGACCGGCGTGCGCACTGACCTGCCCCATCTCCACCGGCTGCGCGAGGCGGCAGGCTTGCACCACCGCCATGCAGCCCGGCGGCACAGCCGCCAGGTCCGCGAGGTCGGCGATCTCGGCCACGATCAAGGGAGGCGATCCGGCCGCGACCCTCCTAGCTGCCCTGGAGAGGGTCAACGCGTCACCGGCCACCACGATCTGCCGCAGCAGTTCGGGCCGCTCGCAGAAGGCTTTGGCGATGATTTCAGGGCCGATGCCGGCCGGGTCGCCCATGGTCAAGACAATCGGGTTCATCAGGACTCAAGCCGGGTTGTCGATGTCGATGAATACATGCTCCAGCCCCAGCTCGGCAGCCACATGCGCGCCCACCGCAGGTGCGCCGTAGCGCTCCGACGCATGGTGGCCACAAGCGATGTAGGCCACGCCGCACTCGCGCGCGTAGTGCGCCTGCGGCTCGGAGATTTCTCCGGTGATGAACACGTCAGCCCCGGCAGCAATGGCGGCTTCAAAGTAGCCTTGCGCGCCCCCCGTGCACAGGGCCACGTGCTGCACCGGACGATCGGGTTCGGCCACCAGCGTGACGGACCGACCCAGTTGCGCGGCCACATGGTCGGCAAGCTCGGCGGCCGACGCCGACGGCCTGTGACCCATGAAGCCCAGGGCCTGATCGCCAAAGCGGCCACGCGCATCGGTGTACAGCGCCACCCCCAGCCGGCGTGCCAGCTGGGCGTTGTTGCCCAGCGCCTCGTGGGCGTCCAGCGGCAGGTGGTAGGCCAGCAGATTGATGTCGTTGGCGAGCAGGCGGGACAGGCGCTGCTTCATCCAGCCGGTCACACAACCGTCCTGCCCGCGCCAGAACAGGCCGTGGTGCACCAGGATGGCGTCGGCCCCTTCGGCAATGGCGGCGTCGATGAGCGCCCGGCTGGCCGTCACACCACTGACCAGTTTTCGCACTTCGGCACGCCCTTCCACTTGCAGTCCATTCGGGCCGTAGTCCTTGAAGAGGGCGGGCTGGAGCAGTTGGTCCAGCGCCTGGGTCAGGGCGCGTCGGGAGACCACAGATGGCAGGGAGGGCTCGGTCGTCATGGGTGGGTTCGGGTTCCAGCAAAAGCCAAGGCAGCCACCCATTTTGACATCGGGTGGGCGCCATGCCCGGCGCCTTGAACGCATGTGCCAGTGCCCATTTGCGGGACAATGGAGCCACCAACCGACAGCCGTGTCAGACGGACACGCTGCACACCCAACGACCTACCCCTCTCTCATGAAACGACTCTGGCTCCTGTTTGCGCAAACCGTCACCGTGCTGGTCGCTGCCCTGTTCGTGGTGGCCACCCTGCAGCCGCAATGGCTGGGGCGCTCTTCCTCGGTGGCCTCGGTGGTACCCGTGCTGGAGGCGCCTTCCCTCGGCGCGGCGCCCGCGTCGGTGGACGGCACGGGCAGCTTTCGCAGTGCGGCGCGTGCTGCGTCACCAGCGGTGGTGAGCATCAACACCAGCAAGGCGGCCGTGAACGCGCCACAAAGCGCAGACCCGTGGTTCCGTTTCTTCTTCGGTGATCAGGGCCAAAGCCAGCCGCAAACGGGCCTGGGCTCGGGCGTGATCGTGAGCCCAGCGGGCTACGTGCTGACCAACAACCACGTGATCGAAGAGGCCGACGAGATCGAGGTGATCCTCAACGACGGGCGCAAAAGTGTGGCCAAGGTCATTGGCACCGACCCGGAAACCGATCTGGCCATCCTGAAGATCGAACTCGCCGACCTGCCCGTGATCACGCTGGGCAACTCCGATGCGCTGGAAATCGGTGATCAGGTGCTGGCCATCGGCAACCCGTTTGGCGTCGGCCAGACCGTGACCAGCGGCATCGTGAGTGCATTGGGCCGCACCCAACTCGGCATCAACACCTTCGAGAACTTCATCCAGACCGACGCAGCGATCAACCCAGGAAATTCCGGTGGGGCGCTGGTGGACATCAATGGAAATCTGATGGGGATCAACACCGCCATTTATTCGCGCTCGGGCGGCTCCATGGGCATCGGCTTCGCCATTCCCACCTCCACGGCACGCAATGTCCTTGACTCCATCGTGCGCGACGGGCAGGTCACGCGCGGCTGGATCGGTGTTGAACCGCAAGAACTCACACCCGAACTCGCAGAGAGTTTCGGCCTGCAGCCAGGATCGGGGGTGGTGATCACGGGGGTGTTGCAAAACGGGCCTGCTGCTCAGGCCGGCATTCGCCCGGGTGATGTGATCACGGCCGTGGCAGGAAAACCCGTGACCACGGTGCCTCAGCTCTTGTCGGCTGTGGCGGCGTTGGCGCCCGGCGCCGCCTCTCCACTTGATGTCACGCGTCGTGACGCGAAACTGCAGGTCAATGTGACGCCGGGCAAGCGCAATGTCGCGCGCCAAGCCTCAATGCGCTGAAACCGGTCAGGAAGCCGATTCCTTCTCGGCGGTTTCGGCTTCCGTCGGTGCAGCAGCCTTGATGAACCACTGCGCGCCCCAGATGCCGACTTCGTAGAGGATGCACATGGGCACCGCCAGCGCGAGCTGCGAAATCACGTCGGGCGGCGTGACCACCGCGGCAATCACAAACGCGACCACGATGAAGTACCCGCGGAACTCCTTGAGCTTCTGCACCGTCACCAGATTCATCTTCACCAGCAACACCACCACGATGGGAACCTGGAAGGCCAGACCGAAGGCGAGGTAGAGCGAGAGGATGGCCTCCACATAAGACGCAATGTCGGGCGTGGCCGCCACACTGGCCGGTGTGAACTTCTGGATGAAGCCGAACATCTTGTCCAGCACGAAGAACTGCACGAAGCCGATACCGACATAGGCCAGCAGGCTGCCCAGCACGATCAGGGGAACGGCAAAACGTTTTTCATGGTTGTAGAGGCCGGGCGCCACGAAGGCCCACACCTGGTACATCCACCACGGCAACGACAGCAGCAGTGCCGCCATGGCCAGCACCTTGATGGGCACGAAGAAAGGCGAGAACACGCCCACGGCGATCAGCTTGGCGTCGGGCGGCATGTGCGCGCGGATCGGCACCGCGATCAGGTCGATCAACCCGCTGGGGCCAGGCCAGAAAGCCAGCAGGGCCATGCAGATCGCCAGCCCGATCACGCCGTAAAGCAACCGGTCCCGCAGCTCCATCAGGTGCTGCACGAACGGTTGTTCTGAACCGGCGAGTTCGTCGGTGGTTTTTTCGGTGTCGGACATCAGCGGGGGGCGGAAGAGGAGCGTGGCCGGAAACGGGCCACACGGGCCGCGCCGGATTGGGTGCGTGTGCGCACCCCGGTGCGGGCCTTGTACCACTGGGGCATGGCTTTCTGCTTGAGCCGCCAGTTCTTTTTGGGGTGTTTGTAAACGGGGGGCTCGAGCGAGCCCAGGGTGTCGCTGGAGCCGTACGACGTGCTGCTGCCGTCCAACCCGGCGGTGGCGTCGGACCACGATTTCTCGAAGTCGGTGGCGCCACTCTGGACCGATTGTTCGACGTCGCGCGCAGCGCTGGTCATCGAGTCCTTCATTTTCTTGAGCTCTTCGAGCTCCATGGAACGGCTGACCTCGGACTTCACGTCGGCCACATACCGCTGCGCCTTGCCGAGCAAGGCACCCACCGTGCGCGCCACACGCGGCAGCTTTTCGGGGCCAATGACGATCAGCGCCACAGCCCCGATGAGGGCGAGTTTGGAAATGCCCAAATCAATCATGTGTCGGCCATCCTGCGGGCGAGTTCTGGCTCTGGAAGAGCCTGGAGGTGGGCGCTCGGGCAGCGATGGTGGTCACCGCAGCGCTCGGGAGAGATCAGCTTTTTTGCTTGGCTTCGACGTCGATGGCGTTTTTGTCGGCGCGGGTTTCCTGGGTCACCTGGCCTGCGGGCGGAGCATTCGAATCAGCGGGGTTCTGGCCGCCTTCCTTGATGCCGTCCTTGAAGCCTTTGACGGCGCCGCCCAGGTCGGAGCCAATGTTCTTGAGCTTTTTGGTGCCGAAGACCATCACAACGATGAGCAGCACGATCAGCCAATGCCAGATAGAAAACGAACCCATGGTTTACTCCAGATATTGAGGTGTGGCGCAGTGCGCTGTGGGTGGGATTCTAAGCCCGTGCAGTAGTTCAAGCCCGGCGAGCAAGCAATTCCAGCGCCAGCGACAAGGGCCGGGAAAGATCAGCCGCGCAACCAGGGTCTGGGACCACCCATCACGTGAACATGCAGGTGGTGAACTTCCTGCCCGCCCTCGGTGCCGGTGTTGCACACCATGCGAAAACCGCCCTCCGGATATGGGTTGCAGCCCAGCTCCATGGCCAGTTTCGGCGCCAGCACCATCATCCGCCCCATCAAGCGCTCGTGTTCTGGCCCGAGCTGGGCCATGGACGCGATGTGCAGCTTGGGCACCAGCAGGAAATGCACGGGCGCCCAGGGATGGATGTCGTGGAAGGCGAACAGGTCTTCGTCTTCAAACACCTTCTTCGACGGAATCTGGCCAGCAATGATCTTGCAGAAAATGCAGTTGGGGTCGTGTGCGGTCATGTGGAGTGCAGCCGTTGCAGGTTCAATCGGGCATGGGCTGGCTGGCGTTCATGCGCACCATGCCCTTGACGATGCGGTAAAGGAACCAGATGGAGATGAGGCCCCAGGCGATCCAGCCGGGAACGAAGAACAGCAGCCACAGCGGCAGGGTCACCAGGTAAAGAACGGCGGCCCAGATCACGGTGCGGATGCGCCAGGAAAAATGGCTGGCTTGCCAGGTGCCTTCGGCGTCGCTCTTCTTCACGAGATCGATCACCAGTGCCACGATCAGCAAAGCCACGCCGGGCTGGGTGGCGGGCAACACGGCGCCAACTGCCACGATGAGGTGCAGGATGTAGCTCACCCAGCCGATGGTCTTGAGGGACTGGGCCCGTTCTTTGTCGACCGGTTCGACGTCGATGATGTCGCTCATGGCAGTGTCCTTTCAGTGGGCATCAGGTTCGGTGCCGGCTTCGCGCGCCAGCACCTTGCGCATGGCTTTTTCTTCCAGGCCGCTGAGCCCTTCGCGGCGCACCAGTTCGGCCACCACATCGGCCGGGCCCAACTTGTAGTGGGCCAGCGCGATCATGCAGTGGAACCAGAGGTCGGCGGTTTCGTTCACCAGCTTCTGCGGGTCGCCGCCATGATCCAGGTCCTTGGCGGCCATCACCGCTTCGGTGGCTTCTTCGCCGATTTTTTTGAGGAAGCTGTCCGGGCCCTTGTGCAGCAGCCGGGCCACATAACTTTTCTCGGGATCGCCGCCGTTGGCCGGTTTGCGGCTTTCGATCACGGCGGCCAGGCGCATGAGGTCGTCGGTGGGGTTCATCGTCGGCTCACTTGTAGATCGATTCGGGGTCTTTGAGCACAGGCTCGACCGCCTGCCACTGGCCGTCTTGCAGGCGCTGGAAGAAGCAGCTGTGGCGGCCGGTGTGGCACGCAATACCGGGCTCGTGGCCGAGCTGCGTGACCTTGAGCAGCACGACGTCGCTGTCGCAGTCGATGCGGATGTCGTGCACCGTCTGCACGTGACCCGACTCTTCACCCTTGAACCACAGCTTGTTGCGCGAGCGGCTGAAATACACCGCGCGACCGAGCTCCGCCGTCTTCTGCAGCGCCTCGCGGTTCATCCAGGCGAACATGAGCACGTCACCCGTGGCCACCTCCTGCGCGATCACGGGCACCAGGCCCTGCGCGTCCCATTTCACATCGTCCAACCAGTTCATGCGGGGAATCTACCATGGGCGTTTGGACTGTCGTGGGCCATCGCGGCCAAAGCCGCTACGATGGGCTCGGTTCTGACACGACCGACATTGTCCCGCCCTCTTGCCACCGCGCTGCCCACCCCCAGGAACCGCCATGAAACTCCGTACCCTGCTCTTGATCCTGTTCATCCTGCTGGTCGCCGGTTTCGTGGCGCTCAACTTCGCCCAGATCCTGCAACCCACCGCGCTCAGTTTCGGCGTCACCGAAGTGCAGGCGCCGCTGGGCCTCGTGCTGCTGGGCATGCTCATCCTGGTGCTGCTGGTGTTTCTCGCGGCACTCGTGTACCAGCAGACCACGCACCTGATGGAGGTGCGCCGCATCACCCGCGAGGCTTCCGAGCAGCGCAACCTGGCCGACAAGGCCGAGGCCTCGCGCTTCACCGAACTGCGCACTTTCCTGCAAGCCGAGATGCAGGCCACCGCAGCTCGGGAAATCGAACTGGCCGAAAAGCTGCACCAGAAGGTGGACAAGCTGCAGGCCGCCATGACCGAGGTGATCGAGCAGAACGGCAATGGCCTGAGTGCCAGCCTGGGCGAACTGGAAGACCGCCTGGAGCGGCAGTTTCAGCCGCGCAACGACCGCATCTGAAACCGCTCAGAGCCGGACCGGAATCCCGCGTTCGGCCATGTGGGCCTTGGCCTGCGCCACGGTGAATTCCCCGTAGTGAAAGATGCTGGCGGCCAGCACGGCGTCGGCGCCGCCCTGCTGCACACCGTCGGCCAGGTGATCGAGATTGCCCACACCGCCGGAGGCGATCACCGGCACGTCCACCGCATCGGCCACCGCGCGGGTGAGAGCCAGGTCAAAGCCCGATTTGGTGCCGTCGCGGTCCATGCTGGTCAGCAGGATCTCGCCGGCGCCGTACTCGGCCATCTGGCGGGCCCAGGCCACGGCGTCCAGGCCGGTGTTCTTGCGCCCGCCGTGGCTGTACACATCCCAGCCTTCGCCGCGCAAGGCCAGTTCTTCACCGAGTCGGCGCTTGGCGTCAATGGCCACCACGATGCATTGCGCACCGTACTTGGCGGAGGCGTCGCGAATCACCTGCGGGTTGGCGAGTGCGGCCGAATTGAAACTGGTCTTGTCAGCCCCGGCGTTGAGCAGGCGGCGCACGTCTTCCACCGTGCGCACGCCACCGCCCACGGTGAGCGGAATGAACACCTGCGAGGCAACCGCCTCGATGATGTGCAGGATCAGGTCGCGACCGTCGGAAGTCGCGGTGATATCGAGAAACGTGAGCTCGTCGGCACCCTGGTCGTTGTAGCGCGCCGCGATTTCCACCGGATCGCCCGCGTCGCGCAGTTCCACAAAGTTGACGCCCTTGACCACACGGCCACCGGTCACGTCCAGGCAGGGAATGATGCGCTTGGCCAGCATGGGAAGTGTTATCCGTTCAGGTCGTCTGCGAGCTGTTGAGCCGCTTCAAAGTCCAGATCGCCGCTGTAGATCGAACGACCGCAGATCACGCCTTCCACGCCCTCGTCTTCCACCGCGCACAGTGCACGAATGTCTTCGAGGTTGGAGAGCCCACCAGAGGCGATGACGGGAATGGACAGCGCCTGCGCCAACTTGACGGTGGCTTCAATGTTGATGCCCGAGAGCATGCCGTCGCGCCCGATGTCGGTGTAGATGATGCCTTCAACGCCGTAGTCTTCGAATTTCTTGGCCAGGTCCACCACCTCGTGACCAGTGAGCTTGCTCCAGCCGTCGGTGGCGACTTTGCCGTCCTTGGCGTCCAGGCCCACGATGATGTGGCCGCCGAACGCGGTGCAGGCGTCCTGCAGGAAGCCCGGATTTTTCACCGCGGCGGTGCCGATGATCACGTAGCGCAGACCGGCGTCAAGGTAGCGCTCGATGGTGTCGAGGTCGCGGATGCCGCCGCCGAGCTGCACGTCCACCTCGGAGCCCACCTCTTTCAGGATGGCGCGAATGGCCTGCTCGTTTTTCGGTTTGCCGGCAAAGGCGCCGTTGAGGTCCACCAGGTGCACGCGGCGCGCGCCCTTGTCGACCCAGCTGCGGGCGATGGCGGCCGGGTCTTCGCCGAACACGGTGGATTGGTCCATGTCGCCCTGTTTGAGGCGAACGCACTGGCCGTCTTTCAGATCAATGGCAGGAATCAGCAGCATGATGGTGTGGCGAAAGGCCTAGGGTTTCCAGGAGAGGAAGTTGCGGTAGAGCGCCAGCCCCTGGTCGGCGCTTTTCTCGGGGTGAAACTGGGTGGCAAAAATGTTGTCGCGGGCAATGGCGGCGGCAAAGCGGCCCCCATAGTCGGCTTCGCCCACGCAGTGCAACGCCTGGGCAGGCCGAGCATAAAAGCTGTGCACGAAATAAAAATAGGCGCCATCCCTAATACCGGCCCACAGCGGGTGCACCGGTCGACCGAGTTCGTGGAACACCGGGTTCCAGCCCATCTGCGGCACCTTGAAACGGCTGCCATCGGGTTGCAATCGACCTTCAAGCCTGAAACGCACGACCTCGCCCGCGATCAGCCCCAGCCCGTCGGTCGGGCCTTCTTCGCTTCGGTCGAGCAGCATCTGCATGCCCACGCACACACCAAACAGTGGCTTGTTGGCTGCGGCGTGCAGCACGGCGTCTTTCAGGCCCGATGCGGCGAGCTCGTTCATGCAATCGGCCATGTGGCCTTGACCGGGCAGCACCACACGGTCGGCATCCATCACATCCTGCGCGCGCGAGGTAACCAGCACTTCCACGTCTTCGGTCCGCGCAACGTGCTGTACGGCTTGCGACACGGAGCGCAGGTTGCCACTGCCGTAGTCCACCACGGCGACTGTCTTGCGTTTCATGGCCGGGAGGAAGTTACAACGAACCTTTGGTCGAGGGAATCACGTCGCCCATGCGCGGGTCGCGCTCCAGCGCCATGCGCACGGCGCGGGCAAATGCCTTGAACACGGTTTCGGCCTGGTGGTGGGCGTTTTCACCGTGCAGGTTGTCGATGTGCAGCGTGACACCGGCGTGGTTGACGAAGCCTTGAAAAAACTCGAAGGCCAGTTGGGTGTCGAAACCACCGACCATGCCGCTCTTGAAGGGCACGCGCATGTGCAGGCCCGGGCGACCGGAAAAATCGATGACGACGCGCGAGAGCGCTTCGTCCAACGGCACGTAAGCGTGCCCGTAGCGGCGGATGCCTTTTTTGTCGCCCACGGCCTGCGCAAAGGCCTGGCCGAGCGTGATGCCCACGTCTTCCACCGTGTGGTGGCCGTCGATGTGCAGGTCGCCCACGGCCTGGATGTCGAGGTCGATCAGCCCGTGTCGGGCGATCTGGTCGAGCATGTGGTCGAAGAAACCGATGCCGGTGGACAGGCTGGAGGCACCGGTGCCGTCCAGGTTGACGCGCACACCAATCTTCGTTTCAGACGTGTTGCGCTGCACGAACGCCACGCGATCAAAGGGGCCAGCGGGAACGGATGCGGAAGGCGTGGAGGTCATGGAGGGGTCTGAAGGGCGCGGATCAGCAGGGCATTCTCCGACGGTGTGCCCACCGTCAGCCGCAGACAGTGCGTCAGCAGTGGGTGCATTTTAGAAACATTCTTCACCAGAATGCCCTGGGCCTTGAGGCTGTCAAAACAACGTTGCGCATCGGGCACACGCACCAGCACCATGTTGGCTTCGCTGGGGAAGGCCTGAAAACCTGGCGTCTGTCCCAGGGCGTCGATCAACACGGCGCGCTGCTCGCAGATCTGCTGCGCCTGCTGCGCGAACACCTCAGCGTGCTCCAGCGCGAACAGGGCGCACTCGGCGTTGAGCACGCTCACGTTGTACGGTGGGCGCAGCTTGTCGATCTCGTGCACCAGTGCCTGCGGCCCCACCATGTAGCCCAGCCGCACGCCGGCCAGGCCGAACTTGGAGAGCGTGCGCATGAGCAGCACGTTGGCATTGGCCGCTGGATCGGCGCGGATCTCGTCGAGCCAGCTGCGGGGGGAGAACGGCTGGTAGGCCTCGTCCATCACCACCAGTCCGCCAAAGCTGGCGGCCTCGGCGATCAGGCGGCGGATGCTGTCCGCATTCCACAGGTTGGCGGTGGGGTTGTTGGGGTAGGCGATGTAGGTGATGGCGGGCCGGTGCTCGCGCAGGGCGGCCAGCATGGCGGGCTCGTCGAGTTCAAAGTCGACCGTGAGCGGCACACCCACAAACTTCAGACCCTGCAGCTGCGCGCTCATGGCGTACATCACGAAGCCGGGCAACGGCGCCAGCACGGTGGCGCCCGGCAAGTCGCAGGCCAGGGTCAACAGCGAAATGAGTTCGTCCGAACCGTTGCCCAGCATCAGGCTGCAGCCCGCTGGCAGATCCACATACCGGGCCAGGGCGGCCTTGAGGTCGTCAACGCGCGGACCGGGGTAGCGGTTCACCGCCACCGCGCCCAGGCGCGCACCGAGCGCCGCCTGCAGCTCGGGCGGCAGCGCGAACGGGTTCTCCATCGCGTCGAGCTTGACCATGCCGGTGGAGTCCTGCACGGCGTAGGCGTGCATGGACTGCACGTCCTGGCGGATCACGCCCAGTGGGTTCTGGCTCAATTCACACCCCGCATCGGCGGCACCTCATTGAGCCGCAACTCGGCAGCGCGCGCGTGCGCCTGCAGTCCTTCGCCGTAGGCCAGTTCGGCAGCGATCAGGCCCAGGCTTTGCGCGCCGGCCTGGCTCACCTCGATGAGACTGCTGCGCTTCTGGAAGTCGTACACGCCCAGCGGCGAGCTGAAACGTGCGGTGCCGCTGGTGGGCAGCACGTGGTTGGGGCCGGCGCAGTAGTCGCCCAGGCTTTCGCTCGTGTAAGCGCCGAGGAAGATGGCGCCGGCGTGTTTGAGCAGCGGCTCCCAGCGGT
Source organism: Burkholderiales bacterium (assembly GCA_003241965.1). Classification (GTDB taxonomy): domain Bacteria; phylum Pseudomonadota; class Gammaproteobacteria; order Burkholderiales; family Burkholderiaceae_C; genus Hydrogenophaga. Next base: position 16,682 of record QBMB01000036.1, on the reverse strand, counting down.
GCGGGTCGTTGCTGGACACCTCGAGGTGCTCGGGTGCGATGCGGTTGCTGATGGCACAGGCCTCTTCCATGCTGCGGGTGTGGATCAACGCGCCGCGGTCGTTGAGGCTCTTGGCGATGATGGCCGCACGCGGCATGGTGCCCAGCAGCCGGTCGATGGCGGCCTGCACCGCGTCGATGTAGGCGGCGTCGGGGCACAGCAGGATGCTTTGCGCGAGCTCGTCGTGCTCGGCCTGGCTGAACAGGTCCATGGCCACCCAATCGGCCGGCGTGCTGCCGTCGGCCAGCACGAGGATCTCGCTCGGGCCGGCGATCATGTCGATGCCCACGGTGCCGAACACGCGCTTCTTGGCGCTGGCCACATAGGCGTTGCCCGGGCCGGTGATCTTGTCGACCTTGGGCACGGTGGCCGTGCCGTAGGCCAGCGCTGCCACGGCCTGCGCGCCGCCGATGGTGAAGGCGCGCGAGACACCGGCCACGAAGGCGGCGGCGAGCACCAACGGATTCTTCTCGCCGCGCGGAGTGGGCACCACCATGATGATCTCGGCCACGCCGGCCACGTGGGCGGGAATGGCGTTCATCAACACGCTCGAAGGGTAAGCCGCCTTGCCACCAGGTACGTAGATGCCCACGCGGTCCAGCGGCGTGACCTTCTGGCCCAGCAGCGTGCCGTCTTCGTCGCGGTAGCTCCAGCTTTCGCCACCCGCCTTCTTCTGCGCCTCGTGGTAGCTACGCACGCGTCGGGCCGCGGCCTGCAGTGCCTCGCGCTGCGCGGCGGGCAAGCCATCGAAGGCGGCTTTCAATTCCGTCTGGGTGAGCTCGAGTTGGCTCAAGTTGTTCACGTCCAAGCCATCAAAGCGCGCCGTGTATTCCAGCACCGCGGCATCACCGCGTGCTTTCACGTCGGCCAGGATGCTGGCCACCCGCTCTTCGATCGCGCCGTCGGTCTCGGCCGACCAATGCAGCCGGGCCGAGAACTGCGCCTCGAAATCGGCGGCGGTGGTGGACAGACGAGCGGGACGGGCGGTGAAGGTCATGCGGGTGAGCCTTGTTCGATGGCTTGCGCAAAGGCGTTGATGAGGGGGCGAATGGCGGCTTGCTTGAGCTTGAGCGAGGCCTGGTTGACCACCAGGCGCGCACTGATGTCCATGATGCGTTCGACCTCGACCAGGTGGTTGGCCTTGAGCGTGTTGCCGGTGGACACGAGGTCGACAATGGCGTCGGCCAGGCCGGTGAGCGGTGCCAGCTCCATGCTGCCGTAGAGCTTGATCAGGTCCACGTGCACGCCCTTGCTGGCAAAAAACTCGCGCGCGATGTGGGTGTACTTGGTGGCCACCTTCAGGCGCGAGCCCTGGCGCACGGCCGAGGCGTAGTCGAAGTCCGCGCGCACAGCCACGCTGACGCGGCAGCGCGAGATGTTGAGGTCCAGCGGCTGGTACAGGCCCTGGCCACCGTGTTCGATCAGCGTGTCCTTGCCGGTCACGCCCAGATCGGCACCGCCGTGTTCGACGTAGGTCGGCACGTCGCTGGCGCGCACCAGCACCACACGCACCTGCGGGTTGCTCGTGGCCAGAATCAGCTTGCGCGATTTTTCGGGGTCTTCCAGCACCTCGATGCCCGCGGCCTTGAGCAGCGGCAGGGTCTCGTCGAAGATACGGCCTTTTGACAATGCCAGGGTGATCATGGCGACTCCCGCCGGGCCGCCCCAAGGGAGGCGCGCGCCCCCTCGGGGGGCAGTGAACGGAGTGAACGTGGGGGCTGTTTCATTTCACTCTCTCGATATCAGCGCCGATGCCGCGCAGTTTTTCTTCCATCTGGTCATACCCACGATCCAGGTGGTAAATGCGGTCGACGATGGTTTCGCCGTCCGCCACCAGACCGGCGATCACCAGGCTGGCCGAAGCCCGCAGGTCGGTGGCCATGACGGTGGCGCCCGACAAGCGCGCAATGCCTTCGACCACCGCCACCTTGCCATCGGTCTGGATGTGAGCACCCAGGCGCACCAGCTCGTTGACGTGCATGAAGCGGTTCTCGAAGATGGTCTCGGTGACCTTGCTTGTGCCCTCCGCAATGCAGTTGAGCACCATGAACTGGGCCTGCATGTCGGTGGGGAACCCTGGGTACTCGGTGGTGCGAAAGCTCTGCGCCTTCATGCGGCCCGAGGCCCGCACGCGGATGAAATCGCCACCCGTGTCTTTGCCGGCTTCGATCTCGGCCCCGGCTTCGTGCAGCTTGTCGATCACGGCGTCCAGGTGGTCGGCGCGGCCATGGCGCAGCACCACGTCACCGCCGGTGGCCGCCACGGCGCACAGAAAGGTGCCGGTCTCGATGCGGTCGGCCACCACCTGGTGGGTGCAGCCATGCAGCCGATCCACGCCCTGGATCTGGATGCGGCTGGTGCCATGGCCTTCGATCTTCGCGCCCATGGCGATCAGCATCTCGGCGAGGTCGCCGATCTCCGGTTCTTGCGCAGCGTTTTCCAGCAAGGTCTCGCCCTCGGCGAGTGCTGCGGCCATGAGGAAGTTTTCGGTGCCGGTGACGGTGACCATGTCGGTGGCAATGCGCGCGCCGTGCAGGCGTGTCTTGCCCGCTGGCAGCCTGGCGACCATGTAGCCATGCTCCACCACGATCTCGGCGCCCATGGCCTGCATGCCCTTGATGTGCTGGTCCACCGGGCGCGAGCCGATGGCACATCCACCGGGCAAGGACACGCGCGCATGGCCGAAGCGCGCCAGCAGCGGCCCGAGCACCAGCACCGAAGCGCGCATGGTCTTGACGAGCTCGTACGGCGCTTCAGCCAGGATCGGGTCGGCCGCCTGCAGCGTGATGCCACCACGGTCGCCGTGGGTCTGCGTCTGCACGCCCATGTTGTCGAGCAGCTGGCGCATCGTGGCCACGTCACGAAGGCGCGGCACATTGGTCAGCGTGACCGGGTCGGCGGTGAGCAGCGAGGCGCACAGTTCGGGCAGCGCGGCGTTCTTGGCGCCGGAGATGACCACTTCGCCTTGCAGCGTGCGCCCACCCGTGATTCGGAGTTTGTCCATGGCTGGCTGACGGTTCAGGGTTGGGCCGCCCATTCGGCCGGGGTGTAGGTCTTCATCGACAAGGCATGCACCTCGTCATTCTGGATGCGCGCGCCCAGCGTGCCGTACACGGCCTGGTGGCGCTTGATCAGACGCAGGCCTTCAAAGGCGGGCGACACGATCACCGCAGCCCAGTGGCGGCCATCGCCCGTGACTTCGAGGTGCTCGCACGGCAGGCCGGCGGCGATGAGGGTTTGCAGTTGGTCAGCGGTCATGTCAGTTGCGAATTTTGTAGCCGGTTTTGAGCAGGTGCAGCGCGATCGCGCTCACGATAGCGAGGGCGCCGCCCACCAGCGCCAGGCTGATCCAGGGCGACACGTCGCTCACACCGAAAAAGCCATAGCGGAAGCCGTCGATCATGTAGAAAAACGGGTTGAGGTGGCTCACCTTTTGCCAGAACTCGGGCAGGGAGTGGATTGAGTAGAACACGCCCGAAAGGAAGGTCATGGGCACGATGATGAAGTTCTGGAACGCGGCCATCTGGTCGAACTTCTCTGCCCACAGGCCCGCGATCAAGCCGAGTGCGCCGAGCAGGGCTGCGCCCATGAAGCCGAACGCCAGGATCCACAGCGGCGCCACCAGCGAGGGCTGGGCGAACCACCAGGTGGCCACCATCACCCCGGTGCCGACCGCCAGACCGCGCACGACGGACGAGCCCACGTAGGCCACGAACCAGGCGCGGTGCGACAGCGGCGTGAGCAGCAGGAACACCAGGTTGCCCATGACCTTGCTCTGGATCAGCGAGGACGAACTGTTGGCGAACGCGTTCTGCAGCACGCTCATCATGACCAGGCCAGGCAGCAGGAACGCGGTGTAGCTGACCGAGTCGTACACCTGCACCCTGCCTTCGAGCACGTGGCCGAAGATCATCAGGTACAGGATGGCGGTGATCACGGGTGCCGCCACGGTCTGGAAGCCGACCTTCCAGAAGCGCAGCACTTCCTTGTAGAAGAGGGTTTGCCAACCCTTCATGCCGGCACCTCGACAAGGTTCGTTGCACGAGGCTGTGCGCCTGTGAGCTCCAGAAACACGTCTTCCAGATCGGCCTTGCGGATCTCGATGTCTTCAGGCACCACCCCCACCTCGCGCAACCGCGCCAGGAGGCGTTCAACCGCCAGCGCATCGTTGGCCGGCAGCTGCACCACGCGGCCAGTGATTCGGGCCTGCACAGCCAGATCGGTCGGCAGCACAGCGTCGGTCTTGAAGCGCAACACGTTGGAAGCTGCGCGCGACAGCAGCGCCGAGGTCGATTCGAGGGCCACCACCCTGCCCTGCTTGAGCATGGCAATGCGCCCGCACAGCGCTTCGGCTTCTTCGAGGTAGTGCGTGGTCAGCAGCACGGTGCTGCCCAGCCGCTTGTTGAGGTCGGAGATGAACTGCCACAGGGTCTGGCGCAGCTCCACGTCCACGCCCGCAGTGGGTTCATCGAGCACGATCACCGGCGGCTTGTGCACCAGCGCCTGGGCGATCAGCACCCGGCGCTTCATGCCACCCGAGAGCTGCCGCATGTTGGCGTTGGCCTTGTCGGTGAGACCCAAACCTTCCAGCAACTCGTCGATCCACGCATCGTTGCGCTGGATGCCGAAATAGCCGGACTGGATGCGCAGCGCTTCGCGCACGTTGAAAAAGGGGTCGAACACCAGCTCTTGCGGCACCACGCCAAGCTGGCGACGCGCGGCTTGGTAGTCGGCCTGCACGTCGCAGCCGTGCACCAGCACGCGGCCTTCGGTGGCTCGTGCCAAGCCTGCGAGGATGCTGATCAGGGTGGTCTTGCCAGCGCCGTTGGGACCGAGCAGGCCGAAGAATTCGCCCGCCTGGATGTCGAACGACACCGACTGCAGGGCCTGCACGGTGCCGCGAGACGACGGGTAGCTTTTGGAAACGTTCTGGAAGGAAACTGCAGGCATGCGCGGGGGAACCACGGGGGTCATGGGCCGCGCACAGGACATCTGGCAGCGGTTGGGGAACCGCGTATTTTATGCCCGGTGGGGTGTCCGCACGGCGAGCGGGGCAAGGCCCGGCGCCGGGTAAGCGCCAGACCCGCTCAGGGAGCGAGCAGCTCGCCCACGCCGTACAGACCCATGAGGGCCTCGAGTCGGCGCGGCCAGTTGTGCACCTGCAAGGTCTTGCCCTCGGCCAGCAACTGGCGCCGCAACTCCAGCAGCACCGCCACGGCCGAAGAATCAAACACACGCAGCGGGCCGGCGTCCAGCATGACCACCGGGCCCGCTTGCTGCGTGAGCGCATGCTTCAGCGCCATCAGGGTCTTGCCGGCGTCTGCCAGCGTGACCTGCTCCGGGAGGGCGGCGGCCTCATCGGCCGTGGACAGGGCGCTCGTCACGGGATCAGCTGGTCTTGGCAACGTTGGACTTGTTGCGCTGCACCAGCGACGCAATCAGGCCATCAATGCCTTTGGCGTTGATCTCCTGCGCAAACTGGGTGCGGTAGGTTTCCACCAGCCACACACCGAGCACGTTGATGTCATAGATCTTCCATCCGCCGGCGCTCTTTTCCATGCGGTAGTCGAGCTGGATCGGCTCGCCCTTGCCGCGCACTTCGGAACGCACCACCACCTCGGTGTCTTCAGGCTTGGAACGCATCGGCTTGAAGGTCACAGTCTGGTCTTTCACCTCACCGAGCGCGCCCGAGTAGGTGCGCACCAGCAGGATCTTGAACTCGTCCTGCAGCTGCTTCTGCTGCTCGGGCGTGGCCTGGCGCCAGAAGCGGCCCACTGCCGAGGAGGTCATGCGGGTGAAGTTGACGCTGGGCAGGATCTTGGTATCGACCAGTGCCACGATGCGGTTCACATCACCGGCCTGAATGGCGGGATCGGCCTTCACGGAGGCGAGCACGTCGCTGGAAATGCGCTTGACCAGGGCATCGGGTGCTTCGTCTTGTGCCATGGCAGGCACGGACATCACACCGGCGGCGGTGATCACGAGGGCGGTGAGCCAGGAGCGGCGTTTCATCATGAGGTTCTTCCTTTCGGGGCTATGGGCCCAACTGCAGAGAGCGCAGCGTAGTTCATCAGAGCGGTACGAATATGAAGCAGTTCCACTTCATTCGTTGCGATTCGTATCGGCGGTTTACTTCGAGCCGTCGCCCAGGCCGATGCCTTTGTCGATCATGTTGTCGATCTGGCTTTGGCGGCGGTTGAGGTACAGATCGCGGGTGAAGCTGTATTTGTCGAGCGCAGCGTCTTCCAGCAGCGAAGAGGCGCGCAACAAACCGGCCCGGGTGTCGACCACGCGCAGCGCGGTGAGCGAGTTGCGGGCCGGCACATCGTTGAGGCCTGAGACCGGGTCCACACTCATGTCGACCACCAGGCCCGTGCCGTCCCGCACCGACGAAGGCCCGAAGATCGGCAGCACCAGATAGGCACCGGACGGTGCACCCCAGCGGCCCAGGGTCTGGCCGAAGTCCAGGCGGGTGCGGGGAATGCCGGCTTCGGTGGCGATATCGAGCAGGCCGGCCAGACCAAACACGGTGTTGACGCTGAAACGCATCAGGTTTTCGGTGGCTTCGCGCGGGCGCAATTGCAAACCGGCATTGGCCGCCGACCACAGGTCACCGAGGTTGCTGAAGAAGTTGTTCACGCCGGTCTGCACCGGGCTGGGCGTGACGTCCTGGTACACGGTGGCCACCGGCTTGAGCACCGCCGTGTCCACCGCGTCGTTGAAGCTGTACACACCGCGGTTGAACGGCTCGAGCGGATCACGCGGGTTGGCGTCCGGGCCGGTGGCGCACCCAGTCAGCACGGCCAACGCCATGCCGCCAGCCAACAGACCGATGGACCGGCTGGTCCTGTTGAACATATCTTTCATCTTGAACCCTATCGATGTTGCTTGTGCCACCTGCATTTTTGTCAGGTTGCCGTGTCTTGTCTGTGCGCTCCGCCAAAAACCCTGTTGGGCCTACTCGGCGGGCTTCGCATCGCCGCTGTCGGCGGCTTTGCTGAACAGAAACTGGCTGATCAGGTTTTCCAGGATCACCGCCGATTGCGTCTGGGTGATCACGGCGCCGGCCGTGATGTTTTCCAGGGCCCCGCCGGGCTCGATGCCGATGTACTGCTCGCCCAACAGCCCACTGGTGAGGATCTTGAGCGAACTGTCTTTGGGGAAGGCGTAGCGCGATTCCAGTGCCAGGGTGATGTTGGCCTGGAAGGTCTTGTCATCGAAGGTGATGGACTCCACCCGACCGACCACCACGCCCGCGCTTCGCACCGCGGCCTTGGGTTTGACGCCGCCGGCGTTGTCGAACCGTCCCACCACCTGGTAGGTCTTCTCGAAGTTCAGGCTCAGCAGGTTGGCCGACTGCAGGGCCAGGAACAGGATGGCCAGTGCGCCGAGCAGCACGAACAGGCCCACCCAGATGTCGTTTTTGGAAGTTTGCATGGTGATCTCCGCTGAAAGGTTGTGGCCTCAGATGCTGAACATCGTGGCGGTGAGGAGAAAGTCCAGGGCCAGCACGGCCAGCGAGGCCACCACCACGGTGCGGGTGGTGGCGCGCGAAACGCCTTCGGGCGTGGGGTGTGCGCTGTAACCCTGCAACAGGGCGACGAAGGTCACGGCAAAGCCAAACACCACACTCTTGATGACGCCGTTGCCCACATCGGCCCACACATCCACGCCGCCCTGCATCTGGCTCCAGAAGGCGCCGCCGTCCAGGCCGAGCATGAGCACGCCCACCACCCAGCCGCCGATGACGCCTACCGCGCTGAAAATGCCCGCCAGCAGGGGCATGACGATGACGCCGGCCCAGAAACGCGGGGCGAGCACGCGGCGCACCGGGTCCACCGCCATCATTTCCATGGCGCTGAGCTGCTCACCCGCTTTCATGAGGCCGATCTCGGCGGTGAGCGAGGTGCCGGCGCGACCGGCAAACAGCAGCGCCGTGATCACGGGGCCGAGTTCGCGCACCAGCGACAGCGTGACCAACACGCCCAGCGCCTCGGTGGCGCCGTAGATGCGCAGCGTGTAGTAACCCTGCAGGCCGAGCACGAAGCCCACAAACAGGCCCGAGACGCCGATGAGGGCCAACGAGTGGTTGCCCAGAAAATGGATCTGGTCGCGCAGCAGCGCCGGGCGGCGCAGCGTGGCACCGAACAACCACAGCAGGCGCCCCATCAGACGTGTCGCGGTGCCGATGTCGGTGATCTGGGTGCGCACTGCAAAACCCAGGCGGGCGAGCCAGGCCGTGGTCATGCAGACTCCTTGTGCTGGCCAGGATGTCCGTTGCCGAAGTCTTCTTCCAGGCTCGGGCCGGGGTGATGAAAGCGCACCGGGCCATCGGGCAAGGCGTTGACGAACTGTTTGACCAACGGGTCTTCGCTGTTGCGCACCTCGTCGGGTGTGCCCTGGGCGGCTATTTTTCCGTTGGCCAGCACGATCACCTGATCGGCGATGTGGAAGGTCTCGTCCAGATCGTGCGAGACCACGATGGTGGTCAGGCCCATGGCGTCGTTGAGCTGGCGAATCAGGCGGGCGGCGGTGCCCAGAGAAATTGGGTCCAGCCCGGCAAAGGGTTCGTCGTACATCACGAGCTCGGGGTCCAGCGCGATGGCGCGGGCCAGTGCCACGCGCCGCGCCATGCCACCGGAGAGTTCGCTGGGCATGAGGTCGCGCGCACCGCGCAGGCCCACCGCATTGAGCTTCATGAGCACGATGTCGCGCACCAGCGCTTCGGGCAGCTTTGTGTGTTCGTGCAACGGGAAGGCGACGTTGTCGAACACGCTCATGTCGGTGAACAGGGCGCCGAACTGGAACAGCATGCCCATGCGTCGGCGAGCCGCGTACAAGGCCTCGGCCCGCATGACGGTGATGTCCTGCCCGTCGAACAGGGTCTGACCTTTCTGGGCGCGAAGTTGGCCGCCGATCAGGCGCAGCACCGTGGTTTTGCCACCGCCAGACGCGCCCATGAGCGCCGTGACCTTGCCGCGAGGCACGGTCAGCGTGACGTTGTCGAGGATGGCGCGGTCACCGTAACCGAAGGTCAGGTTGCGCAATTCGACGAGGGGAGGAGCGTTTTCGATGGGCATCAAACAAAAACCGGGCAATGGGTGCCCGGTTTTTCGATGATACGAGATTCGGGGTAAACCCCGAGCGCCGTTGTGTTTCGTTTGATGTCAGCGTGGCAGATCGGAGAAGCCCATGAGGAATTCATCGACCGAACGCGCGGCTTGGCGGCCTTCACGGATCGCCCACACCACCAGGCTCTGGCCACGGCGCATGTCACCGGCAGCGAACACTTTGGGCACGTTGGTGGCGTAGCCGCCGGTGAATTCCGTGGTGGCCTTGGCGTTGCCACGTCCGTCCTTGTCCACGCCGAAACCATCGAGGATGCTGGCGACCGGGTTCACAAAGCCCATGGCCAGCAGCACCAGGTCGGCCTTGTAGGTCTTTTCGGTGCCGGCGATCTCTGTCAGCTTGCCGTCTTTCATCTCGACATGCACCGTGGTCAAGCCCGTGACCTTGCCCTTTTCGCCGATGAATTCCTTGGTGGAAATGGCGAACTCGCGCACGCAGCCTTCTTCGTGGCTGGAGCTGGTGCGCAGCTTGAGCGGCCAGTAGGGCCACACGAGGGGCTTGTTTTCCTCCTCGGGCGGCTGGGGCATCACCTCGAATTGCGTCACGCTGGCGGCGCCATGGCGGTTGCTGGTGCCCACGCAGTCGGAGCCGGTGTCGCCACCGCCGATCACGATGACGTGTTTGCCATCGGCGCGCAACTGGCCCTTGACCTTGTCGCCGGCGTTCACCTTGTTTTGCTGCGGCAGCAGCTCCATGGCGAAGTGGATGCCGTCCAGATCACGGCCGGGCACGGGCAGGTCGCGGCTTTGTTCTGAGCCTCCGGTGAGCAGCACGGCGTCGAAGTCTTTCTGCAGTTGCTCGGGGGCAATGGTTTCCTTGGCCCAGTTGGTGACCTTGCTGTCCTTGGGCAGGGTGCCGACCATCACGCCGGTGCGGAACACCACGCCTTCGGCCTCCATCTGCGCCACGCGTCGGTCAATGTGGGCCTTCTCCATCTTGAAGTCGGGAATGCCGTAGCGCAGCAGGCCGCCCACGCGGTCGTTCTTCTCGAACAGCGTCACGCTGTGACCGACGCGAGCAAGCTGCTGGGCTGCGGCCATGCCGGCCGGGCCGGAGCCCACCACGGCCACCGTCTTGCCGGTCTTGTGGCGCGGCGGCTGCGGCTGCACCCAGCCCTCGGCCCAGGCGCGATCGATGATCGCGTGCTCGATCGACTTGATGCCCACGGCGTCGTCGTTCACGTTCAGGGTACAAGCGGCCTCGCAGGGTGCGGGGCAGATGCGGCCGGTGAACTCGGGGAAGTTGTTGGTGCTGTGCAGCACGGTGATGGCGTTCTTCCAGTCACCTTGGTACACGAGTTCGTTGAAGTCCGGAATGATGTTGTTGACCGGGCAGCCGCTGTTGCAGAACGGCGTGCCGCAGTCCATGCAACGCGCAGCCTGCACTTTGGACTGCTGGTCATCCAGTGCAACGACGAATTCCTTGTAGTGCTTCAGGCGCTCGGGCACGGGCTTGTAGCCCTCTTCCAGACGCTCGTATTCCATGAAGCCGGTGACTTTTCCCATGATGCGTGTCCTTCGATAACGTTGGCTTATTTGGCAGCGACGGTGGCTTTTTTCGCCGTGGCTTGGGCCTTGGTGGTCACTTCTGCAGCGTTCTTGCGGGCGTGGATTTCACCCAGGGCGCGCTTGTACTCGTTCGGGAAAACCTTCACGAACTTGTCGCGCGACTGGGCCCAGGTGTCGAGCAGTTCGCGCGCGCGCTTGCTGCCAGTCCAGCGGTTGTGCTCTTCGAGCAACTTCTTCAGCTGTGCTTCGTCGGTCAAGCCGCGGTGCCAGATGGCAGGGTCCATCGTGGCCTCCTGCTCCTTGGCGGGCAGCACCTTCTCCATGCTGACCATGGCCATGTTGCAGCGCTTGGCGAACTGACCATCTTCGTCGTACACGTAGGCCACGCCGCCGCTCATGCCGGCGGCGAAGTTGCGCCCGGTCTTGCCCAGCACCACCACAGTGCCGCCGGTCATGTACTCACAGCCGTGGTCGCCCGTGCCCTCCACCACCGTCGTGGCGCCCGAGAGGCGCACCGCGAAGCGTTCACCGGCGACACCGCTGAAATAGGCTTCGCCGGTGGTCGCACCGTACATCACGGTGTTGCCCACGATGATGTTGCGCACGGCTTCACCGCGGAAGTCGATGCTGGGGCGCACCACCACGCGCCCGCCCGAGAGGCCTTTGCCGGTGTAGTCGTTGGCATCACCGATCAAATACAGCGTGATGCCCTTGGCCAGGAAAGCGCCGAACGACTGGCCGCCCGTGCCTTCGAGCTGGATGCGGATGGTGTCGTCGGGCAGGCCTTCGGGGTGCAGCTTGGTCAGTGCGCCTGAGAGCATGGCGCCCACCGAACGGTTGACGTTGCGCGCCACTTCGATGAACTGCACACGCTCGCCCTTGTCGAGCGCCGCGCGCGATTTGGCGATGAGGATGTTGTCCAGCGCCTTGTCCAGACCGTGGTCCTGCGTCTGCGTGTGCAGGCGCGGCACGTCGGCCGGCACGTTGGGCAAGGCCAGCAGGCGGCTGAAATCAAGACCGCGAGCCTTCCAGTGTTCGATGCCCTGCTTCATGTCGAGCAGGTCGGCCCGGCCGATCAGGTCGTCGAACTTGCGGATGCCCAGTTGCGCCATGATCTGGCGCACTTCTTCGGCAATGAAGAAGAAGTAGTTCACCACATGCTCGGGCTTGCCGCTGAATTTCTTGCGCAGCGCCGGGTCTTGGGTGGCCACACCCACCGGGCAGGTGTTGAGGTGGCACTTGCGCATCATGATGCAGCCCTCGACCACCAGCGGTGCGGTGGCGAAGCCGAACTCGTCTGCACCGAGCAGCGCACCGATGGCCACGTCGCGGCCGGTCTTCATCTGACCGTCGGCCTGTACGCGGATGCGGCTGCGCAGGCGGTTGAGCACCAGCGTCTGCTGCGTTTCGGCCAGACCAATTTCCCACGGGCTGCCGGCGTGTTTGATGGACGACCAGGGCGAAGCGCCCGTGCCGCCGTCGTGACCGGCGATCACCACGTGATCGGCCTTGCACTTGGCCACGCCCGCGGCGATGGTGCCCACGCCGATTTCAGACACCAGCTTGACGCTGATGCTGGAGTGCGGCGCCACGTTTTTCAGGTCGTGGATGAGCTGGGCCAGGTCTTCGATGGAATAGATGTCGTGGTGCGGCGGCGGGCTGATGAGGCCCACGCCCGGCACGCTGTGGCGCAGCTTGCCGATGTAGTCGCTGACCTTGCCACCGGGCAGCTGACCGCCTTCGCCGGGCTTGGCGCCCTGCGCCATCTTGATCTGGATCTGGTCGGCGCTGTTGAGGTATTCGGCGGTGACACCGAAACGGCCCGAGGCCACCTGCTTGATCTTGGAGCGCATCGAATCACCGGCCTGCAGCTCGTAGTCGACTTCAAAGGTGTCCTTGCCCAGCAAATCAGACATGGTCTGGCCCTGCTTGATCGGGATGCCCTTGAGCTCGTTGCGGTAGCGCAGCGCGTCTTCACCGCCTTCGCCGGTGTTGCTCTTGCCGCCGATGCGGTTCATGGCCACGGCCAGCGTGGCGTGCGCCTCGGTGGAGATGGAGCCCAGCGACATGGCGCCGGTGGCGAAACGCTTGACGATTTCCTTGGCCGACTCGACTTCGTCGATCGGGACCGCTTTGGCCGGGTCGATCTTGAATTCGAACAGGCCGCGCAAGGTCATGTGGCGACGGCTCTGGTCGTTGATGAGCTGCGCGTATTCCTTGTAGGTGTTCCAGTTGTTGGAGCGCGTGCTGTGCTGCAGCTTGGCGATCGCATCGGGCGTCCACATGTGCTCTTCGCCACGTGCACGCCAAGCGTACTCACCGCCTGCATCGAGCATGGTGGCCAGCACCGGGTCGTCGCCGAAGGCGGCCTTGTGCATGCGGATGCTCTCCTCGGCGATTTCGAACACGCCGATGCCGCCGACTCGGCTGGCCGTTCCGGTGAAGTACTTCTCGACCGTGGCGCTGTTCAGGCCGATGGCTTCAAACAGCTGCGCGCCGCAGTAAGACATGTAGGTCGACACGCCCATCTTGGACATGATCTTGGACAGGCCCTTGCCGATGGCTTTCACATACTGGTAGATCGCCTTGTCGGCGCTCAGGTCGCCCGGCAGGCCTTTGTGGATCGCGGTGAGCGTTTCCATGGCCAGGTAGGGGTGCACGGCTTCGGCGCCGTAGCCCGCGAGCACGGCAAAGTGGTGCACCTCGCGCGCGGTGCCAGTTTCCACCACCAGGCCCGCCGTGGTCCGCAGACCTTCCCGCACCAGGTGCTGGTGGATGGCCGAGAGCGCGAGCAGCGCGGGGATCGCAATCTGCGTGGCGCTGATGGCACGGTCGCTGATGATCAGGATGTTCTTGCCACCCTTGATGGCATCGACCGCGCTGGCACACAGCGAGGCGAGCTTGGCTTCCACGCCGGCACGGCCCCAGTCGGCCGGGTAGGTGATGTCCAGCGTGTGGCTGCGGAACTTGCCCTGCGTGGCCGATTCGATGTCGCGCAGCTTGGCCATGTCGGCGAAGTCGAGCACCGGTTGGCTCACTTCCAGGCGCATTGGCGGATTGACCTGGTTGATGTCGAGCAGGTTGGGCTTGGGGCCGATGAAGGACACCAGCGACATCACGATCGCTTCGCGGATCGGGTCGATCGGCGGGTTGGTCACCTGCGCGAACAACTGCTTGAAGTAGTTGTAGAGCGGCTTGTTCTTGTCGGAGAGCACGGCCAGTGGGCTGTCGTTGCCCATGGAGCCGATGCCCTCTTCTCCGTTGGCGGCCATCGGGCTCATCAGGAACTTGATGTCTTCCTGCGTGTAGCCAAACGCCTGCTGGCGGTCCAGCAGCTCGGGTGTGACGCTCTCCATGCCGCCGGTCTGCGGCGAGGTGGCCGCAATGCGCTGCTCCAGCGCGGACTCACCGGCCACCGGCGTGTCCACGTCGTCCAGGCGGATGCGCAGGTTGTCGATCCACTGCTTGTACGGCTTGTTGTTGGCGAGGTTGGCCTTGAGCTCCTCGTCGTCAATCATGCGGCCCTGCTCCAGATCGATCAGGAACATCTTGCCGGGCTGCAGGCGCCATTTGCGCACGATCTTGTTCTCGGGCACGGGCAGCACGCCCGATTCGGAGCCCATGATCACGAAGTCGTCGTCGGTGATGCAGTAACGCGAAGGGCGCAGACCGTTGCGGTCCAGCGTGGCGCCGATCTGGCGACCATCGGTGAACACGATGGAGGCGGGGCCGTCCCAGGGCTCCATCATGGCGGCGTGGTACTCGTAGAACGCCTTGCGGCGCTCGTCCATGGTGGTGTGCTGCTCCCACGGCTCGGGGATCATCATCATCACGGCCTGCGCCAATGGGTAGCCCGCCATGGTGAGCAGTTCCAGGCAGTTGTCGAAGGTGGCGGTGTCGGACTGGCCGGGGAAGCTGATTGGGTAGAGCTTTTGCAGATCGGCACCCAGCACGGGCGAGGACATCACGCCTTCGCGCGCCTTCATCCAGTTGTAGTTGCCCTTGACGGTGTTGATCTCACCGTTGTGCGCCACGTAGCGGTACGGGTGGGCCAGCGGCCACTCGGGAAAGGTGTTGGTCGAGAAACGCTGGTGCACCAGGCCCAGCGCCGAGACGCAGCGCTCGTCCTGCAGGTCGCGGAAATAGGTGCCCACCTGATCGGCCAGCAACAAGCCCTTGTAGACCACGGTGCGGCTGCTCATGCTGACCACGTAATACTCTTTGCTGTGCGTGAGCTTGAGGCGCTGGATGGCGCCGCTGGCCGTCTTGCGGATCACGTACAGCTTGCGCTCCAGCGCGTCCTGCACGATCACGTCATTGCCGCGGCCGATGAAGACCTGGCGAATGATGGGCTCCTTTTCGCGCACGGTGGGCGACATCGGCATGTCGAGGTTCACCGGCACATTGCGCCAACCCAGCAGCACCTGGCCTTCGGCGGCAATGGCGCGCTCCATTTCCTGCTCGCAAGCCAGACGGCTGGCGTGCTCCTTGGGCATGAAGATCATGCCCACGCCGTATTCGCCCGCGGGCGGCAGTGTGACGCCTTGCGCCGCCATTTCTTCACGGTACAGCGCGTCGGGCAGCTGGATCAACAGACCCGCGCCGTCACCCATGAGCTTGTCGGCACCCACCGCACCCCGGTGGTCGAGGTTCTCCAGAATCTTCAGACCCTGCTGAACGATCCCATGGCTCTTTTCGCCCTTGATGTGCGCCACAAAGCCCACGCCACAGGCGTCGTGCTCGTTGGCCGGGTCGTACAGACCGTGTTGCTGGAGGTGCTGCTTTTCGGCTGCCGTGGTCATGGCGCTTCCTTCTCGGTTCGGGGGCGTTGATTTAAAACGTGGGACTGAAGAGCATATTGCATTGCAACAACAATGCCAAGCCCATTAATTGGGGTCAGATTCCAATTTAATGCCTTCAACTTTCAGTTGAAACATATTGGGGACAGATCATTTTCGGGCGCATTCTGCCCCGTAACCGGCGCATTCAATCGTTGTTTTCTACGGCCCCAGTGGGCCGGCCGGCGCGCGCCTTGGTGATGCGGCGCGGGGTGCGCTTCTGCAGCTCGTCGACAAAATCGGCATCACCCAAGGCCCAGCCTTGCAGGGTGGCCTGCGTGATGGCCTTCTGCTCGTCCATGGCCAAGCCCGCGCGCACCAGTTCGGTGTACGCCGCCTCCCTGGCAAAGGGCGTATTGCCCAGGGCCCAGTACAAGGCATGGGGTGTGATGCGGCGGTCGTTGGTCTGGCCCATGAAATGGCGGTGACTCGACCACGCGTGCTGCCCGGGATCAGCCACCATGCCGGCGCGCACCGGGTTGAGGTCCAGATAGGCCATGCAGGCCAACAGGTATCGATCCGTCTGGATCAAGGTCGACTTGTACCGGCCTTCCCAGAGCGTGCCGGTGCGCTGGTGCCTGTCATTGAAATAGCGGACATAGCGCCGACCCACCGCCTGCATCATCAACGGCACGCCATCCCCGGTTTCGGGTGTGAGCAGCAGGTGGAAATGGTTGTCCATGAGCACATAGGCGTTGATGGCCACCTGGTGCTTTTTGGCGTTTTCGCCCAGCAGGTCGAGCAGCACCTCACGGTCGGCGTCGGTCTTGACGATGGCTTGGCGGTTGTTGCCGCGCTGGATCACGTGGTGGGGGTATCCGGCAACGGTGAGGCGGGGCAGACGGGCCATGGTGGTTGGAGCGAATGGCGGAAATTGGAATCTGACCCCCAATTGGGGAGCGGGGACGCCGATTATGGGGTTCGACTGCGCCACGCAGCTTGGAGCCGCGCCGCCAGCATCAAGCCCAACAACGACGATGCGCCCGTGACCCACCAGGTGGATTGCCAACCTCCAGCCTGCGTGGCCACCCAGGCCACCAAGGGGGGGCCGATGAACTGCCCCAGGGCCGAAAGCTGCTGCATCCAGCCCACGGTGGTGGACACCGTGTCATCCCCCGGCGCCAGGACCACCGCCAGACCGAACAAGGTCCCCGGGATCAGCCCACCC
>QBMB01000035.1 GCA_003241965.1 Burkholderiales bacterium | reverse complement strand
ACCCGGTGGCCCAGGCACCAGTCGCCGCAGGCGCCGATGCCCAGCGCCTTGTCGAACAGGTGGCTCTTGCCCAGTGGGGTCTGCGTCTGCGCGAATCGCCAGCGGTGTGCCTCGGCGTAGGTGGGAGTGGCGCGGATGCCGGTGATCTCGGAAAAGCCCTTGAGCAGCTTGGCCTTCACGCGTTCGGCGTCGTCTTCAAGGTGTTTGGTGGACCAGGCCGGGCTGGCCTGGATGGTCCAGCGCTCGATGGGCTCGCGACCGGGCTTGCTCGATTCGCGCGCCAGCCAGCTGATGCGGTGGTGCGTGCTGCGGGCTGCGTTCCACTGCGGGCCCAAGTGGGGCAGGCCGGGCTGCATGGCCTGCGGGTAGGCCACCATCAGCGTCCAGCAGGGCGCCACTTGCACGGGTGCCAGCGCCTGGCGCAGTTCGGGCGCCAGGCCCGAGGCGCGCAGCAGGTCGTGCACCTGCGCGTGCGGCATGGCCAGCACCACGCGGTCAAAGCCACCCATCACCCGCAAACCGCCGGTGCTGTCTTCGGTGCGCAGCTGCCATTGTTCTGGGTGCAGTGCGTCGCGTTCGATCTGGGTCACGCGGGTGTCGAGCCGGGTGGTGGGCGAGAGTGGTTGGGCCCACAGGCCCACCAGTGCGTTCATGCCGGGCGAGGCCACAAAATGCGGCTCGGTGGGGGGTGGTGCGCTGGCCAGCACATGGCCGAAGGCGTCGAGCACGCGCACAGTGCTGGCGCTCCAGGGGCGCACCACCGAGGTGGCGTTGCTGCGCAGCGCGGTGTCAAAGCGTGCATCACGCACGGTGAAGTACTGCGCACCGTGGTCGAAGCCGCCGAATTCGGTGCGCCGTGTCGACATGCGTCCACCGAAACCACGGCTCTTCTCGAGCAGCGTGACCCGGTGCCCGGCTTGTACGAGCGTGCGCGCGCACACCACACCCGCCATGCCCGCGCCCACCACGGCGATGTGCAGACCCACGGACTTGGCCGTCCTGATCTTGGGAGGGGAGCCTTTGGAGGTGCGGGTCTTGGGTGATGTGGTCATGTCTCGTGGCGCTTTCTGGTGACGCTTGATCAGGCTGGGTGGAGTGCTGTTGACTGTAGCAGCCTGCCTGCTGAATGCGGGCAGGCATTGACTCATGTCTGGTGGTGGTTGCTCAGCAGTGCGGCGCGGGTTTGCGGGCTCTTCAGGTGATCGAGCCACCAGCGCAAGGCCCGGCCGGTGTCGGCCTCGTTGCGGGGCAAGCGCCAGGCGTAGGCCACGCGCAGGCTGCGGTCGGGTCGCTGCACGTTTTTCACCACCAGCCGGCCAGCGGCAATGAAAGGCTGCGCCAGAGGCAGCGGCAGGAAACCACCGCCCAGACCACGCAGCTGGGCTTCGAGCTTGTGCTGCATGGTGGGCACGGTCAACACGTCTTGCCCGGGCAGCAGGTTGTGGGTGACGCCGCGCCCGCGCTGCGCGCTGTCGGCCACCGCCACGGCGCGGTGTTCGCGCAGTTCTTCGTCGCACAGGCTGTGGCCCACGGTGGCCAGCGCGTGGTGCGGCGCCACGGCATAGACGAAGGTGATCGGACCGAGTGGGGCCAACTGGATCTCGGGCAGCGAGAGGTCGCCAGGCACACCCAGGGCCAGATCGGCCTGGCCCATCTGCAGGGCCTCCACCGTGCCCGAGAGTGTTTCAGCGCGCAGCTTCAGCCGCGTGGGCGCGCCCTCGGCGTAGAAGGCCTCGCACAGCTCGAACAGCGTGGCGCGCGCAATGATCGCGTCGGCCGCGATGGTGAACTGAGGCTCCCAGCCGGTGGCCACGCGCTTGACGCGCTGCGCCACCGCATCGAGTTCGTTCAGCAGGTATTGGCCCGAGCGCAGCAGCTCGGCCCCGGCGGGCGTGAGGACGGCGCGCCGGGCGCTGCGGTCGAACAGCAGCACGTCCAGCGCGTCTTCCACCTGGCGGATGCGGTAGGTCAGCGCGCTGGGCACCATGCCCACCTCACGCGCTGCAGCGGCCATGCTGCCCAGGCGTGCCACGGCCTCCAGCAGGCCCAGGTTTTCGGGCGACAAAGCGGCGCGGGGAGTGGAGGTGGCCATCGATTCAAAGGGCTCGATTGTTCAAACGATTTGAATGATGCCATCAAATTCGTGCCGTCTCAACGGCGCTGCAGATGCTCACAATTCACTCCATGCCAGCGAAATCCACCCGGTTTCTGCGGCGCCACTCCCGGAAGGAAAGGAACACACCATGCTCCAGATTCGACGTTCAGATGCCCGTGGTTTTGCCGACCACGGCTGGCTCAAGAGCTTTCACTCGTTCTCGTTTGCCGACTACTTCGACCCGGCCTGGATGGGCTGGGGCAACCTGCGTGTGATCAACGAAGACCGCATCGCTCCAGGTACCGGTTTCGGCACGCACGGCCACCGCGACATGGAAATCATCAGCTACGTGCTGCAGGGCAACCTGGCGCACAAGGACAGCATGGGCAATGTCAAGGGCATTCCGCCCGGTGACGTGCAGCGCATGAGCGCCGGCAGCGGCGTGCGCCACAGCGAGTTCAACCACGCACCCGACCAGACCACGCACTTCCTGCAGATCTGGATCGAGCCCAACGTGACGGGCATCGAGCCGGGTTACGAGCAGAAGAGTTTTGCCGACGACCAGAAGCGCGGAAAGTTGCGCCTGGTGGCCTCCAACGGCGGTGCAGAAGGCTCTGTGCACATCAACGCCGACGCATCGATGTACGCGGGCCTGCTGGACGGTGCCGAGACCGCCGAACTGGCCCTGAACCCTGCGCGCAAGACCTATGTGCACGTGGTGCGCGGCTCGCTCGATGTGAATGGCGAGACCCTCCAGGGCGGTGACGCCGCTGTGTTGGCCGCTGAGCACCAGCTCCAACTGGCCAATGGCAAAGACGCCGAAGTTCTCGTGTTCGATCTTGCCGCCTGAATCTTTTCGATTTCCTTCAACCCGCGCCCGACTTCCTGTCTGCGCATTTTTCTGAAAGCCATCACCATGAGCAAAGTTGTTGTTGTCTATCACTCCGGCTACGGCCACACCCAGCGCATGGCGCAGTCGGTGGCTGACGGCGCTGGCGCCGAGCTGCTCGCCATCGATGCCGACGGCAACCTGCCCGAAGGCGGCTGGGAGACGCTGGCCGCGGCCGACGCGATCATCATGGGTTCGCCCACCTACATGGGCACCGTGAGCTGGCAGTTCAAGAAGTTCGCCGATGCTTCCAGCAAGCCCTGGTTCAGCCAGCAGTGGAAAGACAAGATCTTTGCCGGCTTCACCAACAGCGCCACCATGAACGGCGACAAGCTGTCCACGCTGCACTACCTGTTCACCCTGGCCATGCAGCACAGCGGCATCTGGGTCGGCACCGGTTTGATGCCCTCCAACAGCAAGGCCGCGCAGCGCAACGACGTGAACTACGTGGGCTCCTTCAGCGGCGCCATGGCGCAAAGCCCGTCGGACGCGGGGGCCAACGAAATGCTGCCGGGTGATCTGGAAACCGCGCGCTTGTTCGGTCAGCGCGTGGCGGCCACGGCGGCGAAATTCAAAGCTTGAACAAGCAGCGCGCGGCGATCCGGCGCCGGGCCGCCCCAAGCCGGATCAGCCCCCTTGGGGGGGCAGCGGACCTCGCGCAGCGGGGGAGCGTGGGGGCGTCGTACCATCGCCGGATGAAATTCCTGAGCATCATTCCCTGGACAGACTGGCTCGCGCTGGTCTGTTTTTTTGCCTTGTGGACCGGCTACGCCTTGTTCGCCCGTGTGTGGGGGCGCAAGGTGGGCTCGCTCATTCAGACCACCAACCGCTACCGCGGTTACTGGATGAAGCAGGCCACCGCGCGAGACCCGCGCATGCTCGACGGCGTGATCACCCAGACGCTGTCCAACACGCCGGCGTTTTTCTCTTCCACCTCCATCCTGGTCATCGGCGGCCTGTTCGCCCTGCTCGGCACCACCGACAAGGCCGCCGAGCTGATGAGCGAGATCCCGTTCGCACAGACCACCACGTTGATCGTCTTCGAGTTCAAGGTGCTTGTGATGGTGTCGATCTTTGTGTACGCGTTCTTCCGCTTCTCGTGGTGCATGCGGCAGTACACCTTTGTGGCGCTGGTGATCGGCGCCATGCCATCGGCCGAAGACTTCGATTCCGGCAAGTTCGACCGCGATCACTACGCCCGCCGCGCAGCCGCCATGGTGGGTTCGGCGGCAGAAACCTTCAACGACGGACTGCGCGCGTACTACTTTTCGTTCGCTGCGCTGGCCTGGTTCATCTCGCCGATGGCCATGGTGTTGGCCACCCTGGCGGTGGTCGCCATCCTCTACATGCGCGAGTTCCGCTCCGAGGTTCTCCACATCCTGAAAGAAGATGTGACACCTCTGCCTTGAGACCGTGCGGGGTGACGCCGCCTCCTAAAATGGAGCGATGTTTCTACACCTGCGCCTGCACACCGAATTCTCCGTCGTCGACGGCACCAACCGCATCGACGAAGTCGTGGCCGCCGCGGCCGCCGACCGCCAGCCCGCGCTGGCCATCA
Organism: Burkholderiales bacterium; assembly: GCA_003241965.1. GTDB lineage: Bacteria > Pseudomonadota > Gammaproteobacteria > Burkholderiales > Burkholderiaceae_C > Hydrogenophaga. The sequence continues at coordinate 36,721 of QBMB01000035.1, read as the reverse complement.
CCGACCTGAGCAACCTCTTCGGCGCGGTCAAGTTCTACAAGGCCGCGCGCGGCGTGGGCGTCAAGCCGATCATCGGTGCCGAAGTGATGCTGCAGGGCTTCACCGAAGTGACGCCCGGCGCCATGCCCGGCAGCCACCAACCCGCCGCACCCCGCGTGCTGCTGCTGGTGCAAAACCACCAGGGTTACCTGAACCTGAGCGAGCTGCTCGCCCGTGCCTGGACGCGCAACGAAGGTAGGGGCCAGGCGCTGGTGCACCGCGACTGGCTGCAGGAGTGCAATGCCGGGCTGATCATGCTCTCGGGCGCGCAGGCCGGCCCGGTGGGTCAGGCGCTGATGCAGGGCGACACCCAGCGCGCCACCGACATGGCGCTGCAACTCTCCACCATGTTCACCCACCGCTTCTACATCGAGCTGCAGCGCGCCGGGCGAGCCGACGACGAGCGCCATGTGGCGCAAGCCGTGCAGCTGGCTTCGCGCCTGCACCTGCCGGTGGTGGCGACGCACCCGGTGCAGTTTCTGGAGCCCGACGGCTACGAGGCGCACGAGGCGCGCGTGTGCATTTCCGAGGGCGAGATTCTGGGCAACAACCGGCGCGTGCGCCGCTTCACCCGCGAGCAGTACTTCAAGAGCGCCGAGCAGATGGGTGCGCTGTTTGCCGACGTGCCTTCGGCCTTGGCCAACACGCTGGAAATCGCCAAGCGATGCAACCTCACGCTCACGCTGGGCAAGCCGCAACTGCCCGACTTTCCCACGCCGCTGATCGATGGTGTGCCCATGCCGATGGCGGACTTTTTTCGCCAGTCGTCGTTCGAAGGGCTTGAAGAACGCCTGGCCCACCTGTACCCGGACCCGGCCAAGCGCGACGCCCAGCGGCCGCGCTACGTGGAGCGCCTGGAGTTCGAGATCAACACGATCTTGAACATGGGGTTCCCGGGGTACTTTCTGATCGTGGGCGACTTCATCAACTGGGCCAAGAAAAACGGCTGCCCGGTGGGCCCGGGCCGGGGCTCGGGCGCCGGCTCGCTGGTGGCGTATTCGCTCAAGATCACCGACCTTGACCCGCTGCAATACAAGCTGCTTTTCGAGCGTTTCCTGAACCCGGAGCGGGTGTCCATGCCCGACTTCGACATCGACTTCTGCCAGACCAACCGCGACCGTGTGATCGACTACGTCAAGGACAAGTACGGCAAGGACGCGGTGAGCCAGATCGCCACCTTCGGCACGCTGGCCGCGCGCGCGGCCATCCGCGACGTGGGCCGTGTGCTCGACTTCTCCTATGGTTTTTGCGACGGCATCTCCAAGCTGATCCCGAACAAGCCGGGCATGTCGGTCACGCTGCAGTACCCGCCCAACCCGAAGCAGGAGGGCGACAAGAACAACTACGCGATCGAAATGGAGCCGGTGCTGGCCGAGCGCATCGCCAAGGAGGACGACGTCAAGACGCTGATCGAATTGGCGCAGAAGCTGGAAGGCATGACGCGCAACGTCGGCATGCACGCCGGCGGTGTGCTGATCGCACCTGGCAAGCTCACCGACTTCTGCCCGCTCTACGCGCAGCCCGGCAGCGACTCGGCGGTGAGCCAGTACGACAAGGACGACGTGGAGGCCATTGGTCTCGTGAAGTTCGACTTTCTGGGTCTGGCCACGCTGACCATCCTGGAGATCGCGCGCGAGCTGATCATGAAGCGCCACCCGGGCCAGGAAGGTTTCCGGTTTGAAGACATTCCGCTGACCGACGCCAAGGTGTACGCGCTGTTCTCGCGCGGCCAGACCGAAGCCGTGTTCCAGTTTGAAAGCCGCGGTATGCAGGGCATGCTCAAGGACGCCAAGCCGAGTCGGCTGGAAGACCTGATTGCCCTGAACGCGCTGTACCGGCCAGGCCCCATGGACCTGATCCCCAGCTTCGTGAACCGCAAGCACGGCAAGGAAGTGATCGAGTACCCGCACCCGCTGGTGGCCGAGATGCTCTCCGAGACCTACGGCATCATGGTCTACCAGGAGCAGGTGATGCAGACCGCGCAGATCCTGGGCGGCTATTCACTTGGCGGCGCCGACATGCTGCGCCGCGCGATGGGCAAGAAGAACGCCGAAGAGATGGCCAAGCACCGCTCGATTTTTCGCGCCGGTGCGGCCAACAACAACATCGGTCAGGAAAAGGCCGATGAGGTGTTCGACCTGATGGAGAAGTTTGCGGGCTACGGCTTCAACAAGTCGCACGCTGCCGCTTACTCGCTGCTGGCTTACCACACGGCCTGGCTCAAGGTTCACTACACGGCCGAGTTCTTCTGCGCCAACATGACGGTGGAGATGGACGACACCGACAAGCTCAAGGTGTTGGTGGATGACGCGCTCAAGATGGGCATGACCTTCGAAGCGCCCGACGTGAACCGCGGTTTTCACCGATTCGAGCCGGTGACCAACAAGGCCATCCGTTACGGCCTGGGCGCCATCAAGGGCACCGGTCAGCAGGCGATTGAAGCCATCGTGGCCGCGCGCGAGGGCCGCGGAGATGGGCCTCGGGGTGCTGAGACGGGACCGTTCAAGAGCCTGTTCGACTTCTGCGTGCGCGTGGACCGCACGCGTTTGAACAAGCGCACGGTGGAGGCACTGATCAAGGCCGGTGGCTTTGACTCACTGCACCTGAACCGCGCCGAGTTGCTGGCCTCGGTGGACCGCGCCTTCGAGTTCTCCGCAGCCAGCCTGGCCAACGCGAACCAGGGAGGCCTGTTCGACCTGATGGGCGGGGACGACCACGGCTCCAGCACGCAGGAGCCCGATCTGGTGCCCACCACGCCCTGGGGCGTGAAGGAGCGCCTGACGATGGAGAAGACCGCCATCGGCTTTTACTTCTCGGGTCATCTGTTTGACGAGGTGGAGCGTGAGGTGCGCCGCTTTGCGCGAACGCCGCTGGGCAACGTGATGGAAAGCCGCGACCCGGTGATCCTGGCCGGCATCGTGACCGACTTCCGCGTCATCAACGGCCAGCGCGGCAAGCTCGCGCTGTTCAAGCTCGACGACAAGACCGGCGTGTTTGAAACCAGTGCCGACGAGAACCTCATCAACGCCCACCGCAATCTGCTGAAGGACGACGAACTCATCATCGTGCAGGCCGTGGCCCAGCCCGACCGCTTCTCGGGCGGCGTGCGCCTGAAGATCCAGCAGGTGTGGGACCTGGCCGCTGCGCGCTGCCGCTTCGGCAAGTACCTGCGTGTGGCGGTGAACGGCCATGCGCCCGCTGTGGCGCAGCTGGTGCGCGAGTTCCCGCCCAAGCGCGAGGTGACGGAGCAGGGCGAGCTGGTGCGCGGTTTGCCGGTGCGGCTGCAGCTGCTGCGCGAGGGTGCGCAGTGTGAGTTGCAATTGGACGACCGGGCCTTGTTTTTCCCGACCGATGCGGCGCTGGCCAGCTGGATGGCGCAGGCGCATGAGCAGCGGGCGGAGATCGTGTTCGACTGAAGGGCTTGCGGTTTCGGAGGTGTCTGGCTTAGTATTACGTCCGTTATAACGTTTCGGAGCCCGACATGCACACCCTCAAACTCACCCAGATCGGCAATTCGGTGGGGGTGATCCTGCCTAGGGACATCTTGAGCAAGCTGCAGCTTGAAAAGGGCGATGAGATATTCCTTACCGACTCTCCGGATGGCATGCGCCTTACGGTGCACAACCCCGAGTTCGAAGCCCAGATGCGCGAAGCGCGCGACATCATGAAGTCTCGCCGTGCGGTGCTGCACGAGTTGGCGAAGTGACCGTTTGGGTATGGCTGCAGCCGGAGGTGCTGATAGCCGTTCATGAAGTGCAATTGGCCGAGCATGGCGGGGCACCGGGCACGCGGGACATGGGCTTGTTCGAATCTGCGATCGCGAGGCCTTTCAACCTGGACGCATATGGTTTGCCTGACGGCAATGCGCCCGATGTCGCTGACCTGGCTGCGACTTATGGATACGGCATCTCACGCAACCATCCCTTCATCGACGGCAACAAACGCACCGGCTTCGTTGCCGTGGAGCTTTTCCTCAGGCTCAACGGATGGCAATTGACGGCGTTGGATGGCGAATGCGTGGTGACCATGCTTGCCGTTGCCGCCGGTGACATTCCTGAGGCAGCCTTTGCGGACTGGTTGCGCCGTCACGCAGTGCGCCTGCCATAAGCAAAGTTGGAACCAGCAGGCGTCTCAGTCCAGCGGCCGCAGTCCAATCACCAACGACGACGGTACACGCCCGTCGGTGTCTCTGGGCAGGCTGCTGGTGCGGTCGATGGCGCGCAGCACGGCTTCGTCCCAGGCGGCGTTGCCGCTGCTCTTGGTGAGCTTGCGCGCGGTGATGGTGCCGTCGGGTGAGGTGCGCACTTCGATCTCGGCGCGCGGGTTGCCCGGGGCCACGTCGGTGAACACCACGTTGGGCTTGATGCGCGCGGCCACCTTGGCGCCGTAGCCCGGCGTGGGGCCGCTGGACTGCTGGGCGGTGCCGGTGCTCTGCGGGCCACCGCTGGCGCCGGCCTGGCCCATCATGCGGGTGATCTGTTCGTCGCGCAGTTGGTCCAGGCGCTTGGCATCGGCTGCCGCAGTCTTGCGCTCCTGCTCGCGTTTCTGGTCGGCCAGTTTTTGCTCGCGCTCTTTGGCGTCGGCCGCTTTTTCTGCAGCGGCTTTTTTCTCGGCTGCTTGCTTCTCGGCCGCCAGCTTCTCGGCGGCGAGTTTGTTGGCTGCTGCCTTTTTCTCGGCGGCTTCGTCGCGTTCCTTCTTCTCCGCCTCGGCCTTTTTCTTCGCCTGTGCGGTCGCGATCTCGGCCTGATTCGGTGAGGGCGGCGGTGGGGGAGGCTCCACCGCACGCGGTGCGGCCTGCTGCGGCAGGCGCGACCAGAGCTCGGCCTCGAAGCTCACGGGTTCGGGATCGTCTTGCCATGACACGCCCCAGGTGAGCGCGATCACCAGCAGCCCGTGCGCGATCAGCGCCAGGCCCATCGGGCCGAGCCAGCGGCCGGTGGTCGGCGGGGCGAGGTCGAGGTGGTCGGCGGTGGATTGCATGGCGGTGGGGTCGTGGCTCAACGCGAGGTTTGCACGGACAGACCCACGCGGGCAACGCCGGCGCGCTGCAAGGTGTCCATCACGCGAACAACGGCTTCGTACTTCACGTTTTTGTCCGCGCTGATGACCACCGGCACACCACCTTCGGGCGCAGCACCCTTGCTGGCCTGCAGTTGCTGCACGCGCGCGACCAGCTGGCCCATGGTCACCGGCTGCGGATCGGTGCTGGCCGAGCCTTCACGCACCTTGATCTGTTCGTCCTTGTCGATGATCACCGCCACGAAACGGTCGGGCTGGCGCCCGGCCTGGCCCACGCTGGGCAGCGCGATCTGGCTCGGCGTGATGAGCGGCGCGGTGACCATGAAGATGATCAGCAGCACCAGCATCACGTCGATGAACGGGACCATGTTGATCTCGTTGATGGTGCGGCGGCCCCGGCCGCGTGAGGAGACGGCGGGCATGTTCAGTGACCCGACGGGGTTTGATGCTGCGCGCCGAGGTTGCGCTGCAGGATGTTGGAGAACTCTTCCTGGAAGGTCTCCATGGCGTTGGCCACGCGGTCGATGTCATGTGCGAAGCGGTTGTAGAAAACGACCGCAGGGATGGCAGCGAACAGGCCGATGGCGGTGGCCACCAACGCTTCGGCAATGCCCGGCGCCACGGTAGCCAGCGTCACCTGGGCCAGGGCGGCCAGACCGGTGAAGGCGTGCATGATGCCCCACACCGTGCCGAACAAGCCCACATAAGGCGAGACCGAACCGACCGAGGCCAGGAACGACAGGTTGGTTTCCAGCACATCGAGTTCGCGCTGGAAGCTCGCGCGCATGGCGCGGCGTGCGCCGTCGAGCAGGGCGCCGTTGTCGGTGATGCGACGCTCGCGCAGTTTCTGGTATTCGCGCATTCCGCTGGCAAAAATCCGCTCCATCGGCCCGCCGTGCTTGGCGCTCTGGGCCGCAGCGGAGTACAGGTCGTTGAGGTTGGTGCCTGACCAGAACTCACGCTCGAATTCTTCGTTGTGGGCGCGCACGCGCTTGAGCGCGAACACCTTGCGAAAGATGGCGGCCCAGCTCACCACGGAGACCACCATGAGCAGCACCACCACGGCCTGCACCACCCAGCTGGCGTTGAGCATCAATTGAACGATGGAGAGTTCTTGGGTCATGTGTGTTCAGAGAAGGCTGGTCGTGAAGAAGTTTCGTGCGCCGGGTGGAACGTTCAAGCTGGCAGCTTGAGCGCGGCGATCACGGTGGACGGTATGCGTTGCGGGCGCAGGTTGCGGTCGTCAACCCAGCCGATGCGGATGGTGCCGCTGCACAGCAACATCGGCTGCGCATCGCCGCCGGTATCACCTTGCTGCGGTTTCAGGAGCGCGCGCTGCTCGATTGTCATGGACGCGCGGCCCGCATCCACCACCTGTGCTGTAACCAGAAGCAAATCATCGAGGCGTGCCGGGCGGTGGTACTGCAGCTGGGTATGGGTGACGACGAACAAGCCGCCGGTCTGTTCGCGCAGGCGCTGCTGCTCGATGCCCAGCGCGCGCAGCCACTCGGTGCGGGCGCGCTCGAAGAACTTGAGGTAGTTGGCGTAGAACACGATGCCACCGGCGTCGGTGTCTTCCCAGTACACGCGCACTGGCCATGTGAATGGGGCCGATTGCAGCGCGGGCAGGCTCACAGTGCTTGCTCCAGGCGGGCCACTGCTTCACGAAGCTGCGCCATTGAATTGGCGGTGGAGAAACGCAGATAGCGGCCAGGATCGGCGCTGCCGAAATCTCGCCCGGGCGTGGCGGCCAGCTGGCAGCGGTTCATGAGCTCGAAGGCCAGCGCCCAGCTGCCGCCTTCGTCAGGCCGGGCGCCTTGCGGCGGGATGCCCCAGCGCGCGCACAGCCCGGTCACATCGGCCCAGGCGTAGAAAGCGCCGTCGGGCATGACCGGCACATTCAGGCCCAGGCGGTTGAGCTCGGGGATGAAGTAGTCGCGCCGCGCCTTGAACTGGCTGCGCCGGCGCTCGTACTCAGCCAGGCTCTCGGGCTCGAAGCAGGCCAGCGCCGCATGCTGCGCGATGGTGCTGGCGCAGATGAAAAGGTTCTGCGCCAGGCGCTCGACCACAGGCACGAGAGCAGGGGGCAGCACCAGCCAGCCCAGGCGCCAGCCGGTCATGTTGAAGTATTTGCTGAAGCTGTTGATGCTGATGACATCAATGCCCAGGCCGTCAGGCAGGCCCAGCGCGCTGTGGCCAAACGATTCTTCGTGGCTCAGGCCGAGGTAGATCTCGTCGACCATGGTCACGCCGTCTTGGGAGCGCACGAAGCGGGCAATGCGCTCCAGCTCGTCACGGGCAATCGACGTGCCGGTGGGGTTGGACGGTGAGGCCAGCAGCACGCCGCGCGTGGCTGAACACCAGTGCGCCTCCACCTGCGCTGCGCTGAGCTGAAAACGCTGGTCAGGGCCACTGGGGATCAGCACCGCGCGGCCCTCGGCCGCCTGCACGAACTGGCGGTTGCAGGGGTAACTCGGGTCGGGCATGAGCACCTCGTCGCCCGCCTCGATGAGCGCCAGGCACGCCAGTTGCAGCGCGGCAGACGCGCCTGCGGTGACCACGATGCGGCTGGCATCGACGGCGAGACCGAACCGCGAGGCATACCAGCCACTGATGGCTTCGCGCAAGGCCGGCAGGCCGAGTGCCTGCGTGTACTGGCTGCGGCCATCCCGGATGGCGCGCTCGGCCGCGGCCATCACCAGCGGCGGCGCGGTGAAATCGGGCTCGCCGATGTTCAGGTAAATCATCGACCGGTCACCCGGCTGCGCGTTTGCCGCCATCGCCGAGGCGTCCTTGGCCAGTTCCATCACGTAGAAGGGTTCGACGCGCTGAGCGCGCTGCGCGATCCTCACGGTGCGGTGTTCTTGCGTGGGCCAGGTTTGGAGGGCGCTGCAGCCACTTCGGCCGGGCGCAGTTGCGCGGCCAACTGGTGCAGCACACCGTTGACGTACTTGTGGCCATCGGTGCCGCCGAACGACTTGGCCAGTTCGATGCACTCGTTGAGCACCACGCGCCACGGCACGTCAAGGCAGTGCTGGAATTCGTACGCACCAATCCACAGCACGCCGCGCTCGATCGGCGAGAGCTCGACCAGGGGACGGTCCAGCAGGGGTGTGATCAGCGCGTCGAGTGCGTCGGCCTGCGCAATGCAGCCGTGCAGCAATGCGTCGAAATGCACGCTGTCGCATTTGTGGAAACCGGCGAGGTCGCGCGTGAAGATGTCGATGTCGCTGGCAGCGTTGCGGCCCACCAGGTGCTGGTAGATCGCCTGCAGGGCGAATTCGCGCGCGCGGGTGCGGGCGGACTTGTCGGCGGCTTTGCGACCGGTCAGGCCGCTCTTGGCGGTGTCGCTGGCGGTGGAGGGGAGTTCTGTGGACATGTTCAGCCGATCTCTTGCAGCAGGTGGGCCATTTCCACCGCCACGCGGGCGGCGTCGCGGCCTTTGTCGGTCTTGCGTGCGATCGCCTGCTCCAGCGTTTCGGTGGTCAGGATGGCGTTGGCGATGGGGATCTGGTAGTCCAGCGCCAGGCGTGTGACGCCGGCTGCGGATTCGTTGGCCACCAGTTCGAAGTGGTAGGTCTCACCGCGAATGATGCAGCCCAGGGCGATCAGTGCGTCGAAGTCGTCGCGCTCGGCCATCGCCTGAAGCGCGACCGGCACTTCAAGTGCACCGGGCACCTTCACGTGGGCGATGTTTTTCTCCTGCACGCCGAGCGCAATCAGCTCGGCCAGGCAGGCGCTGTACAGCGCGTCGGTGATGGGTTCGTTGAAGCGGGCCTGAACGATCCCGATGCTGAGTTTCTTGCCGTCGAGCAAGTCAGCTGTGCCTTTGTCTGCGCCGAACATGTGCGGCTCCGTTTCTTGGTGAGGAAGTCGAGGATGGGAGTAGGTTCAGCTGTTGCGGCTGAGGTACCCGGTGATTTCCAGGCCGTAGCCGGTCATGCTGGGCATGCGTCGCGGGTTGCCCATGAGTTGCATCTTGTGCACGCCGCATTCACGCAGGATCTGCGCGCCCACGCCGTAGGTGCGCAGGTCCATGCGGCCACGCTCAGGCGCTTGGGCCGAGCGGGCGGTGCCTTCAAACTGGGACAGCAACTGCGCAGCAGTTTCGCCGCAGTTGAGCAGCACGGCCACACCGGCGCCGGCATCGTTGATATGGCGCAAGCTGGCCTCCAGGCTCCAGGAGTGCATGGAGCGGCCGACTTCCAGTGCGTCCAGCACCGAGAGCGGTTCGTGCACGCGCACATGCACCGATTGCTCGGGGCTCCACTGCCCTTTGACGAGTGCAAGGTGCAGGGCGCCGCTGGGCTCGTCGCGGAAGGCGGTCACGTTGAACTCGCCAAACGCCGTGTTCAAGGGACGGGTTCCGAGCTTGTGCACCAGACTTTCGTTGCGGCTGCGGTGCTCGATCAGATCGGCGATGGTGCCGATTTTCAGGCCATGCTCGGCGGCGAACAACTGCAGGTCGGGCAGTCGGGCCATGGTGCCGTCGTCCTTCATGATTTCGCAGATCACGGCGCTGGGGCTGCAGCCGGCCATGGCGGCAAGATCACAGCCCGCTTCGGTATGCCCGGCGCGCATGAGAACGCCACCCTCAACCGCCTGCAGCGGGAAGATGTGGCCGGGCTGCACGAGATCGGCGGCCACGGCGTTGGGCGCCACGGCCACCTGCACCGTGCGCGCGCGGTCGGCGGCCGAAATGCCAGTGGTCACGCCCTCGGCGGCTTCGATGGAAATGGTGAAGGCCGTGCCCATCTTGGTGCCGTTGCGCGGCACCATGGGCGGCAGTTGCAGCCGTTCGCAGCGCTCTTTGGTCAGCGTGAGACAGATCAGACCGCGACCGAAGCGGGCCATGAAGTTGATGGTGTCTGGCGTCACATGGTCGGCTGCCAGCACCAGGTCGCCTTCGTTTTCGCGGTCTTCCTCGTCGACCAGGATCACCATGCGGCCGGCGCGCATGTCGGCGACGATATCTTCCACAGGCGAAATGGCCACCGGGGCCAGGGTTTCAGGCGCGTTCATGCAGTTTCCTTGAGAGTGATTTGACCGGCGCCGAGCATGCGCTCCACATAACGCGCGACGGTGTCGATTTCCAGGTTGACCGGGCTGCTGTCGGTCAACTGACCCAGCGAGGTGTTTTGCACCGTGTGGGGAATGAGGTTGATGCTGAATTCACAACCGTCGGCGCTGTCCAGAACCGAATTGACGGTGAGGCTGACGCCGTTGACGGTGATGGAGCCCTTGTAGGCCAGGTATTTGCCCAGCTCGGGCGGCGCCATCACACGCAGTTCCCAGCTTTCGCCCACCTGGGCAAACCGGGTCACGCGCCCCACGCCGTCCACATGTCCAGAGACGATGTGCCCGCCCAGCCTGTCGTGGGCGCGCAAGGCCTTTTCCAGGTTGAGGCGGTAACCAGTCTGCGCCAGCCCTGTGGTGCGGGCGAGCGATTCGGCCGAGATGTCGATGGTGAAGTGTTGCTGGGGCAGGTCCAGCGAGGTCACGGTCATGCAGGCGCCGTTGAGCGCAATGCTGTCGCCCAGGCCGACGTCATCGAGGTACCCAGGGGGTGCCTCGATGGTGAGTCGCTTGCCATGATCCAAAGAGCTGCCCAGGTCGTGGAGGGCGGCGATGCGCCCCACGCCGGTGATGATGCCGGTAAACATCCGGCTATTTTCGCAGGGTTTGAACGGCCCCGGATTTTGGTGGATGACCGATCAGCGGTTCCAGCAGTCTTGAGTGGACGCAGGCTGGGCAACGTCGGCGGTCGCTACCTGCATGTGCACACCAGCCTGGTCAATGCTGTAGGTCGCGCACGGGTCTTGCAGTTGGGCTCCCTGGGGCGATGCGGACAGGGTGAAGGTGGATGCCGTCAGGTTAGACAGAGCGATTTGATAGCGTCCACCCTCTACCGCCAGAACATCAGCGGGAACTCCGGCTGCGGCCGGGTAGCGCCCCATTGCGATGGCTGAACGTTCCATCCATTGGGATGCCTTCAATAGCGCTGCCTGGGCGTGCTTGCGATGGGTACGTCGCACGTGACTTTCGTAGCTTGGCAGGGCGATGGATGCGAGCAGCGCAACCACTGCCACGACAACCATCAATTCGATCAGCGAGAAGCCACGCTGCACATTGTCTGAAGGAATCATCTCAGCGTGCCTCACGCCAGTCGGTCCTGGCGCCATTTTTCAGTATGACCAATCGCTGCTGGGCCACGCAGAGCGCTTCTTTCTTGCAGGATTTTCCGTTTTCGTCGTTGCCCAGGTTGTTCAGACCGCTGGACCGGCTGGATCGCGGGTGGTTGCTCAGAAACTGGATCTCGTCGCTGCTGGTGGCCATTCTGGAGACTGACTTGACCACGTGTGCTGATTCGCCGTGGAGAATGCCAAGATCGCTTTGGGGTTGTCCCGAAATGGGGTCAAGCAGGTTGATCCAACTGCCTTTGCCCTCGGAGGGATCATTGCAGGTTTCATACCCCTCGCTGTCGGCGGGAACCATGGAAGCAAACACGGCCACGTTGCTTCGGTAAATGAAGGGGTGGTTGTCAATCCGCTCTCCGCTGGCTGGCAAGTCCATGTACCAGCCGCGGGGGGCCTGGGCGTCGGTGCGGGAGTATTCGAACTTGTTCCGACTGGATGTTTTGAGTTCGGTCACCACCTCAACATCCTTCGGGTCGGTGTATCGGATCACGTCACCCATGGTCTGTTGGACGAGACGGGTGCGACCGTCCTCGGTAGCAATGCGACCTTGGTCTTGCGAAGTCCATACGACTTTCGGAACTTCCTTCGTTCCCTCGTTCGACTCGACGTACCTGCTTGAATCCCAAACCGAATAGAGCGACTGCGTCGCAGTGCTTTGCGTATCGGCTGCGTCGAGTTTTCGCCCCGTTCCCCATAGCAGTTGCAGTCCGCCGAGTGGATGCGGCACCCACGTCGGGGCGGTGGTGATGGACTGGACTGTATTGCTGCTGTTACGGGCACTATAGAAGGGCAGGCAACTGCTTCCATTGCCACAGACCTGGCCACTGCCGTCCCAGGTGCTGACACCCCATTGGCCGTCATTGCTGCTGAGCAGGTTGAACTTCCAGAGGTTGCCCTTCAAGTCGCCTGCATAGGCCACGTCCACGGTGCCGTCGCCATTCACGTCAACCGGTCTGGCGGCGAAGAGGCCGTTGCCTTGACCTGTGGTGGCGTCGGCCACGATTCGCCGCAGGCTGCGATCACCGTCCAGGTATTGCACCAGCAGCACCGGGCGCTCGTTAACAGAGTTCACGCCATTGCCGACCACCAGGGCCCAGCGGTGGTTGTTGAGTTTGACGATCTGCTCACTCAGCCCCCGGCTGTTGACCACAGGGCGACCGAAGAGATGACCAACATCCTCGCTGCCAACAAAATTGCCAGCGCTTGCCGGATCGAAGGTTCGGTCAAGCAGCACCTTGCTCTTGGAGATCGTTTCAGGATCGGTGACGTCGATGACAAAGTAGCCGCGACCGCCTGCGGCGAGGGTGCCCACCAGCAGCGTGTGCCACGCGGGCGTTTCGGTGCCTGTGCTGTCGGTAGTCCAGGCCAGGTTGGCGTCGGCTGTGAACGGGCTGCCGTCGACCAGGTAACGGGGGCTGTAGCCGGTGCTGGCCAGATTGTTCAGCCCCGCATAGACACCCTGGGGCACATAGGCGAATCGTTCCGCTCCGGTTGCGGCATCGAATGCGTGGAGCATGCCATCGTTGGCACCCACATAGACCACGGGCAATCGGCTTGCTTTGGCCTTGCGAAAAGTGCTGTGGCCGGTGTGTTCGTAGTTCAGTCTCAAAGGGATACCCTGGTACCAAAGTTCCGAATTGACGATATGACCCAAGCGAGAGACGCGCTTCCTGAGGGCGCCGCTGGGTGCCTCGGCATTGCGGTCACCTCGTACATAGTTGAGCAAAGTTTTTGCGGCCTCGTCACTGGCCGAATCGCGAAGCTGACTTTTTTGCGCAGTCGACAGTTCATCCCAGAGGAAGTGGCTGCCTTGTGTGCCGTCGTGGCTGAGGATGAGGCGCGTGTCATGGGTCCGTGTCGCTGCATCCAGCCATGTCGTTGCGCGCCACTGTGAAAGCGCGGTTAGCGAAAGCGTGGTGGCGTTCAGAACATGGGCACTGACATCTCCGCTCCAGCTTTCGGAATCGAAGCTGGCGCTGAAGGCCTGGCCATTGCTTCGCAATTGGTTGGACGAAACCGCGAGGCTTACGCGCTCGCGCGTGTTGAACACCAGAATATTGCCCAGGATGCCGCGAAACGCATCCAGCAGTGCCTGAGGTGAATGGGCCGGAATGAATCTTCCCCTCCCGTTGAGTGCAACGTGCCAGAGCTCGACACGCCGCTCATTGGCGCGGACATCGTAGTTGCTGAAAGGAAGTGTGTAGGTGCCGTCGCAGGCGATGTTGCCCATCTGGCTGAGGTAGTCAGGGCCGTCTGTGTGGGGCGTTGGCACCTGACCATTCGCCGCCAGGGGTGTTTTGCAGAACATTGAGGGCCATGCCATCTCGCCGCGGATCAGGGGGTCGAGTCCGAGGAAATGCTCTCCACGCCAGGGTGGGTTGAACTTCCACTGCGAGGCGCCGGCCACTCCGCCATCGCCATCGGGGTCGAACCCGATCGTGAACGTCTCCAGATGCTGCCAGCTCGCAGGGTTGTTGCGCGGGTTCCAGTATTTTTCCAACTCGGCCGGCTTTGCGCTGGTTCCAAAGTTCTCGGTGTTTGCGGGATTGGACCAACGTGGCCGCACGAGATTGGGCAACGTGGGTTGCAGATCCTGTGACCAGAAATGGAAGGACAGGTCGGCAAGCGAGCTGAGATTTGAATGCCCCCAAGGATCTGCGTAGAGGCGGGTTTGTGATGAGCTGGGGTCGTACCTCGTGCCGTCCGGCAGTGTGACGGCGGTGCCGTCTGCATTGCCACCGCGGACGATGCGGTAGCTCTCTTCCTGGCCCGGATCCACCAGTTGTGAGCCGGTATCTGGACGCCTCGGTTTGCCTACAATGCCCGCCCATCCTGAGGGCCCGTTGTACGGTCCATCGCTCATCAGGACTTGATACGAGCGGCGGCATCCGAGAAAGGGTGCTGCCTGTTTGCCGGGGTCTGAGGCCCATGCGCTTTCGATGTCAAGCGGGCGTTTGAGGTAGTCGCCCGCGCTGGCCATGACGATGTGTGTGGGGGTGTTGCCGCCGGCAAAGAGCGCATTGACCCACTTGAGGAAACTCGCTCGATGCTCGCTCGTCAGCGACCGCATCATGTTCTTGCTTTCACAACTGGCGCCTTTTTGGGGCGTGTTGCCGTCATGAGGGATGGCAGGGCATGAATTGAGCGACTGCCAGGCCAGCCGGACGCTGCGATCTGGAACATTGCCTGGATTGAAAGTTACGTTCAGCGCGTTCTTCAGTGCCGTCATGCCTCCCACGCCCATGCTGCCCGAATCGTCTATGGAGATGATGATGTTCGGCGCGGGTTCCCTGCCCGATCCAGGAGGGCTTTGTGACAGGGTGATGGGTGAGGCCAGAGCGATCGGCATGCAGACGTTGGCGGTGATCAGCGCGGTCAGCGAACGAGAGGGTTTCGTCATGATGTTGCCTGGAGGTTCGATTGCCTAGGGGCGAGCGGGGTAAGGGATGAAGATGGACCGAAGGTGGACCTTTGTGCCCGGCTTGTTGCCGAGCACCACTGCGTGGATGCGGTACATGAAAGGGTGTTCGCTCTCGGGCTCCAGGCCCTGAGGTGCAGCAGTCAGGATGCCGCCTTGGCTGTCGTGTTGGAACACTTCGACCCAGTACCAGGCTTGGTTGGCGGCGGGGCTGAGCAATGGATTGCCCGTGGTGTCCGCACTCGCCCCCGTGAACTCCCCGTAGCGGGCGGGAATGCTCGCGGCGCCCGCGCCTGCCGTGAGTTCTTTCAGGTCTTCCGGCCATGGCGTCGCAAGTGCGACGGCAGGATCCGCGGGAAGGCAGACGCCGCGCAGGCAGTTGCCCTGTCCCTGACTGACCTTGGCCAACAGCCCATCCAAATCGTCGATCGACTCTGGGAAAAATGGGTCGGCAATGGCACGGCAGCCGACCAGATTGCCGGGACTGAGCTGGCAGGCAGCGGGGTCAACGCCGATCCCTGCAATGTCCATCTCCGCATCGCGGATCAGCGCTTCAGCTGCGGCGAATGCCCTTTGCCTGTCGCTCTCGGCGCTGACAAATTTGTCGGCCATCCAGCCGGAACGGGCCAGCCCAGCGACGGCAATCGACGTCAGCAAAAGGAGCACCATGACAGTGATGAGCGCTACGCCCTGCTGCCGGTGGAATCGGGTGTTGGGCGCACTCATGTGTTTCTTAGCTGGAAGACGCGTGTGAAGCTGCGGCGCAGGCGGCCGTCGTTCGACTGCGCCTGATTGCCCTGGCAATCGACATAGCCGTGGTTGACGAAACCAGATGCCGTGCTGACCAACTGAAGGCACACCGAGACAGCCACCACGGATGCCCAGTCGCCGGGGACTGCAAGGTACTGGGAGTCGGCTCCAGTGCGTTGGAGGTACATGACTTCAAAATCCTCGACCCCCTGGAGCAGCCCGAACCGGCCCGCTGCACCGGAGCCCTGGCAGACCAGCTCGCCGTCGTCAACCGAGAAGCTGTTGACAATGGGCACCACGAAGGCAGGGTTGGCCGAGACTAGGGGAATGATGCCGTTGCAATCGCTGGACTGAATTGTGGCGTCGCTGTGGTACGTGATCGTGAGGGTGTCGGAGGCGCCCTGCGCGCCATTGCCGCCGGCGAGCGCTGGCAGTGGCTGACTCTGGATGCCGACAAGTGGAGAAAACCGCACGGTGCCGCCAGCCAACGTGGTCAGCCCGATGGACCTTGTTTGCCGCAGGTGATGTCCGAGCACCCGAAAGGTCGCGTCGACCTGCTCCTGCATGCGAGTGCTCTCGTTGGATGCGGTTGCAGAACTGCGGACGGACGCCAACGTGCCGAGTGCGGCCGCCACCACCAGGAGCCCGATGGCCAAGCCGATCAGGATTTCCAGAAGTCCAAGGCCCCGTTGGTTTTTGCTCTGCCGGATTGTCCGGATGTGAACTGGGTTCATGGCCTGATGAAAACGAGGTGGCAGGTGCGCTTTTCGGGGCAGGCTGCAGTGCCGATGCCCGTGCCTTGGGTGCCCGGAGCGCGCCAGACCGCGGTGGCGTCTGTATGGAGCTGCTGGTCTTTGACGCTCTGTGCAAGTCCGCTGGGTGACCCCAGGCTCACGTCCCAGGCAATCAGAACGGCGAACTGGGTGGGGTCATCGGGGGATGCAAACACCGCTCCGTCGCCTTCGGGGAGTTCGGCCTGGAGCAAGGTTTTCCATACCCACAGGTCAAAGGCTGCAAGGTCCGCGGACTGGCACTTCGAGGTATTGCACAAGGTGTTGGGGGCATCGAGCTTGCCGAAGACGGTGGTGTAGGCCGCATAGCGATTGACTGCGGCCGGTGCCGGGTTGGCACGCATGCGTTCCATCATGTCGGTCGCCATGGACACGGCGATGCTTCGCGTCGTGGTGTGCCTGGACTCCAGCATCGAACTCACGTGAATACGTGTCAGTCCCAGTACGCCGAGAGCCAAGACCAGCAAGGCCACCAGGGCCTCAAGAAGCGAGGTCCCGCGCGACAGGCTCCGCTGTCCGAAGGGATGCTTTAGCTGCATGCGGCGGCATCCTTGATCAAGCGAGCGCGGCCAGTCATGCTCATGCAAAGACGCCAGCTGCCTGGCACGGAGGCCCCCGCCGCCGTGATCGACAGGCTTGTGCTGCTTTCAACGTGCCCCTGTCGCAGCACGACGACGGTTTCAGGATTGACGGCCGTGTTTTTGACAACCAGGGTATTTGGAGGTGTCTCGCGCCGGAGTACCAGCATTTCACCGTTGTTGCGGATGCGGTCCCCATCGGCGTCGACGAACAGTTCCCACCCACAGGTCCAGTCTCGGGTTCTTGCGGCTGCTGCACAAGGCTCGATGCGTCGGATGACGGCGTTCTGCCCCGTGCGCGCGGTTTCGGCCCTGGCCAATTCAACGGTGTGCAGAAGTTCGCGCGCCACGCCTTCAGTCCTGTGGCTTCGAATGGCGTTGGCGAAGCTGGGCGCTGCCAGAGCAGTCACGATACCAAGTATCGCGACGACCACCATGGTCTCGATCAGCGAGAAGCCACTTGCGATGGAAGGCCCTTTGGTTGGAGAAGCATTGCGTTCTGACATGCTTTGACTTTAGCGTCAAAAAATAGAACAAAAGAATCAATACGATCAACGATATCGGTGGGGATACAGAAGGAAAGAATACTTAAATTGCAGTATGTCCTGTGTATGCGGGTCGAGTGCCACTTCATCGGTTCCAGCACTCCAATGGGCCCAGCGGGTCGGGCACCTCAATCGTCGCCACTTGCCGGCGTGTGCCCGCCTGATTGATCTGGAATACCCCGCAGCGATCGGAAGTCTGTTCTGCTGCGGGTGTGGCCGTGAGCGTGTAGTCCAACCCGTTCTGAGATCTCGCCACCACCTTGTAGCGCCCCCCTTCCACCGCCAGCACACCCGCCGGAATGGCCGCTGCGGCGGGGTAGCGACCGCGTGCCGTGGCGGTGCGTTCCATCCACTGCGCAGCTTCCAGCAGGGTCGCGCGGGCATGGGCCCGGTGGCCGCGCATGGTGTACTCGTTGTAGCCCGGCAGTGCCAGCGCCGTGAGCACGGCCACCACCGCAATCAGCGTGACAGCTCGAAGAGGGGAGAGAGTGATGGGAAGGGGTGGCGGCTTGAACATGCCGGCACTCTATCCATCTTTTTGAGTTCTTTAGTAACTATTCGACGAATGATTTCACCAGAAAGACAGCCGGAAATACTGCTTTGTTCGCAGTAGTCAAGCCTCTGTTTCGTGCAGGAACCCGTCGCGGCCTTGAACCCGCGCGAGGATGCGCAGATCGGCACCGATCCGATCTACCGACAAAAAATCGAGCGATACACCGTCTTGTAGCCGCTGCAATGGCCCGAAAGTGGACATACCGGCACCTTGCCCCAGCAGCTTGGGCGCGAGGTATGCAAGCAGCTCATCCGCCAGGCCTTCGCGCAGGAACGAGCCGTTGAGCTTCTGGCCCGCTTCCACGTGCAACTCGTTCACCTCCCTCAGGCCCAAGTCGCGCAGCATCGCAGGCAGATCGACCTTGCCCGTGGCACTTGGCTTGTGAATGAGTACAGCCCCACGCTGTGTCAGTGCAGCCTGCTTCGCTTCGTCCAGCACAGCGTGGTAGATCCAGATCTGACGCGGCAGGCCACGATCAGCCGGCTCGAACAGGCGCGCGGAAAGCGGCGTGTTGAGATCGCTGTCCACCAGCACCAGGTGCGGCTGTCGGGTGGTGCCATCCCGCCGCACGTCCAGCTTGGGATCGTCTTGCAGTACCGTACCGATGCCCGTGAGCACGGCACACGCGCGAGCGCGCCAGGCGTGGCCATCAGCGCGCGCGAGCTCACCGGTGATCCATTGGCTGGCGCCGTTCTCCAGCGCGCTCGTGCCGTCCAGCGAGGCCGCCATCTTCATGCGGACCCAGGGGATACCGCGCACCATGCGGCTGAAAAAGCCGATGTTGAGTTCGCGTGAGGCGCGTGCAGTTTCGCTGTCAGGAGGCAGAAGCTCCACCTCGATACCTGCCGCCCTTAGTCGCGCGAGCCCACGACCGGCAACCAAGGGGTTCGGGTCAGCGCTGGCCACCACCACTTTGGCCACCCGGGCTGCGATCAATGCGTCGCAACAAGGCGGGGTGCGGCCGTGATGGGAGCAGGGCTCCAAAGTCACATAGGCAGTGGCGCCAACCACCGAATGACCTTTGGCCTGGGCCTCCCGCAGGGCCATGACTTCGGCGTGCGGGCCGCCGGCCTGCTGGGTGTGGCCTTGGCCGATCAGGGTTCCGTCTGCAGCAAGGATCACGCAACCCACACGCGGGTTGGGGTTGGACACATACAAGGCCTGCGCCGCGAGACTGAGGGCGCGGTCCCAAGGGCCCAATGTCATGTCGGGCGCTGTCACCGCCAGCAGGAATTGGCCGCGGTGGCCGAGTCGGTGCCCGTCGCGCCTTTGACGCCCGCCTGATTCAGTGTAAGGGTGGCGCAGCGCGTGTCGCCCGCCTGTATGGCGCCGGGGGCGGCTTCAAGCGCATAGGCCGCCTGGGCCGGGTTGGTGGCAGGCGCAACGGCGGCTGTGAACTGGAAGGTGTAGGAATTGTTCAGCTCGTTGCGGCAGTTCAGGGCGGGCAACTGGGCATTGGCCACAGCGGTGCCGCACGCTGGCGCTGTACCGGTGCGGTCGTATCGCAGACACGTGGTGTAGTTGCGCTCCATCCACTGAGCCAGTTCCATCAAGCAGCCCGCGGCTGCAACACGCCGGGTCTTTTGCACGTATGTCTGATAGCTCGGGTAGGCCAATGCGCTCAGGATACCCACGATGGCCACCACGATCATCAACTCGACCAGGGTGAAGCCGCGCTGGCGGCGTGTGGACGGTGTGTGAACAAGGGACATCGTGAACATCTTGGATCGCTTTCTGAAGGGTCTGATCAATCGCGCACGATTTCGCGCCAAGACAAGCGCCCGCGGGCCGTGATCGAACCGGGATTGGTGGCCAGAGACGCCCGTTTGTTGTCCGAGCCGCCAACTACCACCTGATTGTCGATCACCGTGGCCTGGCCAGGATTGCCGATGCCAAGATCGATCGATCCAATGAAACGGTCGGAGTTGTTCGAGTCTGTCAGACCTGTGATCTGGGATGCATAACTGCTGTCCATCACGTCGTCGTTGTAGGTGTTGTTGCGGTTGATGTTGAAGAAGGGGCGGGTGATGCGGCCACCGCTGTAAGGCTCAATGGCATTCAGGAATCCGCTTCCCCCAGGGGAGCATTCGTCAAACACGGGGACTATGCTGCTGAAGAGCAACACGGGACCGTTCAGGTTGTAAACCGACGCCGCTGTGACCACGCGCTCTCCTGTGCTTGGCAAGTTCATGTAGAAACCGTCCTTGCCAGTCATGTCGGTGGCTGATGCCTTTTCAAAGGCTCGCACGTTGGATCCTGCGAAGACCCCTGTGTACTCCACCCGCCGTTGCAACAGCTTGGTGGTGGGGCTGAACTGGTTTTCAAGCTGGATGTTGCGGTCAATCAGGCCGTACAAAGTCTGTGGTGACGTGTCGTTCGGGTCTGTGGTGCGGAAGTAGCTCCCGGTACCGAAATGTATGAAGGTGGCCCCCGCATTGGGCGACCCGGACACGGTATTGCGGGACACGCTCATTGGGCTGGTGATAGGCTGGGCCTTGTTGGCCAAGTCCACCGCCTTGAACATGGGCTGACCGCCGAGTGCAACGTCCCAGCTTGCCGGCGCGGCGCTGGCCACATTGAACTTCCAGACGTTGCCCTTCAGATCACCCGCATAGATGGTGTCGATGCGACCGTTGTTGTCCGAGTCGTACACGCCAGGAGGGGCCAGGCCATTGTCGCCCGCTGCACCGGTGTCGATCTTGCGGATGAGATTGCCGGTAGCCAGCTCGTATATGAACAGCACGGCTTTGGAATTGCTTTCGATGGTACGGCTGTTGTAGCCGTTGCCCACGATCACGGCCCACTCGCCGTTTTCCATGCGGGCAATCACCGGCCGACCCAGGATGTGCCCCATGTCGGCGTCGGCACCAAAGCTCTCCCACAGCACTTCGCTGGGTGAGAAAGTGTCCGGGTTGGTCACATCCAGGGCGAACATGCCTTTGCCACCACGACCCAGTGTTCCCACCAGGTAGTTCTTGTTGTTGAGCTGGTTGCGGCTGGAAACGGCAATGTCTCCATCAACAAAGTATTTGTGCTGGTCGTTGTAGGTCACCTGGGCCAGCGCACGCAGACCGCTGGACGCCGTATTGGTGGTTGGCATCACTGCACTGGGAATGTAGGCAAATCGCTCAACTCCGGTGGAGGCGTTGAACGCGTGCAGCATGCCGTCGTTCGAGCCAATGAAAACGGTGCCCGGATCGGTGGCTACGCCACTGTCATTCACAAAAGCCGGTGATGAATGTGAAATGTCGCCCAGCACGGTCGTGTTGGAGCGATTGCGCATTGTTCCGCCGTTGCGGATCTCTGCGGACGTGTCGCCTCTCAGGTAGCTCAACATGACGCGACGCTCTGGGTTCGTGCTTCCAAAGTTTGGCCAATCAAGAGATGTGTTCATGGAGGTTCGAGTGAAGAGCCGAGACACTCCATCCATCGGTGACCTGTAGACAATGCGACGCGACGCCTCTGCGGGAATGGTGTCTGCAGCTTTCCATTGGGCGTTTGCGCTCACGCCGGCTGAAGTGACAGCATATGCAGCAAGATCGCCCGACCAGTTCGTGGCATTGAAGCTGCCCTGAAACACCAGAGAGTTGGCTTGCACCGACGTGCTGTTGGCGATGACGTTGCCACCTGAGCCGCTGCGCTGCACGATGTTGTCGAACGCTTTCTTGAGCGATTCGCGCAATTTCAGCGGGTTCTGCACCAGAAAATAGGTATCGGGCGTTTTGGCCAAGTCACCGTCTGGGCTGTATTCCAGTTCCAGATCGGGCGTGCCGCTGCTGTTGCGGTCGATGAATCCGCCCCACTTGGCGGCGTACCAAAGTGGGTCTTTCAGCAGACGTGCGCCACCGGAGGTGCTGGGCGTGAAATCGAAGGTCAGCGGTGTCTGACCAATGGTGGGCAGTGGTGCACAACCAGCTGGAACCGTGGGCAAGTCGCAACCGTTGGGCACAGACGTCGCGGTCGGCACGTTGAGGTAGTAAGCAGGGTTGCCGCTTTCGTCCTGGGCCACCAGGTAGACCCCGTCTTTGGTGGTGCCAGAAATCACGTAGCCCATGTTCTGCTGCATGCCACCCGCCTGGTAGGTCGGGCGCACGATGACTTGCAGCGTGTTGGAGGCGGTCACCTGCACCGTGTACTCGGCAATGGCGTCCATGTCGTGGTCACCCCCTTGCTCCACGTCTTCGTAGTTGATCTGGAACCGCGCGTAGTAGCGCCCACCGTTGATGGCGGCGTCATAGTCTGGACCGGTGGCACCTGAAGCGTTTGCAATTTGCTCCACGTAGAAATCAACGATCTGGTTGGTGGGCTGGTAGTTTCCCTTGGCACGGTTGATGCCGGAACCACCAACCGACTTTGCAAACGGCACGAGACTGATGATGTTGCCGCCGTTCATGCGGGCTTCGATGCGCGGCAGGGGCGAACTCAAGGCCACCGCGTAGGTGTCGACGGTCTGATTGCCCGTGAGACCAGCCTCTGTTCTCAAGTCCACGGTCTTTGCGTAGTAGGCCATGGCGGCGGCAGAGAATGATCCCTGTTTGGTCGGCTCTTCAGGTGAGAGTCCTCGTGCCCTGCCCAGCGATGTCAAGGTTTTGGGAGTGGGTGCCGTGTCGTTGTTGGTACCCACCTCTCCAATGAAGAACAGCTCATTGGTCAGCGCCTCCACATCGCCAATTGTTTTGGCAAGCAGCTCGGAGTTGATGGTGCCGATGTCGCCCGTGAACTTTGAGTTGCTCCCTCGTACGTTCCAGTAACTGCCTGGAACCTGGTCGGAATCAAACGATGGGTTGATGTCGGAGATCACCAGGAAGTTCGCGCGCGCACAGAAAGAGGCCTTCGCTGCGCTGTTGACCTTGTCGTAAGGATCGTCCCAAGTGGCCGAGCCCAGGCCGACTGCGGTGTCGAAAGTGGTGGAGGTGTTGTACGCAGAGGTTGCAGCACTCTTTCCACTGAAATAGCGGATGCCCTCGTACATCATCTCGCCGATCGGGTTACCCCAGTCGATCAATTGACCTTCGGTGGGTGACTTGGCGGAGTCCGTGTAGGGGTCAGACTTCCAGTATTCGCTGGAGTTGCTGCTCTGGTTGAAGCCACGGATGCGCAGCTTGTCGAAGGTGGTGACGATCTTTGCACCGGTCACGAACTGGCCGGTTGATGCAGTGACTTCGTCACTGAATGAAGAGACGACCTTGCGCAGACGTCCGCCCGACATGTGCTGGTCGTAGCTGCCGGTGATCAGGCCGAACAGCATGGCGTCGGTCTCGCCATAGTCGTGCAGCAAGCCGACCGGCTTGTACTGCCCGTTGGGATATCGTTTGCAGCCGTTGTTGAAGGTGGTCGTGCAGACTTCCACGCGCACGGTGAGGTTTCTCTCATTCCCGGTGCCAGCCGGGAAGTTGCCTGTCGACAAGTTGTCTTGCAGGACGGGGCGTTCTTTCGATGCCCACTCCCAGATACGGGCGTTGTTGCCCACCGTGGTTCGAATTCGAAGCAAAGGAGGCAGGTTGCTGCAGGTATCGAGCGTGCTGCAGTTGGTGCCGCGGTTGGCCGTCAAGTTGCCAAAGAAGTGCCTGACGTTGTCTGCCGTGAGATCGGCCAGATCGGTGTAGTCGCTGATGTTGTAGCCATGGCTGCGGTGGTACTCCTTGCCCCAGCTGTGCGCGTCTTGGGGAATGTAGGAGCGCCGAAGTACCGTCTGGGTCGTGCTGTCCACTTCGCGTGTTCCGCCGTACAGAACTTTTCGGAGGGCATCAATGCGGCTGGTGGTGACGTAGTTCAACCAGTTTCCTGACCAATCCCCACTGGTGGATCCGCCTGTGCATCGACCTGCGGTATCTGCTGTGCCCAGAGGTTGAAAAAGCCCTGTGTTGTCGGCCCCCGAGTAGCCGTAGCAGAGCGTTGAGTCGTACAGGCCGTAGTAGGTGATTCCGGGCTTGAAGCGGGTATCGAGTGTGCCGTCGCCGTCGATGTCGCTGGCGTCGTTGTAAGCCTCGTAAAAGAACTTGTGATCCCGGCCTGCGATCAGCATCGTCAGCGGTTTTGCGCTGACCGTGGCACTGAGCGGCTTGGTCGGCCAGTCCAATGCGCTGACCGTGACCGTGGTGGCGAGAACGGCCGTGATGGCTGCAGCTTGCAGCGCGCGATTCAAGGTGGACAGGACTGTCATGGCGTTCTCTCCCAGGCTTCAGAGCGGTGCGTAAATCGATTGCAGGATGACCACCGAGCGGTCGGCGCCTGCGTTGCTGCGGGCTGTGATGCGGTAGCGCGAGCAGTTGGTGGCGCTGCCGGTGACGCCGGGCGAGCACGTGAAGCCGTTGCCCAGGTACTCGATCATGTATTGCGGCGTGATGGTGATGCCGCCGTTGTCGAGCGCGGTGGCATCGAACCAAGGGGGCGAGGTGTTGTCAAACCAGCGCTCAAGCGTTGCGGGGTTGGGTGCGCCACAAACGCCATTGCCGGCATTGCAGGCCGCTCCAGCAGCGGGCTGCAACGCCGCCAAAGCCTTGTTGGCTTCCACAAAAGCTTCCGCTTGTTTGAGTGCCGCCTCGGCGCCCTGGAATGAGACGCTGCGATCGAATGTGTTCGCTGTCATCCGCTCTTCCATCGTCACGCTGCGCAGGCCACTCAGGCCTACCAATGTCATGACCACCAGCAAAATCAATGCAACGACAAGTGCAATCCCGCTCTGCGCTTGGCGACGCACCTGACGGGACCGAATATTTCTTGAAGCGGGGGGCAATTTCATGGGGTAGCTCGGTTGCGCAGGTTGACCACGTGAATGAGCTGGCGGCGAAGTGGAGCCTGATCCGTGCCTGTTCTGTTCAGGGATTGCAGGTCCAGCTGCAAGCGCACCGCAACCACTTGATTGGCTGCGGTTGGGGTCCAGTTGGTGATCGTGGTCGCGTCCACCCAGTCGTTTGCCAACACGGTGCCGTTGGTCGTCAGGTATTCGATCGTCATGTTGATCACGCCTTCGGCGACCTCTACTGGAACAAGGTCGTCTGGCCCAATGCGAAATAGAGAAGTCCCCCCCCGGGCGTTGTTGCCCACAAACCAGGTGTTCGCGCTGTAGCGTGTGACGTAGCCACCAGCGGCAAAGTTGCGTGAATTTGGCGTGGCGCAAGGAGCCGGGAAGTTGATACCGATCGCGCAATTGCCCGGGCGGGCAGGCGTGGTTGAGGTCGCCGCAGCCGCGCCACCCACACCATGCGTTATCGTGCCCACACCCGCGTTCGAAACGGCAGTCGCTTGAGCAATGGCTGCCGACTCGCCATCGCAGATCACCACGTAGTTGTCTGCCGCAAAGCCGTGATTGGTGGTGGCCAGGGTGACCACGCCTGTCGCCGCATCGTGAGATGTGATGGGAACACCGTTGAACATCCCTCCACTCAACACCTTCAATGCATCCGAGTTGTTGGTGCGCTGGCCAACTCCAGCGCCAATGGCAACTATCCCTGTGGCTTCGACAGTTGGCGCATATCCGCGCAACGTGCCGCCATCCCAGTTCGCCCACCAGTCGTTGCCTGCATTGATGTTCAACACATTGGCCGTGACTTGGGCGCCACAGAGATTGCCACCGCTCTGCCTGACTTCTCTTGCCATCAGTTCGAACGAGAGCCGGGCACTTTCCTGGAGGCGACCCAAGTCTTCGTTGGAACGGGAGGATTGCTGGTTGGTCAGGAAGATGTTGATCACTCCGCCAATGACCACCAGACCCAGCACGAGCGCAACCATGAGCTCTATCAGGCTGAAGCCAGCTTGACGGCAATTCCTCACTGACGGGGTTGGGTAGCGCGCGCTCATATGCGGCTCCGGGTCTGGAACGTTTGAAGGGTTTGAGTCGTTCCGCCAGTGGCCCTGGAATCGTCCCAGGTGATGCTCACGGAGCAATTTCCGAGGGCGTCGCAAGTGATCGCGCCGCAAGTGGTGTTGGCATCACCCAAACCAGCCCGAAGGCTCGTCAGCCAGTCTCGGCGTGTATTCCCAGCGAGGTCCGCCGTGGTGATCGCACCAGGAGCACAGGTGGCGTTCATGTTGTAAGACAAGCCAACCGCTGCCGATCGATCGGCTCGCATTGCGTCCAAAATGTAGTAGCTCAACATCACGGCTTGGCTGCGTGTGTAGCTTCCTTGATTCGCCTTCAAGGCGTTGGCCTGCAGACCCGCCATTCCAAGCAAGCCCAGGGAGAGGATCAGCACCGCTACCAGTATCTCGATGAGGCCGACGCCGCGCTGGCGGACCATGCCGGCGTTGAGGCCTTGAAACCGATGCTTGTTAATGGACGTCATGGTCAGGTGAGGGGACATGTTGCTGCTACGGACGCGGGCGTTGCGGTGGCGAGCCTTCCGGTGCCCGCCAGAGTGATGTCACGCGCACGCCTTGCATTGTCAAGTGCCGTGGAAGTGCTGCACACCCTGATGCGCCCTTGCTGGGAGGCGCCCGCCATGTTGCGAGCGGCTCCATCAGCAGAAAAGGAAATGAAATTGGCCACAGCAGCCTCACCTGCAATTGCGACACCGGCGGAGCCGGCCTGCGCTCTGGAAATGATGACTTCACCTGTATCCACCGCCGCATCGGTCGTTGCGCGGGTGGTGTCGACAAACACGATCCAACCTTGCGCCCAGTCGCCGGTGGTGACGCAGGCGGTTCCGTTGGCGCTCTTGCAGACCGTGATTCGGGTGCCGCGACGAATGGCCTCGCTCCTTGCCAGTGCCATGGCGCTTACGAAATCGTTGTTGGTTGTTGTGACGCGGCTTGAGGCGATGGTCGACTGAAAACTGGGCACACCGATTGCAAGGAGTACACCAGTGATCGTGATGCCGACCATCAATTCGATCAACGTCACACCCTGCTCGCTGAAACGAGCGCGGATAGGCATACGGGTAAGAGAATGTTTCACGTCGAGATTTTCGGTGTGATCCCCTTTTTCAAGCGCCGAAGACGCTGAAGTGCGCCCTGCGCGGGACAGACGGTCGAAGTCTTTGCCCTGGATTTTTGTTGACCAGAAATACGCCCGATGCGTTATTTTTAGCTACAAAATGAAAATAGTTTTTAAGGGCTAATTTCCAACGTACGGATCGTATTTTTTGAATTCTTTATGCCCCATTTTTGAGGCGCTACGGCTCTGGGGCACATATCGCGTGACTTTGCTCACGGACGGCGCTACGCCCCCGAAAATTACCGCTGAACTTCGTCCACCAGAGCCCTGAATTCGTCGATGTCCTCGAAGCTGCGGTACACGCTGGCAAAGCGCACGTAGGCCACTTTGTCGAGCTTCTTCAGCTCGCGCATGACCATCTCTCCCAACCGGTTGGCCGCCACCTCGCGGTTGCCAAGGTTGAGCAGTTTTTCTTCGATGCGCTCGATTGCAGCGTCCACCTGTTCTGTGCTCACCGGGCGCTTGCGCAAGGCCAGGGCAAACGAAGCCCGGAGCTTCTCGGGCATGTAGTCCACCCGGCGACCGTCTTTTTTCACCACCGCCGGAAAGCTCACTTCGGGGCGTTCGTAGGTGGTGAAACGCTTTTCGCAATGGCCGCACTGGCGCCGGCGCCGGATGAAATCTGCGTCTTCCGACACCCGGGTCTCGACGACCTGGGTTTCAAGGTGACCGCAGAAGGGGCATTTCATCGGGCCGGGCTCGTGGTGGGGTCAGCCGTAGACGGGGAAGCGCGCGGTCAGTGCATTGACCTTGGCGCGAACCGCTTCAATGTTGTCCGCGTCGCGGGGGTTGTCCAGCACGTCGGCAATCAGGTTGGCCGTTGTGCGGGCCTCTTCATCCTTGAAGCCTCGCGTGGTCATGGCCGGGGTGCCGATGCGCACACCGCTGGTGACCATCGGTTTTTCCGGGTCGTTCGGGATGGCGTTCTTGTTGATCGTCATGTGGGCGCTGCCCAGCACCGCTTCGGCTTCTTTGCCGGTGATGCCCTTGGCCCGCAGATCGACCAGCATCACATGGCTTTCGGTTCGGCCGCTGATGATGCGAAGTCCGCGGGATGTGAGTGTTTCGGCGACGATGCGTGCATTTGTGAGCACTTGCTGTTGATAGACCTTGAATTCGGGTGCCAGCGCTTCCTTGAAGGCCACCGCCTTGGCGGCGATCACATGCATCAGCGGGCCACCCTGCAGGCCGGGGAAAATGGCACTGTTGATGGCCTTTTCGTGCTGGGCCTTCATCAAGATGATGCCGCCGCGAGGACCGCGCAGGCTCTTGTGGGTGGTGGAGGTGACCACGTCGGCGTGCGGCACCGGGTTGGGGTAAATGCCGGCGGCAATCAAGCCGGCGTAGTGCGCCATGTCGACCATGAAGATGGCGCCGACGTCTTTGGCCACCTTGGCAAAGCGCTCGAAGTCGATGCGCAGGCTGTAAGCCGATGCGCCGGCAATGATCAGCTTGGGCTTGGTTTCGTGTGCCTTGCGCTCCATGGCGTCGTAGTCGATCTCTTCCTTCTCGTTCAGGCCGTAGGAGACGACGTTGAACCACTTGCCGCTCATGTTGAGCGCCATGCCGTGGGTGAGGTGACCGCCTTCCGCCAAGCTCATGCCCATGATGGTGTCGCCGGGCTTGAGGAAGGCGAGGAAGACGGCTTCGTTGGCCGAGGCGCCGCAGTGGGGCTGCACGTTGGCGGCGTCGGCGCCAAAGATCTGCTTCACGCGGTCGATGGCCAGTTGCTCGGCGATGTCGACGAACTCGCAGCCACCGTAGTAGCGCTTGCCCGGGTATCCCTCGGCGTATTTGTTGGTGAGCTGTGTGCCTTGGGCGGCCATCACAGCGGGCGAAGCGTAGTTTTCGCTGGCGATCAGCTCGATGTGGTGTTCCTGGCGGGTGTTTTCAGCCTGGATGGCTGCGAACAGCTCGGGGTCGGTTTGCTCGATGAGAATGTTGCGGTCGAACATGGCAGTCCTTCAAGAGGTGAATCCTTGCGCATTGACAAGGGCTGCCCAGGCGAACGGCTGAACACCCGCGCTGCATCAGCGGGGTGGCACGCTTCCCAGTGGTTGTCCCGGCCGCAGATCGGTGTTTGGAGTGATCGGGCAGGGGGGCCACGTCAGCGGCAGCCCTGCGGAATCGGTTCCAGAGGTTGCGCGCCTATCGCCAGTTGCGTACTTGGCGAGTTTAGCCCAGGGGCATGGGACCGGTCGTCCGATGCCTGAAAAGCCGGACGCTCAGGACTGCGCCATGGGGGCCGGGGCCGGTGTGGCCGCTGGAGCCGCAGGGCCGGCTTCGATCTCGGTGCCGGGGGCCACCACCGGCGCAGCCGTGGGTGGCGCAACGACGTTGACGGCACGGGCGGGCGGAACATACCGCTGCAGGGGCTTGCCCAGGGCCACGCTCTGGATGCGCATGTGCTCGGACATCACCTTGTCGATGTACCAGCCGCCGTCGGTGGTGACTGCGCCCACATACAGGCGCAGGCCGCCCTCAACAGAGCCGGCGCGCTTGATGCAGTCCTGCAGCACGCGCACGCCCACGCGCAGGTTCGACACCGGGTCGAACGCGGCGAGTTGGCCACCGAAGTCTTCGTATTTGTCGGTGTGTACACGGGTTAACACCTGCATCAGACCCTGGGCACCCACGGGACTCTGGGCGAACGGGTTGAAGCGCGACTCGACGGCCATGACGGCCAGGATCAGCGTCGGGTCCAGTTTGGCTTTTTCGCCGATCTCGAAGGCTTCGGTCACCAGGGCGGCCAGCGGCTCGGGCGCCACGCGGTATTTGCGGCTGAGCCAGTAGGTCACGTTGGCCTGCTGCTTGGGCAGGTCGCCCAGGTGCGCTGCCGTGACGCGGTCGATGGCGGTGGGCTCCACCGCAATCAGGGGTTCTTCCATCGCAGCTTCCTGGCGCTGCAGCAGCCAGCCCAGCAGTTGCTGCTCTGCAGTCTGGCGCAGGTCTGCGCGTGCGCTCAGAACGATCAGTCCCACAGCGAAGGCGGTTCCCAGCAGGGCCACGCTGTTGTGGGTGATGTCGAGGAAGCCGCGGTAGGTATCGCCCAATGCGGTCTTGATGGCTGCCACGGCACCTGAGGTGCTCTGTTGTGGCTCGTTGCTGAAGGTCGTCATGGTGTCGCTCCTGTCATGGCCGGCATCAACGCTGTCGATTCGGCCGAGTGGGGTCGCTGTTGAGGGCCGGGCAAATGGGCCTGGGCTTCAACTCAGCCGGGGAGGGCAGCGGTCGGTGTTTACCCTTGGCGGGCAAAGTGGCCGGATGGTAGGGGGTTATAAATACCCAGTCAATGTTTAAGATGACTTTTTAAGCTACTTTTGGTTATTAAGAAAAGCATGTGGCGGCCCACTCATGGCGTTTGCTAGCGGGAAACCCAGCGCCCGCAGGGCCTGTGGCCACGCCGCCTGGATTCTGCCGTTTGTCGGCTGGCGCCTGCCTTTCACGTCGCAAAACAGGGTTTCGGGCCTCCTGCATGGGCTTCCAGACCGTGATTGAAAAGCCTCATGGGCGATCCGACCGGCTTGCCTTGCCGCTGTAGCGACCCGGGAGTACGCTCAGCTTGCCAGTCGTGATGACCGGCATCAGCCGACCCAGCGGTGCAGCCGCATGGTGGCCCCCAACGGGAGCAATCTGTTGCTTCCAGGCTGGAGAGACATCAAACTCCCTCCGCCAGACCAGACGGCATGAGCATCAAGCCCGCCGTCAACCCCGGCAGACCTCGTCTGTCGGGGTTTCTTGTTTTTGGGGCTCCATCGGCAGGTGGAGTGCAACCGGCCACGAGTTCGGAGACACTGGCGCGATGCCCTTCGTCCATCCATCGCGCCCATGAACAACAGCCGCTTCCATGTCCCGTCCAACCCGTGGATCAGACGACTGGTCTGGACCGTTGCGGGCGTGTTGCTGCTCTGGCTGGTTTCATGGCTCGCCGTGCCTGCGCTCCTGAAATGGCAGCTGCAAAAGCAGGCCAGCCAAGCTTTGGGGCGCAACGTGACGGTGCAACGGGTGGACTTTCGGCCTTGGTCGCTGGAGCTGTCGGTCGAGGGTTTGCGCGTGGCCAGCGCCCAGGGTGAAGACGAGCAATTCTCGGTGGCCCGGCTGTATGTGAATGCCGAACTGCAGTCGATCCTGCGTCTGGCGCCCGTGATCGATGCCTTGAAGATCGAGCAACCGCGCCTGGCCTTGCGCCACCTGGGCGGGGGGCGTTACGACGTGGACGACATCGTGCAGCGCTTGCGTGTGCCCCCGTCCGATCCACCGGGCGAGTCCGCGCAGTTTGCGCTGTTCAACATCGAGCTGGCCGGCGGCGAGTTCACCTTTGTGGACGACGCCGTGGGTGTGACCCACCAGTTGCGCGGTCTGGCGCTGAGCGTGCCGTTTCTCAGCAACCTCGATTCGCGTCGCGAGGTGGTGACCGAGCCGCGCCTGGCCTTCGAGCTCAATGGCAGCGCGTTTGATTCGCGCGCCGCCTCCACGCCGTTCGCCGCCGACCGAGAGACCGACGCCAGCCTGGCCGTGCCTGCGCTCGATCTGGCGCCCTATTTCCCGTATTGGCCGGCGGCCTGGCCGATCAAACCCGAGGCGGGGATCCTGAATCTGAACCTGAAACTGGCGTTTGTTCAGCTCGATGTGCCGCAGGTGTGGCTCTCGGGCGATGTGGCGCTCTCGGGGCTGAAACTGGTGGAGCGGGCGGCGGATGGCGGCGCCGCAGGCGTGTTGTCGTGGGAGCGCCTGGGGGTGAAGCTCAACCGGGTCGAGCCGCTGGCGCGCCGGCTCGATCTGGCGGCCATCGAGCTGAAGGCGCCGAGCTTGAGCGTTTCGCGCGATGCCCAGGGGCAGCTCAACCTGACACGGCTGGCCAACCGCTTTCGCCCCGCAGCGCCGCAGGCGCCGGCCGACTCCCCGGTGCCCGCCACCGCACCCGTGCCTTGGGACATCCGGCTGGGCCGATTCGATCTGGAAGACGGCCGCGTTCAATGGCGCGACGATGCGGTGAAGCCCGCGACGGTGATGGCGCTGGAAGCCTTGCGCGTGCAGACCAGCGCACTGAGCTGGCCGGTGCGCGCGCCCATGCCATTCGAGGTATCGGCCCAGCTCGACAAGACCCCCCTGAGCGTGAAGGGCACCGCCACCGATGTGATGGCGCAAGCGCAGCTGTCTCTGGGCGACATTCCCCTGGAGCGTTTCGCCCCCTATATATCTACTGCGCTCAAGCCTGCCCTGCAGGGACGGCTGGGCGCCGAAGGCCGGATCGAATGGCAGGCCGCGCAGGGCGACCGGGCGATGGCACTGCAATTGACGGCTGCACGGATCGACCTGAACGAACTGAAACTCGGGCCACCCCGGCAACCCCTGGCCAGCTTCAGGCGCTTGCTGGTTGAAGACCTGCGGGTGGACCTGACCCAGCGCAGCGCCGATGTGGGCAGCCTGACCCTCACCCAGCCGCAAGTTCGGGTGCAACGCGAGGCCGACGGCACCTGGATGTTCGAGCCCTGGCTGGTGGCCGCCAAGCCTGCAGCGGGTGGTTCAACCCCTGCGTCCACCGGACAGGCCGGCCCTTGGCGTGTGGGTCTGGCCGCCTTGCAACTCACGGGCGGCTCGGTCGCCTTTGTGGACCGCCTGCCAGCGCGAGCGGTGACGCTGGATGTCTCCGGTGTGCAGATGGACATCAAAGGCCTTCGACCGCTGGACGCGGACCAGAAAGACATGGCGCTGTCGGTCAAGGCCCGGGTGGGCGCTGGCCCATCGAGCCAGGTCGCGCCGGGCCAGATATCGCTGGGCGGGTCCTTGCGCCTGCCGGCCCCCGGCGCTGTGGGCGGTGCGGGCCTGCGGCTGGACGCGCGGGTCCAGGTCGATCGCCTGCCCGCACACGCGCTGGAGCCGTACTTTGCCGACCGGCTCAACCTCGAACTGCTGCGGGCGGACGCGAGCTACCGCGGCCGGGTGCAGGCAAGCCTGCCTGGCGGTGCCTTGGCACTCAGTCTGGAGGGGGACGCAGCGCTGGACGATCTCAGCGCCAACACCTTGTCGCCCAGCGAAGATCTGCTGGCCTGGAAATCCTTGCAGGTGCGTGGCCTGCAGCTCGCCCTTGCGCCCGGGCAGGCCACGCGGGTGGTGGTGCGCGAGACGGTGCTCAGCGACTACTTTGCCCGCGTCATCATTGACGACACCGGCAAGATCAACCTGCAGGGCCTGGTGAAACAACCCGGCGAGGCGCCGCCCGGAGCCCAGCCAGCGCCGCCGCAGGCCACGGCGGCCGCGAGCGGCCCCGCGCCCGACATCCGCATGGGCCCGATCAGTCTTGTGAACGGCCGCGTGCGGTTCTCCGACCGCTTCATCAAGCCCAACTACACCGCCAATCTCAGCGAACTCACCGGCAGCCTGGCGGCGTTCTCCAATGCCAAACCGGCGGGTAGTGCGCCTGAGCTGGCCGCCTTGTCCCTGCGCGGGCGCGCCGAGGGCACCGCCGCACTGGAGATCGACGGCCAGCTCAACCCCTTGGCCCAGCCGCTGGCGCTCGACATCCAGGGCCGCGTGCGCAACCTGGAGTTACCACCACTCTCGCCCTACACGGTCAAGTACGCCGGCTACGGCATCGAGCGCGGCAAGCTGAGCGTGGACGTGGCCTACAAGATCAACCCCGACGGCCAGCTCGTGGCCAGCAACCAGATCGTGCTCAACCAGCTCAGCTTCGGCGAGCGCGTGGCAGGTAGCGATGCGCCCAACCTGCCCGTGAAGCTGGCGGTGGCGCTGCTGGCCGACCGCAACGGCGTGATCGACATCAACCTGCCGGTGAGCGGGTCGATCAACGATCCCCAGTTCCGGATCGCTCCGATCATCTTCAAGCTCATCTTCAACCTGATCGGCAAGGCCATCACCGCGCCGTTCTCGCTGATCGCCAGTGCGTTCGGCGGCGGCGCCGAGTCGCCCAGCCAGGTGGTGTTTGCCCCGGGCAGCGCGGTGCTGGCGCCCGAGAACCGGCAGCAGCTGGAGTCGGTGGCCAAGGCGCTGGTCGATCGGCCGGCGCTGCAGATCACGGTGGTGGGGCACAGCGATCTGGAGGCCGAGCGCAGTGGTTACCAGCGCATGCGGCTCGACGAGCGCGTGCTGGCCGAGAAGCGCCGCGCCCTGGCGCGCGATGGCCAGCCAATTCCACCTGTGCTCGCCGTGGCGGCCGGGGAATACCCGGCTCTGCTCAAGGAGGTGTACCGACGCGCCGACATTCCCAAGCCACGCAACCTGATCGGCCTGGCCAAGGACATTCCGCAGACCGAGATGGAAGCCTTGCTGCTGGCCTCGATACCGGTCACGTCCGATGCGTTGCGCGATCTCGCGGTGGCGCGTGGCCAGGCGGTGAAGGACTTTCTGGCCAGCCGCTCGTTGCCCGAAGACCGCATGTTTCTGGGTGCGCCGCAGCTGACCCGCCAGGGCGATGACTGGCGCCCGCAAGCCGAACTGCGTCTGGCACCGCGCTGATCGCGCCTCCCGCCAAGGCCCCATCCGGCCGGGGCGCCACCGTGTGCGCGAACAGCGGCGACAATACGTGTTTGCCGCGCCACCCTGGCGCGGCTTCTGTCTTGATTGAACTGACACCTCCATGTCGCTGTTTTCCCTGCGCAAGTCTTCCTCATCCCCTCAAGCCTCTCCACCTGCCGTGAACACGCCCACCCCTTCCAAGTCCGCCGCTGCGGCCCATCCTCTGGACGCCGTGACCGGTGGCGCGTTCTCTGCCCCCACCTCGGGTGAACGCGCCGCGCGCATCCGCGAGTGGCTGGCCACCGAGCCAGGCCTTGAGCAGATGAACGAGGTCTACAAGGAGCTGTCCAATCGCGACCGCGGCGCGGCCAAACCGCTGAAGGAAAAGCTCGACGAGCAGAAGCGCATGAAGACGCAGGAGCAGATGGCGGTGGAGTGGGCGCAGAAGGCGCAGGCCCTGCTGGACCATTCCCGCCTGAACCTGGCCGACGCGCTGGCCTGGCAGCGCGATGCCGCGCGTGCGGGCGCGCCGCTGTCGCGCGAGCCGCTGGCCACGCTGCGCCAGTCGCTGGCCGATCGCGTCAAATCGATCGAAGACCTGCAACACCGTGTGCAGGTGGAGCGTGAAGCCGCGGTGCTGATTGCACAACGCATCGAGGTGCTGTCCACCAAAACATGGCGCGAGGCGCAGCACAGCGCCCAAACGCTGCAGACCGATGTGGCCCAGTGGCAGGAGCAGGCCAGTGGTCTTTCGCAAGACCCGCAATGGGCCAGCGTGGACGTGAAGTTCCCGCCCATGCTGGACGCCTCGCGCAAGCAACTGCAACTGGTGTGGGACGCGTTCGAGGCCGCGCTGGCCCAGGCCGTGGCCGCCGATGCCGACGCGCAAGCGCCGCTGCCCGCCGTGCCGGTGTGGGCCGACGAGTTGCGCGTGGCGCGTGGCGGTGAAGCCGCTGCCGTGCCCGAGAAGCCAGCAGTGGACACACAAGCCCAGCAGGAGCGCCGTGCCCGCGTGACCAACGAACTCGGCCACGCGCTGGACGTGCTGGAGCGCGAGCTCGCCGAAGGTCATGGCAAGGCCACGCCCAAGGCCGCTGCCGACGTGCGCGCCCTGCTCAAGTCCAATGGCCGTTTTGTGAGCGCTGCGCTCGATGCGCGTGCACACGCCGCACTGGGCCAGGCCGGTGAACTCGAAGGCTGGCAGCGCTGGCGCGCCGACCAGCTGCGCGAAGAACTCGTGGCCAAGGCCGAAGCCTTGCTGCAGGCACCCGAGGGCCAGCGCCTGGGCGGTCGCAAGATGCAGGAGACCCTGCGCGGCCTGCGCGACCAGTGGAAAACCACCGACCAGGGCGGCCAGCCCAACCACGCGTTGTGGAAACGGTTTGACGAAGCCTGCACCGAAGCCCACAAGCTGGTGGAAACCTGGCTGGTGCAGGTGCGCCAGCAGGCCGAAGCCCACAAGGGTCAGCGCCTGGCCATCATTGCCGAGCTCAAGGCCTGGACCGAAGCGCACGCCAGCAACACCGACTGGAAAACGCAGGTGCGCGCGCTGCACACGTTCTCGGAGCGCTGGCGCGAAGCCGGCCACATGAGCGAGAAGGCGTTTGCCGAAATGCAGCCGATCTGGAAAGACGCCATGCACGCCGCCCACGCGGGGCTGGAAACGGCGCAGGCCGAGAGCACCGCGCGCCGCAAAGCCTTGATCGAAGAAGCCACGGCTCTGGGCGCGGCGCCCATGCTGCGCATCGACGCGGTGAAAGCGCTGCAACAGCGCTGGCAGGCCGAGGCCCACGCGGTCCCGCTGGAGCGCAAGCACGAACAGAAACTTTGGGAAGCCTTCCGCCAGCCGATCGACGAAGCGTTCAACCGCAAGACGACCGAGCGCGAGAAGGCCACCACCTCGCTCAACGCGCACGACCAGCGCGTGCTTGATGCGTCGCGTGCGCTGGAGCAGGCCAGTGCCAGCGGTGATGCGCAGCGCATCCGCGCGGCCATGCACGAACTGGAGTCCGCGCTGGCGGGTCGCCCGCCTGCGGTCGAGCCCGTGTCGGCGCCCGCCGCCGTGGTGGCCGTTGAACAGCCGGCACCGGGTGAGCCTGTTGCCGAACCTGCTGAGTCGACCGCCGAGACGGCCGAGGAAGGTGCAGAAGCCGAGGGGAGTGCTGCCGATGCGGTCGAGCCGGTCGAACCGGTGGTGCCCGCCAAACCCGTGGCGCCGCCCAAGAAGCTCGTGGCCATGCGTGGCGACGACCGCCCCGGCATGAAGAAGGCCGAGCCCGCTGGTCGCGATGCGCGTGGTGCCCGCCCTGACGGCCGCCGCGACGGTGGCGCTGGTCGCCCCGATTCGCGTGGCCCGCGCGATACCCGCGGCCCGGGTGCCGCCGCACCGTGGCGCGACGAGCGCGAGCAGCGCGGTCCGC
>QBMB01000034.1:41608-51741 GCA_003241965.1 Burkholderiales bacterium | reverse complement strand
GACTGCATGCATGAGGCTCACATGGACCTTAGGGTCAATGCAGGATCCGTGAAATACGCCGCATGGCGTAGGTGCCGGCAAGGGCAGGCGGCGAGATGATGCTTGTAAACTTTATGAGTCTTAAAGTACTCACAAAGAAAGCTATATCCCATGCGTATAAGTCTTTGGTGTTTTTGCGTTTGTGCACTGGCGTTGGCGCTGGGTGCTTGTGGTGGCGGTGGCGGTGGTAGCGGTGACGGTGGCGGCGTAGGAGCCTCGACCACCGCGCCAGTCAGCGAACCCGACGTCGAGGCCTTCGAACCACTGCTGGCCGCCCAGCCCACCGGCTCGTTGCAGCGCTGGATGGCGGCCTATCCGGGCGACGTGTTCAGCGCCGAACTGCAGGCCAAGGCCGGCGCTTTCTTCGACGCGCAGTCGGCCTACCAGCGCGGCGACTACGCCGCCGCCAAACGGCTGCTGGACGCGATCTGGGCACGTTACCCAGTGGCCTCTGCCTCGTGGATGCAAGGCGGCGGGCTCCCCGGCCTGGCCGAGCAGGAACCCTACTACGCGCTGCGCCTGCTGACCGACGCCACCGCATGGCGGCTGCGCCGTCAGGCCGCCGGCCTGGTCGTCAAGCCACAGCCGCTGGTGATGACGGTGCTGATGCCGCTAAAAAGCCAGGCCAACAACCCAGCCACGCTGGCCGAACTCACCGCTGGCGCCGGCCCCTTGAGAACCCGCAACCTCGACGCGCGCGCCGCGGCCGACAACGGCCTGGCCCTGCGCGAGGCGCTGTGGCTCTATGGGGAATACCTGCTGGCCTGCACCGACGGGCGCGTGCAACTGCAAATGCGCGTGTGGCCGCTGAACTTGACAGCCCAGCTGCGGGTGGGTGAATCGGGCGGCACGGGCCTGGTGGCGTTCCAGAACTACGACGAGCTGTTCGCCGCCGTGCCCTACACCGTGCGGCGCACCACCGACCAATGGTGGCTGCTGTATCCCGGTGCGGTGCCTCAGGCGCCTGCCATCCGCGACACCACCTGGTTCATTGCCGGGGGCATGTCGGGGCATGACCAGGAACCTGTGTTCGTATCCGATGACACCTGGCTGCTGCAGCGCTCACGGAACAACCAGTACGGCGCCGCCGGACCATCCACCACCGAAGACCGGCTGAACTACTTCCCGCAGTGGATCCACCACGAGTTCTTTCACCACCTGGCGCAGCGCTACCCAGAGCTGGCGCTGGAGCCCACTCCACACAGTTGGGCCGACCGCCTGGCATGGCCGGCCGACTTCGTGGGCGCGCACGAGTCCGACTACTACAACGAGGCCATGCGCCGGCGCGTGCTGGCGCCGAACGGTGGGTCGGCCGAACTGGCCCGGCGGTTGTGGCACAAGCGACCGGGTGTGGCCTTCTTTGGTCTGCTCGATGTGCAGGCCATCCTGGGCCGCTACGAGGTGCCGGTGGAAGGCGCCACCAACGATTGGTTGCGCGGTGTGATCGAGCGCCATCCGCAGGCCGGCCAAGCCGGCGTGCCCCCGCTGCGCTGGACCAACGATGCGGGTGTGAGCTGGGGCCTGACGCCCGATGTGGACGCCCAGGGCAAGCTGCGTTCGGGTGTGTTGACCACCGGCGCTGACAACCCCTACGCCTCTACGCTACCGACCATGGACGTGGTGCTGAACATGGACTTTGCAGCACCCAAACGTTCCACCGTGCGGGCGTTGTGGTTCGGCGGCGACTTTGTGCGTGTGCCCTGATGCGACGCAGCGTGGGCCGGGTCAGGCCTCGGCGCTGCGCCCCTTCATCGCGAAGATACCCTGCGGCCGCTTCTGGATGAAGACGATGATGAAGACCAGCACCGCGATCTTGGCCAGCACGGCGCCGGCCCAGCCTTCAATGAACTTGTTCAGCATGCCCAGCCCCAGCGCGGCGTACACCGTGCCGGCGAGCTGACCCACGCCGCCGAGCACCACCACCATGAACGAGTCCACGATGTAGTTCTGGCCCAGGTCCGGCCCCACGTTGCCGATCTGGCTGAGCGCACAGCCCGCCAGGCCGGCAATGCCCGAGCCCAAGGCAAATGCGTAGGTGTCGATGCGCGCGGTGTTCACGCCCATGCACGAGGCAATGGGTCGGTTCTGCGTGACGCCGCGCACGAAGAGGCCCAGGCGGGTTTTGGTGATCATGAGCGTCACGCCCACCAGCACGGCCACCGCGAAGCCGATGATGATGATGCGGTTCCACGGCAGGTTCAGGTTGCCCAGAAAAGTCACACCGCCACTCATCCAGCTGGGGTTCTCCACGCCCACGTTTTGCGCACCGAACAGGCTGCGCACCAACTGCATCAGCACCAGTGAAATGCCCCAGGTGGCCAGCAGCGTTTCAAGAGGGCGGCCATAGAGAAAACGGATCACCGTGCGTTCCATGGCCGCGCCCACCAGCGCCGAGGTGGTGAAGGCGATCGGCAGGGCGGCCAGCAGGTACCAGTCGAAGTACTCGGGCAGCGACTGGCGAAAGAAGACCTGCACCAGCCAGGTGGCGTAGGCGCCAATCATGATGAGCTCACCGTGGGCCATGTTGATCACGCCCATGAGCCCATAGGTGATGGCCAGACCCAGCGCGGCCAGCAGCAGGATGGAGCCGAGGCTGATACCGGTGAAGGCCTGGGCCAGCGTATTGCCCAGGGCCAGCATGCGGTCGATGCTTTTGAGCGAATCGGCCAGCGCCGCCTTCACGCCGGCATCGGTTTCTTTCTCCATCTGTTGCATCAGCAGCGGCCGCACGATGGGCTGCTTGGCCTCGCCCAGCTTCTTTGCCGCGGCCAGGCGCTGGGCAGGGTCTTCACTGGCGAGCAACACAGCGGCCTGCGCCAGCTCCAGGCTCTGGCGGGCTTGCGTATCCAGGTTGCCGGCCAATGCCTTGTCGATCAGGGCCAGCTGGCTGGTGTCGGGTTCTTCGAAGGCGCTGCGCTGCAAGGTGCGCGCGGCCTCGCGCTGGCGCTCGGGCGGCGCGCCCACCAGCTCCATGCCGGCCAGTGCGCTCTCCATGGCACTGCGCAGGCGGTTGTTGATCATCACTTCGCCAGCGTCGTCGGGCAGCGGCAGTTTCTCGCCGGTGACGGCGTCCACAGCGGCGTCGTCCACCACGATGAAGACCCGTTCGCCCTGCACGCGAACGGTCTCGGCAGCCATGGCCTTGATGAGGGCCGAGGCCTTTTCGTCGGGTTCGGCAGCGAGTTTGTTCAGGGTGTCGATGCGCACATCGGTGTCGCCGTCCACCAGGGCCAGGGCGTCGGCGGATGTGAGGGCGTAGGCGGTACTTGCGCCCATCCAGATCGTCAAAAACAGCCCCAACAATCGGAGCCAACGAATCGTCATATCTGTTCCCAAAAAGCAGCAACCAGCGGGGCACCCAACAAGCGGTCTATCGGAAAGTCAGGCCTCTTCACACGTGCCCCTCACCCCAGCCCTCTCCCCAGAGGGGCGAGGGAGCGAAGACACGCAGCGCGTGAAGTGCCTTCATCCAGAGGCATCGAGGGTCCGGCTCCGCCGGCCCAAGATGCCGTCCCCCCTCCCAGCGCCGAAGGCGCGCCAGAGAGGGGGGACGCCGCGTCAGCGGCGCAGGGGGGTGTTACTTCTTCTCAGGAACGTTCTTCTTGCCCTTGTTCTCGGCGATGTAGTCGCTCCATGGATCGGCGACCACCGGGCCCGGCGTCTTCCACACCACGTTGAACTGGCCGTCGGCCTTGATCTCGCCGATGAACACCGGCTTGTGCAGGTGGTGGTTTTCCTTGTCCATGGTGCTGGTGAAGCCACCCGGTGCCTTGAAGGTCTGGCCGGCCATGGCGGCGATCACCTTGTCGGTGTCGGTCGACTTGGCCTTGGTCACGGCCTGCGCCCACATGTTGATGCCGATGTAGGTGGCTTCCATCGGGTCGTTGGTCAGCGGCTTGTCCTTGTGGCCGGGGATGTTCTTGGCCTTGGCGTAAGCAGCCCACTTCTTGGTGAACTCGGTGTTGGCCGGGCTCTTGATGCTCATGAAGTAGTTCCAGGCGGCCAGGTGGCCCACCAGCGGCTTGGTGTCCACACCGCGCAGCTCTTCTTCGCCCACGGAGAAGGCGACCACAGGCACGTCCTTGGCGGACAGGCCGGCATTGCCCAGCTCCTTGTAGAAGGGCACGTTGGAGTCACCGTTGATGGTGGAGACCACGGCCGTCTTCTTGCCTTCGGACGAGAACTTCTTGATCTTGGCAATGATGGTCTGGTAGTCGGAGTGACCGAACGGGGTGTACTCCTCCATGATGTCGGCATCGGCCACGCCCTTGGCTTTCAGGAAGGCGCGCAGGATCTTGTTGGTCGTGCGGGGGTACACATAGTCGGTGCCCAGCAGCACCCAGCGCTTGGCCGAGCCGCCGTCCTTGCTCATCAGGTATTCCACGGCGGGAATGGCTTGCTGGTTGGGCGCGGCACCGGTGTAGAACACGTTCTTGCTCAGCTCTTCACCTTCGTACTGCACGGGATAGAACAGCAGGCCGTTGGCCTCTTCCACCACCGGCAGCACCGACTTGCGGGACACCGAGGTCCAGCAACCGAAGATCACAGCAACCTTGTCCTGCGTGATCAGCTGCTTGGTTTTTTCAGCAAACAGCGGCCAGTTGGAAGCCGGGTCAACCACCACAGGCTCCAGCTTCTTGCCCAGCAGGCCGCCCTTGGCGTTGATCTCGTCGATGGCCATCAGCACCGTGTCCTTGAGCACGGTTTCCGAAATGGCCATGGTGCCCGAGAGGCTGTGCAGCACACCGACCTTGATGGTCTCCTGTGCGTAAGCCGGCAGCGCCGAGAGGCCACCGAGCGTGACGGCCACGGCAGCGGCCGAAAGGGTCTTGAGGGTAAAACGGCGGGCAGCTGAGGTGTTTGGGGTTGTCGACATGGCGCTTCTCCAGTGTTCCAGGGGTCCCGTGAGGGGGTTGTGTGGTTGCCACCGATCCACCCTCTTCGGGCGTGTCTCAGCGGACATCTGGATGCTAGGGAAGAGGCTCGGGAGCGTATGTACGCCGGGTGGCGTATGGGGGTGGTGCGGTGTGGAGTCGGGGAAGGCAGAAAGCGCGTGCCAAGCGGTCACAATCTTGGTCAGTTCAGTCCCCAACTTCTCGCTGCAGTGCCAGCACCGGCCCCGAAACCATGGACGATCTGATCCTCTACACCACCGAAGACGGCAAAAGCCAGATCAAGTTGCGAACGGATCAGCAGACGGTCTGGCTCACCCAACTTGACATGGCGGAGCTGTTTGATTCCACCAAGCAGAACCTCTCGCTGCACCTAAAGAACATCTTTGAAGATGGGGAGTTGGACCCAGAAGCAGTTGTCAAGGAATCCTTGACAACTGCTTCAGACGGCAAGCGATACCTGACACAGCTCTACAACCTCGACGCCATCCTTGCTGTGGGCTATCGGGTGCGCTCACCGCGCGGTGTGCAGTTTCGCCGCTGGGCGTCCTCCGTGCTGAAGGAGTTCCTGCTCAAGGGATTCGTGATGGATGACGAGCGGCTGAAGAACCCGGATGGCCGCCCGGACTACTTCGACGAGATGCTGGAGCGCATCCGGGACATCCGGGCCTCTGAGAAGCGTTTCTATCAAAAAGTGCGCGACCTGTTTGCGCTGAGCAGCGACTACGACAAGACGGACCAAGCCACGCAGACCTTCTTTGCCACGGTACAGAACCTGCTGCTTTACGCCGTGACCCGGAAAACCGCAGCTGAACTCATTACCGCTCGGGCCAACCGCAACGATCCGAACTTTGGCTTGTTGCACTGGAAAGGCGCCCAAGTGCGCAAGCAGGACATTCTGGTCGCCAAGAACTACCTGACCGAAGACGAGATCGACACCCTCAACCGCCTGGTGGTCATCTTTCTGGAAACTGCCGAACTTCGGACCAAGAGCCGCAAGGAAATCCGCATGGGTTTCTGGCGACAGAACGTGGACCAGATCATCAGCTCCAACGGCTTCCCCTTGCTCGTGCGCGCTGGATCCATCACCCACGAGCAAATGGAGAACTCCACGAGTGCCCTCTACGTTGATTTCGATCAAAGACGCCAAAAGCAGGAAGCTTCGCAAGCTGACCGCCAGGACGAGGCCGACCTGAAGAACCTGGAAAGCAAACTCAAACGCCGCCCGAGAGAATGATCGACCGAAATCGACAACAACTGGACCAGTGGCAACCGTCACACAAGCCACAAATACAAAGGCCAGCACGAAGCTGGCCTTTGTCGTTGGAGGTCGGAGAACTTCAACCCGCCGGCACCAGAAAGTCCTGGCTGATGCGCCCACCGAGTTCGTTCACCCGGTCCAGGAACTGCGTGAGGAAGGCGTGCAGGCCGGTGGAGAGGATCTCGTCGATGCGGGCGTACTGCAGGTCGGCCTTGAGCTTGCCGGCGCGGCGC
Source organism: Burkholderiales bacterium (assembly GCA_003241965.1). Taxonomy (GTDB): domain Bacteria; phylum Pseudomonadota; class Gammaproteobacteria; order Burkholderiales; family Burkholderiaceae_C; genus Hydrogenophaga. Next base: position 45,316 of record QBMB01000034.1, on the reverse strand, counting down.
AGGGTTTCGGTGGAGAGGTCGTTGGAGACCACAGCGAGGTTGTTGACCACTTCGTTCAAGCTGGCGGCCAGGCTGCGCGGCATGTCGGCGCGCAGGATCAGCAGCTCGGCCACGCGCTCGGGCGAGATCACGTCGCGGTACACCTTGCGGTAGACCTCGAAGCCGCTCACGCTGCGCAGGATGGCGCTCCAGTGGTAGAAGTCGTACTCCTGATCGAGTTCGCTGGCGGCGCCGAAGAAGTCGCTGTGCACGGCGTGGAACTTCACATCGAGCAGGCGCGCGGTGTTGTCGGCCCGCTCCAGGAAGGTGCCCATGCGGTAGAAGTGGAACGCTTCGTCCTGCAGCATGGTGCCGATGGCCACGCCGCGCGAGAGGTGCGAACGGAACTTGACCCATTCGAAAAATTCGCTGGGGTCGCGCTCGAAGTTCTTGCTCTTGAGCATGCGGGCCAGTTCCAGCCAGGTCTGGTTTTGCGTTTCCCACAGCTCGGTGGTGAGCGCGCCGCGCACGGCCCGGGCGTTTTCACGCGCGGCCTTCAGGCAGGTGGCGATGCTCGACGGGTTGGACTCGTCACGCACCATGAAGTCGAGCACGTTGCGCGGCGTGATTTCCTGGCCGTACTTCTTGTTGTAGGCGGGCATGAGCTCGCTGATGACGAGCAGGCCTTCCCAGCCCACCTGCGCCACGGCGGCAGACTGAGGCAGCAGCGAAGTCTGGTAGTTCACGTCGAGCATGCGGGCGGTGTTCTCCGCGCGCTCGGTGTAGCGGGACATCCAGAAGAGGTGGTCGGCGGTGCGTGACAGCATTTTTTTATCCCTTGATCAGTCTTCCAAGACCCAGGTGTCTTTGGTTCCACCGCCCTGTGACGAATTGACGACCAGCGAGCCGTCCTTGAGCGCCACACGGGTGAGGCCACCGGGCACCATCTGCACCTCTTTGCCGCTGAGCACGAAGGGGCGCAGGTCGATGTGGCGCGGGGCCACGCCGCTTTGCACATACGTGGGACAGGTGGACAGCGAGAGCGTGGGCTGGGCGATGTAGCCGCTGGGGTTGGCCTGCACGGCCTTGCGAAAGTCTTCGATCTCGGCCTTGGTGGAGGCCGGGCCCACCAGCATGCCGTAGCCGCCGGCACCGTGCACTTCCTTGACCACCAGGTCCTTCATGTTGGCCATCATGTATTTGAGGTCTTCGGCGTCGCGGCCCATGAAGGTGGGCACGTTGCTCAGGATGGGCTTCTGGCCCAGGTAGAACTCGATCATTTTGGGCACGTAGGGGTAGATCGACTTGTCGTCGGCCACGCCAGTGCCCACCGCGTTGCAGATGGCCACGTTGCCGCTGCGGTACACGCCCAGCAGGCCTTCACAGCCCAGGGTGGAGGTGGGGCGAAACACGGAGGGATCGAGGAAGTCGTCGTCCACCCGGCGGTAGATCACGTCCACCCGCTTGGGGCCGCGCGTGGTGCGCATGTAGACGAAGTTGTCCTTGACGAAGAGGTCTTGCCCTTCCACCAGCTCGATGCCCATCTGCTGCGCGAGGAAGGCGTGTTCAAAGTAGGCGCTGTTGTACATGCCGGGCGTAAGCACCACCACGGTGGGTTCGGCGGTGGTGGCCGGACTCACTGCGCGCAGGGTTTCCAGCAGCAGGTCGGGGTAGTGGGCCACGGGGGCCACGCGGTTGGAGCCGAAGAGTTCGGGAAAAAGCCGCATCATCATCTTGCGGTCTTCGAGCATGTAGCTCACGCCACTGGGCACGCGCAGGTTGTCCTCCAGCACGTAGTACTCGCCCACGCCGTCGCTGTTCGGCGCACGCACGATGTCGACGCCGGAGATGTGGGAGTAGATGTTGTGCGGCACGTCCACACCCATCATTTCGGGGCGAAACTGCGCGTTCTGGAAAATCTGCTCGGCCGGCACGATGCCCGCCTTGATGATTTCCTGGTCGTGGTACACGTCGTGGATGAATCGGTTGAGCGCGGTCACGCGCTGCACCAAGCCTTCTTCCATGCTCTGCCACTCGTGCGCGGGGATGATGCGGGGAATGAGGTCAAACGGGATCAGGCGCTCGGTGCCCGAGCCGTCTTCGTCCTTGGCGCCGTACACCGCAAAGGTGATGCCGACGCGGCGGAAAATCATTTCGGCCTCTTCTCGCCGGGCCGCCATGACGTCTTCTGGTTGCTGTGCCAGCCAGCGAGCGTAGTTCTCGTAATGGGCCCGTACCTCGCTGGGCGAAGCATTCATTTCGTCAAACATCGGTCTGCTCATGGGCTTTTTTCTCCTGTTCACAGCATAGCAAGGACTGGGCCAACTGTCGGTCTGTCAGCGCGCTTTCGCCGCCGAAAAGGGTGTGGATTGTTCACCGTGGTGCCAGTAACGCCGGGTCTCCTGGCGGTGGCAAAGCACCCTGTCGGGCTCGGCGCTGCGCCAGGTGGCGGCACCGCACTCGGGTGAGTTCACCCAGCGCATGCCGCGCTGCTGGTAGCGCTCCAGCACCGCCGGTGCGGGGTGGCCGAAGCGGTTGCGGTAGCCCGACTGCACCAGCACCCAGCGCGGCTGCAAGGTGTTGAGCAGCACCGGGCTGCTCGATGTGAGGCTGCCGTGGTGCGGCGCCAGCATCACCGTGGCGCGGTCGTTCGGCCGGGCGAGCGCCAGCTGCAACTCGCGCGCGGCGTCGATGTCACCACCCAGCCAGGCGCTGTGCTGCTCGCCAGCCACCCGCAGCACGCACGACATGGCGTTCGTGCTCAGCAGCCCTTGGCCGTCGGGTCCGTAGTCCTCCGGCAACGGGCGCAGCACCTCGAAGCGCACGCCGTCCCATTCCCAGTGTTGCCCGGCCACGCAGCGCTCCGCCGCGTCGGCACTGAACGAGGACAGCCAGCGCGCCTGGGGGTGGGCCGCGCGCACCGCGTCCGCTCCGCCGGCGTGGTCGCTGTCGCGGTGGCTCACCACCACCGCATCAAGCGGCTCACCCAGGGCACGCAGCAGCGGCAGCACCACGCGTTCACCGGCGTCGCTCTCGGGGCCGAAGCGCGGGCCGGTGTCAAACAGCAGGCTGTGCCCTGCGGTGCGCACCAGCGCCGCGCTGCCCTGCCCCACGTCCAGCGCGAGCAGTTCGAACTCGCCCGGTGCGGGCCGGGGTGGCGCGTACAACAGGGCGGGCAGCAGCAACAGCAGCCCCGCCGAGCGCATGACCCAGGGCAGCCGCAGCACCAGCAAGGCGCCCCCGGCCACCGCGGCCCAAGCCAGCGGCCAGGGCGCAGCGGGCCGGAACACGGCGGCCCATGACCACTGCCCCAGCCATTGCAAACCCACCGCCATGCCCTGCACCACCCAGGCGGCAGCNGGACCCCGGCGGCCCATGCCCCCTGCCCCAGCCATTGCAAACCCACCGCCATGCCCTGCACCACCCAGGCGGCAGCGTCCCACAGCGGTGGCAGCACCACCCCCAGCATGGCCAGCGGCGTGATGAAGAGCGTTACCAACGGAATGGCCAGCAGGTTGGCCAACAGCCCCACCAGCGAAAACTGGCCGAAGAGCAGCAGCGTGAGGGGTGCCAGCGCCAGCGTCACCACGCCCTGCTCGCGTGCCAGCCCCAGCAGCGCCTGTACCGCGCGCCGGTGCAGTGGGAGGCCCGCGCGGGGCGGGGCAGCGCGACCGGGATCGGTGGCAAACAGAATGCCCACCGCCACAAAGCTGAGCCAGAAGCCCGCCT
>QBMB01000034.1:0-41598 GCA_003241965.1 Burkholderiales bacterium | reverse complement strand
AGCAGCCACACCACCGGCCAAGGCCAGTGGCGCCCACCCAGGCGCAGCCCCACCACCACGGCCAGCATGATCAGCGTGCGCTGCGCGGGCACGCCCCAGCCCGCAAACAGGGCATAGGCGGTGGCCAAAAACACGCCACCGACACCGGCCACCACCGGCGTGGGCAAGGCCAGCAGCGCCTGCGGCCACACCGGGGCCAGGCGTCGCCAACCCCAGGCCAGCAAAGCGGTGGCGAGCCAGGCGAACATGGTGACGTGCAGGCCCGAGATGCTCATGAGGTGGGCCACCCCAGTGGTGCGGAACAACGCCCAGTCGTCGTGGTCGATGGCGGACTGGTCACCCACCACCAGGGCGCTGAGCACACCCGCCGCCGCCGGATCGGCCACGCGTTCGTCAATGCGTTCGCTCACCCCCTGCCGCAGCGCGTCCAGCGAAGGCCATGGGCTCGCTTCCAGGCGCTGCGGCGCCGGGTCGCGCGGGCTGGTCTTCACATGGCCTGTCGCCTGGATGCCCCGTTCCCAGAGCCAACCCTCACGGTCAAACCCGTGCGGGTTGGACAAGCCGTGCGGCGCCCGCAAGCGCACGGTGAACTGCCAGCGGTCACCGGCGCGCAGGGCCGGGCCACGGCGGTTGAGTTCCCACAGCGGTTCCTCGGGCGCAGCGGTGAAACCGCTGTACCAACCCAGCTGAATGCGCTCGGGCAATGTCACCGAAGCCCCGTTGCGCGTGGCGGTCTGCACCACAAATTCGAAGCGCTCGCCCTGCGCCATGCGCTGGGGCAACGAAGCAATGCGCCCCGTGAGTTCGATGTCGATGCCTTGCAGCGCCGGGTCCAGCGCATGGCTGGCGAAATGGGCGGCGCGTGCACCCGTGAGCCCGAAACCGATCAAGCTGCCGGTCAGCAACGCCACCACCACAACGGCGGTCCCGGCGGTCCCGGCGCGCAGCCGTCGAACACCGAGCGCCAGCACCAGGCCCGCGCACAGCAGCAGTCCGTACACCGAAGGCTGCCCCAAGGTCGGCTGCTGCAACTGCAACGCCACCCCCAGCACCCAGCCCGGCAACAACGCCAGCGGCATCATGAGAGGCGCCTCCCACTCGCCCCCCGGATCACCCGCTCCCCGGTGCCGTCATCGTTGTTTGGCGCAAGACTTGCTAGGATCACTCCCAGCGCCCACGGCCAAGCCTTTGCCTGACGATTCATTGTTTCCTCCCTTGAAAGCCCCCCATGGCCATTCACGTCGCCCTGAGCCACATCACGCATTATCGATACGACCGGCTCGTCAAACTGGGCCCACAGGTGGTCCGCCTGCGGCCCGCACCGCACAGCCGCACCAAGGTGCTGTCGTACTCCCAGCGCATCGAGCCCGAGGGACATTTCATCAACTGGCAGCAGGATCCGTTTGCCAACTACCAGGCACGCCTGGTCTTCCCCGAGCCCACCACCGAGTTCAAGGTCACGATCGATCTGGTGGTGGAAATGGCGGTGCACAACCCGTTCGACTTTTTCCTGGAGCCGCGCGCGGAGAACTACCCGTTCACTTACGACGAAGCGCAAAAACTCGAGCTGCAGCCCTATCTGGTCACCGCGCCCGTGACGCCGCTGCTCAAAGCGTACCTGGCCACGGTGGACCGCACCGAGCGCCGCACGATCGACTTCCTGGTCGACGTGAACCAGAAACTGCAGCACGCCATTGCGTACACCATCCGCATGGAGCCGGGCGTGCAGGCGCCGGAAGAAACGCTCAAGCTGGCCAGCGGCTCCTGCCGCGACACCGGCTGGTTGCTGGTGCAGATCCTGCGCCACATGGGCCTGGCCGCGCGCTTCGTCTCGGGCTACCTGATCCAGCTCAAATCCGACGTGAAATCGGTCGACGGCCCGAACGGCCCCGAGCAGGACTTCACCGACCTGCACGCCTGGTGCGAGGTGTTCCTGCCCGGCGCCGGCTGGATCGGCCTGGACCCGACCTCCGGCCTGCTCGCCGGTGAAGGCCATGTGCCGCTGGCCTGCACGCCGCAGCCATCGAGTGCCGCGCCGGTGGAAGGCGCCATGGACGAGTGCGAGGTGGAGTTCAGCCACCACATGGGCGTGACGCGCGTGTACGAGTCACCCCGCGTGACCCTGCCCTACACCGACGAACAATGGGCCGGCGTGGTGGCGCTGGGTGAGAAGGTCGACCTCGATCTGGAAAAACACGACGTGCGCCTGACCATGGGGGGTGAGCCCACCTTCGTGGCCACCAGCGACCGCGACGCGGCCGAATGGAACACCGACGCGCTCGGCCCCACCAAACGCGGCTATGCCACCGAACTGCTGAACCGCCTGCGCGCTGAATACGGCGCCGGCGGCTTCGTGCACATGGGTCAGGGCAAGTGGTACCCGGGCGAGCAGTTGCCGCGCTGGGCCCTCTCGATGTTCTGGCGCGCCGATGGCGAAACCATCTGGCAAAACCCCGCGCTGCTGGCCGACGAGCGCGACGAGAAGCACTACACCAGCGACGATGCACGCCGCTTCACGCAGGCGCTCGCGCGCAAGCTCGGCCTGTCCACCCAGTACATCACCCCCGGCTTCGAGGACACCTGGTACTACCTCTGGCGCGAACGCCGCCTGCCGGTCAACGTGGACCCGTTCGACGCCAAGCTGGACGACGAGCTGGAGCGTTCGCGCTTGCGCCGCGTGTTCACCCAGGGCCTGGAATCCACGGTGGGTTACGTGCTGCCGTTGCAGGCTTCGGGCCCCGAGGGCGAGTTGTCCAACAACGGCAAGAGCCGGGTCAAGTCGGGCAACTACACGCGCATCTCGGGCACCGTGTGGTCCACCGGCCCCTGGTTCTTCCGCGACGAGCGCATGTACCTCATACCGGGCGACTCGCCCATGGGCTACCGCCTGCCGTTGGACTCGCTGCCCTGGGTCTCGGCCGGCGACTACCCGTACCACATTGAGCAGGACCCGCACACCGCGCGCGACCCGTTGCCCCGAGGCGCCACGGTGAAGCACCAGGTCTCTCCCTACCAGGTGGGTGGCGGCTTTGCCGAAGGCGGCACGGTGTCGATGCAGGGTGCGGACTTCGACCCCGATGCAGAGACGGTGGAGGGCTTGCGCCCTGGCCAGCCCGGTCCTGGTGCGGCACCCGCCCAGGCCTTGTCTGCGCGCTTCCCGCAGCGCGCCGAGTCGGCGGCCTGGCTCACCCGCACCGCGCTCTGCGTGGAAGCCCGCGACCCGCACCGCTCCAACGGCCCCAAGGCCGAAAAAGCCGGCGGCGGCAAGATCCAGCACCTCTACATCTTCATGCCGCCCATGGCGCACCTGGAGGACTACCTCGATCTGCTGTCCGCCGTGGAGGCCACGGCCGAGCGCCTGGGCGTGACCATCGTGCTGGAGGGTTACCCGCCTCCGCGCGACCCGCGCCTGAAAATGCTGCAGATCACGCCCGACCCGGGCGTGGTGGAGGTCAACATCCACCCGGCCCACACCTGGGGCGAACTGGTGGAACACACCGAGTTCCTGTACGAAGCCGCGCACCAGACCAAGCTGTGCGCCGAAAAGTTCATGACCGATGGCCGCCACACCGGCACGGGTGGCGGCAACCATTTCGTGATGGGCGGCGCCACCCCGGCCGACTCGCCCTTCCTGCGCAAGCCCGAGCTGCTCGGCAGCCTGATTGCCTACTGGCACAACCACCCTTCGCTGTCGTATTTGTTCAGCGGCCTCTTCATCGGCCCGACCAGTCAGGCACCGCGCGTGGACGAAGCGCGCAACGACCAGCTGTACGAGCTGGAGATCGCACTGGCGCAGATCGAGAAGAACCGCACCACCTATGGCGACCACATGCCGCCCTGGATGGTGGACCGCACGCTGCGCAACATCCTGATCGACGTGACCGGCAACACGCACCGCAGCGAGTTCTGCATCGACAAGCTCTATTCGCCCGACTCCCCTACCGGGCGTTTGGGTCTGCTGGAGTTGCGTGCCTTCGAGATGCCACCGCACGCTCGCATGAGCATTGCGCAGCAGCTGCTGCTGCGCGCCCTGGTCTCGCGTTTCTGGCAGAAGCCATGGCATGGCCGCCTCACCCGCTGGGGCACCGAGCTGCACGACCGTTACCTGCTGCCGACCTACGTGCAGATGGACTTTGAAGATGTGCTGACCGACCTGGCCGACTTTGGCTACAAGTTCGACATGGCGTGGTTCGACCCGCACTTCGAGTTCCGCTTCCCGCTGGTGGGCCAGGTGGCCGCTCGCGGCATCGAACTCAGCCTGCGCAGCGCGCTGGAACCCTGGCATGTGATGGGTGAGGAAGGCGCGCCCGGCGGCACCGTGCGTTATGTGGACTCGTCGCTGGAGCGCATCGAGGTGCGCGTGAGCGGCTGGAACGACAGCCGCCACGTGATCACCTGCAACGGCCGCGCCATCCCGCTGCAGACCACCGGAACGGCGGGCGAGTACGTGGCCGGCGTGCGCTACAAGGCGTGGAGCCCACCGTCGGCCCTGCACCCCTCCATTCCGTCGCACGCGCCGCTCACCTTCGACATCGTCGATACCTGGATGAAGCGCTCGCTCGGCGGCTGCCAGTACCACGTGGCTCACCCGGGCGGGCGCAATTACGACACCTTCCCGATCAACGCCTACGAGGCGGAGAGCCGTCGCATGTCGCGCTTCTTCCAGATGGGGCACACCCCTGGCCACATGGACGTGAAGCCGGCCAGCAGCAGCCGCGAATTCCCAACCACGCTGGACCTGCGCTACTGACCGTCCAGACTGGGGTGTCCGCCTTGTGTGACGGAAGCAACAAGGCGGCCACCCCGGAAGGGCGTGGCCCAAAGACCAGCGGGCATACTCAAGCGCAGTGAACCACGACGCCTCCGACTCCCTATTTGACGAGCTCAGTCCCGACAACCCCGGTGACTGGGCTCTGTCTTTGTCGGTGCCCGCCGATGCGGGCCACCGCGACGAACTTCGCGCCGGCGGCAAGTCCACCAGCGACGCGCTGGCGCCCCACTGGGCCAACTTCTTCGATCACATCGGCACCGACGGCTTTGCCGATCTGAACCGCCGCAACGACAACCTGCAGCGCCAGATTCGCGACAACGGCGTGACCTACAACGTCTACGCCGATGCCTCCGCCGGGCTGCAGCGGCCCTGGGCGCTGGATCTCTTTCCCATGCTGCTCGGCCCGCAAGACTGGGCGCAGATCGAGACCGGTGTGTTGCAACGCACGCGCCTGCTCAACGCGATCATGGGCGACCTCTACGGCGAGCGGGAACTGCTCAAGCGCGCGCTGCTGCCCGCCGCCCTTGTGCAGGGCCATCCAGGCTATCTGCGCTCCATGCAGGGCGTGAAGCCGCCGGGCGACACCTGGCTGCACATCGTGGGCTTTGATCTGGCGCACGGGCCCGACGGCCGCTGGTGGGTGGTGGGCCAGCGCACCCAGGCGCCCTCGGGCCTGGGCTACTTGCTGGAAAACCGCATCGCCATCGCGCGCCAGTTCCCCAAGGCCTTCGCCGGCATGAAGGTGCAGCGCCTGGCCGCAAGTTACCGCGCGCTCATGGACGGTATCAAACGCATGGCGCCCGAAGGCGAGAACGCGCGCATCGCGCTGCTCACGCCCGGCCCGTACAACGAAACCTATTTCGAACACGCCTACCTGGCGCGCTACCTCGGCCTCACGCTGGTGGAGGGCAACGACCTCACCGTGCGCGACCAGCGCCTGTACCTCAAGACACTCAGCGGCCTGGAGCCGGTGCACGCGCTCATCAAGCGGCTGGACGACGAATGGCTTGACCCGCTGGAGCTGCGCTCCGACTCGCGCCTGGGCGTTCCGGGCCTGCTGCAGGTGCTGCGCGCGGGCAACCTGCTGCTGGCCAATGCGCCCGGCTCGGCCCCGCTTGAATCCAGCGCCATGCTCGGCTTCCTGCCCGCCATCTGCCGCCATCTGTTCGGCGAAGAACTCGCCATGCCCTCGCTGGCCACCTGGTGGTGCGGCGAAGACGCGGCCTTGCGCGAAGTGCTGCCCATCATCAAGAGCAGCGTGATCAAGCCGACCTACCCACGCTCCGGCCTGGACACCGCCATGGGCCAGAGCTTGAGCGAGCGCGAACTCGATGAATGGTCCGGCCGCATGGCGCGCCACCCCGACCACTACACCGTGCAATCGTGGCTGCCGCTGTCGCAAACACCCACCTGGTCGGGCGAACGCGTCATGCCGCGCTCGTCCCTGCTGCGCGTGTTTGCACTGGCGGACGGCAAAGGCTCGTGGCGCGTGCTGCCCGGTGGCCTGGTGCGCCTGGCACCGCGCGGAGAACTCGTTGCCGCCATGCAGCGCGGCGGCAGCAGCGCCGATTGCTGGGTGCTCACCGAAGGCCCGGTGGACCACACCAGCCTACTGCAATCTGCGCCCAGCACGCTGGCGCTGGCTCAGCAGAAACGCCCCGTGACCAGCCGCGCGGCTGAAAACCTCTTCTGGCTTGGCCGCTACACCGAGCGCGCCGAGAACAGCGTGCGCCTCGCGCAGATCGTGCTCAACCACCTGGGTGGCGAAGAGCCCAGCTCGCGCCCACTCATGGCCTGGCTCACCGCAACCGCTACCGAGAACTCGCTGGTGATCCGCGAAGCCCCGGGCGCCAGCGCATCGCCGCGCATGTTCGCGCGCAACCTGGTGGCCGCGCTGTCGCCCAAGGCTTCTGATCCATTGGCCACCAAGTCGCACAGCGTGGGCTTCAATCTGCGCGCGCTCAAGGCCGCCGCTTCCCAGGTGCGCGAGCGCCTGTCGCAAGAACACTGGCACCTGATCGAGCGCACCGAAACCGCCTTCGCGCGCGACTGCGCCGCCGTCTCGACCCACGCCGAATACGCCACGGCAGAGGCCATGACGGCGCTGCAGAACGCCAGCGAACTGCTGGCCGCCATCACCGGTTCACAGACCGACCGCATGGTGCACGACGACGGCTGGCGCCTGCTCTCCATGGGCCGGCACATCGAGCGCCTCATCACGCTCTCGCGCGCGCTTTCGCTGGCGCTTGAACACGGCTGCGTGCACGACCAGGCTGGTTTTGAGGCGGTCGTGGCGCTGTTCGACAGCACCATCACCTTCCACGCGCAGTACCAGCAGCGCCGCGACATGGTGGCCCTGATCGACCTGCTGGTGATGGACCGCGACAACCCGCGTTCACTGGCCTGGGTGGTGCAGACGCTGCGCTCGCGACTGGCCAAGCTGGCCAACAGCGCCACGCCACAAGACGCCGTGCTGGCCCAGGGCTTGCCCGACCCCGACACCTGGGTGCTGCCCGACCTGAGCAACTGGCAGCGCAGCCCCGAAGGCCTGCGCACCTGGAGCGATCTGGCCGAGCTGCTGGACGGCTGTGAGCTGGCGGCGGGAGAACTCTCCAACGAACTCAGCCGTTTGCATTTCAGCCACGCGGACCTGCGCAACCAGAGTTTGGGCGCCTGACATGCTCCTTCGCATCCTCCATCGCACCCGCTACCGCTACCACGGCTCGATCGACATGGCGCAGCACATGGTGCACCTGTGCCCGCTGGACACGCCGTACCAGCGCCTGATCGGCAACGAACTGCGCATCGACCCGCCCCCAGCTGCGCGCAGCCAGACCACCGACGTGTTCGGCAACCAGCGCACTTTCTTTTCGCTGCAGGCCACCCACAACGTGCTCACGGTGGAGGCCGACAGCCTGGTCGAAACCATCGCGCACCAGCCGCTGCCTCAAACACCGCCCTGGCGCGGCATGACCTGGGAGCGTGTGCGTGAGCATTTCCGCTACCGGGCCAACGCACCGTTCGACCCGGCCAGCGAATTCATGTTCGCCTCGCCCTACGTGCCGCGCGACGACGCGTTTGCCGCCTTCGCCCGCCCTGCATTCAAGCCCGGCCTGCCCGCGCTGGCCGCAGCCCAGGCGCTGATGGAACTGATCCACACCGATTTGACCTACGAGACCGCCAGCACCGAGGTGAACACCCCCGCGCTCGAAGCGCTCGAACAAGGCAAGGGTGTGTGCCAGGATTTCGCCCACATCATGCTGGGCTGCCTGCGCACGCTTGGTCTGCCAGCGCGTTATGTGAGCGGCTACCTGCTCACACGCCCGGCACCCGGCAAGGTGCGCCTGATCGGCGCCGATGCCTCACACGCCTGGGTGTCGGTGTACGTGCCGGTGGTGAACGAGTCGGACGAAGGCGAGGAGCCAGCACCCACCGGCGCATGGTTCGACTTCGACCCCACCAACAACCGCTGCGGCTGGGGCAGCCCGGGCGAAGACTACGTGACGCTGGCCACCGGGCGCGATTTTGGCGATGTTTCACCCATGCGTGGCGTGATCCAGAGCGGTGCCGAGCACACCCTGCAAGTGGCGGTGACGGTCGCGCCGCCCGACGAACTGAAGTTGCTCGAAGCCCAGCAGGACGCGCCCAAAGTCTGAGCGGCGAGCCGGCGTCCCCGCATCGGGAGCCGTCATTAGAATGGGTCGCTCACCCATCAGGAGCACACCCATGAGCATTTACGACAAGCTGTCCCAACTCGGCATCGTCCTGCCACCCGTCTCGGTGCCCGCAGCGGCTTACGTGCCCTTCGTGCAGACCGGCAACCTCATTTTCCTGAGCGGCCACATTGCACGCAAGGACGGCAAGCCCTGGGTCGGCCAGCTCGGCCTGACCATGACCACCGATGAAGCCAAGCCCGCCGCGCGCGCCGTGGCCATCGATCTGCTCGGCACCCTGGCCGCCGCCTGCCTGGCCGCCGGCAAAACGCTGGACGACGTCAAGCGCATCGTCAAGGTGCTCAGCCTGGTCAACTCCACCGCCACCTACACCGAGCAGCACCTGGTCACCAACGGCTGCAGCGAACTCCTCGGCGAGGTCTTCGGCCCCGTCGGCGCTCACGCGCGCAGTGCGTTCGGCGTGGCGCAGTTGCCCATGGGTGCTTGTGTGGAGATTGAACTGATCGCCGAACTGGGCTGAGCCCGTTCGGGCTCGTCAACCCGACCCAAGTCGGGTTCACGCGTGGCGGCAGTGTCATCAAACTGGTCCGGATTCATTTCCGAAAGGCCAACACCCCATGACATCTCGCCATCTCCACCCTGCCGCCCTCCTGATTGCGCTCGGCCTCTCCGGATGTGCCGCCACCATCAGCCAGGAGGGGCTGGAACAGCGCACCTCGGTGGCGATTGGCCGCCAGGTGGGCACCTTCACCATCGCCAACAAGAGCGAGGAAACCGGCGGGCGCATCAACTACACCGCCAAGACCAGCAACGGCGCGACCTACCAGTGCTACATGTACTCGGCCACGGGTTTTCAGAAAGCCATGTCGTTTGGGCAAACGCCGAACTCGGACGCCATCTGCACGCCCATGGGCGGCAAGGCGGCGGCACCTGCGGCCGCATCGCCTGCCTGCAATGCGTTGAACAAAGCCGCTGGCAGGTGCTGAAGTCTTGAGCGTACTGGCAGAGGGTCAGCGCTTGCGGCGTTTGCTGGCGCGGCGCACCTGGCGGCTCTGGGTGGCCTCTGTCGACGCTGGCTCCCGGGCCGCGCGCCGCCGCGCGAAGTACCGCACGGCGAAGCGCGCCACGCCGAAGCTCAGCACGGCCAGCGAAGCCGCAATCACCACGCCGGTGAGTTCTCCTGTATCCATGTTCACTCCACCCGCGTCACGCGGTTGGGCTTGAAGCCCAGGTCTGCCGCCTTGCCCTTGCGGGCGCGCAATGCACGCGCGTTGTTCAGGCTGCGGATCTCCAGCGTTTCGTCGCGCTCCTTGCCGCCGCGCCCGATGCCCTCGATCTTCACGCTGCGGGTGTAGGCCGCTGCGCCGGCCAGTGTGTCCTTGGGTTCGAGATCGATCAACATCAGGCCGCGACCGCCCTTCTCCATCAGCTTGAGTTCGCCGATTTCAAAGGTGAGGATGCGCCCACCGGTGGAGGCGCAGCACACGTGGGTGGCTGCGTTCAGCGGCTGACCGCCCGACGTGAACGCCGCGTGCGATGGTGCGCAAGGCGATTCGCCTTCGCCCAGGTTGAGGAAGGTCTTGCCGCCACGCTGGCGCGAGATCATGTTCTCCACCGTCGCGAGAAAACCATAACCACCGCTGCTGCTGAGCAGCAGCGTGGCGTTGGCCGGGCCGGCAAAGTAGTGCAGTGGCTGTGTGCCAGTCTCCAGCTCGATGAGCGTGGTGATGGGCTGACCATCACCGCGCGCGCCGGGCAGGCTGGCCACGGGCACGCTGTACACACGGCCCACCTTGTCCTTGGGTGTGCCGAACACGATCAACGTGTCCACCGTGCGGCACTCGAAGGTGCCGTACAGGCCGTCACCGGCCTTGAAGGCGAAGCTGCCGGCCTCGTGGCCGTGGCCAGTGCGTGCGCGCACCCAGCCTTTGCTGGAGACGACCACCGTCACCGGTTCGTCCACCACCTTGATCTCGGCCACGGCCTTCTTCTCGGTCTGGATCAGCGTGCGTCGTGCGTCGGCGAAGGTCTTGGCGTCGGCCTCGATCTCCCTGACCATCAAGCGCTTGAGGCTGCCGGGGTTGCCCAGGATGTCTTCGAGCTTGCCCTGCTCTTCCTTCAAGGTCTTGAGCTCCTGCTCGATCTTGATGGCCTCCAACCGCGCGAGTTGGCGCAGGCGGATTTCAAGAATGTCTTCGGCCTGCCGGTCGCTCAAGGCAAAGCGCTCGATCAGCGCGGCCTTGGGATCGTCGGCCTGGCGGATGATGGCAATCACCTCGTCGATGTTGAGCAGCACGAGCTGCCGGCCTTCGAGGATGTGGATGCGGTCCAGCACCTTGGTGAGGCGGTGCTGTGAACGGCGGGTGATGGTGCCCTGGCGGAACTCGATCCACTCGGTGAGCATCTGCCGCAACGATTTTTGCGTGGGTCGGCCGTCGATCCCGATCATGGTGAGGTTGATCGGCGTGGAACTCTCCAGGCTGGTGTGGGCCAGCAACGCGGTGATGAGTTCCTGCTGCTCGATGCGGCTGCTCTTGGGTTCGAACAACAGACGCACCGGCGCGTCCTTGCTCGACTCGTCGCGCACGCCGTCCAGCACCATCAGGATGCTGGCCTTGAGCTGGGTCTGCTCCTGCGTGAGGGCCTTCTTGCCGGCCTTCACCTTGGGGTTGGTCAGCTCCTCGATTTCTTCCAACACACGCTGCGTGCTCACGCCGGGTGGCAGCTCGGTCACAACCAGTTGCCACTGGCCACGCGCCAGGTCTTCGATCTTCCAGCGCGCGCGCACCTTGAGGCTGCCGCGCCCGGTGCGGTAGGCATCGACGATGTCGCCGGCCGGGCTGATGATCTGGCCGCCGCCGGGGTAGTCGGGCCCGGGCAGGATGGCAAAGAGTTCTTCATCCGTGAGCTTCGGGCTCTTGATCAAGGCCACACAGGCGTCGGCCACCTCGCGCAGGTTGTGGCTGGGGATTTCGGTGGCCAGGCCCACGGCAATACCCGAGGCACCGTTGAGCAGGTTGAACGGCAGCCGGGCGGGCAACTGCTTGGGCTCGATGGTGGAGCCGTCGTAGTTGGGTACGAAATCCACCGTGCCTTCGTCGATCTCGTCCAGCAGCAGCGTGGTGATCTTGGCCAGCCGCGCTTCGGTGTAGCGCATGGCCGCGGCGCCGTCGCCGTCACGCGAACCGAAGTTGCCTTGGCCGTCGATCAGCGGATACCGCTGCGCAAAATCCTGTGCCATGCGCACGAGTGCGTCGTAGGCGGCCTGGTCACCGTGGGGATGGAAACGGCCGAGCACATCGCCCACCACGCGTGCGCTTTTCACAGGCCGCGCGGCCGTGTTGTTGTTGGGTCCGCTGAAGCTCAGGCCCATGCGGTCCATGCTGTAGAGGATGCGCCGCTGCACCGGCTTCTGGCCGTCGCACACATCGGGCAGCGCGCGTCCTTTCACCACCGACAGGGCGTATTCGAGGTAGGCGCGCTGCGCGTAGTTCGCCAGGTTCAAGCCGTCGTCGGGCTCGGACAAGGGCAGTTCGGGAATCAGGATGTCGGACATGCGTCAGTTCAAAAAAGGGGGGCGGGTCAGATGTCGATCTCGACCGAATCGCCGTGCAATTCCATCAGCTCCCGGCGCGAAGCGGCTTCGCCCTTGCCCATGAGCTTGGTGATGAGGGCTTCGGTGTCGGCGAAGTTGATCGCGCCCAGCACCACCGGCATGAGGCGGCGCGTGTCGGGGTTGAGCGTGGTGTCCCACAGCTGTTCGGCGTTCATTTCGCCCAGGCCCTTGAAGCGGCTGATCTGGCACTTGTCGCGCGCCACACCGTCCTTTTCGGCCTTGTCGAGGATGGCGTGCAGTTCGCCGTCGTCCAGCGCGTACTGCTTGGCCGCGGGCTTTTTGCCCCGAGCGGGAATGTCCACCCGGAACAGCGGCGGGCGCGCCACGAACACATGACCCGTCTCGATGAGCTTGGGAAAATGGCGGAAGAACAGCGTGAGCAGCAGCACCTGGATGTGTGAGCCGTCCACGTCGGCGTCGGACAGGATGCACACCTTGCCGTAGCGCAGACCACTGAGGTCGGGCGTGTCGTTGGGACCGTGCGGGTCCACCCCGATGGCGACCGAAATGTCGTGGATCTCGTTGTTGGCAAACAGGCGGTCGCGCTCGACCTCCCAGGTGTTGAGCACCTTGCCGCGCAGCGGCAACACGGCCTGGCATTCCTTGTCGCGGCCCATCTTGGCGCTGCCACCGGCCGAATCACCCTCGACCAGAAACACCTCGTTGTGCGCCAGGTCCTTGCTTTCGCAGTCGGTCAGCTTGCCGGGCAAGACAGCCACGCCCGAGCCTTTTCGCTTCTCGACCTTCTGTCCGGCTTTTTGACGGAACTGCGCGGCCTTGATGGCGAGTTCTGCCAGCTTCTTGCCGTAGTCCACGTGCTGGTTCAGCCAAAGTTCCAGCGTGGGTCGCACGAAGCTGCCCACCAGGCGCACCGCATCGCGCGAATTCAGGCGCTCCTTGATCTGACCCTGGAACTGCGGGTCGAGCACTTTGGCGCTCAGCACATAGCTGGCGCGCGCAAACACGTCTTCGGGCAGCAGCTTCACGCCCTTGGGCAGGAGCGCGTGCAGTTCGATGAAGCCTTTGACCGCCTGGAACAGGCCGTCGCGCAGGCCGCTCTCGTGCGTGCCGCCCGCGCTGGTGGGGATCAGGTTCACATAACTCTCGCGCACCGGCTGGCCGTCTTCAGTAAAGGCCACGCACCAGGCCGCGCCCTCGCCTTCGGCGAAGCTGTCGTGCCCGCTGTCGGCAAAACCTTCGCCTTCGAACAGCGGAATCACCGGCTCGCCGTTGAGTGTTTGCTGCAGGTAGTCGCGCAGGCCGCCTTTGTAGAGCCAGGTCTGGATGTCCTTGCTCTTCTCGTTCACCAGCGTCACCGTCACACCCGGCATCAACACCGCCTTGCTGCGCAGCAGGTGGGTGAGCTCGGCCATGGGCAACACGGCGGATTCGAAGTACTTGGGATCGGGCCAGGCGCGCACCGTGGTGCCCTGCTTGCGGTCGCCTTCCCCCTTGGGCGTGATCACCAGCGCCTCGATCACGTCGCCCGCTGAAAACGCCAGCTTTGCCACCTGGCCTTCGCGGTAACTGGCCACTTCCAGCCGGGTCGAGAGCGCATTGGTCACGCTCACACCCACGCCGTGCAGGCCGCCCGAGAAGCTGTAGGCGCCGCCCTTGCCCTTGTCGAACTTGCCGCCGGCGTGCAGCCGGGTGAACACCAGTTCGACCACCGGCGCCTGCTCCTCGGGGTGCAGGCCGAACGGGATGCCCCGGCCGTCGTCGTCCACGCTCACCGAGCTGTCAGCGTGCAACGTGACCTTGATCTTCTTGCCGTGGCCGGCCAGGGCCTCATCGGCGGCGTTGTCGAGCACCTCTTGAATGATGTGCAGGGGGTTGTCGGTCCGGGTGTACATGCCCGGCCGCTGCTTGACCGGCTCCAGGCCTTTGAGGACACGGATGGAGCCTTCGGAATAAACGGGGGGGATTTGGGTGGCCATGGGGGCGGATTGTAAGCACCGACCCCAAAAGACTGGATAAAACCACAGACTCTTGCGTGTGAAGTTGCCAACGATGCCCAGCGGGCATCAATCGGGCCGGTCGATATCACGAGCGGATGCCCTGAGCGACAGGTGAGCAGCGGGCTTCTTCGCTACAGTCGCCGGATGTCTTCTGCTCCACCCACCCGCGCCTCACTCTCGACCTTTCAGGTTCTGGCTTGCGGCGCCATGATCGTCACGCTGTCCATGGGCATCCGACACGGCTTTGGCCTGTGGCTGCAGCCCATCACCCAGGCCCAAGGCTGGACGCGTGAGAACTTCGCCTTCGCGCTGGCTATTCAAAACCTCTCGTGGGGCGTGTTCGGCATCTTCGCCGGCATGGCGGCCGACCGCTTTGGCGCGTTTCGCGTATTGATCGGCGGCGCAGCACTCTACGGGCTGGGCCTCGCCGGCATGGCGCTGACCACCACGCCCATGACGTTTGCGCTCACCGCGGGTGTGCTGATCGGCGGGGCGCAAGCCGGCACCACCTACGCGGTGATCTACGGCGTGATCGGGCGGCAGATTTCGGCCGAAAAACGCTCGTGGGCCATGGGTGTTGCCGCGGCGGCGGGCTCGTTTGGCCAGTTCCTCATGGTGCCGGTGGAGGGCTGGCTGATCAGCAGTTTCGGCTGGCAAGAAGCGCTGCTCTTCCTGAGCGCCGCGGTGCTGCTGATCGTGCCGCTGGCCTGGGGACTGCGTGAGCCGGGCTTTGCTGGCGGCGCGGCGCCCGCGCGGGAACAATCCATTTTGCAGGCGCTGCGCGAGGCCTTTCGCTACCGCAGCTTCCAGTTGCTCATGGCGGGCTACTTTGTGTGTGGCTTCCAGGTGGTGTTCATCGGCGTGCACATGCCGAGTTATTTGAAAGACAACGGCCTGTCGCCCCAGGTGGCCAGCTACGCGCTGGCGCTCATCGGGCTCTTCAACGTCTTCGGCACCTACGCCGCTGGCGCGCTCGGCCAGCGCATGGCCAAACGGCACATCCTGTCGTTCATCTATTTCGCGCGGGCTGTGGTGATTGCCATCTTCCTGATCGTGCCGCTCTCGCCCATGAGCGTGTACGTGTTCGCCAGCGTCATGGGCCTGCTGTGGCTCTCCACCATCCCTCCCACCAACGCAGTGGTGGCGCAGATCTTCGGCGTGGCCCACATGTCCATGCTGGGTGGCTTCGTGTTCTTCAGCCACCAGATCGGCAGCTTCATGGGCGTGTGGCTGGGCGGCGTGCTGTACGACCGAACCGGCAGCTACGACATCGTCTGGTACATCTCGATCGCGCTGGGCGTGTTCGCAGGTCTCATCAACCTGCCGGTGCGTGAGACACCCATCGTGCGTGCGCCACAACGCCTGGTGGTCGCAGCATGAGACCGCTGGCGCTGCGCGCCCTCGTGTGGACCGGCGCCGTCGCTGTCCTGTTGGGCACGCTGGCGCTCTACAACCAGCCGGGCTTTCTGGTGACCCTGGCCGATCAGCTCTGGAGCTGCTTCTGATGCACGGCACCGAGGCGCCATCCCTCTGGGTGCAGCGCTGGTCGCACTTGATCCCCCCCGGCGGATCGGTGCTCGACGTGGCCTGTGGCCATGGTCGCCACCTGAAGTGGTTCGCGCAGCGCGGCCACACAGTCACCGGGGTCGACCGATCCGTCGAGGCGATCGAGGCGGTGAAGCCCTTCGGCCGCGCCGTGCTGGCCGACATCGAGAACGGCCCCTGGCCGCTGGAAGGCGAGCGCTTCGGCGCGGTGGTGGTCACCAACTACCTGTGGCGAGCGCTGCTGCCCCTGATCACCGCCAGCGTGGCGCCGGGCGGTGTGCTGATTTACGAGACCTTTGCCACTGGCAACGAGCATGTGGGCAAACCCTCGCGGCCCGATTTCCTGCTGCAGCCCGGCGAACTGTTGCGCGCCTGCGAGGGCCTGCAGGTGGTGGCGTATGAAGACGGCTTCTGCGACCGCCCCGAGCGGTTCGTGCAGCGCATCGCGGCGGTGCGAAAACACCCGGGAACACCCGACTCGCCGCCCCGGTATGCGCTGGATGCCACTGGGTAGAATGCACGATTCGCGCGACACGCCGCGCCCTGCGGGGCGACACCGATGAGCGCACCCATTTGAGCCTGCAGCAATGAACACCATCACCGGCAGCATCGTGGCCCTGGCCACCCCCCTGCATGAAGACGGCAGCGTGGACTACCCCACCCTGCGCAAACTCATCGACTGGCACATCACCGAAGGCACCGACTGCATCGGCGTGGTGGGCACCACGGGCGAGTCACCCACCGTCACGGTAGAAGAACACTGCGAGATCATCCGCGTCTCGGTCGAGCAGGCCAAAACGCACGGCGAGAAGCGCGTGCCCATCATGGCCGGCTGCGGCGCCAACTCCACCCGCGAGGCCATCGAGCTGGCGCGCTTCGCGCAGAGCGTGGGCGCCGACTGCCAGCTGCAGGTCGTGCCCTACTACAACAAGCCCACGCAAGAAGGCCAGTACCAGCACTTCAAGGCCATTGCCGAAGCCGTGGGCGACCTGCCCACCGTGCTCTACAACGTGCCCGGGCGCAGCGTGGCCGACATGCACCACGAGACCGTGCTGCGCCTGGCGCAAGTGCCCGGCATCGTCGGCATCAAGGAAGCCACCGGCAACATCGAACGCGCTCAGTGGTTGATCCGCGAAGTGCCCAAGGGCTTCGCGGTGTTTTCGGGCGACGACCCGACCGCTGTGGCGCTCATGCTGTGCGGCGGTCAGGGCAACGTGAGCGTCACTGCCAACATCGCGCCGCGCCTGATGCACGAGCTGTGCGTGGCTGCGATGGCGGGTGATGTGAAGCGAGCCATGGACATCCAGTTCCGGTTGATGCCGGTGCACAAACAGCTGTTTTGCGAGGCCAACCCGATTCCGTTGAAATGGGCCATGGCCCGCATGGGTCTGTGCCGTGAGACCATGCGTCTACCGCTCACCCCGCTGTCGCGCCATCTGGTGCCGCAGGTCGAAGGCGCGCTGCAACAAAGCGGCCTGATCTGACTCCAACCCTCTCTTCTGTCCACCCCACACACTTCCGGTCCACACCGAGCTGCCCCATGTCCATTCCCACCCTGAATCAGACGCCCCGCCTCAAGTCCTGGGCCGGTGCTGCCGCTTGGTCCCGCCTGGGCCTGTTGGCCGCCGCCGCCCTCATCGTCTCGGGCTGCTCCATGCTCCAGGAAGACAAGATCGACTACAAGAGCGCCCAGCGCGGCAGCACGCTGGACGTGCCACCCGACCTGACCCAGCTCAGCCGCGACTCGCGCTACAACGTGCCGGGCTCCACCGTGACGGCCAGCGGCTACCAGGCCGCCCTGCCAGCCCAGGCCACCGCGGCCACCACCGCCATGGCCAAGGTGGGCGACGTGCGCATCGAGCGCGCCGGCAACCAGCGCTGGCTGGTGATCGACCGCCCGGCCGACAAGCTCTGGAGCCCGGTGCGCGACTTCTGGCAGGAGAACGGTTTCCTGCTCGACATCGACCAGGAAACACTGGGCATCATGGAAACCGACTGGGCCGAGAACCGCGCCAAACTGCCGCAGGATTTCATCCGCTCGACCATCGGCAAGGTGTTCGAAAATCTTTACTCCACCGGTGAGCGCGACCGCTTCCGCACCCGCCTGGAGCGCACGCCCAGCGGCGGCACCGAGGTCTACATCAGCCACCGCGGCATGGTGGAGGTGTACTCCACCAAGGACAAAGACCAGACCGTGTGGCAGCCCCGCCCAGCCGACGTGGAACTCGAAACCGAATTCCTGCGCCGCCTCATGGTCAAGCTCGGCGTGACCGAAGCCCAGTCCCAGGCTGTCACGGCGTCTGCGCCGGTGCAGGCCGCGGCCAAGGTGACCTTGGTGAACAACTCGCCGGTGGTCCAGTTCGACGACAACTTCGACCGCGCGTGGCGCCGTGTCGGCCTCTCACTGGACCGCACCGGTTTCACGGTGGAAGACCGCGACCGCACCAAAGGCATTTACTTCGTCCGTTATGTGGAACCCGTGACCAACGCCAAGGAACCCGGCTTCTTCGGCAAGCTGTTTGGCGGCTCCAAGCCGGAAGCGGCCACCGAGCGTTACCAGGTGCTGGTGCGCAGCGTCGACAACGCCACCACCGTCTCGGTGCTGGGCGCCCAGGGTCAAGCCGACAGCTCGGCCAACGCCCGGCGCATCACGCAACGGCTGGCCGACGACCTGAAGTAAACATCTTCAGCACGACCGATCACAGGCCGCCCCCGGGCGGCCTTTTTCATGGGCGGGCTACAGCCCGAGATGGCTCGCGGGAAAAGACGGCACGCTCTTGAGCCAGCACTCGTTCACGCGCTCGCGCAGGGCCACCCGCCGCTCGGCATCCGTGCTGGCCACCAAAGTGTTGCGCAGTGGGTCCAGCCGCTCCAGTGTCCAGACCGGTGAGCCGATCGCGCTGGGCAACTCACTGCCTGAGGCACCAGGACAGGCGTGTGCTTCGATCAGGTGCGACCAGGTCACCCGCCACTGCACAAAACGCGGATGCAGCAGGCGCAACTGGTCGTAGTTGCGCGCCAGCAGCTTCAGCGTGCGTCCGCGCCGCGCCCACCGGTTCAGCGACTCGACCACTGCGCGCTCGCCCAAGGGCCAGTCGGCGAAGTCGGGGTCGCTCAAGGTGATGTGGCTCCAGCCTTGTTCGGCAGCCGCCTGGAACGCCAGACGCACGGTCTGGAGGAAGACCTGGCGGCCCTCCAGGCGGCCCGTGGCCAGCACCACAGGTGGGGCAGGATCTCCGGTATCGGGTTCGGTCATGGCGAACTCCTGGGTGGTGGTCAGCGGTATTTCGGTGGCTTCACACGCGGTGCAACCAGCCGGCCTCGAACCAGTCTTGCAGCAACGACTGAGCGCCCTCGCTGGCGCGCTGCACCTGCCGCGCGTCCAGCGCGCGCTCATCGGCCAGCCGCTGCATCAGGCGCGCATCGGCACCGCCAGCCCGAAAGCTCTCGCCGTTGATGAACACGTGGCGGGGGTCATACATCATGCGGGTTCGGCGGTCCAGCCGCACCCCGCCCACTGACCAATCGGTGTGCGCTTCATCGAACCACACGCGCGGCTTGGGTTCTGTCATCACCTCGCCCAGTGCACAGGCCAGCGACTGGCGCTCGGCCAGCAGCCGCTGCAGGGCGTCCACCGCAAAAGCCTCCAGCCCGTCGGGCATGGCGCCCGGGTGGGCCGTGGCGGTCTGGGCCGGGTCGCGGTAGAGCGTTTCGTCGTCGAGCTCGTCGGCCATGCGCTGCAGCAGCTCGCCGGCCAGTCCGCCGCGCTGCGGCGCGCGAAAGCCGATGGAACAGGTCATGCAGTCCTCGCCCACCGCGTCACCGTCGTGCGCCCAGCGCGGCGGCAGGTAGAGCATGTCTCCGGCGTCGAGCAGATGCTCTTCCTCGGGCTCGAAGTTCTGCAGGATCTTCAGCGGCACATCGGGCTGCAGCGTCAGGTCTTTCTGGCGACCGATGCGCCAGCGGCGCTGGCCGCTGGCCTGCAGCAAAAACACGTCGTAGCTGTCAAAGTGCGGGCCCACGCCACCGCCGTCACTGGCCCAGGAGATCATCAGGTCGTCCAGTCGCGCATCAGGCACAAAACGAAAACGCTGCAAGAGTTCGTGCACGGCGTCGTCGTGTTGATCCACCCCTTGCACCAGCAGGGTCCAGCCGGGCTGCTTGAGCGGTGGCAGGCCGCTGCGCTTGAATGGGCCTTGTTTGAGCGTCCAGCCTTGCGGTTTGCGCACGATCAGGCGCGACTCCACAGTCTCCTGGCTCGCCAGGTCAAACAGCTGCGCCCGACTCAGCAGCGGTTCGAAGCCGGGAATGGCCTGGCGGATGAGCAGCGGTTTTTTCTGCCAATGGCGGCGCATGAACTGCGCTGGCGACAGACCGCCCAGCAGCGGGGTGGGGACATCGGGCGCGGCAGCAGCAGCGGGTGGACGGGCGGTTTCGGGTTTGAACATGGGACAATTGTCGGATGAAAATCACCCAACAATGCGTCGTGGCAATGACCTGGACCCTGAAGGACACGCTGGGCGAAGTGCTCGATGTGCTCGAAGAACCCGTGGAGTTTCTCGTGGGCGGAAGCGACCTGCTGGTCAAGATCGAAGATGCCCTGCTCAACCACGCACCGGGCGACTCGATCGAGCTGCACCTGGAGCCGGTGGACGGTTTCGGCGACTACGACGACACGCTGCTCTTCCTGGAGCCGCGCCACCTGTTTCCCGAAGAGCTCGAAGAGGGCATGGGTTTCGAAGGCCTGCCCGCCGGCTGCAACCCGGCCGCTCCACGCGACCGGCTTTACTTCGTGAGCGACATCTATCCTGACCATGTGGTGCTCGACGGCAACCACCCACTGGCGGGCATCGCCCTGCGCATCTCGATGAAAGTGCACACGGTGCGCGAAGCGTCCGAGGCCGAGGTAGGCAAGGGCTCGCTGGGCACGGGCTTCTTCCGCATGCAGGTGGACGAGCCAGATGAACTCCAAGGCCCGGGCATCACGCCACCGGGTCCACATACGCTTCATTAGCACCCCCGCCGCGCTTCGCGCGACCCCCTCAAGGGGGCGGTGGCTGCGGCCCGGCGAAGCCGGTTCCGCGGCACCTCTGGGTTGAGGCATTTCGCTCGTTGCGCAGCGACTTCAGGAGGCTCAACCCCGCCCGGTGGATCCGTAGCCGCCCGCGCCGCGCTCGCTCGCGGCCTCGAAGTCGTCCACAACGTTGAAGTGCGCCTGCACCACCGGCACGATCACCATTTGCGCGATGCGCTCCATGGGCTCGATGGTGAATGGCACGCTGCTGCGGTTCCAGGCGCTCACCATGAGCTGGCCCTGGTAGTCGCTGTCGATCAGGCCCACCAGGTTGCCCAGCACGATGCCGTGTTTGTGGCCCAGGCCGGAGCGCGGCAGGATCATGGCGGCAAAGCCGGGGTCGCCCAGGTGGATGGCCAGGCCGGTGGGCACGAGCTGCCAGGCGTTGGGCGCCAGTGTGAGCGGCGTGTCCAGGCAGGCGCGCAGGTCCAGGCCCGCGCTGCCGGAGGTGGCATAGGCTGGCAGCTGCCCGGCCATGCGGGCGTCCAGCACTTTGACGTCGACTCTCATGGCTGCGCCCTCATTGCGGCTTCTTCATGCTGTCCATCAGGGCCTTGCCCGGGTCGACTTCTTCCTCGGCGGGAGGTGTGGGCATGGCCGGCGCAGCTCCTTCTGCCGGTACGGCCGCCGGATCCCCGGCTTCCTCTGCAGCTGGCTCCTCCTCCTGCTCCAGGCCCGGCATGTTGTTGAGCATGTCGGTCACGGTCGCGTCGTCCACCACCGCAGCCTTTTCCAGATTGCCCAGCACCAGGCCAGGATTGAGGATCACCATCGCCACCATGATGAGCTGCAGGATGATGAAGGCGATGGAGCCCTTGTAGATCTGGGCGGTGGTCACGGCCGGGATGCGTTTGCCGGTGACGACGTCGGTGTAGTCGCTTCGTGCGGCCACACTGCGCAGGTAAAACAGCGCAAAGCCGAAGGGTGGCGTGAGGAACGAGGTCTGCAGGTTCATGGCCAGGATCACGCCGAACCAGATCAGGTCGATGCCCAGCTTGTCGGCCACGGGCGCGAGCAGCGGGATGACGATGAAGGCGATCTCGAAGAAGTCGATGAACATGCCCAGGATGAACACCAGGAAGTTCACGATCAGCAAGAAGCCCATCTGGCCACCCGGCATCTTGTCAAACAGGTGCTCCACCCAGATGTGGCCATCGGCGGCATTGAAGGTGAAGCTGAAGACCGTGGAGCCGATCAGGATGAACATCACGAAGATGGCCAGCTTGGTGGTGCTTTCCAGGGCCTGCTGCAGCAGGCTGAACGACAGGCTGCGCCGCGCCCCCGCCATGATGAGCGCGCCCAGCGCACCCATGGCACCGCCCTCGGTGGGGGTGGCAATGCCCAGGAAGATGGTGCCCAGCACCAGGAAGATCAGCACCAGCGGCGGGATCAGCACGAAGGTGACCTGCTCGGCCAGACGCGACAGCAGACCCAGGCGGAACAGGCGGTTGAGCAGCGCCAGTGCCAGCGCCAGAAACGAGCCGATCGTGATCGAAAGAATGATCGTCTCGTCGCCCGGTGCAGGCATCTCCCGCCCGATCAGCGGGTTGATGATGGACTCGTGCACTTGCCCCCATGCAAAGCTCACCACGCCGCAGATGAGCAGCAGCAGCAGCAGCGAGCGGTGGCCACTGGACCCATCGGCTTCGTTGTAGATGCGCGCCTCGACTGGCAGAGCCGGCACCCACTTGGGCTTGAAGATCGCCACGCCGGCAATGAACAGCAGGTACGTGCCCACCAGCATCAGGCCGGGCACGAGCGCCCCGGCGTACATGTCACCGACCGAGCGACCCAGCTGGTCGGCCAGCACGATCAGCACCAGTGACGGCGGAATGGCCTGCGCCAGCGTGCCCGACGCGGTGATGGTGCCGGTGGCAATGGTGCGGTTGTAGCCGTAGCGCAGCATGATGGGCAGCGAAATCAGGCCCATCGAGATGACCGCAGCCGCCACCACACCGGTGGTGGCGGCCAGCAAGGCGCCCACCAGAATCACCGCTACGGCCAGGCCGCCGCGCACCGGGCCGAACACCTGCGCCACGGTGGACAACAGGTCCTCGGCCATGCGGCTGCGCTCCAGGATGATGCCCATGAGCGTGAAGAACGGAATCGCCAGCAGCGTGTCGTTCTGCATGATGGCAAACACCCGCTGCGGCATCACCTGAAACAAGGTGGGCGGGAACAGACCGGCTTCCATGCCGATCAGGCCGAAAAAGAGCCCGGTGGCCGCCAGCGCAAACGCCACCGGGAAACCAGACAGCAGGAACACCAGCAAGCCGGCGAACATGAGCGGGACGAATTGGGCGGAGATGATGTCGATCATGATCAGTTGACTCCCTTGAGACGCTGCTGCTCGGCCAGCAGCTCTTCGGCCAGGCGTTCTTCATCGCTCGGCCCGCCCTGTACCAGCACATCAGGGCCGTGGCCCGTGAGGAACGCAAACCGTTTGATGAGTTCACTGGCGCCCTGCGCCATCAAGATGGCAAAACCGGCCGGAATCAAAAGGTACACGGGCCAACGCAACAAGCCACCGGCGTTCGATGAAACCTCGCCCGAGGTCCAGGCGCGTTCGAACAGCGGCCAGCCCTCGCTGATCATCAGCACACACAGCGGCGCGAGAAAAATGAGGATGCCGCCCACGTCGACCCAGTTGCGGGTGCGGGCGCTGAATTTGGACGAGATGAAATCAATGCGCACATGCGCGTTGCACAGGAAGGCGTAGCCGGCGCCCAGCATGAACACCGCGCCAAACAGGTACCACTGGATCTCCAGCCAGGCGTTGGAGCTGGTGCCGAACACCTTGCGGATGATGGCGTTGCCAGCGCTGATGAGCGTGGCGGCCAGGATCAGCCACATGACGAACTTGCCGATGAGCATGCTCAGGCTGTCGATGAGTCGGGAAAGGCGGAGCAGTAGCGCCATGGTGTTCTCCAGGGATACGGGCAGAAGGGCAAAGCCAGCTAGTTTAGGGTGCGCAGAGTGGAGCGCCTTTTGCCTGACTGACGACGAGGCGCTGAACAGTGAACCCAAGCCCCATAAAAAACCCCGCGGCTGCGGGGTTCTTTGGGAGCCTTGGAGCCGATCAGAGCTTGGCCGACTGCATGTAGCGGTCGAACTGGGCTTCGGTGAAACGGAACCAGAGGTTCTGGTCCTTGCGGAAGGCCGAGTAATCGGTGTAGATCTTCTTCCAGTTGGCATTGCTGGTGCTCAACTCGTCGTAGAGCGCCATCGACTGCTTGTAAGCCTCGTCCATCACGGTCTTGGGGAAAGGCAGCACTTTGGCGCCACCGGCCACCAGGCGCTTGAGGGCGGCCGGGTTGCGCGCGTCGTACATGGCCTGCATGAGGGTGTGCGCGTGCGAAGCCGCCATCTCGACAATGGCCTTGTTCTCTGTGGACAGGGCGTTGAAGGCGGCCTTGTTGATATAGAAATCGAGCTGTGCGCCACCTTCCCAGAAGCCTGGGTAGTAGTAGTTCTTGGCCACTTTCTGGAAGCCCAGTTTTTCATCGTCGTACGGTCCGATCCATTCGGTCGCGTCGATGGTGCCCTTTTCCAGCGCCTGGTAAATCTCACCGCCAGGGATGTTCTGCGGCACCACGCCCATGCGGGTGAGCACCTTGCCGGCGAAACCGCCGATGCGCATCTTCAGGCCCTTGAGGTCGGCCACGGTCTTGATTTCCTTGCGGAACCAGCCGCCCATCTGGGCACCGGTGTTGCCGCCGGGGAAGTTGACGATGTTGTACTGGTCGTAGAACTCGCGGAACAGCTTGAGGCCGTTGCCGTCGTAGTACCAGGCGGTGAGCTGGCGGCTGTTCAGACCAAAGGGAATCGCCGTGCCCATGGCAAAGGTGTCGTCCTTGCCGAAGTAGTAGTAGGGGGCGGTGTGACCCGCTTCCACCGTGCCCTGTTGCACCGCGTCGACCACGCCGAATGCGGGCACGAGTTCACCGGGGGCATGCACCGTGACCGAGAACTTGCCACCCGACATTTCGCCGATCTTCTTGGCGAACACATCGGCCGCGCCGTGGATGGTGTCCAGCGCCTTGGGGAAGCTGGAGGTCAGGCGCCAGCGGATGGCCGCCTGCGCGTGCACTGCGGGTGCAGCACCGGCAGCCAGCACACCGGCAATGCCCGCGTGTTTGATGAGGGAACGACGATCCATATCGATTGACTCCGTGGTTGGTATGGGTACACCCTGCCCGGGCCGTCCGGACGGGAGACTTGGTTCAAGTCAAGCGCGATTCTAGGAACGCATCCACGAGCACACGCGGGGGTTTTCCCTCGAAAGGCCCGCCCGGCGCAAGACTGGTCAGCCTTGTGCAAGCTTGGGCACACGCCGTGCACCCGCCCACCTGCAGGGGCAGGGTCAGCCGACCACCTTCAGGCCGGGAGACGCGTGCAACAGCGCCCCGAACCGCGCGCGAATGGAGGCTTCGATGCCCGCAGCGTCCAGGCCCAATGCGCTGAGCAGTTTGGCCGGATCGCCATGCTCCGAAAACTCGTCGGGCAAGCCCAGCGAGAGCACGGGCAGGTTGATACCCTCGGCCTGCAACGCTTCCAGCACTGCGCTGCCGGCACCACCGGACAGGCAGCCCTCTTCCACCGTGACCAGCGCTTCGTGCGTGCCAGCGAGTTCACGCAACAGGTCGAGGTCCAGCGGTTTGGCCCATCGCATGTTGGCCACACTGGCACCGAGCTTCTCGCCAGCCACCAGCGCGGGGTGCAGCAGCGTGCCGAAGGCCAGGACCGCAATGCCCTTGCCCTGGCGGCGGAGTTCACCCTTGCCGAAAGGCAGGCCTTCCAGGCTGGTGGGGATGGCCACACCCACACCCGCACCGCGCGGGTAACGCACGGCCACGGGCTGGTTCTGGGCGTGCGCGGTGGACAAAAGCTGGCGGCACTCGGCCTCATCAGCCGGGCACGCAATGGCCATGTTGGGGATGCAGCGCAGGTAGGCGATGTCGTAGGCGCCCGCGTGGGTGGCGCCATCGGCCCCCACCAGGCCCGCGCGGTCGAGCGCGAACACCATGGGCAGGTTCTGCAGCGCCACGTCGTGGATCAGCTGGTCGTAGCCGCGCTGCAGGAACGTGGAGTAGATCGCCACCACCGGCTTGAGGCCCTCGCAGGCCAGGCCGGCTGCGAACGTCACTGCGTGCTGCTCGGCGATGCCCACGTCAAAGTACCGCTTGGGAAAGCGGCGCTCGAACTCGACCATGCCGGAGCCCTCGCGCATGGCCGGTGTGATGCCCACCAGGCGTTCGTCGGCCGCAGCCATGTCGCACAGCCACTGGCCAAACACCTGGGTGAACGTGGTCTTGGGCGCCGCGGCCGGCTTGACGATGCCCACCGCCGGATCGAACGTGCCCGGCCCGTGGTACGCAACCGGGTCGTTTTCGGCCAGTTTGTAGCCCTGGCCTTTTTTGGTGACCACGTGCAGGAACTGGGGCCCGCTGTCGGTCTCCAGCAGGTGGCGGATGTTCTCCAGTGTGGGAATCAGCGAGTCGAGGTCGTGCCCGTCGATGGGGCCGATGTAGTTGAAGCCGAACTTCTCGAACAGGGTGGCCGGCACCACCATGCCCTTGGCGTGCTCCTCCAGCCGCTTGGCCAGCTCGAACAAGGGCGGTGCACCCTTGAGCACCTGCTTGCCCACGTTCTTCGCCGCGGCGTAGAACTGCCCGCTCATGAGCTGGGCCAGGTAGCGGTTGAGCGCACCCACCGGTGGCGAGATCGACATGTCGTTGTCGTTGAGCACCACCAGCAGGCGGCCCTCGGCCACACCGGCGTTGTTGAGCGCTTCAAAGGCCATGCCGGCGGTCATGGCGCCGTCGCCGATGATCGCCACCGCATTGCGGTTCTCGCCCTTGATCTTGGCGCCCATGGCCATGCCCAGCGCGGCCGAGATGCTGGTTGACGAGTGGGCTGTACCGAAGGTATCGAACTCGCTTTCGGAGCGGCGCGGGAAACCGCTGATGCCGCCCAATTGGCGCAGCGTGCTCATGCGCTCGCGCCGGCCCGTCAGGATCTTGTGCGGGTAGGTCTGGTGGCCCACGTCCCAGACCAGGCGGTCTTCGGGTGTGTTGAACACATAGTGCAAGGCCAGCGTGAGCTCAACCGTGCCGAGGTTGGAACTCAGGTGGCCACCGGTGCGTGCCACGCTTTGCAAGAGGTAGGCGCGCAACTCGTCAGCCAGTGGCAAAAGCTGGGCGCGGGTGAGGCGGCGCACATCGGCCGGAGATTCGATGGAAGAGAGCAATGAACTCATGGGCAGGGTCGCTCGGGTCATGAATGGTGGGCGCGGGGCCGATGAACTTCAGGAAGCACGGCGTCCGACCCAATCGGCCAGGGCGTGCAAGGTGTGGGGCCGCTCGATGCCGCTGTGGCGCAAAGCCTCGTGGGCTTGCTCAAGCACATGGTCTGCATAGGCCTGCGCGGACGCCAACCCCATCAGGGACACAAAAGTGGGCTTGTCCGCTGCCGCGTCCTTGCCCGCCGTCTTGCCCAGCGTAGCCGAATCGGCGGTCACGTCAAGGATGTCGTCCACGACCTGGAAGGCCAGGCCCACACAGGCGCCGTACTCGGCCAGTCGCGCTTCGGTGGCTGGCGACACCTGTGCGGTGGCAGCCCCCATCATGACGCTGGCCTGCAGCAGCGCGCCGGTCTTGTGCCGGTGCATGGTCTCCAGCGCTGGCTGGTCCAGGGCATGGCCCACGCTGGCCAGATCGATCGCCTGGCCACCGGCCATGCCACCGGCTCCAGCCGCCAGCGCCAGCAACCGGCACAGCCGCGCGGCCATGGCGGGCTGCACGCTGCCGTCATCGGGCACCAGAAGCTCAAAAGCCAGCGCCTGCAGCGCGTCGCCGGCCAGCAAGGCCTGGGCTTCACCAAATTGCACATGCACCGTGGGCTTGCCACGGCGCAACACGTCGTTGTCCATGCAGGGCATGTCGTCGTGCACCAGCGAATACGCGTGGATCAACTCCACCGCGCAGGCCGCGCGCATGGCCGCTTCGGGCTGCCCACCAGCGGCCTCGCAAGTCGCCAGGACGAGCAAGGGCCGCAACCGTTTGCCACCGTCGAGCACCGCATAGCGCATGGCATCACCCAGACCGGCGGGCGCCTCGGGCGGCACCCAGCGCGACAGCGCCTGCTCCACTGCGCCTTGCTGCATTTCCCGCCAGCCGACGAAGCCGGCTGCGTCTTCGGTGGCCCACACCACGCTCATGCTGCGTCCCAGGGTTTGAGTTCGCCGCCTTCCAGAACCTTGATCTGGTTTTCCACCGCTTCAAGCCGCGCGCGGCAAAAAGCCAGCAACTCGGCACCCCGCTGATAGCGCGTCAGCAACTGGTCGAGTGGCAACTGGCCGGCATCGAGCTGGGACACGAGTTGTTCGAGCTCCTGCAGCGCGGCTTCGTAGCTGGCGGCGATGGGCGCGGTGTCGGCCGAGGGCGCGGCTGTGGTGGTCTTGGGGGAGCGGGGCACGGTGGGGATGGGTTCGTTCACGTGGTTCATTCTAAAGTGGGCACGCTTTTGCATACCGGCGCTGGCGAGCGGGTACTGACCCGAAGGGTAGAATTCGCCCCTTTTTCATCACTGACGGGCCACACCGCCCGGAGGGACGCACCACTTCACCCATCCCGCGCGAATTCGTCTCACGAGCACAGCGTTTACCCTGCCCCTTCATAGGGGGAGTCTCTAGGTCAGGACCACGATGTCTGATTTAAGTCTTCAACTGCAGCAGGCCGCAAGCCAACTTCAGGTTTCCAGTTACTTCGACGAAGCGCTGTTCCAGCGCGAAAAGGAAGCACTCTTCCAGCGCGGACCCCGTTATGTGGGGCACCAACTCGCCGTTCCCAACGTGGGGGATTACCACGCCCTGCCGCAGGAAGCGGGTGGGCGAGCCCTGGTGCGCACGGCCAGCGGTGTCGAGCTCGTCTCCAACGTCTGCCGCCACCGGCAGGCCATCATCCTCAAGGGCCGGGGCAACCTGCTGGAGACCCGCAGCGGCAGCGCGGGCGGCAACATCGTGTGCCCGCTGCACCGCTGGACCTACAGCGGCGTCCAGGGCGCGCAGGCCGGTCAATTGCTGGGCGCGCCCCACTTCGACAAGGACCCTTGCCTGAACCTGAACAACTACCCGCTTCGCGAGTGGAACGGCCTGCTGTTCGAGGACAACGGCCGCGACGTGCAGGGCGACCTGGCGAACATGGGCCCGCGCGCCGCGCTGGATTTCGACGGCATGGTGCTCGACCATGTGGAGCTGCACGAGTGCAACTACAACTGGAAGACCTTCATCGAGGTCTACCTGGAGGACTACCACGTGGCGCCTTTTCACCCGGGGCTGGGTGGTTTCGTCACCTGCGAAGACCTGCGCTGGGAGTTCAAGCCCGAGTACTCGGTGCAGACGGTGGGCCCGGCCAACCTGCTGGGCAAGGCGGGCAGCCCGGTGTACCAGCGCTGGCACGAACAGCTCATGCAGTACCGCCAGGGCCAGATGCCCGAGCACGGCGCGATCTGGCTGACCTACTACCCGCACATCATGGTGGAGTGGTATCCCCATGTGCTCACCGTCTCCACGCTGCATCCCGTGAGCGTGGACAAAACCATCAACATGGTCGAGTTCTACTACCCGGAAGAGATCGCAGCCTTCGAGCGCGACTTCGTCGAAGCCCAACGCGCCGCCTACATGGAGACCTGCCTGGAAGACGACGAGATCGCCGAGCGCATGGACGCGGGGCGCAAGGCGCTGCTGGCCCGCGGCGACAACGAAGTCGGTCCTTACCAGAGCCCGATGGAAGACGGCATGCAACATTTCCACGAGTGGTACCGCCGAAGCATGGCGGCGGCGCTCACGGGCTGACGATGCAGGCGCTGTGGATGGTCCTGGCGTCGCTGTTTTTTGCGACCATGGGCGTGTGCATCAAGTTCGCGTCGACCCACTTCAACAGCTTCGAGATCGTCTTCTACCGGGGTGTGGTGGGTGTGGTGTTCCTCATCGGCCTCACGCGCCTGCAAGGCGTGTCGCTGCGCACCAGCCTGCCCATGATGCATGTGTGGCGCAGTGTGGTGGGCGTGACCGCGCTCACCGCCTGGTTCTATTCCATCGCCATCCTGCCGCTGGCCACGGCCATGACCTTGAACTACATGAGCAGCGTGTGGATTGCGGCCTTCCTGCTGGGCGGGGCCTTGCTGGTGCAGGGCCGCAACGCACCCATGCGCCAGCAGGCGCCGCTGTTCCTGGCCGTGCTGGCGGGCTTCGGTGGCGTGGCCATGATGCTGCGGCCATCGCTGGGTGAAGGTCAGGCGGTCGGCGCCCTGGTGGGCCTGATGTCGGGCATCTTTTCAGCCTTCGCCTACCTGCAGGTGGCGGCCCTGGCACGGGCCGGCGAACCGGAGAGCCGCACGGTGTTTTACTTCTCCATCGGCGCGGTGCTGGCCGGTGCCCTGGGCATGCTCTTTGCGGGCGCAAGCGCATGGCATTGGCCCAGCGCCTTGTGGTTGCTGCCGATCGGGCTGCTGGCCTTGTTCGGACAGCTCTGCATGACACGCGCCTACTCCAGCGGCGCCACCATGGTGGTGGCCAACCTGCAGTACTCGGGCATCGTCTTCGCCGCGCTCTACAGCCTGCTCATCTTCGGCGACCAGTTGCCCCTGATCGGCTGGCTCGGCATGGGCCTGATCATCGTCAGTGGCATCACGGCCACGGCGTTGCGCACACGCGCTGTGCCGAACGCGCCCGCCGAAGACCACTGACGCCGGTACCTGACGCACAATCTGCGCATGTTCACCACCCTCATCACGGCCCACGAACTGCAGCAACTCATGTCCTCCGGCGCGCCGCTGCGCGTGTTCGACTGCAGCTTCGAACTCATGAACCCCGACGCAGGCACCGCGCAGTTTGCCCAAGAGCACATTCCCGGCTCCGTGCACGTGCACCTGGACCAGCACCTGAGCGACAAGACGGGTGCAGACCGCGCCAGCGGCGGGCGCCACCCACTTCCCTCGCGCGAAACTTTTGCCAAGCGCATGGCAGCACTGGGCCTGTCCGACGGTATGCAGGTGGTGGTGCTCGACCGCCAAGGCGCCAACTACTGCGGGCGCTTGTGGTGGATGCTCAAGTGGTGCGGCCATGAAGCCGTGGCCGTGCTCGACGGAGGGCTGGCGGCCTGGAAGGCGGCCGGTGGCGCGGCCATTGGCGGTCCATCGCCACAGCCCGAGCCCGGTCACTTCACCTTGAAACCCTCGGCGGCCAACACCGCGTCCACACCAACGATCACGGCAGCGCTGGGCCGCCCCGGCCAAACCCTGATCGACGCACGCGCAAGCGCGCGCTTTCGCGGTGAAGTCGAGCCACTCGACCCGGTGGCTGGCCACATTCCCGGCGCGCTGAACCGGCCTTTCGCCGACAACCTCGGACCCGATGGCCACTTCAAACCGGCAGCACAACTGCGCGCCGAATTCGAACAGCTGCTGGCTGGGCGCGACCCCGCCAGCGTGGTGCACCATTGCGGCAGCGGCGTGAGCGCCATTCCCAACCTGCTGGCCATGGAGATTGCCGGCCTGGGCCGCACCAAGCTCTACCCCGGCAGCTGGAGCGAGTGGTGCACCACACCCGATACGCCTTGCGCTGCCGGTTGAGCCCAGCCTGACCCGCTGGCAGCGAGCTTGCGCCGCACGCGACCACCGTTTTTCTTTCGCATCTCTCATGCAGCCTACCGACGACGCAGCACAGAACATCCTGGGTGACAAGGACCGCAAAGCCGCGCTCTCGTTGCTCAGCGCAGTGATCGGGGTGGTGTCCCTGCTCGTGCTGGCGATGGAACTGGTGCTCGCTTCACCCGGCAACCACGAGGGCTGGGTGGCCGGCGGTTTGGCCGCCATGGCATGGACCTGCTTTGGGCTCACGCGCACCAACCGCACCCGTTTCGTGGCGCACCTCATCGTCGGCTCGGTGCTGGCGGCGGCCATCTTCTCGGCCTTGACCTACGGCTCGGTTCGCACCGCAGTGGGCTTCCTGTTCGTGGGCTCGGTCATCGGCGCGGGCATCTTCCTGGGACGCACTGCGCTGATCGTCACCACGGTGGCCAGCATCGGTTCACTCGGGGCGTTGACCTGGGCCGAGGCGTATGGCCTGTTGACCGCCACGCCGGACTTCCGGGTCAGCGTTCGGGTGTGGATCACCCACTCGGCCTGCATCCTGGTGGCGGCCATCATGGTTCACCACAGCCGCATGCGCGCCAACCGGGCGATCCAGCTTCAAGCACAGGAGATGGAACGCCGCAAAGCCACCGAGCAGGAACGCGACCGCAACCTGGAACGCTTTGCGCGCATCTTCCGCACCAGTCCGAGCCCCATGATCGCGCAGTCGGCGCGCACGGGCTCGATCCTGGATGTGAACCCGGCGTTCGAACGCGGCTACGGCTACACGCGCGACCAGGTGCTCGGGCGGCAGGAAAACTTTCTCTGGGTCGACGCTTCCGAGCGCGAAACCTACCTGCAGCAGCTCTATGCCGAGCGCCACATGGACCAGTTCCCCTGTCTGGGAAAACGTGCCGACGGCACCGTCTTCAAGGCGCTCATCTCCAGCGAGATGGGCACCGACCGCGAAGACAAGCTCATCATCACCACCATCACCGACGTGAGCGCCCAGGCCGACGCGATGGAGCGCCTCAAACGTTCCGAAGAACGCTTTGCCAAGGCCTTCAACTTCAGCCCGCTCAACCTCACCATCACCCGGCTGGCCGACGGCAGCTTTGTAGAGATCAACCAGGCGCGGGGCAACGTGCAAGGCATTGCGCGTGAAGAGCTGCTGGGCAAGACCTCGGTTGACGCCGGTGTGTGGCTCACACCGGCCGACCGGCAAAAGTTCGTGGCGCAGTTGCTGCGTGATGGTCACGTCGACAACTACGACACGCGCATGCGCCATACAGACGGCAATCTCGTGGACACCCGGTTGTGGGCCGAACTGATCGAGCTCGACGGTGAACCCTGCATCCTGTCGTGCACGGTGAATGTGTCGGCAGAAAAACGGCGCGAGTCGCTGCTGCTCAATGTGGCCAGGGGTGTGGCGGCGCAAACCGGCGAAGCCTTCTTCAGCGCGCTCACGCGCCACCTCAGCGACGCCATCGGCTGCGACATGGTGCTGATCGGCGAATGCAAAACGCCGCTGCGCGTGCGTGCACTCTCGATCTGGAAAGATTCGAAGGAGATCCCCACCTTCAGCTTCGACACCGCCGGCACGCCTTGCGCCGAAACCCTCAAACAAAAAGACATGCTCCTGTTCGCCCAGGAGCTGCCCCTGGGATTTCCGGCCGCCCAAGGCATCAACAGGGAAGGCTTCCAGTCCTACCTGGGGCAGGCCTTGCGCGATGCGGACGGCACGCCCATCGGCATCCTGTTTGCAATGTGGCGCAAGCCCCTGATCCTGCGCGATGATCTGCAGGCCTTGATCTCCATCTTCGCCAGCCGTGCCAACGCCGAACTGGTGCGCCTGCACCGGGACCGCGAGATCCAGCGCCTGACCGAAACGCTGGAGCTGCGCGTGCGCGAGCGCACCGCCGATCTGCAAAAGCTCAACGCCGAACTGGACTCGTTCGCCTACACCGTCTCGCACGACCTGAAGTCACCGCTGCGTGCCATCGACGGCTTCACCCGCCTGCTCGACGAACAGCTCGGCGAACGCCTGAGTGCAGACGAACGCGAGATGTTTGACCGGGTGTTGTCGTCCACCACGCGCATGGGAGCTCTCATTTCGGCGCTGCTGGCGCTGGCCCGCGTGAGCCAGGCTCCATTGGAGCGCCAGACGGTGGACATCAGCCAGTTGGTGCAGGCCATCCTGTCCGATGAACTGGGCAAGCAGCCACAGCGCGAGGTGCGGCTCCACGTTGCCGAGGGCCTGCAGGCGCAATGCGACCCGCAGCTGACCCGCATTGCGCTGGAGAACCTGCTGGGCAACGCCCTGAAGTACACCCGGGACCAGCAGCAAGTGGTGATCGAGTTCGGGCTGGGCGAGCCCGATGGGGACAACGCACGGTGCTATTTCGTGCGCGACAACGGGGTGGGTTTCAACATGGCCTACGCGGCCAAACTGTTCAAGCCATTCCAGCGACTGCACATGGCCAGCGAGTTCGAAGGAACGGGCATCGGTCTGGCCACGGTGCGTCGCATTGTCGAGCGCCATGGAGGCAGCATCACGGCCTGCAGCGAACCCGGTGCAGGTGCCACCTTCAAGTTTTCGCTGGGCGACGCACCCACTGCCTGAGGGTCAGTGCGCCAGGCTGCTCACGAGCGTGACCAGGCCGATGCCCGCCAACAACCAGGCCACCTGCGCCACCGTGTCCCGAAAGCCCAGCTGTTTCTGCAGCTGCGGAATCAGGTCGGCCAGCGCCACGTACACAAAACTGCTGGATGCGGCCACGAGGAAAAACGGCAGATAGTCGTGCAACTGCGTCACCAGGAAATAGCCCACGACACCGCCGAGCGCGGTGACGGTGCCCGCCAGGGACACCTTGACCAGCGCCGCGCGTGAGGTGCCCGAGGTGTGGCGCAACACCACCAGATCGCCGATGTGGTGCGGCACCTCGTGCGCCAGCACCGCCAGCGACGTGATGACGCCCAGGCGCATGTCGGCCAGGAAAGCCGAGGCGATCAGGATGCCGTCACCAAACGCGTGCACGCTGTCGCCCGCCAGCACGGCCCAGCCGCCCGAACGCGGGCCGTGAGCGTGGTGGGCATGGCCATGATCGTGGTGAGCGTGATCCCCGTGACCCGCTTCCTGCGCTGGCCCCTGGTTGTGCTCGTGCCCGTGGTGCCACAGCTCTGCCTTGTCGAGCAGGAAAAAAAACACCAACCCGCCCAGCAGCATGGCAAACAGCTCGTGCGCACCGGCCTCGCTTTCGAAAGCTTCGGGCAGCAGGTGCATGAAGGCCGTGGCCATGAGCGCACCGGCGGCCATGCTCAGCATGTGCTGCGTGAAACGCGCCAGCATCGCAAACGCCATCAGCGCGGCCAGCCAAACGCTGCCCACACCGGCCGCCACCGTACCCACCAGGATCGCCAACAAGGTCATGT
Organism: Burkholderiales bacterium; assembly: GCA_003241965.1. GTDB lineage: Bacteria > Pseudomonadota > Gammaproteobacteria > Burkholderiales > Burkholderiaceae_C > Hydrogenophaga. Next base: position 6,896 of record QBMB01000034.1, on the reverse strand, counting down.
TGTTCTTTTCAGTTCATCCACAAAAAAGGCCGCTTTGCAGCGGCCTTGGGTCCCCCGAAACGGTGCAGCTCAGGCCACGCCGTGCTGCTTGAACCACGCCAGCGCTCGGTTCCAGCCGTCTTCGGCCGGCTCCTTGCGGAAACTCGGGCGGTAGTCGGCGTGGAAGGCGTGGGGTGCCTCGGGGTAAACCACAAAAGTCGAGGCCTTGGCGGCCGCACTGCCCACCGCCAAAGCGGCCTTCATCTTATCAACCGTGTCAAGGGGGATGCCCGTGTCTGCGCTGCCATAGAGACCCAGCACCGGGCCCTTGAGCTGGGCGGCCACCTCGACCGGGTGCCTGGGGTTGAGTGGGGTGGCATCACCCACCAGACGACCGTACCAGGCCACACCGGCCTTCACCGCCGGGTTGTGGGCCGCATAGAGCCAGGTGTGGCGACCACCCCAGCAGAAACCGGTCACGCCCAGCTTGGCCGCATCGCCGCCGTTGGCCGAAGCCCACTTCACCGTGGCGTCCAGGTCGGTCATCACCTGCGCGTCGGGCACTTTCGAGACCACCTCGGCAATCAGTTTGGCCATCTCGCCATAGCTCTGCGCATCGCCTTGGCGCACGAAGAGCTCCGGGGCAATCGCCATGTAACCCGCCTTGGCAAAGCGGCGTGCGGTGTCGGCAATGTATTCGTGCACCCCGAAGATCTCGGACAGCACCAGCACCACCGGCAGGCCGGTCTTGCCGGCGGGGGCGGCGCGGTAGGCCGGCATCTTGTAGCCGTTGACGTCGATCATGACCTCGCCGACGGTGAGGCCGTCTGAGGACGTCCTGATCGCCGTCTGCGCCATCAACGGCAAGGCCGACGCCGCATAGCCCACGCCGAGTGCGGCCTTGAGGGCGGTGCGGCGGGTGGCACCGTGTTCGTTCGACTGGCCGGGCAGCAGCGCCCCGAGGTCCTGGGTGAAGTTGTCGTTGAGCATGTCGTTGTCTCTCTCGTTGTTGGGGGAGATGGGGTGACCCCGCACGCCGCCAGGAGTTCAACCCAGCCATGCACGCGGGGTGGAACCGCTCAATGCGCCTTGTCCCAGTTGGGCCCCACGCCCACTTCCGCCAGCAGCGGCACCTTGAGCTCGGCCACGCCGGCCATGAGGCGTGGAATCTCGACCTTGAGCCAGTCCACCTCGGCCTCGGGCACCTCGAACACCAGTTCGTCGTGCACCTGCATGATCATCTTCGTGCCGCGCTGCTGCGCGTCCAGCGCCTTCTGCACCGCCACCATGCTGAGCTTGATGAGATCGGCCGCCGTGCCCTGCATGGGTGCATTGACGGCTTGGCGCTCCAGCGAGGACAACAGCGCACCTTTTGCGGACTGGATGCTCGGCAGCACCAGACGCCGACCGAACACCGTCTCCACGTAGCCCTGCGCTTTGGCGATCTTCCGCGTGTCGTCCATGTACTGTTTGACGCCGGCAAAGCGCTCGAAGTACCGGGTGATGTAGTTCTTGGCCGCGGTGTTGTCGATGGCCAGCGCCTTGGCGAGACCAAACGCACTCATGCCGTAGATCAGGCCGAAGTTGATCACCTTGGCGTAGCGGCGCTGCTCGTTGCTCACCTGCGCCGCGTCCACACCGAACACCTCGGCGGCGGTGGCGCGGTGCACGTCGATGCCTTCGTGGAAGGCGCGCAAGAGCGCGGCGTCACCGCTGATGTGCGCCATGATGCGCAGCTCGATCTGCGAGTAGTCGGCGCTCGCAATCACATGCCCGGCGCTTGCCACGAAGGCTTCGCGCACACGCCGGCCCTCGGGCGTGCGGATGGGGATGTTCTGCAGGTTGGGGTCGTTGCTGGAGAGGCGCCCGGTCACGGCCACGGCCTGCGCGTAGTGCGTGTGCACGCGCCCGGTCCGGGGGTGCGCCAGTTGCGCGAGCTTGTCGGTGTAGGTGCCCTTGAGCTTGGAGAGACCCCGGTGCTCCAGGATTTTGGCGGGCAGCGGGTAGTCCTCGGCCAGCTTTTCCAGCACCTCCTCGTCGGTGCTGCGCGCGCCGGTCGCGGTTTTCTTGATGACGGGCAGACCGAGTTTGTCGAAAAAGATTTCGCCCAGCTGTTTGGGGCTGCTCAGGTTGAACGGCTGGCCTGCGATCTCGTAGGCTTCCAGCTCAAGCTCGTGGATGCGCGAGCCCAGTTCGTGGCTCTGTTTCGCCAGCGTGGGTGCGTCGATCAGCACGCCGTTGCGCTCGATGCGGTAGAGCGCCTCGCTGCTGGCGATCTCCAGCTCGTAGATGAAGCGCAGTTTGTCATCGGCCTGCAGCTGCGGCCACAGCACCCGGTGCACGTCCAGCGTCTGGTCGCTGTCCTCACACGAGTACTCGGCCGCCTTGGCCACGTCGACCTGCGCAAACGGGATCTGGTGCGCGCCCTTGCCACACAGGTCTTCATAGGCGATGCCCTGACGGCCCAGGTGGCGCTCGGCCAGGCTGGCCAGCCCGTGCGGCTTGTGCACTTCGAGCACATAGCTCTGCAGCATGGTGTCGTGCTCATAACCCTGCACCTCGATGCCGTGGTTGGCAAACACGTGGCGGTCGTACTTCACGTGCTGGCCCAATTTGGGGTGCTTCGGGTCTTCCAGCCAGGGCTTGAGTTTGGCCAGCACCTCGTCCAGCGGCAGCTGCTCGGGCGCGTCGGGTCCGCTGTGGCGCAGGGGGATGTAGGCCGCCTCGCCGGGTTTAACGCTGAAGCTGATGCCCACGATCTCGGCGCGCATCTCGTCCAGCGAGGTCGTTTCGGTGTCCACCGCCACCAGCTCGGCCGCCAGCAAGCGGGCCAACCAGCCATCAAAGGCTTCCCAGGTGAGGATGGTGTCGTAGTTCAGGTTGCTGGTGCGCTGCGCGCTGCCAGTCAGGTCGGGTTCGTCAAACAGCCCGGGCGAGCCATCGCCGGCCTTGGTTTTGCCTTTTGCCTGGGCTGGGTGCGCCTCGATCAGCTCCGGCGGCACCTCGTGCTGCACCAGCGTGCGCACCAGGCCCTTGAAGCCGTACTTCTCGCCGAACACCTTGAGGGCCTCGGAATCCTGTCCACCGATCGTCACGGCCTCCAGCGAGGGCAGGCCCTCGATGTATTCCTGCAGATCGCAATCAATCTTGATGGTGAGCAGCTCGCGGCCCTTGGGCAGCCATTGCAGCGCGTTGCGCAGGTTCTCGCCCGCCACGCCCTTGATCTCGTCCGCGCGCGCCACCAGCGCCTCCAGCGAGCCGTATTCCTGCAGCCATTTCACAGCCGTCTTGGGGCCGACCTTGGGAACGCCGGGCACGTTGTCCACCTGGTCGCCCACCAGCGTCTGGTAGTCCAGCATCAGGCTGGGTGGCACGCCGAACTCGGCCGTCACGCCGGCCACGTCTCGCCGCCGGTCGTTCATGGTGTCGATCACCGTGATGTGCTCGTTCACCAGCTGGCTCAGGTCCTTGTCGCCGCTGGAGATGATGCAGGTGATGCCCTGCTGCGCGGCGGTGTGCGCCAGCGTGCCGATCACGTCGTCGGCCTCCACCCCGGGCACGTCCAGCACCTTCCAGCCCAGCAGCTTCACCACCTCGTGGATCGGTGCGATCTGCGCGCGCAGGTCGTCGGGCATGGGCGAGCGGTTGGCCTTGTATTCGGGATACAGCGCGTCGCGAAACGTCGGTCCCTTGGCATCGAACACGCAGACGGCGTAATCGGCCCGCACGTCCTTGCGCAGCTTCTGCATCATGTTGATCATGATGCGGATGGCCCCCGTTTTCAGCACGGTGCCGTCGGGCAGGGTCGTGCTCAGGGATTCGCCGCCCGCAAAGAACGCGCGGTAGAGGTAGCTGGAGCCGTCGACCAGCAACAGGGTGGGGGTGGGGGATGAAACGTCGGACATGCGCGCATTGTCGGGGAGATCGCGCCACATCCAGCGGCCCGCCCGGTGCGTATCCAGAGGCAAGGCGCATCTCCCCGCGTGCGCTGAGCCGGGCCCTCCCTGCCTACAATGCCGTATGAACGCCCACACCTCTCGCTTGCTGCTCCCCCTCGCCCTGGTGGCGGGTATCGCCCTTGCAACGGCTGCCCAGGGCCAGACGGCCCCGCTGGAGCAGCCGCCCCAGACGACCTCGCCGCGCGACCGCATCGAACGCATCACCAACGAGGACGCCCTCACCCGCATCGACGAAGTGCGTGTGGGCGGCGAGACAAAAAGCATCGATGTGCAGCCCAAAAACGGCGCGCCGGCTTACCAGATCAACCCCGACGCGAGCGGTTCGGCCACTGGCGAAGTGGGTGGCAAACGCACCGGCAACGCCGGTCGCAGCAGCTGGCGCATCCTGGACTTCTGACCGTCTGTTTCATGGCCGTTTACACCGAAGTCGCATTCGCAGAAGCCGCTGCCCTGCTGCACACCCTGGATCTGGGCAACCTCACCGAGCTGCGGGGCATCCAGGGCGGCATTGAAAACACCAACTACTTCGTGACCAGCGAGCGCAACGGCGCCACGCTGGAGCATGTGCTCACCGTGTTCGAGCGGCTGGGCTTCGAGCAGTTGCCGTTTTATCTGCACCTCATGAAACATCTGGCGGGCCAGGGCATCCCCGTGCCCGACCCGGCCGCCACCGCCACCGGTGAGATCCTGCACACCGTGCAGGGCAAACCCGCCGCCGTGGTGAACAAGCTGCGCGGCAAGAGCGAGCTCTCACCCGACATCGCGCACTGCCAGGCCGTGGGCGCCATGCTGGCGCGCATGCACCTGGCCGGGCGCGGCTTCCCCCTGCACCAGCCCAACCTGCGCGGCCTGCCGTGGTGGAACGAAACCGTGCCGGTGGTGCTGCCCTTTCTGAGCGCGCCGCAGGCCCAGCTGATCCGCACCGAGCTGGCCTACCAGAACCACGTGGCGGCCAGCCCGGCTTTCGCCGCCCTGCCCTGCGGCCCGATCCACGCCGACCTGTTCCGCGACAACGTGATGTTCGAGGCCGGCGAACTCACCGGTTTCTTTGATTTCTACTTCGCTGGCTGCGACACCTTCCTGTTCGACATCGCCGTCTGCCTCAACGACTGGTGCGTGCACCACAGCCAGGACGCCACCGACGGACGCCATGACGCCGCGCGCGCCCAGGCCCTGCTGACGGCCTACCAGGCCGTGCGTGCGCTGAGCGCGGCCGAGCGCAGCTTGCTGCCGGCCATGCTGCGCGCAGGCGCCCTGCGCTTCTGGATTTCCCGCCTGTGGGACCTGCATCTGCCGCGCGAAGCCGCCATGCTGCAGGCCCACGACCCCACCCACTTCGAACGCGTTCTGCGCGATCGAGCCGCCAACGCCCAAGCCCTCTCGGTGCAGTTGCTCGATGCCCCGGCCCGAGCGAGCGCGCCCCAACCTGTGACCGCATGAAACTCCACCTCGTTCCCGCCCGAACCGGCCTGCAATGGGTCAAGCTTGGCGTGAAGACCTTCTTCCGCCAGCCACTGGCCATGGCCGGCCTGTTCTTCATGTTCATGGCCACCGTCTCGGTGCTCTCGCTCATCCCTTTGCTGGGAACTGTGATCTCGCTGCTGCTGGTGCCCGCAGCCACGCTGGGCCTGATGGCCGCCACGCGTGAGGCCGTGCAAGGCCGCTTTCCCATGCCCACCACCCTGGTGTCGGGCCTGCGTGGAAAACCGGCGCACACCCGCAACATGCTGATCCTGGGTGCGATGTATGCGGGCGGGCTGCTGCTGGTGTTGGGTGTGGCCACGCTGTTTGCCGGTGACGCGCCGCCTCTGGACCCGAATGCGGGCGAGGTGTCGGCCGAGATGGTGCGCGCCTCGCTGGCCAACCAGGGCCTGCTCGCGGGCATGGTGGTCTACCTGCCGGTGCTCATGGCCTTCTGGCACGCGCCGGCTCTCGTGCACTGGCACGGTGTGAGCCCGGGCAAGAGCCTCTTCTTCAGCTTCATGGCCTGCTGGGGCAACAAAGGCGCCATGCTGTTCTACACGCTGGGCTGGGTCGGTGTGTTCATGCTGGTGGGGGTGCTCATGGCCCTGCTGGGCGCCGTGCTCGGTGGTACCGAAGCGCTCAACATCGTGTTGTACCCGGCTGTCCTGTTCATGGCCTCCATGTTTCACACGTCGATATATTTCACGTTTGTCGACAGTTTCGAGCTCACCGAACCACCCACCACGCCCATCACTACCGGAGAAGAGGCATGAGTCAACACACCCTGCAAGGCCGCGTCGAGAGCGAAGTGACCTGGTTCCAGCGCCGCGACACCCTCAAGGCCGCCGCCGCGTGGGTGGCCATGGGTGGGCTGCCGGCGGCCATGGCGCAGCAGCGCAGCAACGTGGTGGAGCTGGTGGGCGATGTGCTGCTCAACGGCCAGCGCATGCTGCCCCAGCAGACCATACAAACCGGCGACGAGATCGCCACCGGAGTCGCCTCACGGCTGATCTTCGTGCTGGGCAGTGCCTCGTTCAACGTGCGGCAAAACTCCCGCCTCACGGTGGAGCGCGGCGCCACGCTGCACACCGTGAGCCTGCTGCGCCTGCTCACGGGCGCGGTGGTGAGTGCCTTTGGCCGGGGCAGCAGCCGGACCATCGTCACGCCCACCCTGACCGCCGGCATCCGCGGCACCGGTGTGTACACCGAGGTGTTTGCCGACCAGGGCAACCGCAGCTACTTCTGCAACTGCTACGGCACGGTGGACATGCAGGCTGGCGGCAACCGCGCGTTGTCGGTGTCGAGCTACCACCAGTCGTTCTGGGGCGAAGTGGAGCCCAAGGCCGGACGTTTCCTCACCCCGGCACCGGCCTTGAACCACACCGACGAAGAGCTGGAGTTTCTCGCCCGCTTGATCGACCAGCAAACCGCGTGGCAGATCGCCGGGCGCACCGGCGTCAAGGACGGGCGCGGCTACATGGAGCAGCGCCCGCC
>QBMB01000033.1:11466-42023 GCA_003241965.1 Burkholderiales bacterium | reverse complement strand
CCCCAGCGCCCACGCCCCGCGCGAGCGCCACGTCGGGCGGGTAGGCACAGGCGGAGTGATGGTGTTGGCAGACATCACCCATTGGAACTCCTCGCGAGGGGTGCGGTTCCGGTTTTTGTGGGGTCATATTTCGTGCGTTTTGTGAGCCGGCGAACGGACAAGGTTCGCGCTTGCTGCTAGGGTATGGCGATGAACGAGTCGCTGTCCGCCTGCCACGCACCCCCTCATTGCATCGGATGCCATGGTGCCGCCTGAGCCCCCGCACGCCGCCAGCGCGCAGTGGCTGCAGCAGGACAACGCCTGGGTGCTCGGCATCAGCGGCGAGTGGCGCGGGCACCGGGGTGACCTGCCCGATGTGCCCAGCGCGCTCGTGCAGGGTGAGGTGCGTTTCGACACCGCCACGCTGCGCTCGTGGGACGCAGCACTCGCCTCGGGTCTGTGGCAACGCCTGAACCCGCTGCCCCGCCCACCGGTGCAGCTGGATCTGGGCGGCCTGCCCGCCGGCCTGCGCGAGATCGTGTCGCTGGCGCTGACCGATGCGCCGGCGCCCGACGCGCCCGGGCCGCGGGTTGGCCGCATTGCGGCACTGGGCGTGTTGACCCAGGCCTGGTGGTCCGAAGGACGCCGCTCGCGCACCTTTGTGGGCGAAGTGCTGCTGTCGGTGGGGCGCCTGATGCGCGGAAAAAGCGGCATGCGCTGGAGCGATCTGGCGTGGCAGATCGAACAGACCGGACCGCGCAGTCTGCCCATCGTGGCGCTGGTGAGTTTTCTGGTCGGCCTGATCGTGGCCTACATGGGCGCGGCGCAGTTGCAGCGCTTCGGCGCGCAGAACTACATTGCCGACCTGGTGACCGTGGGCGTGGTGCGCGAGGTGGCAGCACTGCTGGTGGGCATCGTGCTGGCCGGTCGCGTGGGCGCTGCGTTCGCCGCCCAGATCGGCAGCATGCGCGCCAACGAAGAGGTGGACGCGCTGGCCACGCTGGGCGTGAACCCGGTCGACTTCCTGGTGCTGCCGCGCGTGCTGGCGCTGCTGATCGTGGGGCCACTGCTCACGGGATTCGCAGCGCTGGTGGGCATGGCTGTGGGCTGGCTGGTGGCCGTGGGCATCTATGGCGTGACCTCGCTGGAATACGTGTACGCCAGCGCCCAGGCCATGACCCTGCCACACGTGCTGGTGGGCCTGGTCAAGGGCACGGCCTACGCGGTGCTGGTGGCCCTGGCCGGTTGCCTGCAAGGCATGTCGGCCGGGCGCAGCGCGCAGGCGGTGGGCGACGCCACCACCGCTGCGGTGGTGCAGGCCATCGTGTGGATCGTGGTCGTGGCCTCGGTGCTCACCGTGGTCTTTCAACAGCTGGGGTGGTGACGCAATGGATGAACCTCTGGCGCGTGTGCAGGACATGACCATGGCCTTCGGCGATGTGGTCGTGCAGCGCGATCTGAACTTCGAGATCCTGCCGGGTGAAGTGCTGGCGATCGCGGGCGGCAGCGGCTGCGGCAAGAGCACCTTGCTGCGCCACCTCATCGGCCTGCAGGCGCCCGCCGTTGGGCAGGTTTTGCACGGCACGCAAGACCTCTACACGGCCGACGCCAAAACCCTGGGCACGCTGCGCCAGGGCTTTGGTGTGGCGTTCCAGGCCGGTGCGCTGTGGAGCAGCATGACGGTGGGCGAGAACGTGATGCTGCCCCTGCAACTGTTCACCTCGCTGAGCCCGCAGGCCTGCGAGCAGGCGGCGCGCTTCAAGCTCGCGCTGGTGGGGCTGGCCGAGAGCTTCGAGGCCGAGCCCGCGCGCCTGAGCGGCGGCATGCGCAAGCGCGCGGCCATCGCGCGCGCGCTGGCGCTGGACCCGCCGCTGCTGTTTCTGGACGAACCGTCTGCCGGCCTCGACCCTCTCACCTCGGCGCACCTGGACGAACTCATCCGCCACCTGCGCGACGACCTGGGCACCGCCGTGGTGATGGTCAGCCACGAGCTGGGCAGCATCTTCGCGCTGGCCGACCGCCTGCTGTTTCTCGACGCACAAAGCAAGACCATGACCGCACTCGGCCAACCCGACGAACTGCTGCACCACGGCCCGCCGGGCGTGCAGTCTTTCCTGCGCCGTGGTGCGCCTCAACCCGAGACCCACACCGCATGAAGCGCCAGCTCAGCCCCACCTTGATCGGCACCTTCGTGGTGGTCGGTCTGTCCCTGATCGCTGCCACCGTCATCGCGCTGGCGGGCAACAGCTTGTTCACACGCAAGGAGAAAGCCGTCATGTTTTTCAGTGGCTCGGTTTATGGTCTGCAGGTGGGTGCGCCGGTGGTGTTTCGCGGTGTTCGCGTGGGCAGCGTGGAGTCGATCGCAGTCTTCTACGACCGCAAGGCCGACGACTTCTCGATCCCGGTGGTGGTGGCACTCGACAGCGACGCCGTGAGCGGCCTGGACGGGCGCAGGACAGCGACCGACGACAACGTGGTGCTGGGTCTGCCCGCGCTGGTGGAACGCGGCCTGAGCGCCCAACTGTCCATGCAGAGCCTGCTGACCGGCCTGTTGTATGTGGACCTGGACCTGCGCCCCGACCGACCCGGCCAGTTGCGTGGAACACGCCGCGACGCCACCGAGATCCCGACCACCGCCACCGCCATCCAGGCCCTGAAGAACCAGCTCGAAGGCATGGACTTCCGCAAGATCGCCGAAGACATATCGGCCATCGCTGCATCGGCCCGAACCCTGGTGGCCGGCCCCGAGCTCAAACAAGCGCTGACCGATCTGGCTGCAATCACGGCCACCGTCAACCGAGTGGCCAACAAGCTGGACCAGCGCATCGATCCGCTGACCAACGAACTGCAGCGCTCGCTGGTGGCCACGCGCACCGCCATGGACGGCCTGGGCCGCGCGGCGGGCTCGGTCAACAACACCTCCGAACAGGTCTCGACCCTGCTCGCACCCGACGCGCCCCTGGTGAAAAATCTGCAGCGTGCGGCCGACGAGGTGGGCCGCAGCGCGGTCTCGCTGCGCGAAGCCACCGCCGACGACTCCAGCCTGCGGCTGGGCGCCGACCAGGCGCTGGAAGACCTCTCGCGCGCCGCACGCGCCCTGCGCGACCTGGCCGAAACCCTGGAACAACAACCCGATGCCGTGTTGCGCGGCCGCAAGGTGGCGCCATGAAGCGCCGCAACATGCTGGTGGGCGCGACCCTGCTGCCCCTGCTGCTGGCGGGTTGCGCGACCACACCGACGCCCATGCAGTGGTACGAACTCACGAGCGAGCCGCCCGAGGCTGTGCCGTCGCCGCGACCCGGCGACGGGGCGGTGTGGGAACTCTCGGGACGCATGCAGCTGCCCGGCGCACTCGACCGGGACACGCTGGTGGTGGCCAGCGGTGCGGCCGGCGTGTTGCCGCTGGCCGGCCACCGCTGGGTGGCGCCTTTGCGCGACAGCATCCCCATCCGGCTCGCGGCCGATCTGGCGCGGCTGCGCGGCGAGGGACTGGTCTGGCCCGGCCCCGCGCCTGCCGGGGTGGGCGTGACGCGACGGCTGCGCGTGGAGATCGACACGCTGGTGGCCGACCAGACGCGCAGCGTGCTCCGACTGCGGGCGCGCTGGTGGCTGAGCGACACCCGTTCAACCACCACCACTCCGCCCACCACCGGCATGGCCGACTTCGGCATCGATCTGCCGGACCGCTCGGTGGACACGCTGGCCGCCGCCCACCGTCTGGCCATCTGGCGCCTGGCCCTGCGCATCACCGACACACCATGAAAACACACCGTTCGACGACGATGACCACCGGCCAGCGCAATCTGTGCAGCCTCGCCCTCTCGGGCCTGCTGATGATCGTTGCGGGCTGCTCCAGCCTGCCGCCCAGGACCGCGGACCGGCCCGACCAGAACGCCGGGACGGTCACGGTGAATGGTGCCGCCGGACCTGTGTCGGCCACGGCCGAGCGCAAGGCGCTGCAGGGTCTGGTCAACGAGGGCAAAAAGGACCTGGTGATCCACCACCTGAAGACGCTCACCGCCAGCGGTGATGCCGACCTCTACCAGGGCAACCGCACGCGCCTGTTGGTGGACGGACCGGCCACCTTCGGCGCCATGAAGGCGGCCATCGCGCAGGCGCGGGGCCGCGTGCTGCTGCAGAGCTACATCGTGGAAGACCAGGGCGTGGCGGCCGAGGTGGCCGAGCTGCTGCTGGCGCGCGCCGCGCAAGGCGTGAAGGTGGCCATGATCTACGACTCGGTGGGATCGATCACCACCCCCGACGCGTTCTTCAAGCGCCTGGTGGATGGCGGCGTGTCGGTCTGCGCTTTCAACCCGATCAACCCGACCAAACGACCTGGCTACTGGGGCCTGACCCACCGCGACCACCGCAAGCTGCTGGTGGTGGACGAAGACGTGGCTTTCACCGGCGGCATCAACATCAGCCGCGTCTACGGCTCCAGTTCGTTCGGCCGCCGCGGCGCGCCCACCGGTGACGGGGCGCTCGATGACGGCTGGCGCGACACGCAGATCGAGCTGCGAGGACCGGTGGTGCCGGTGATCGGCCAGGTGTTCGAAGCCACCTGGAAAGAGCAGGGTTGCAAGGGCGAGTTGGGCCTGCCGGCGGCGAAGAAGGCGTCCAGTGAGCCCGGCACGCGGGTGGTGAAGGTGATCGCCAGCGACCCGCGCGACCAGGGCAACCGCATCTACAGCGCACTGCTCGCGGCGGTGGACGCCGCGCAGGTCAACGTGCGCTTCACCATGGCGTATTTCGCGCCCGGTGACGACTTCGTGAGCGCGCTGCGCAACGCCGCCGGGCGCGGTGTGTCGGTGGAACTGGTGCTGCCCGGGCGCAGCGACTCCACGCTGGCGTTTCACGCCGGGCGCTCGTATTACGACGACTTGCTCGCCTCGGGTGTGCGCATCTACCAGATGGAACACGCGCTCATGCACGCCAAAACGGCGGTGATCGACGGGGTGTTTTCCACCGTGGGTTCGAGCAACCTCGACTGGCTCAGCTTTGTGGCCAACAGCGAGCTCAACGTGATCGTGCTGGGTGACGACTTCGGCGGCGAGATGAACACGCTGTTCGAGCGCGACCGCGCGGCTTCCAAGCCGGTCACGCTGGAGGACTGGCGTCAGCGCGGTCTGGACGACCGTGCGATGGAAACATTGGGCCGGATGCTGGAGCGCTTCCTCTGAGACCTTCAGGGTCTCATCACTGGATCAGGCCGTTCTTCAGTGCGTAGTAGGTGAGATCGCTGTTGCTGGCGAGTTTGAGCTTTTCCATCACGCGCGAGCGGTAGGTGCTCACGGTCTTGACGCTCAGGAACATCTGCTCGGCCATGTGGCCAATGGTCTCGCCCTGCGCCAGGCGCAGGAACACCTGCAGTTCGCGCTCCGAGAGCGATTCGTGCGGCGCTTGTTCAACCGCGCCGGCCGCTCCATCGGCCAGCAACTCGGCCACTGCCGGGCTGACGTAGCGCCGCCCGCGCGCCACGGTGCGGATGGCGGTGACGATGTCCTCGGGCGCACATTCCTTGTTCAGATACCCACTGGCGCCGTAACGCAGCAGCGTGGTGGCGTACTGCGCCTCTGGGAAGCCACTGAGGATGAGCACCGCCAGGTCGGGAAAGCGCGCCTTGATCGCCTGCAGTGCGTCCACGCCGCCGTGCTCGGGCATGGAGATGTCCATCAACAGCACGTCCACCTCACCGCCGCGCACCAGCTCCAGCGCCTCGCGACCGTTGTTGGCTTCACCCGTGACACGCAGGTCCACGTGTTCGGCCAGGAACTGCCGCAGGCCGGTGCGCACGATGGCGTGGTCGTCAACGATGCCGATTCTGATCATGGGGACCTCGTGTGTGGGGAGGCCCAAAATCTAACAGGCCCACGGCACACCTGCCGTCAGACAACGCCTACAAACCCAGCGTCTGGACCATCGGCCTTGTCCTACACGGCGACGGCGCGCTGCCCGACAGGTCCCACACCACCCCCCACCTACAGTGAAGTCACGGCTTGACGCTGACCTCAGCACCGAGTCGAGGGCGGTGAACCACCGACCCAAAACCCAAGCAACCTTGACAGGAGAAACACATGAACTGGGACCGAATCGAAGGCAACTGGAAACAACTCAAAGGTCGCGTGACCGAGCAGTGGGGCAAGCTCACCGACGACGACTTCGACGTGGTGGCGGGCCGCCGCGAACAACTGGCCGGCAAGATCCAGGAACGCTATGGCGTTGCCAAAGACGAAGCCGAACGCCAGGTGGCCGCTTGGGAGCGCCACGCCGGTGACGACTGGTTCGACGACGCCAAGAAGCGCCCGACCGACAAGGTTTGAAGCCAACGACCACCACGCCAGAACCTGAACCCATCTTTCGGCCGGAGAGCTCCGGCCACCTCTCAAAGGACACCATCATGAAAACCACACACCGCTACACCGCCCTCTTCGCCGCCGCTGCGGCCACCGTGCTCATCGCCGCCTGCGGTGAGAAGCTTGACGACGCCAACGTGGGCCAGGTCGACAACTCCGTGACCACCACACAGCCGGCGGGCACCGATCTGAAGAACGAAGCAGAGGTCGCCGCCAACGAAGCGCGGGCCGCTGGATCGCAAGCCGCAGCCACAGTGGCCGAAAGTGCCACCGACATGGCCATCACCACCAAGGTGAATGCTGCCTTGGCGGCCGACGACAAGCTCAGTGCGCTGAAGATCGATGTGGACACCGAGGCCGGCAACGTTGCACTCATCGGCACCGCCCCCGATGAAGCCTCGCGTCAGCGTGCGACCACCCTGGCCGCAGCGGTGGAGGGCGTGGTGACGGTCGACAACCGCCTGACCGTTGTCAAGGCCAGCTGATCGCTCGCCACACCATCCATCTGAAAACCTGGAGGACACCATGAAACTTGCACACGCCGTGTTGGCCGCAGCCGCCGCCCTCACCCTCGTTCAACTCACCGGCTGCGCCGTCGCCCGCGACCAGCAGACCGTGGGCTCCTACATCGACGATGCCACCATCACCACCCGCGTGAAGGCCCGCATGGCCGAAGACAAGTCGGTCAGCGCCACGTCCATCAGCGTGGAAACGCTCAATGGCACGGTGCAGCTCTCGGGCTTCGCCAAGTCGACCGAGGAACGCGCGTCGGCCGAACGGCTGGCCAGGTCCACCCCGGGTGTGCAGGCGGTTCGCAACGGCATCCTGGTGCGTTGATCGGCACCCCGCCCTGGCGCTGTAGGACGCCGCCTACAGACACAAAGGGCCTTTTCAACGACGCTCGTCGGGGCGCACGACGCAACAATGCATCGGCGCCCCGACTTCGTTTTCACCTCCCCACACCACCATGCCTGCGCTGAAAACCTTCATCGTCGAAGACAACAAGGTCATCTACGAGAACCTGGTGTCCACGCTGCAGGAGCTCACAGCGGTGGAGGTGGTCGGTCATGCAGTGGACGAACACAGCGCCGTGCGCTGGTTGCACGGCGAGGGCACCTCGCTCGATCTGCTGATCATCGATATATTCCTGTTGTCCGGTTCGGGCCTGGGCGTGCTCAAGGCGGTGCAAGAAGCGCACCTGCCGGCCAGAACCGTGGTGCTCACCAACTACGCCACCGCCGACATCCGCAAACGCTGCGCGGTGCTGGGAGCCGACCGGGTGTTTGACAAGTCGTGCGAGCTGGACGACCTGATTGCTTACTGCGCCAGGGTGTCGGACGGCTCGGCCACCCAACCGGGCGAACTGCGTTAGACCCTTCAAAACAACAAGGCTTGCGCCCCCGCGCGGCCACCGGGAGCCGGGATGATCAAGTTGTCGATCGAGCGCGTGGCGCGCACGCGGTACCTGATGCCGGTGGTGCTGTGCCTGGCGGTTGTCGCCTTCGTGGTCATCGAAGGTGCCTTCCAGCATTCGCGAACCACGCTCGCCCAGGGCATTGCGCTGACCGATGCGCGCCTGCAGGCCGGTCGCGTCCTGCAAAGCCTCACCGACGCTGAACTGGCGGCCCGTGCTTTCCTGATCAACGGCCAGGCGGCCGACCGGGACGACTATCGCCAATCCATCACCGGGCTGGCAGAGGCGCAACGGGGCGCCTTCGAGTTGATCGCCGAGGTGGACACGCAGCGCGCGGTGTCGGTGGAAACGGTGCGCATGCGCATCCAGGCCCGCGTGACCGCCATGGAAGCGTGGATGGACTCGGCCGAGCGCGGCCAGCGAACCCAGGCCCGCCTGTTGGCCAGCAGCGACCGGGGCCGCGTCAGCTATGCCGAACTGCGCAGGGAGTTCGACCTGGTGCTGGGCCGGGCCGCCGCGCTGCAGGACCGTGCGCGCGTGTCGCTCTTTGACGCGATCATGATCAACCGCGTGGCGCTGCACCTGCTGGTGCTGATGTCGGTGCTGGGCCTGGTGCTGTTCACCCGCCAGCTGCGCTACAGCGACGCGCAGAAGGCCCGCGAGAGTGAATACCTGTCCTCGCAAGTGGCCTTGCGCACGGCCGAGCTGCGCCAACTTGCAGGACACCTGGTCAGCACGCGGGAGGACGAACGCGGCCGGCTGGCGCGCGAGTTGCACGACGAGCTCGGCGGCCTGTTCACCGCCATGAAGCTCGAACTTGCGCGCTTGCGCCGCATAGCCGATCTGCCCACCTCTGCCATGGAGCGCATGGGCGGCATCGAGCAACGCCTGAACGAAGGCATTGCCGTGAAACGCCGGATCACCGAAAACCTGCGGCCCTCGTCGCTCGACCAGCTGGGGCTGGTCTCGGCACTGGAAGTGCTGTGCCAGGACACAGCCAGCACCCTGGGCATTGCGGTGACCACCGACCTGCAGACGGTGAGCCTGGACAAGGAATGTGAACTCACCGTCTTCCGGCTGGTGCAGGAATCGCTCACCAACATCAGCAAGTACGCACAGGCGCAGCAGGTTTGGGTAAGCCTTGAGGGCCGCGGCGAATGGGTGCGGGTGAGCGTGCGTGACAACGGCTGCGGGTTTGACGCCCACGCCGTGCCGACCCGCCGCCACGGCCTGATCGGCATGCGTGTGCGCGTGGAGTCTCACGCCGGGCACCTGAGCATCAACAGCAGCGCAGGGCGGGGCACACACATCGTCGCGGAGCTGCCGTGCATGGCGCAGACCGAGGGCGATTGCCTGGTGGCGTGATCGCTGCGCTAAGCTTGCCGCTTCCCTTGCTGTCTCCAGGCCTGCATGCCCTCTGCGATCGCCGTCATCGACTTTGAAACCACCGGCATCTCGCCGGCCATGGGGGACCGCGCCACCGAGGTGGCCATCGTGGTCACCGAATCGGGTCGCGTCGTGGACCGTTTCCAAAGCCTGATGAATGCGGGGGTCCACATTCCTTCGTTCATCACCCAGCTCACCGGCATCACCAACGCCATGGTGGCGTCTGCGCCGCCCGCCGCACAGGTGATGCGCGAAGCGGCCCGGTTCGTCGGCAGCGTGCCGATGGTGGCGCACAACGCGTCGTTCGACAAACGTTACTGGCAGGCCGAACTCACGCTCGCCGGTGAGCCCACAACACACGCCTTCGCCTGCACGGTGCTGCTCTCACGCCGGCTGTACCCGCAGGCCCCCAGCCACAAACTCGGCGCGCTGGTGGATTTTTTCAGCTTGCCACGCACCGGCGCCGCCCACCGCGCCATGGCCGACGCCGAAATGGCCGCCGAGCTGCTGGCGCGCATCCAGCACGACCTGCGCACGCGCCACGGCGTGCCCCGCCCGGACCATGAATTCCTCATGGGCTTGCAACGCTGTGCGCGCCAGCAATTGCCGCGTTTCTTCAGCGCCCAGCGAGTTTGAGCCCTCCACCATGAAAACCCACGCCACGCCCCCCACCACGCAAGACACCACACGCATCGACGATTTGCGCATCGGTGCGGTTCGTCCCCTGATCACCCCCGCTTTGCTGCAGGAGTGGCAACCCGCCACCGATGCGGCGCAGGCGCTGGTGCAACACAGCCGCGCAGCCATTTCACGCGTGCTGCATGGCCAGGACGACCGGCTGGTGGTGGTGGTCGGGCCGTGTTCGATCCACCACCACGATCAGGCCATCGACTACGCTCGCTCGCTGAAAACGCAGGCCGACGCGCTGCAGGACGATCTGCTGGTGGTCATGCGCGTGTACTTCGAAAAACCGCGCACCACCGTGGGCTGGAAGGGCTACATCAACGACCCGCACCTGGACGGCAGCTTTGCGATCAACGAAGGCCTGGAGATGGCGCGCGCGTTGCTGCTGGACATTCTGGCGCTCGGTGTGCCGGTGGGCACGGAGTTTCTGGATCTGCTGAGCCCGCAGTTCATCAGCGATCTGGTGAGTTGGGGTGCGATCGGTGCGCGCACCACCGAGAGCCAGAGCCACCGCCAGCTCGCCAGCGGCCTGTCGTGCCCGGTGGGCTTCAAGAACGGCACCGACGGGGGTGTCAAAGTGGCCTCGGATGCCATTCAGGCGGCGCAGGCTTCGCACGCCTTCATGGGCATGACCAAGATGGGTCAGGCCGCAATCTTCGAGACCCGCGGCAACCAGGACTGCCACGTGATCCTGCGCGGCGGCGCACAACCCAACTACAGCGCGGCCGATGTGAGCGCGGCCTGCGCGCTGCTGCAAAGAGCGGGTCTGCGCGAGCAGATCATGGTGGACGTGTCACACGCCAACAGCAGCAAGCAGCACGGCAGGCAGATCGAGGTGGCGGCCAATGTGGCAGCGCAGGTGGCGGCCGGCGACAGGCGCATCATGGGCGTGATGATCGAAAGCCACCTGAACGAAGGTCGGCAGGACATCGTGCCTGGACAAGCGCTGAAAGCCGGCGTGAGCGTGACCGATGCCTGCATCGCCTTCGAGCAGACCGTGCCGGTGCTGCAGGGCCTGGCGGCGGCGGTGCGTGCGCGCCGCGCGCTCAGGTGAACGACCATGGCCCGGAACTGGCGAGGCACACCCACCATCAACCTCGCCCTGCAGGGCGGTGGCGCACACGGCGCCTTCACCTGGGGTGTGCTCGATGCCCTGCTGGAAGACGGGCGCCTGCGCTTTGATGGCGTGAGCGGTACCAGCGCGGGCGCCATGAATGCCGTGATGCTGGCCCAGGGCCTGATGGCCGGCGGGCCGGAAGGCGCGCGCAGCGCACTGCGCGAATTCTGGAGCGCCGTGGCGGCTAGCATGCCGTTCGAAGTGGCCACTCCGACCGCCGACGGCAAGGACATGCGCCTCGCCCCGGCGATGCAGCTGATGTTGCAGTGGACGCATTATTTTTCGCCCGAACAGCTCAACCCGTTCGACCTCAACCCGCTGCGCAACATCCTCTCAAACCAGGTCGATTTCGAGCGGCTGCGCGCGCACAGCCCGGTCAAGCTCTTTGTGGCGGCCACCAATGTCAACACCGGCAAGCTGCGCTTGTTCCGCACGCCGGAGCTCACACCCGATGCGGTGTTGGCTTCGGCCTGTCTGCCCACCATGCACCGCAGCGTGGTGATCGATGGCGAAGCGTATTGGGATGGGGGTTATGCGGCGAATCCGGCGGTGTTCCCGCTGTTTCACGAGTGCCAGGCGCGCGACATCATGCTGGTGATGCTGGCGCCGCTCAAGCACAGCGCCACACCGCAGTCGGCTGTGGACATCAAGAGCCGGATGATGGAGTTGGCGTTCAACGCCACGTTCCTGCGCGAAATGCGGATGTTTGCCCACCTGCGCGAGCGTGCGGCGCGCAGCACCTGGTGGCGCCGTGGCGAGCTGGACCGCCGCCTGGCCAGCACCCACTTTCACGTGATCGAGGCCAGCGAAGTGATGCGCGACCTGAGCACCGAGAGCAAAGCCGCAGCGAACATGCGCTTCTTCGACATGCTCTTCGCGCTGGGCCGTGACCACGGCAATGCGTGGCTGTCGGCACACCATGCCGACGTGGGCCGACGCAGCAGCGTCGACCTCGAAGCCTTGTTCTACTGAAGGGTCAGCGCGGCTTGCGCGGCACCATCGGGCCACGGCCTTCGATGTGGCGGAAGTTGATGCGGCCCTTGGTCAGGTCGTACGGCGAGAGTTCGAGCGAGACACGGTCACCCGCGAGGATGCGGATGTGGTTCTTCTTCATCTTGCCGGCGGAATAGGCGATCAGCTGGTGACCGTTGTCCAGCGTGACGCGAAAGCGCGTGTCGGGCAGCACCTCGTTGACGATGCCCATCATGTCGATCAGTTCTTCTTTGGCCATGGTGTTTCCTTTGCTTGAAGTGTACGGTTCAGTTCGGGCGGGCCGCCAGGCGGGTGGTGTCGTGCACCCAGTCAATGCCCTGCGCCAGGCCGTAATCGGCCGCGGCAGCGTGTGTGGGGAAGGCACTGTCGAATCGCATCACGCGGGCGGTGGAGGCGCTGCCGACGCCGCTGGCGATGGACACCTGGGCGGCGAAATGGCCACAAGGCAGGGGGCGCGGCAAAGCCGCAATGCGGTACTTGCCCAGGGTGAGGGGAGAGGGATTCGTGGTCGGAATCGTGGAAATCGTATGAATCATCAAAAACATCGTGGGGTCGGGGCGCGCGGCATTCGCCGCAGCGTCGGAAAGACCCAAATCAAAAAATCAGGAACCAGTGGCAGCCCCAGCGCCGGGGTTTCTCACTGCTGAATCTGGTTGCGGATCGTTGCGCAATGCAAACGAACGAAACCAGCGCACGAACCACGGCAGGGGTTCAGGCAAAGCAGGGAGGGAAAGGCCACGGTGCTGTGAGAAAGCGGGGTGGCGCACCTTGGAGGGGCTGGACCAGCAGCCCCTCTGCCGGGGGCGGTGCGTTTGGGCCCTGAGGCTTGGACGCGGCTGGTCGCTCAAGGCGACCGCGCATGATAGCACAGTACTCCCCAGAGTGCTCACCGCGATGGCCATCGACGGCTTCAGAACCGGCAGACCCGTTATTTGCGGTCAGGGAGCTCGATTTTGACTTCGAGCACGTCCAGGTTGTCCTGTCGGTCGAGCTGAACCTTGATGTCGTCCGGGTTGATCTTGATGTATTTGCTGATCACGGCCACCAGTTCGCGCTGCAGCGCGGGCAGATAGTCGGGCTCGGAAGCGCTGCGGCCATTGCGCTCGTGCGCCAGGATGATTTGCAGCCGCTCCTTGGCCACACTGGCGGTTTTTTTCTTCTCACCGAGCAGAAAGGAAAAGATCGACATGCGTCATTTCCCCCCGAACAGGCGTTTGAAAAAGCCGGCCTTCTGGGCATCGATGAAACGCAGGGGCTTGTCAGCACCCAGGAAACGGTCGATCACGTCGCTGTAGGCCTCGGCCACGTCGGTGCCTTTGAGGTGGATGGCCGGCGTGCCCTGGTTGGACGCAGTCAGCACGTTCTCACTCTCCGGGATCACGCCGATGAGCTTGATGCGCAGGATGTCCTGGATGTCTTCGAGCGAGAGCATCTGGCCATCGGCCACGCGCGTGGGGTTGTAGCGCGTGATCAGCAGGTGTTCCTTGATGGGTTCCTTGCCGTCGATGGCGCGCTGGGTTTTGCTGCCCAACATGCCCAGGATGCGATCGGAATCGCGCACGCTGGACACCTCGGGATTGGTCACGATCAACGCTTCATCGGCGTAATGCATGGCCATGAGCGCACCGGTCTCGATGCCGGCGGGCGAATCGCACACGATGTACTCAAAGCCCATGGCAGACAGGTCGGTGAGCACCTTGTGCACACCTTCCTGGCTGAGCGCGTCCTTGTCGCGCGTCTGGCTGGCGGCCAGCACGAACAGGTTGTCGCACTGCTTGTCCTTGATCAGTGCCTGGTTCAGGTTGGCTTCGCCCTGGATCACGTTGATCAGGTCGTACACCACGCGGCGTTCGCAGCCCATGATCAGGTCGAGGTTGCGCAGGCCCACGTCGAAATCGATCACGGCGGTTTTGTGGCCGCGCATGGCGAGGCCCGATGCAAAGCTGGCGCTGGTGGTGGTTTTGCCCACACCGCCTTTGCCGGAGGTCACAACAACGATTTTGGTCATGGTGAAGAATCTTTCTGTGTCAGGAATGGGGTAGACGTCAGGCGCCAATGGCTTCGATCAGCAGCTTGTCGCCGTCGGGGCCGGGCACCAGGCGCACCTGCGCCGGCTTGCCCTGGATCGAGTCGGGCAGGGCCACCTCGCTGGTGCGGTAAATACCAGCGATGGAGATCAGCTCGGGTGCCATGCCGAGCGCAAAAATGCGGGCGTCGGCGTTGCCGCGAGCACCGGCCATGGCCTTGCCGCGCAGCGGTGCGTACACATGGATGTGCCCGTCGGCAATGACCTCGGCACCCGGGTTGACCATGGCCATGACGACCAGATCGCGTCCGCGCGCATAGACCTGTTGACCGGACCGCAAGGGTTTGTCGATCACGAGGGCACCAGGCGCGGGGGCCGGAGCCGATGGCTGCACCGGCTCTTCATGCGGGGATATGTCGGTGGGCAACACAGTGGGTGCGGCGCGCTGCACCGACGCATCGGGCGTGTTGGTCAGGCCGGCAGCCAGGGCCAGCCGTGTCTGCTCGATGGTGCCGCCACGCACGGCCAGCGGAACCAGCCGGTATTGGCGCAACTGGGTTTGCAGGGCGCCGAAATCGGGCAAGGCGTTGGCCTCGGCCACATTGAGTGGATGCAGGTCGATGACCAGGGGATCGTTGTCGAAGAAATCGGGCATGTCACCGAAGCGCTGGGCCAGTTCTTCGGCCAGGCGGCGCATGTCGGACGACTTGAGCATGAGCGCCACCAGGGGGAGGTGGGCACTCTTGATTTCGAAGGTGGTGGGCGCGTTTCCTGCGAGGGCAACAGACATGGGCGAAACAGGCTCACAAAAGAGGCAGCCGACTCAGGCGACGCGGAGCATCGGGGGTCGGTCGTGAAGCGGCGCAGTTTAACAGCCGGCCTTGCGGCACCCGGCGAGGGCATGTGCCCAGGTGTCAGAGCATGTTTCGGCGGCGGGAAACCCATACCCACCAGAATCCATGCACAATGCTGTGTATAACTTTTGAACAAGCCATGACTTATCCACAGGCGGTGGGTATTTTGGGCAGTTGTCCTTTTTTTGCTTCTTCGTGACAAGGGTGCTTCACACAGGCTTCGAAACCGCGCAAGTGCTTGATGCAACAAGAGAAAGGGCGCTTGTCCACAGCGGACAGCGCCCTCTACTACTACTGCTATCTTGTATTTAAGAGATTTATAAGAACAAGAAGCAGAGGGGGTCCATCGGCTTGGGAGCCGGTCAGATCGCCCCGCCCATGCGTTGGTGACCGCCACCGTGGTGGTGGTTTTTGCCGTGGCCTTTCATGCCGGCGCGCTGGAAACCTTGCATCTGTTTTGCGTCAAACACCTTCTGCTGTTCGACGTTCAGCGCTGCGTAGAAGCTCTTGATGGCATCGTGGCGCTGCGCCATGCGGGCATCGCGTTCGGTTTTCATGGCGGCCATCTTGTCCAGGCGCTGCGGCGTGGTCAGCTGGGACCAGTCTTCGCGGGGACCTTGGCGCGCCGGGCGGGCTTCAGGTGCCGTGCGTGCCACGAAGGCGTTCCAGGCGGGTTCCTGCTGGGCGGTGATCTTCAGATCGGCTTTCAGGGCCGCTTGGCGTTCTGCCATGCGTTTCTGCATCTTGGCCATGCGCTCGGCGCGTTTGGCGTCGCGTTGGCCGTCCTGGGCACCTTCCTGGGCCTGCTGCGTGGTGGCTGGGGCTGCGGGAGCAGCCGTGGTGTTCTGGGCGATGGCGGTGGCCGAGAGGCCGGCGAAGGCGGCTGCCAGGGCGGCGGCCATCAGTGCGCGCTTGGGAATCGATGTCATGTTCACTCCTTGTGACCGTTGAGGAAGAGTCACCACAGCTTGGTCGGTGGGCTGTGGAATGGCTTCAGTCTCGTCGGGGGGTGTTTCTGCGCAGTGCGGTCGATGTGCCGGGCTTGTAAAGTTTTGTGCCGGTTTTCGCCGTGTCGGCGGGATGGGCCAGGTCGTCCAGGATCGGGCAGTCGGGCCGGCCATCGCCCGGGCACAGGTGCAGCAGGCCGCCCAGCGTGCGCTGCATGGCCTGCAGGGCTTCGATGCGCTGGGCGAGTTCGTCCAGGTGCTTTTGTGTGATGCGCTTGACGCTGGCGCTGCTGCGCTTGCGGTTGTGCCACAGGCTCACCAGCTCGGCGATGGCGTCCAGCCCGAAGCCCATGTCGCGTGAGCGTCGGATGAAACGCAGCGAATGCACGTCGGCCAGGCTGTACTGGCGGTAGTTGCTGTCGGTGCGCACCACAGCGCCCAGCAGGCCGAGTGTTTCGTAGTGGCGCAGCATCTTGGGCGAGATGCCGCTGAGTTCGGCGGCTTTGCCGATGCTCACCGGCCAGGAGGTGAGCCGGTCGATGTCGGTGTCTTTGCTGGACATGGCGTCACACAGCGACCTGATAGCCCTCTTCTCGAATGGCCGCTGCCAATGTGTCGCGTGGCTGTGTGGTGACCACTTCAACGCGGTTCTGTGCCCGGTCGATCGTGACCTGTGCCTGGGGATCGACCAGCTTGATGGCGGTGGTCACGGCTTTTTCGCAATGGCCGCAGGTCATGCCCTGCACGGTGAAGACTTCGTTCATGGAAACTCCTTGAAGGATGGGTGGAAAAATTCATTGTCATCCTTGACACCGTGTGAAGGTCAAGCGAAGTGTTGTGCTTGACCTTCCCATGGTGGTAAAGCCTATGCTGCAACCATGAAAACAATCACTTCGCCTGTTTCTTCCGCGCAGATCGACCTGGGTATCGGCGGCATGACCTGCGCTTCCTGTGTGTTGCGCGTTGAAAAGGCCTTGAAAAAACAACCCGGTGTGTCCGAGGCCACGGTGAACCTGGCCACAGAATCGGCGCGCGTGATCATGGTGGGTGGTGACGAGACCGAGTCGTTGGCGCGCATCAAGCGCGCAGTGCGCGATGCGGGTTACGAGCCCCGCACCATGGAAGCCATGGACGCGGCCGCCGATGCGCGCTGGATGGGAGTGCCGGTCGACTTTTTGCCGGTGCTGATCGGCATCGTGCTGTCGGCACCCCTGGTGCTGCCGATGGTGGGTGATCTGTTCGGCCAGCACTGGATGCTGTCGGCCTGGATGCAGTTCGTGCTGGCCACGCCGGTGCAGTTCGTGCTGGGCGCGCGTTTCTACCGGGCTGGGTGGCACGCACTCAAGGCGCGCACCGGCAACATGGAGCTGCTGGTGTCCATCGGCACCACAGCAGCCTGGGCGCTGTCCACCTGGCTGTGGTGGCGCTCGGAGCCCGGCGAGATGCTGCACCTGTACTTTGAAGCCTCGGCCGTGGTGATCACGCTGGTGCTGCTGGGCAAGTGGCTGGAAGCGCGCGCCAAGCGCCAGACCACCACCGCCATCCGCGCGCTGCAGGCGCTGCGGCCCGAGCGTGCCCACCTGCTGCCCGACGGCATCCGCCGCACCGACATCACCGATGTGGCGGTGGACGAACTCCTGCCCGGGGATGTGGTTCGGGTGTTGCCCGGTGAACGGTTTGCGGCCGACGGCACGGTGGAGCAAGGCAGCACGCAGGCCGATGAATCCATGCTCACGGGTGAGGCCATGCCGGTGCCCAAGGAGGTCGGCGATGGTGTCACCGGCGGTTCACTCAACGGTGAAGGCGCGGTGGAGGTGAAGGTGCGTGCCATCGGTGCGCAGAGCGTGCTGGCGCAGATCATTGCGTTGGTGCAGGACGCGCAGGCCGGCAAGGCCCCGGTGCAACGTTTGGTGGACCAGGTGGCGGCCGTGTTTGTGCCGGTGGTGCTGATGATTGCGCTGGCCACGATGCTGGGTTGGCTGTGGAACGGCGCGTCGATGGAGGTGGCGCTGATCCATGCGGTGGCGGTGCTGGTGATTGCCTGCCCGTGCGCGCTGGGCTTGGCTACGCCGGCGGCCATCATGGCGGGCACCGGGGTGGCGGCGCAGCACGGCATCCTGATCAAAGACGCACAGGCCCTGGAGATCGCGCACAAGGTGGACACCGTGGCGTTCGACAAGACGGGCACCCTCACCGAAGGGCATCCGCGCTTGCTGGTGATCGAGGCGGCGGCCGGTGTGGATGAGCTGGCGGTGCTGCAGGCTGCAGCAGCCTTGCAGGCGCAAAGCGCGCACCCGCTGGCGCAGGCGGTGGTTGAAGCAGCTGCGGCACGCTCGCTGGTGGTCTTGCCCGATGCGGCGAGCGACGTGCAGGCGGTGTCGGGCCGGGGCAGCCAGGGCACGGTGCAAGGCGCCTTGCTGGCGCTGGGCAGCCTGCGCTGGATGGACGAACTCGGTGTGGATCTGGGTCCGCTTTCAGAGCGCGCGCAGGCCCTGCAGCAACAAGGCTCCACGGTCTCTGCGCTGGTGAGTCAAGCCGCTGGCAGCACGGGCTGGTCACCCCTGGCCCTGCTGGCTTTTGGCGACGAGCCCAAGGCGGGCGCGGCCGCCGCCATCGCGGAGTTGCGTGCAGCCGGTATGCGCTTGTTCATGGTGTCCGGCGACAACCAGGGCGCGGCGATGGCCATGGCGGCCCGCCTGGGTTTGCGGGCAGACGCGGGCGAAGTGATTGCCGAGGTGTTGCCCGGCGACAAGGCCGCGGTGGTGCGGCGCCTGAAGGAGGGCGGCCATGTGGTTGCCATGGTGGGTGACGGTGTCAACGACGCGCCTGCGCTGGCGTCGGCCGACGTCGGCATGGCCATGAGCCACAGCCAGGGCGGCAGCTCGGACGTGGCCATGCACGCCGCAGGCATCACGCTGATGCGTGGCGACCCGCTGATGGTGGCGGCCGCGCTGGACATTTCACGGCGCACGGTGAGCAAGATCCGGCAGAACCTGTTCTGGGCTTTTGCGTACAACGTGGCGGGCATTCCGCTGGCAGCGTTGGGCTTTCTCAGCCCGGTGGTGGCGGGTGCGGCCATGGCATTGAGCTCGGTGAGTGTGGTGAGCAACGCCTTGCTGCTCAAGCGCTGGAAGCCGCCCCAGCGCTGAGCGTGCAAGGCGGTTTGTTGATGCAGGTCAAAGCACCTGCAGCGGTCTTGCAAGAAGCTTGGGTTCCCGGAACGAGACCCGATGAGACACCCATGAACCACTCTGCACTGCGCGTGATTCGCGACGAACATGCCAGCCTGGCCGCCATGCTGAAGTCGATGCTGCAGATGCTCCAGCGCGGCCCGGATGCGGGTGAAATGCACACGCGCGAGCGTTACTTCGACGTGTTGCGCGCCATGCTGTTCTACATCGACGAATTCCCCGAGAAGCTGCACCACCCCAAGGAATCGGACCTGCTGTTTCCGCGCCTGGCACGCATGGCGCCGCACGTGATGGCCACCATCGAACGGCTGGAGAGCGATCACATGTCGGGCGAGGTGCGGGTGCGTGAACTCATGCACCTGCTGATGGCCTGGGAGTACCTGGGTGAGACGCGCCGCGCGGCGTTCGAGGACGAGGCCACTCGCTATGTGCAGTTCTACCTGGACCACATGCGGCTGGAAGAAATGGTGTTGTTGCCCGAAGCCGAAAGGTGGCTGACCGATTCGGACTGGCACGCGCTCAACGTGGCGTTTGCAACCCACCGCGATCCGCTCAACGACAAGGGCGCGCGCGACCCTCAGTTCGACCGGCTGTTCACCCGCATCGTGATGCTGGCGCCCTCGCCGGTGGGTCTGGGCGAGGCCTGAGCGGCCTCAAAGCGCCTGCAGCAGCTCGTCGAACACCGTCAGCAGCTGTGCCACATCTTCCCGTGTGGTGGCTGGAGACACCAACATCATGCTGTGAAAGGGTGTGAGCAGCACGCCGCGGTTGAGCATGAAGAGGTGGGTCAGGGCTTCCAGCGCACCTTGCGCGTGGTCGCGCACATCCTGTGCGTTGCGCGGGGTTTGCGGCATGAACTGCAGCTCCATGCGAGCGCCCAGGCGGGTGACGGTCCAGGGCTTGCCCGCTGCGTCGATGCGCTCGCGCAAGCCGTGCTCCAGCGCAGCCGCGAGGTCCAGCATGTGGGCGTAGTTGGCCGTGGTGTGCAGGTGCTCCAGTGATGCCTGCAATGCCGCCAGTGTGAGCGCATTGCCCGCCAGCGTGGTGCCGATGCCGCTGTGGCCTTCGGGTGCGGCTTCCTTGGCGCGCACCATGCGCTCGGCCACGTGCTGTGTGAAGCCGTACACCGCACACGGCAGGCCGCCAGCCACCGCTTTGCCCACCACCATGAAGTCCGGGTCCAGCCCGTGGGCGCGTGCGTAGCCGCCCAGTGCGGTGGAGATGGTGTGGGTCTCGTCGCACACGAAGAGCGTGCCGTGCTCGCGGCAGAGCGCGCGCGCGGCTTCCCAGTAGCCGGGCTCGGGCGGCACCAGGCCGAAGTTGGTCAGCGCGGGCTCGGCCAGCAGGCAGGCCACGTCACCGTGCTTCAACGCAGCCTCCAGTGCACCCAGGTCGTTGAAGGGCACCACGCGCGTGAACGCGGCGTGGTTGTGCACCTGGCCGAGCACCGAGGGGCGGGGTAGCGTGGCACCTGTTTCGGGGTCCAGGTCCACCAGCGTGTCGTCCACCGCACCGTGGTAACAGCCGTCAAACACCAGCAGCCGCGCCCGTCCCGTGATGGCGCGCGCCCAGCGCAGCACGAAGCGGTTGGCGTCGCTGGCCGACAAGGCCATCTGCCACATCGGCAAACCGAAGATGTTTGAGAGCGCCGCACCCACCGCTTGCGCGTTGGTGGCCGGCAGCATGCAGGTGAGGCCCCGCGCGGCCTGTTCGGCGATGGCGCGGGCCAATGGCGCCGGGCTGTGGCCGAACATGGCACCCGTGTCGCCCAGGCAGAAGTCGGCGTAGCGCACACCGTCGGCACAGGTGAGGGTGGCGCCCTGCGCTTGCGCCACGAACAGCGTGGCCGGGCTGGGCCAGTCGCGCATCCAGTGCAGTGGCACGCCAAACAGGTAGTGCTGCCCGGCGGCACGCGCCAGCGCCATGGACTGCGGGTGGTTGGTGATGAAGCGCTCGCGCTCGTTGTGCTGCAGGGCGCTGATCGGGTCCGGGGCGATGTCGTTCATGGTGACCAGCTTAAGTCGCTTGCGGGGTGGCGAAAGGCTTTCGGTGCAGTGGCTGGGTCGTCACCCGCTGAATTGGCACCGACAATGGCCGGCCATGAACCGCCTCGACCCCACCACCGACCGCACGCCTTACCTCCGCCTCGCGTTGGCGCTGTCGCTGGGTGCGGCCGTGTCGTTGGGCATCACGCGTTTTGCGTACGGCCTTCTGTTGCCGCCCATGCGCGAGGACCTCGGCTGGAGCTACACGCTGGCCGGCGCCATGAACACCTTCAATGCCGTGGGCTATCTCATCGGCGCGCTGGCCACGCCGTGGTTGATGCGGCGCTTTTCACCCACCGCGCTGCTGATCGCCGGCTCGCTCGGGGCTTCGCTGTTCATGGGCCTGAGCGGTTTTTTCACGGCGGCCACGCCTTTGCTCACGCAGCGCCTGCTGGCCGGCGTGGCCAGCGCGCTGGTGTTCATCGCGGGGGGCTTGCTCGCGGCCCGGCTGGGTGCGCGCCAGCCGCAGCGCATGGGTTTGCTGCTCGGCCTGTATTACGGCGGAACCGGGCTGGGCATCGTGGTGTCTGCGCTGGCCGTGCCGCCGGTGCTGGCGGCCGCCGCGCAGCAGCCGCACGGCTGGGCCTGGGCCTGGTGGGCGTTGGCGGGCGTGTGCCTGCTGGCCACCGCGCTCATGGCCTGGCCGGCGCGCGTGCTGGCCAGGCATGCCGCGCCAGTGGCCAGTTCAGCGGCGGGCGGTGCCCGCGTGTTCCGGGTGCGCGACTTCGGTTTTGCGCTGGCGGGCTACGCGGGCTTCGGCGTGGGCTACATCGGCTACATGACCTTCGTGATCGCACTGTTGCGCGAGCAGGGCAGCTCGGCCGCTGACATCACCGTGTTCTATGCGCTGCTGGGCGTGGCGGTGGTGGCCTCATCGCGCATCTGGGCGGGTTTGCTGGACCGGCACCGCAACGGCCAGGCACTCGCGCGGTTGAACGCCCTGCTGGGTCTGGCGGCCATCGTGCCGGCGATCACCACCTCCTTGCCGCTGGTGATCGCTTCCGGCTTGGTGTTCGGTGGCGTGTTCCTGTCGGTGGTGGCGTCCACCACGGCGTTGGTGCGGCACAACCTGCCACCCGCCCAATGGGCCGTGGGCATCAGCGCCTTCACCATCGTGTTCGCAGCCGGGCAGATCGTGGGCCCCACGGTGGTGGGCTGGATTGCTGACGGCTCAAGTGGTGCGCAGGGCTTGCGCGAGGGGCTGGTGTTCTCAGCCGCGGCGCTGTGGTTCGGTGCGGCGTTGGCCTTGCGCCAGCGCGCGCTGTGACCCGCTGGGCACAATGCGCCATGCGTCGAATTTTCATCTGGGCCGGTGGTGTTGTCGGGCTGGTCGTGGTGCTGTTGCTGCTGGCCGTGCTGGCGCTCGGCCAGTGGACCGGCAGCGACGGATTTCGCACGCGTGTGGAGCGTGAAGCGTCTGCAGCGCTGGGCGTGCCGGTGACGCTGGCGCGCGTGTCGGTGAATGTGTTTCCCCTGCCGGCGGTGGCGCTGGAGGGGCTCAACGTGAAGGCCAATCCGGCGATCACGCTGGCACGGGTGGAAGCGCGTCCGGTGTGGTCGGCCTTGCTGCGCGGCCGTCTGACCATTGCCACGCTCATCGTGCGCGAGGCGGTGTTGCCGCAGGCCACCATCGTGCTGCTGGGTGCGCGTGTGCAGGACCCCGCCAACGAAGCCAGCGGGCCGGGTGCCCGGGATGAGGCCACGGACCTGAGCTGGTTGCCACGGCGCGTGGTGCTGGACGATGTGACCTGGATCGGCGCACAAGGGCGCAGCAGCACGGTGCAGGCCGAGCTGGCGCTGGATGAGGACGGCTGGCCCGCCGACGCCACCGTGGCGGTGACGCGTGGCGCGCTGGCCGGTTTGAAGGCGGTGCTGCAGCGCGGCGCTGACCACCAGACCGCGTGGACCCTGAAGGTGGATGTGGGTGGTGGCACGGTGCAGGGCCCGCTCAAGGTGACCTTGCCCGAGGCCTCGGCGAAGCTGCGCGAACTGGTGTTCGACGCGACGCTGGAAACGCGCGGCGTGGAGGTCTCGGCGCTCACCGCGCCCAGCCGCACGCTCACCGGACGCCTGGAGGCCAGCACCACCTTGTCGGCACGCATCAACCCACGCGCCGGCACCGCCAGCGTGACCGAGGCGCTGCGCAGCCAGACCCGCTTCACGGTGAACAACGCGGTGGTGGAGGGCGTGGATCTGGCCAAAGCGGTGGCCACCGTGGGCCTCTCGCGCGGTGGCAGCACCGCGCTCGACACGCTGGCCGGGCAGGTGCGCACGCGCGGGCAGCTGATCGAGCTGACAAACCTGGTGGCCAGCTCGGGCGTGCTGGCGGCCACGGGTGAGGTGACGGTGGCACCCAGCAAAGTTTTGTCGGGCCGGGTGCGGGTGGACGTGACGCGCGGGGCTGGCGGTGAGGTGCTGGGGGTTCCGCTGGTCGTGGGCGGCACGCTGGACGATCCTTCGGTGAGCCTGAGCCGCTCGGCCCTGCTGGGCGCGGCCATCGGCACCGCGCTCATGCCGGGCGTGGGCACGGGCGCGGGCGCCAACCTGGGCGACCGCATCGGTGAGGGCATCAAGGGCTTGTTCGGCAAGTGAGGTCGGGCGTTCGGTGGACGCTGGTCACCGGGCCAAATTGGACTCACGCTCCCCGCCTCCCGGGGGTATCTTGTGGCTCCAATTCGCCCCACCCTCACAGAGGACTCTCCATGGCCATGGGTCAGTTCGCTTACGCCAACAACAGCAACCGTTTCCTGGGCTGCGCCCACCTGGCCGACCAGCCGTTTGCGCTGGCCGGCGTGCCCTTTGACGGCGTGGTGACCAACCGCCCCGGCGCACGTTTCGGCCCGCAGGCGATCCGCTCGGCCAGCCTGATGCTGTGCGACGGCATCCACCCGGTGTTCAACGTGTCGCCGCTGGCGCACCTGGGCGACGCGCTGGACATGCGCCTGCCCAACGCCTCGCCGTTGCCCGAGGTGCGACAGCACATCGAGGCGCAGGCCGCCGCCCTCATGGCCAGGCACCACTGCGTGTTCCTCGGGGGCGACCATTCGGTGACGCTCTCCCTGCTGCGCGCGGCGAAGGCACAGAACGGCGGCGAACCGCTGGCCTTGGTGCATTTTGACGCCCATTGCGACACCTGGAGCGACCACTTCGGTGAGCCCTCGGGCCACGGCACCTGGACCTATGAGGCGCTGCAAGAAGGCCTGGTGAGCGCGGCGCACACCGTGCAGATCGGCATCCGCTCCAGCGGCGAGCGTGCGGCGCGTGAATACGTGGCCGACCAGGGCGGGCAGATCTTCACCGCACGCGCCTTGCGGGGGCTGGACGGCGCGGGGCTGCAGCCCGCCATCGACACGATCCGCACACGCATCGGCCAGCGGCCGGTCTACCTCACGCTGGACATCGACTGCCTGGACCCGGCCTTCGCCCCCGGTACCGGCACACCCGAACCCGGTGGTTTGACGAGTTCGCAGGTGCTGACATTGCTCGAAGAACTGGCCGACCTGAACTGGGTGGGCATGGACTGCGTTGAGGTGGCCCCGGCCTACGACCACGCCGAACTCACCAGCAACGCAGCGGCCACCTTCGTGTGGACTTACCTGAGCGGCCAGGTGGCGAAACGGCTGAAAGGAGCCTGATGATGTTTGCGCGCTCGCTTGTGGGCTCGGACACCCAGCTCAACCAGAAAAGTTACTACGAAGCCAGTGTGCAACGCCCTGCGGCGTGCCCGGCCCTGGCCGAGTCGCTGAGTGTGGACGTGGTGGTGGTGGGCGCGGGCTTCAGCGGGCTGAGCGCCGCGCTGGAGCTGGCGCAGCGCGGCATGAGCGTGGTGGTGCTGGAAGCCGACCGTGTGGGCAGCGGTGCCAGCGGTCGCAATGGCGGCCAGGCCATCGTGGGCTACGCCAGTGGCCAGGGCCCGTTTGTGGATCAACTCGGCGCGGCCGACGCGCAGCGCGCGTGGGACATGTCGCTGGAGGCCATCGACCTGATCGATGCGCGCATTGCGCAGCACGGCATCGACTGCGACCGCGCACACGGCTACGTGTACGTGGCCGACTCGGCGCGCAAGCGGCATGCCCTGCATGAAGAGATGGAAGCCTTGCAGCGGCGCGGTGTCGACGTGGACTGGGCCGAAGGTGCCGACCTGGCGCGCCTGATCGACAGTCCGCGTTATGTGGCCGCCGCGCGCGAGCAGCGCTCGGGCCACCTGCACCCGTTGAAGTACGCGCTGGGCCTGGCGCGCGCCGCGCAGGCCGCCGGCGTGCGCATTTTCGAGCACTCCCCGGTGACCAGCCTGCAACGCGGTGCCTCACTGCTGGCCAGCACCGCACAAGGGCAGGTGACGGCGCGCTTCGGCGTGCTGGCGGGCAACTGCATGCTGCCGGAGTACGGTCCGGCGGGGGCGCCCGAGATTGCGCCGCGCATCATGCCGGTGGGCACCTACATCGTGGGCACCGAGCCGCTGGACCCGGCGCTGTGCGCGCGCCTGATCCCGCGCAACGCGGCGGTGTGCGACAACAATTTCGTGCTCGACTACTTCCGCTTCAGCGCCGACCACCGCATGCTGTTTGGTGGGCGCGTGAGCTACACCACCCGCACGCCGGCGAAGCTCTCAAGCCTGATGGCGCAGCGCATGGCCGAGGTGTTTCCTGCGCTGGCGCAGACGCCGATCGACTTCGTGTGGGGCGGGTTCGTGGACATCAGCATGAACCGTGCACCCGACTTCGGGCGCCTGGGCGACAACGTCTATTACCTGCAAGGCTTCAGCGGTCACGGCGTGGCCCTCACGGGCCTCGCGGGCCGGCTGGTGGCCGAGGCGGTGGCCGGGCAGGCCGGGCGCTTCGATGTGTTCGCGCGGCTGCAGCACCACCGGTTTCCTGGCGGGCCGCTGCTGCGCACGCCCAGCCTGGCGCTGGGCATGCTGTGGCACCAGTTGCGCGACGCGCTCTGAGCCGGGTTCAGCGCGGCGAGTCTTGCTCGCGCGGCTCGCCGCGTTCGTTGACCGTGATGCGGTTGCCGGGCGCCGATGCCGTCTGCACGCGGTGGTCGGTGCCGCGGAAGTTGTAGGTCACGTCCCAGTACGCGGGTTGTGCGCCACCGGGCACGGCTTCACAACGTTGCACGTCCTGCGTTGTGGGTTTGCCGTCGCGGCCGAACTGCGCGCCGAAGGCACCACCGGCCACCACACCGCCGACGGTGGCGATGTCCTTGCCCGTGCCATTGCCCACCTGGTGACCCAGGATGCCGCCCAGCAGTGCGCCGACCATGGCGCCCGGTATGTTGGCACCGCTGCGTTCGGCCGGTACCTGTGTGCTCTCGACCCAGCAGCGCTGGCCCGAGGTGGCGAGCACGGCGCGCGATGACGTGATGTCGGCCTCATACAGGCGTTCGCCGTTGCGGCGGCGAGCATCAAAGGCCTGCATCGGGGTCGGTGCGTAGCGGTCGTCGGCCACGCGGGTGTTGCGCGACACGACGCGCACTGAGGTGATGTCGTTTTGCATCCCCATCGCGGCCAGCGACGGGTATTGGCCCGGGCGCAGCACCATGCACTGACCTTGGTAACGTTTGTTGTCGCAGACCTCCCACCGCTCGCCCGAGACCACGGCCGACGCGGCGTGTTCATTGAAGCCGGTGCGCTTGAGGTTGGGCACCTGGCCGGTGGCGGTGTAGGAGCGGCCCTGGAAGCGTTCGTCTTCGAAAAAGGTGATGCTGATGGCCGCCGGAGCGGCACCCGGCAGGGGTGCGTAGCGGTTGTCGCTCACGCGCTCGTTGGTGGCGATCAGGCGCGCCGAGGAGATGCCGTCCTCCAGGCCGATGTCGGACAGCGCGGTGTAGCGGCCCGGGCGCAGCACGGTGCAGCGCCCGCGGAAGTTGTCGTCCTGACAGACCTCCCAGCGGGTGCCCACCACCACGATCGACGAGGCGCGGTCGTTGAACTGGTAGCGCTGCAGACTGGGGGTGTCACCGCTCATGCGCAGCGACTGGCCGGTGAAGCCATCGTTGGCGTAGAGGGTGGCTTGCGCCATCGCCTGGGCACTGAAGGCCACGGCGGTGGTGGCGAGCAAAATGCCGAAAAAGTGTTTCATGTCAACGTCTCCTGTGGGGGTGACGCCGAGATTGAGGGTTGGTCTGAAGGGGGTCTGTGCGTTGCCGCACCTGCCTGTGTTGCAAAACCCCACGTCTGAAGGGTCTTTACCCGGCGGATACGGAAAGCGTGATTTCCGGCACCGCTTTCAGGCCTTGAGCACGTGTTCAACCGATGCCTGGGGGCATTGGGTAGGGCGCCTTTTGCTTCAGGTTTGCAGATCGAAGATTCAACTTTCGATTTGCAAAGCACGACCGTTCGCAATGTTGGGCGAGGTGCTCGGGCGCGAGTTCGCCGGCATCACTCGATGATCAGCGCCTGATCCCAGGCCAGCACACGCGCGGGCTTGTCTATCGGGCAGGGGCCCAGCACCTCGGTCGGGCGCACGGTGCGGCGCCCTTGCTTGAACTTCATCTTCACCAACACCTCTGCGTGTACGGTTTCTCCGACCCACAAGGTGTGCACAAACCAGCTGAATTTGTCGTCGGCGCAGAGGACTGCCGTCTCCATGCGCACCCGGGTGAACATGCCGATGGGTCGATCGAAGCGGACGAGTTGAGAGGCATTGACGAAGCCGATACCTTCGCGCAGCAGGCGGGTGATCAAACGCGTCCTCACCATGAAGTCGAGTTGGGCGCACTCCACCAGTTGCAGCGCCTTGTCACTTTTGAGCACATGCATGCCCGCGTCGAAAGGCGTGACGCGAAAGTGCGTGATCACACGCGATTGCGGCGTTGAATCTCCCCAGGAGAAAAGGGCGTTGATGAACGCCATCAGGTTGCGGAGGAATCCTGACATGGGCTTCTCGGTGGAAATGGGCCTGTCAGTGTCTCCTCAGGATGCACTGCGACCGGTCACCTCAGGCTCATGGCCCTGGAGAGCCTGCCTCACCATGCCGGCCAGCACCGGCCCGCAGCGCGCAATGTCGGCCAACGGCGCGTAGCCGTAGCCGATCACCAGGCCTTTGAGATCGCCGCGTTGCAGGCAGTAGGCCGAGAGCGGGCGCACGGTCATGCCCTGTTGCGCGATGCGCTGGGCCAGGGCCCGGTCGTCGATGTCGCCGGGCAGGCGCAGACACAGGTGCAGGCCTTGCTCGGCGCCGCTGATGTAGGGCCCGCCGCGGGTGAGCACCGGCTTGAGGGCTTCGAGCAGGCACTGGCGGCGCTCGGCGTAGTTCTGCCGCGCGCGGCGCAGCGCGCTGGTGAAGTGGCCCATCTCGATGAACTCGGCGAGCGCGGCCTGCACCGGCATCTGGCCTGGGCGGTTGAGGTCGTAGTGGGCTTGTTTGAAGGCCGCCACCATCGGCTTGGGCACCACCAGGTAGCCCAGCTTCAGCCCGGGGTAGAGCACCTTGGAGAAGGTGCCCATGTAGAGCACGCGGCCGTCGGTGTCCAGGCCTTCCAGGCTGGAGATGGGTGGGCCGCTGAAGCGGTACTCGCTGTCGTAGTCGTCCTCCAGCACCCAGGCGTCGTGCGCGCGCGCCGTGGCCAGCAGCTGGTGGCGCCGCGGCAGCGACATCACCGCGCCGGTGGGGTACTGGTGCGAAGGCGTGACGTAGATCAGCCGGGGCGGGTGGGCGCTGTCGCCAGCGCTCGGGCTGATGCCTTGTTCGTCCACCGGCACCGGGTGGATGGCGAGACCTGTCGCCATGAAAGCTTTCACCGCGCCCCAGTAGGCGGGGTCTTCCACCCACACGGTGTCGCCGTGGTCGGCCAGCAGGCGCGCGCAGAGTTCGAGCGACTGCTGCGTGCCGCTGGTGATCACCACCTGGTCGGCCTCCAGGTGCACGCTGCGGAACACGCGCAAGTAATCGGCCACCGCGCGGCGCAGCGGCGCGTAGCCGCCCGAGGTGTTGTAGTCCAGCATGTCCGGGTAGGTCATGCGCCAGTGCTTGTTTTGCAGCCGCTGCCACAGCGCCACCGGGAAGGCGCTGAAGTCGACCATGCCGGGTGTGAAGGGCTGCACCTCCAGCTCGGTGGCGCAGAAGGTGCTGGACAGCGCAATGCCGCGCTGCGACAGCCGCCCGGCCTGCAGGGTGGCAGGCTGGCCGCCGCTGCGCGCGCCGCGCCCGGTTGCAGCGCGCGGCACGTTGTCGTTCACATACGTGCCACTGCCCACGCGGCTGGCCAGATAGCCTTCCACGCTGAGCTGGTTGATCGCGGCCACCACGGTGTTGCGCGAGAGCTTGAGGTCGTCGGCCAGGTCGCGGCTGGAGGGCAGGCGTTCACCGGCGCCGAGCTTGCCGTCGAGCATGGCGCGGCGCAGCGACTCGTAGAGCTGGCGGTGCAGCGGCAACGCGTCCTGCGTGCCCAGGCGGTTCATTTCGGCGAGCAGGAATTCAGACAACATGGTGGTTTGAGCGTGAAGTGGCTCTACGGTGTGGGCTCAACTGGCTCTGATTGTGATCCACTTCGGTGTCCACAATGGACCTCATTGCCTTGGAGAGAACATGAACAAGCCGCCCTGCATGGTCTGGCTGCCCGCCGACCACCGCCTGATGGGTGACCACGGTCACCAGATGCCCTTTTTGCTCCTGGGCGACAAGTACGCCCGCGCCGTGAAGGTGGGGGCCCAGGCCCAGCCGGTGATGTTTCCCCTGGCCGACACCGACCAGATCGGCGACCTGCTCGCGCTGGTGGACGGCGTGATGCTGACCGGCTCCCCGTCCAACGTGCACCCCTCCCACTTCGCCGAAGACGTGGCCGACCCCAGCCTGCCGCTGGACGCCGAGCGCGACCTGCTCACCCTCGCCCTGGTGAAAGCCTGCGTGCGTGAAGGTGTGCCGCTGCTGGGCATCTGCCGCGGCTTTCAGGAGATCAACGTGGCCCTGGGCGGCACACTGCACCAGCGCGTGCAGGAGGTGCCCGGCCTGATGGACCACCGCGAGCCCAAGGGCGCACCGCCCGACGAGCAGTACGCGCCGCGTCACAGCGTGCGCTTTGCCCCGGGCAGCGTTTTTGAAGCATGGGCCGGTGGCCCCGAAACACAGGTGAATTCGCTGCACGGCCAGGGCATCAACCGCCTGGCCGACGGCCTGGAAGCGCTGGCCCACGCGCCCGACGGCGTGGTGGAGGCGTTTGGCGTGCGCGGGGCCCGCACCTTCGCCTACGCGGTGCAGTTTCACCCCGAATGGCGCTGCTGGGAAACGCCGTTTTATGCCGCCATCTTCGAGGCCTTTGGTCGCGCGTGCCGCTCGCGCAACAGCCTGCGCCTGCAAGCCGCCGACCTGGCGCGCAGCCCAGCCAGTTCCAGCGCCTGATTACTTTCCCCAGATCGATCCACACAACACACCGCAGGAGACGGCACATGACAGCCACTGACAAAAAAATGACCTTCAACGATCTGGAACTCTGGCTCAACCAGAACCGCGTGACGGAAGTCGAGTGCCTCGTGCCCGACCTGACCGGTGTGGCGCGCGGCAAGATCCTGCCGCGCGAGAAATTCACCGAAGACCGCGGCATGCGCCTGCCGCAGGCGGATGTGGGG